>JBAUID010000113.1:0-2324 GCA_049680625.1 Burkholderiaceae bacterium | reverse complement strand
ATAAAGTGCTGCCCAGGCCGCAAGTAGCACTGATACGTTAGTAGATCCGATGGCCAAGCCCCATCCGACCATACCGACTATGGACACCACGTAGATGGGGTTACGGCTCCATGCAAATGGTCCCGTCGATCTCAGTGTAGTTGGATCGCCAAAAGCATCGCGCCACCCCAAAAAACCGGTCCAATGCACCGCTAGTCCGAAGCCGACAAGAAACAGCGCTGCACCGATCAGATATCGCCAAACACTGCCGGACTGAAAGTCCAACACGCTCAAGACAATAAGCGTCACAAAAAATACCCGGAACAGCCAACGAAAGACGCTGTGCTGCCAGGAGTCAGGACTGGGAGGTGGCCAGAACTCAAAGCCCTGCACAAAAAACTTTCCGATTGATAGCAAGCAAATGACTGCCAGCACGGCTACGCCCAGAGTCATTGCAAATGTGATCAACATGCCATTAGCCCCTATCCCGATTACCAACTAACACGCTGGAAACTTCAACGCTTGCTCGTCGTTCGCTCAGCGCTTGTCGAACGATTTGAACGGCTGACGTGAGAAACAGCGACGCCATCAGCGCGGCGACGATAAGATCTGGCCAATGAGACGTGGATCCCCAAACGCCCAACGCCGCCACCATTACCGCTACGTTTCCGATTGCGTCGTTTCGCGAGCACAGCCAAACCGACCGCACGTTGGCGTCGCCATCTTTGAACCGGAGCAGGATCAGTACACTGGCCACGTTTGCAGCCAAAGCCAGCGCACCTATGGCGCCCATGACCTGGGCGTCCGGCACTTGGGCACTGTAGATCCGGTAAACGGTAGATCCGAATACCCACCCGCCCATCAACAGCAAACTGAAACCCTTGGCAAGCGCCGCGTTCGTTCGGGTGCGCACTGACGCACCAATGACCGCCAACGATATGCCATAGGTCAGTGCATCGCCCAGAAAGTCCAGTGCGTCCGCCTGTAGCGCCTGCGATTGGGCTACGCGACCGGCGCTCATTTCTACGATGAACATTGCCGCATTGATTGCAATGACGATCCAGAGGCGCCGTTTATAGTCGTCTGAGACGCCATCAAACTTTGTGTCGTGCCCACAGCAACCACTCATGCGATAACCCCTTGATTTTCGATGCCCCTTAGGATAAAACCTCTAGTAACTAGAGGGTCAAGAGGTAATTAACATGTTCTCGATCGGAGAGCTTTCCAAACGAACCGGTGTCAAGGTTCCAACCATTCGGTACTACGAGCAGACCGGTTTGCTACCCGAACCGTATCGCACCGATGGCAACCAGCGCCGCTACAGTTCAGCAGGACTCGAACGGTTATCCTTTATCAAGCACGCCCGTGAACTTGGGTTTTCGATTGACGCAATATCGTCGCTAATTGAACTTGAGGAAAACCCAGACCACTCGTGCGATAGGGCGACTGAAATCGCTCAAGAGCAGTTGTCATTAGTGCGGGAGAAACTCAGAAAGCTGAAATCACTTGAAGGCGAACTTAAGCGTGTCGCCGATGGATGCAACGGCAAAGGCGCATCGAAAGACTGCTATGTGCTCGCGTCGCTGGGTGATCATCGCCTTTGCCACTCAACACACTAAATTCCCAACGGGTAACCGCTTTGAGATCGAATACGTACTACCGGAACATTAAGCCGCACGTGGATGCTGAAATTTCAATAGCTCGGTTGTCATTGAAACAAGGTTTGCCCGAGGCCGCATTTTTAAGTCTTGAACGAGCTCATGTGCTCGGGCAGGAATCCACTACTTTGCACACGCGAGTACATGTGGAAATGCTGGTCTGGGGACTGCGTCAGCGCAGTGTGAAAGAAGTTCTGGGTCAACTGTTTCGAATAGTTGGAGCCGCCACGAAAACAAGTATTGGTTTAGTGCCGCACGGAAACACGGGTGGTTCGAACGTGAGTCCGTTTAAGCCAATGACGATTACTCCGGAATTGGCGGACAAGATATCCACCGCGAAGAGCCTGCGCTGACGCGCACAAAGCGCTGTAAAGGGCGCTTGTGTCCCGTTGAACTAGTACGTGAGCTTCCTTCTTGCTGATGAGCTGAAAATTCTTGCCCATTAATGGCCGGTATTGGCCGATTGCGCCATTACCCGAGGTGTGTATTTCGCCCCTTTGATGGGAAGGTGATCACTTCAAAGCCGACTTTCATTGTGCGGCGCAACGAATACGTGCTAAGTGCCCAGAGCGGAATTAGGAATCTCATTCCCCCCATTGAAGTTTCACCCCCATGCCGCATCGAGGTCAGTCAAGATTGCCGACAGCTTGAATGGATGTTGATCTAGTTAATTTGTGTGCAATGCGA
>JBAUID010000112.1:0-3562 GCA_049680625.1 Burkholderiaceae bacterium | reverse complement strand
CGACGTATCGCAGCTGCCAGCTCGGGATGGTTTGGATCAAAACGGACTTTCATCGTATCGATGCCAGCTTGTTCCGCTGCAATGGCTTCGTCAGTAGAAAACGGCAGGGTTTCGACCAGGGTGCGTTTGCCTTTCTGGTCGCGCAGATCTTTCACCGTGTAGTTTCTTGTGCCGTAAGCACCACCCAGGGTCATGATGCGTCGTAAACCCTGCTGTGTGGCTTCCCGTGGCGGAATGCCGCCGTCGCCGGTTGCGTGACTTGCCATTGATCGATCCTCCAGGTTGAAATGTTTAAGGCTACGATGACGGCGCCGGCGTCGGCACAGATTCATCCGATATCGCGCAGGAATCCCAGGTTGCGGTTTGAATAGTTATTAATGTTCGGAAACACGGTCGACATTTCCGCATCCGACACACCAAACCAGCGCGCCAGGGTGGCCCCGTACTGGTCCACACCGATGGCGGGTAGCAAGCGACCATTGCCGACGTTATCGGGTCCGGGTGCTACCGACATTGCCGGCAGGCTGCCGACCCAGGTGCGTGGTTGCACCGCTCCACCCATGACAAAATGATAACTCCCCCAGCCATGATCCGAACCGTCACCGTTGTTGCTCAGGGTGCGCCCAAAGTCAGCCCCGGTAAAACTCGTGACCTGGTCTTGAACTCCTAAGAACACGGTGGCGTCGAAGAAAGCTTTCATTGCGGTACTGACCGTTTCAAGCAGGTTGGGGTGAAGGGTGATCAGATCGTTATGGTTGTCAAAACCACCCTGGGACACAAAAAATACCTGGCGCTTAACCCCAAGCGCGGCGCGTGCGGCAATTAAGCGGGCAACCGTTTTCAGCTGGGCGCCCAGTCGACTAGCCGGGAAACTGAGATCCGGGGCAGTTTCCAGGGCGGCATTGACACGGGCATCAGCCTCTATTGATCGGCGGGCAACACTGGCATACCCGTCTTCGAATAAATGAGAACTGGTTTGCTGCAACAATTGCTTCATCGCGTCAGTGGCGGCTGTTGAGCCGAATACCCGATTAACTGGTATCGAACCGGTCGACCCCACCTGGTATTGAATAACGCTATTGCCTGACATCATCACCGCATTTCCACTGGCCGATATGCTGGTAAATTGCGCCGCATCACCATTGCTTGCGGCTAACAAATCACCCATGCGCCCGCCCCATCCACTGGCTGCACCTTCTGCCAGTGACGATTGCCAAACTGATTGCTGATCATTGTGGGAGAACAGTTTTGGCGGCAGCCCGACGCGGCGTTCGTAATCATCCAGGGTGGTGCCTTCGCGGATCAACGTCCCAATGTTCATGGCCAGGGCCAGGTGACCATTATCGAACAGCGTTTTAAACGGTGCGAGTGCCGGGTTCAGTGACATCTGGCGTCCATCGGGCCACGGTCGTGCCGGAACCAGCTCGGTACTGGCCAGCTCGTTGTAGGCCACCGCTATATTGGTGCGAATTGCCGCGTACTGGTTGTAAGTTGTTAAGTCGAACGGAACAATCGTATTGTGATTGTCATTACCGCCGTAAAGAAAAACGCAGACCAGGGCACGGTAATCATCACCGGCGGTTTGAGCCGATGCGGCAGTCATTGCTGCCAGATTCAATGCCAGCGGGGCGGCTGCCCCCAGGGTGCCCAGGGCGCCGGCACGACGGAGAAATTCGCGGCGTGATGCCTGGCTGCTGAAATCCATTCTCGCACGCCTCATTTCTGCACCACAAAATCGGGTGCTGCCAGCGTCATCAAAATAGCAGTCCGAACCCGGTTCAGTTTTTGGTTGTCTGTAGCAACAGGTAGTGCACTAATGGTGTTGATAATCAGCTCCTGGGTTTGCGTGCGCATGGCGTTATTGGTCAGGCGACGATTCAAACGCGCCACCAGCGCAACCGGGTTATTCACCAAGGCGAGTTCTGGGTCGAAGTTGTAGCGAATACCGGCTGGTGGATTGGTCAGCTGCTTTTGCATGAAATTCACATAACCCGGTATAGATGTTTCCGTGGCGATCTGAAACTCGGGTGCCACCAGGTTGTCGCGGGCAATCGAGGTATTGGGCGGCACGTAACCTGGGCGGTAAAAGTTAAATACCGAGGGCGAGCGCAGCGGGCTTTGCCCCAGGGCAGTCGATGGTTCAGACAAATCGCCGTAACGCCAAATCTCCTGGCTGTTACTAACCCCAAATGCCCGGGCAAAAGTGGTAAACCGCAGCACCGGTTCGCGCAGTTTTCCCCAACCGGGGGCGGGCGCAGAAATGTGGAATGGAGAGCGCGCTTCAGTATCAAGCAAAACCGCTTCAATTACCGCTCTCAAGTCACCGCGAACCCCATCGCCATTGTCAATAAAGCGTGCCGCTACCCGGCTGACATATTCAGTACTTGGGTTGCTGGTCACCAGTCGTTGAATAAGTTGTTTGCTGATGAATGGCGCCGTATTCGGATGGTTAAACAAGGTATCCAGTGCCATGGCCAGGCTGCTCGGTCCGTCTGTGCCGGCGGCAATAGTGACTCCAAGGAAAGCTTTTTCTTCCGGTGAGTGGCGGTTTGCAATATGGCGCATCGGCAGGCGTTCGTATTCACCTACCGTCCTGGGTTGCCAGTCCCAGCCGGTAAATACCCGGGCCAGACCTTGAACATCTTGTTCACCATAGGTTTCAACCGGTTCGCCGTTGACCAGCTTGAGCGTGCCGTCGGGGTTCAGCAGGTAAAGACCAATCGTGAATAACTGCATGACCTCGCGCGCATAGTTTTCATCAGGCACTCGAATGGGATCGCGGGTCGGATCATTGTTAGGGTAAACAGCTTTTCGATTGCCCCGATACGACAAATATTGACCCATTGCCGGGGTCAGAGTGACATCTTCTAGCAACTGGCGAAAGTTTCCAAACGCATTGGCTTCCAGCACGTCCATATAACCAGCCCCGAAGCGCGCGTCCGGCAGGGTTTCCATCGACACCACCAGGATTTGCGACAGCGCATACGCGATGCGTTTGCGTAGCTGGTCGGGAGACGTGAGATAGGTTTCCCAAACCGACCAATCCCAGATAACCCGCGGTGTATTCGCTTGCGCTCGCGCCGGGTCTTCGGCCCGCCAGGCGGCTTCGTCAGCCAGCACTTGTTCCCAGTGTGTTTTTGCCACTGGGGTAGAGAACTGCGTTTGCAGCCATCCCCAGCGCCACTGCGCCATGGCATTGGCTACGTCCGCTTCGGTACTGCCAAAACTGGCCTGGTTCAGAAAGCGTACGGCTGACGCTTCGGGCAATTCACCTGGCAAACTACCGGGTTGGGTGCCACTGGCACCGGCGCGGGCTTCGTCCAGCTGTTCGGCCAGAATTTGTGGATTGTCGCTGCCCCCGCTGGGAGGCGCCGGGGTCGAGTTTCCGCCGCATGCGGTTAGTAACAAAGCCAGGGCGTAGCCCGGTAACAGCCTGTAGTGGCCGGCTTGGTGCCTGTATATATCGATTGGGTTCCGGTGTTGGAGGATTGACGCCATAAACAAAAGTCCAGAGAGTTAGTTACTGTCGTGACAACGCCAGCTTCAGTCCCAGCAAACCAAA
>JBAUID010000111.1:0-19680 GCA_049680625.1 Burkholderiaceae bacterium | reverse complement strand
ATCTCCAGGGATTGAATGAACGAGACACCATTCTCGTTACCCGGATATATGCAGAGCCCGTGCCAGTAAGAACAACCGGTCGTTAGTTCCTGATCAGCGGTGTTTTTTCGTTTTTTGCGCGCTTTCCAGTGTATTTGGGAGCCGGATTCAGGTTTGCATTCGACGAGTTAACCGGCTTAAGTGACGAAATTTGATCGATCAACCAGATGCAGGTGACCATTTTTGTCACCTGCTGCCAGACATAGTCACCTGTGATCGCAACAAAGGGATCAGAACTCGAGCGTGATGCCGTTATCCAGCACGGTTGGGGAGTACGCCGCAGCCTGGTTAGTCACCTGGTCAGAAATAGTTTTCTGATCCAGCGGCTTCAGATGCGTTATCCATACTTGAGGCTTGCTTTGCAGACAATTGAGCTCCGTCACCAGCTGATCCGGATACAAATGCTTTGCTTTGACGGCAATTTCTTTTTCTTCATTAGAAAAAGCGGTTTCGATTATTAAATGCCGTAGATCAATTATCTGATTAGCAACGGCCCAGAACCCGGGGTTCGGTGCGGTATCTCCTGAGAAGACAAGTGACCCGCTTTCACCCTTTAAGTGAAAGCCAAGCGCCGGCACAGTGTGATTCGCACGCAGCGGCCAAATTTCTCTCTTCCCCAGGATAATAGGACGTCCGATGCTAAGCGGCTGGTAAACCAGATACGGTTTTTCGGGGCTGGGAATCTGGGTGAAATCGGGCCAGATTGTCCAGTTGAAAATATGTTGCTTCAGTGCTTCAATCGTTTCCGGTAACGCATGAACCACAACCGGATTCTCACGCACAGAACCGACAGAGTCGATTAACAAAGGCAACGACGCAACATGATCCAGGTGGGAATGGGTTAGAAAAACAGAGTCAATAGCGGCCAGTTCATCGATGGTGAGATCCTGAACGCCAGTACCCGCATCAATCAGGACATCGTTATCCAGTAGAAAGGATGTGGTGCGCAGCCCCGCACCAATTCCGCCGCTACATCCCAGGACTTTCAATTTCATTAGCTCACCCGGGTATCGAAAGTAGTCGGCGCGTTAGGTGAATTGCGTGAATTACGGACGTCACGCTCGTCACCCGCGTCACTTTCGTCAGTTTGGTCGGAACCAGAAATTTCATCAACAGAATAGTCGTCGTCGGATTCCTGAGGGTTTGATGATAGACGGTTGGCCTGGGAAGTTGACCGCGGGCTGAATATTTGTACCGCGCCCTGACGCCCGGTGACCACAACCGTGTCTATCGCATTGAATTGCATCGCCGGACACGCGCGCTGCGTTGACTCGCCAACGATAATGGGAACGCCGTAGTGTTTCGTCAGTGATTCAAGACGGGCAGCCAGGTTTACCGAATCGCCAATAACAGTGTAAGCACGTCGCAACTTGGAACCCATATCACCAACCCGCACTATGCCGGTATTGATACCTATACCAATCGCAACCGGTGGAAAGCCGCGTGCCGCAAAGCGCTCTGATAAGCGAGTGATAGCTACCTGCATGTCAATAGCAGCGCGAACCGCATTCTCAGCATGGTCTGGGTCCGCAACCGGTGCGCCCCAGAAAGCCATGACAGCATCCCCCATGTATTTGTCAACGGTGCCGTTATATCGGTAAATACATTCAGTTAAATCGGTTAAGACCTCGTTCAGATATTCTTTAAGCATTTCCGGCGCCATATTCTCTGCAATCCGGGTAAAGCCTCGAATATCAGCAAACATCACAGTCAACTCACTATTAACGCTGATCGCCCCATGGTAATTCAACGGATCCCGAGCCATTTTTTCAACCACGTCCGGAGACACGTACTCAGAAAACAAATCAACAACGGCGCGACGTGCCCGCCCTTCAATTGCGTATCCAGCCGCCAGATTAAATAAACCGACTAGCAGGATTGTCAGCAGTGACGCGGCCAGGGGCAGTACCCAGCCAAGATGAACAAAGGCAACAACATTCCAAACGAACAAGGCCGACGCCGACGTAAAAGTTGCGATGATGACCCCAAACGCGCCAGCCCGCGGTGCCGCAAACGCGAATAAGCCCCCAATCAAAAGGATGCCTAGCGCAGAAATCAGGTTTCCTTCGGGTAACCGGGACAACATCCGGTTCTCAAGTGCACCGTTTATCAGGGTGGCATGAACCTCAACCCCGGGAAATGCAGCGCTGACCGGAGTCGCACGTGAATCCCCGAGGCCGGGTGCACTGGTACCAACCAGAACTATTTTGTCGTCAAACAGTTTCCAGTCGACATTGCCATTGAGGACACGAGCCGCTGAGATATAGGTAAATCGTGGCTTACCAGGTGCCGGAGCCGCCGTGTAAGGTACCAGGGCGGTCAGCCCCTCTGATAATGGCAAGCTGATTCTGGCCCGGTCGCCAGCCAGCTGAATCTGATCTTCCTCAACAGCAAGGACAGCATTACCAAGATAACGACGCAGCAATCTCAGTGCAAGCGATTCATATATTTGTCCATCAAACTCGGTTAGCAACGGTAAAGAACGGGTTACCCCGTCCGGATCAAGCACCGGATTGAAAAACCCGGCATCCGCAGAAGCCGTTTGCAGCATTGGCAGGTTAGCACCAAAACCGTTCCAGACGAGACGGGTTATGTTGGCCGGCAGGGACGCACTTTCGAATGCCGGCGCCGGCAACATACCCGAAGTCTGCCCGCCGCGATCGCTGGTGAAGTAGTAACCGAGAACAATTGGTTTTTGACTTAAGGCCAGAGCAAATTGCTGATCAGCGAGTTGGTCCTCGCGCTCAGGCTCCGCAAAGACAACATCAAAACCCAGGACCGCCGCATTACCCTCCTCGGTTATCCGAGTTGCCAGGTCGGCAACGGTACGACGCGACCATGGCCACCGGCCAATGGTGGACAAGCTCTCTTCATCGATGTCAACGATAACAACTTTTGTCGTATCAAACGGCGGCGCCACGCTGATCCGGGTATCGTATAAGTACCGATCAGCCGTCGACAATCCATCAGATGGCACTGAACTCAGTTGCAGCACAGAAAACACCAGACAAATCAGCAACCCGGCCCCAGTTCGGAGCCAGCGCAAATTGTCGGCGTGATTATCCTTCATCAGGTCTGCACGAAGCGCATCCGACAGGTACCGAGCTCGATCTCGTCGCCGTTGGTCAATTGCTGCGCACGCGGTCCGAGCGCTTCACCGTTGATGCTCGGCTTGTTACCACCATCAATATAAGAAACGTAAAAACCCGATTTACGCCTCGAAATTGCGGCGGTGTACCCATCAGCACTGACCTTGGTCAGCGGCTTATCAAGCCGTTGACGGATCCCCCGCATTGACCCACTGATGTACTCCAGCGTGGCGCTCAACACCAGGTCAGCAGCCGGCACTGCACCGGGCAGACAGACTTTGAGCCGATAAATTCCCAGTTCGATAATGTCGTCATGAGACAAAGCAACCCGGGTAATAGCATTGCCGTTCACCAGGGTGCCGTTACTGCTGCCGAGGTCTTCAATGAAAAATGTCGATTCTTCGCGAGTAATCGCAGCATGTTCACCGCTGACAGTTTTGTCTTGCAAGACCAGGTCCGTATGCCCCCGTCGTCCAATCAGCGTCCGGCCACTATCAAAGCGAAATTCCTGTGCGCCAGTTCTTCCCTGCGAGGACATTGGCAACAGTATTAATGTCTGCGCTACATTCGCCCCGGCAGATGACGCGGTGGGTTCGGATAATTCCATCAGGAAACCCCGCGCATACAAAAAGACACGTGGTCCGGCACGCAGATTTGCAACGACCGACAAACGGTCGAAAAACATGAGTCAACGGAATCGGATTGAATTGCATCGCCAAGCAGCTGAAGCAAGCCATTCGATACTGGGAAATTTGCAGGCATGGCAGCAGGTTAGCTACCTGCTGAGAACCTGCTAAGCCACTAGTTCACGAACGGCGTGGCGATTCCGCCGGACGGCGAAAGAAGAGCAACCAGGCGCATGCAGCCACCGATAAAGCGCCGACAATTTCGCAAATCAGCTGGGTTGATTTATCGACAACACCAAACTGCGCCTCAACCACGGGGTCAGTCACCATCATGCCGCCGGCAATCCAACCGAGCAACATTGCGCCGATCCAAATAATAAACCGATACTTTTCCATCATGCCCAGCACCAGCTTACTTCCCCAGATGATAATCGGCACGCTGACCAGTAAGCCAAATATTACCAATGCAAACTGGTGCTCCTCGTTGGCACGCTGGGCCGCCGCGGAAATTCCGATCACGTTGTCGATGCTCATGACCAAATCAGCGATGATGACGGTTCGAATGGCTGACAGCAGGCTTGTACCGCCATCTCCAACGCCATGGTCACCATCATCTTCCGGGGTAAGAAGCTTCACCCCGATCCAGAGTAAAAGCAACCCGCCAACAAGCTTTAGCCACGGCAGGCTCAATAGACTCATCGCAAAAATGATCAGAATAACCCGCAAGCCGATCGCGCCAATTGTCCCGAACAAGATGCCCTTGGTTCGTTGCTCGGGCGGCAGGTTTCGACAGGCAAGCGCAATCACGACGGCGTTGTCGCCGCCAAGCAATATGTCAATCATGATGATCTGACCGACTGCAGCCCAATTCAAGGTTGTCAGAAGTTCAATCAAGAGGTCACCTGGTCGTGTTCAAGGAACAGCTGGACAATTTTGCGACTGTTTCACCAATATCAGCCCAAAGAAAAGCCGCCATCTGGCGGCTTAGGCAGCAATTGTACGGCATGCGCCGTCAGATAACACTCTTGAGCAACGAGCCCATCTCAGACGGATCTTTGGTGACCTTAATGCCGCAGGCTTCCATTACCGCCAGCTTTTCCTGAGCCGTACCTTTACCACCCGAAATAATTGCGCCAGCATGGCCCATTCGCTTGCCTGGAGGCGCGGTAACGCCGGCAATAAAACCAACAACAGGTTTTTTCATATTGTCCCGAACCCATTCGGCTGCTGTCTCTTCGTCGGTACCGCCAATTTCGCCGATCATTACCACCGCGTCGGTATCGGGGTCATCGTTGAACATCTTCATCACGTCGATGTGCTTGAGCCCGTTAACCGGGTCCCCGCCAATACCGACAGCAGTCGACTGACCAAGCCCAAGGCTGGTCAACTGGCCAACCGCTTCGTACGTCAGCGTTCCCGATCGCGAGACAACCCCAATGCGACCCTTTTTGTGGATATGACCCGGCATGATGCCAATTTTTAGCTCGTCCGGTGTAATAACACCCGGGCAGTTTGGCCCAAGCAACAAGGTGCGGCGGTTTTCGCGCCGCATCCGGTCACGAACCTCCACCATATCGCGAACCGGAATACCCTCGGTAATACATACAACAAGGTCGAGGTCCGCTTCTACGGCTTCCCAGATTGCACCAGCAGCAAACGGCGGCGGCACATAGATAACCGAAACAGTCGCGCCCGATTGCTCCTTGGCATCACGCACCGACCCGTAAATCGGAATCCCTTCAAAGTCGGTACCGGCCTTTTTCGGATGAACGCCGGCCACATAACCAGATTTTCCATTCGCATAGTCGCGGCTTGTCCGGGTATGGAACTGCCCGGTCTTACCGGTTATTCCCTGGGTCATTACGCGGGTGTCTTTATTGATCAGGATGCTCATTGGCTACATTCAACCTGTTTAATTTTTTAAGCCCGGTTTACGACCGGGATCAATTGCCGAGACCGGCATGGGTTAATAGGTTCGGAAACGAAGGCGGATTGATCAGCCATTCGCAGCGGCAACTACTTCTTTAGCCGCTTCACCCATCGTTTCTGCAGAGATAATTGGCAATCCAGAATCAGCCAGCAGTTGACGACCAATTTCTTCGTTGGTCCCTTTCATGCGAACAACCAGCGGAACCTTCAGGCCAACTGCCTTGGATGCAGCAATAACACCTTCGGCAATTACGTCACAGCGCATAATGCCGCCAAAAATATTAACCAAAATGGCCTTCAGGTTTGGATTGCGCAACATGATCTTGAAGGCCTCGGTGACCTTCTCAGTAGTGGCGCCGCCGCCAACGTCAAGAAAGTTGGCCGGCTCACCGCCAAATAGCTTGATGGTGTCCATGGTGGCCATTGCCAGACCCGCACCGTTGACCAGGCAGCCAATATTGCCTTCGAGCTGAATATAGGCAAGATCATGCTTTGATGCTTCAACCTCAGCAGGGTCTTCTTCATCCAGGTCGCGCATTTCAACCAGATCTTCGTGACGAAACAATGCGTTGGGATCAAAGTTCAGCTTGGCATCCAGCGCAATTACTTTGCCGTCACCTGTCAGGATCAGCGGGTTAATTTCTGCCAGGCTGGCATCGGTATCCGTAAATGCCTTGGCCAGCCCTTGTAAAACCTGACGAGCCTGAGGTAATGAAGCTGCCGGAATGCCAATTTTTGTCGCGAGGCCTTCAGCCTGAGCATCAGTCAGGCCTTCAGTCGGCGAGACACCAACTTTGTGGATTTTTTCTGGCGTGTGCTCAGCGACTTCTTCGATATCCATGCCGCCTTCGCTGGATGCCATAACGGTGACCAGCTGGCTTTCGCGGTCGATAACGATGCCTACGTACAGTTCGGTCTGGATGTCGGCCCCCTCTTCCACCAGCAACCGTCGAACCTTCTGACCTTCCGGACCGGTTTGATGGGTGACGAGCTGCATACCCAGGATGTCGGTGGCGTATTGCCGGACTTCGTCCATAGACTTGGCCACTTTGACCCCGCCGCCTTTGCCGCGTCCGCCGGCGTGAATCTGGGCCTTAACTACCCAAACCTTGCCGCCAAGAGATTCAGCTGCCTTCACTGCCTCGTCAACCGAGAAGCACGGAATGCCGCGTGGAACCGGTACGCCAAACTTTTTAAGGACTTCTTTGCCCTGATACTCGTGGATTTTCATTAAACTGAGAGTTCCTTGATAGGATCGCTGGTGTTGGTCTGAGGCCGCTGCATCACGCTATGGCAACTTTGGCAACTTTGGCAACTTCGGCAATTTTGGCAACTTGGGTAACTTTTTGCTAACTAAGGCCATTTTGCTAACTAAGGCCACTAAGGCACTGCCGCCGGACACGAACTACAGATGCGTCTGTTTGACATGGCTCAGGCCGGGAAGTTTAGCATGTGAGTTGGGATTTGCATCGCCGGAGAAACCCATGTTTAGCTGACCTTTCCTCATCTGTCACACAAGGCTCAGACTGGTGCAAGTCAAGCACTTACGGCACAGCACCGCGCAGGATCCGCGAGATGACATCTGAAGGGAATCCGCGGCTGCCAAGAAACCGTGCCTGGCGTGCCTTTTCCTTCAGGCTTTCGGGCAGTGCTCCAAACCGGCGCAACCAGACTTCGTAAGCGCGCTCAAATTCTGATGCCCGTAACGGCACTAACAGCGCGTGGCAAATCGCCTCATCAACCTGATGCTGCTTGAGCAACCCGGCAACGCGGGCAACTCCTTCACGCTCACCCCGACGACGTACCAGAGATTCAGCAAATCGCTGGTCAGACTGCAGATCAAGTGCCTGCATTTGCGCAATAACGGTATCCAGCTCGGCTGCGGTCGGCTGGCGTGGCGCAACCGGTTCGAAGAGCGCGGCATCAACGTTCAAGTCGTCGGCCGCCAGGTTGGTGTCAGGATTGATATCGGCGTCAACCCCAATTGTGCGACCCGTGTCCGGATTGTCTGGATTGTCTGGATTGCGCGCCTTGTGCAGATTGCGCGACTCGCACGAAACACTCGAATTTTCTGATTTGCGCGACCGCTTCGGAACGGCACCGGGTGGATCGAGCAAGCAGGCGGCCATTCGGTTGCGAATCTCGTGAGCACTGTACTCGCGCCGCGCCAACAGGCGAATGGCTCTGCGGCGCAGCTCGCGGATACTGTCCTGATCCGGTTCGACCGGCAGGTTGGCACACTGACTGTTTGTTGGGTTCGGATTGCTTAGGCGGCTCGGGCTGCTCGGACTTTTTAAGCGGGTTACCGCTGAAATATCGCCCGCGCTGTCCGCGGCAGCCTGGTTCGCCGAATCGGCGGAAACGGTGACCATGGTGAGCCCGGTTTTATTGAATCTTTGCAAGGGATAAAGCTGCTACCCGTCTCCCTGCCGTCCGCAGGGAGAGGTTAGCCGCGTTAAAGGGTCAAAACTGCAGGGTCAAAACTGCAGGGTCAAAACTGCAGGGTCAAAACTGCAGAAACGAAACCAAGGTGACGGCAATGTGCAACGAAGCGGGGCAATTATGCCGACAACTAAGCCAGATAACTAAGCCAGATAACTAAGCCGCCTTATTTTGGGTACTCGTATCTGCTGCATCGGGAGTACCGCCGGCACTACCTGGCAAAGCACGTTGGGCAACCCCGTAATGTTCACGGATTCGAGTCTCAATACTCATGGCCATTTCCGGATGCTCACGCAGATATTCACGGGCATTGTCTTTGCCCTGCCCGATTCGGTCACCTTCGTAGCTATACCAGGCACCGGCTTTGTCAACGATGTCGAGATCTGAGCCAAGATCCAGCAACTCACCTTCGAGCGACGTACCTTCACCGTACAAAATATCGAACTCGGCTTTCTTGAACGGCGGCGCAACCTTGTTCTTGACTACTTTTACCCGGGTTTCGTTACCAACAACCTCTTCACCCTTTTTGATCGAGCCAATGCGGCGGATATCAAGCCGTACCGAAGCATAAAATTTCAGTGCGTTACCACCTGTAGTGGTCTCGGGGCTGCCAAACATGACGCCGATTTTCATGCGAATCTGGTTGATGAAAATAACCAGGCAATTTGTTCGTTTAATAGAGCCAGTCAATTTACGGAGCGCCTGTGACATCAGGCGGGCTTGTAAGCCCGGCAGAGAGTCACCCATGTCACCTTCGATTTCGGCGCGGGGGGTCAGGGCCGCAACTGAATCAATAACAATGAGATCTACCGAGCCCGAGCGAACCAGGGCGTCTGTGATTTCAAGCGCTTGCTCACCGGTGTCCGGCTGCGACACCAGCAACTCTTCGAGATTGACACCAAGTTTGGCGGCGTATTGGGTGTCCAGCGCATGCTCAGCGTCAATAAATGCTGTTGTCCCCCCGAGCTTTTGCATTTGGGCAATGACTTGCAATGTCAGCGTTGTTTTGCCTGATGACTCCGGGCCGTAAATTTCGACTACCCGGCCACGAGGCAGGCCACCGATACCCAGCGCAATGTCCAGACCAAGAGACCCGGTTGATACGGATTCGATATCAGGTGCTGTTTCGCCATCACCCAGGCGCATGACAGAGCCCTTGCCAAACTGCTTTTCAATCTGGCCCAGTGCTGCTGCCAGCGCTTTTTCACGATCAGACGATTTTGCTTCTTTCATTTTGACCACTTTATCCATTTGCCTGCTCCTGGTTCAATCGCTATTTGTTCAATTGCTGTTGTGTTCAACCGCTATTGATTGAGGTTTGATTTGATGTTCGTCCGCAATAGCGGTTAGTCCGAATATCGAATCTTGTTCTTTGTTGCCGAAGCCCCGCTGTGTGGCCGGTGAAACCGGTTTCACCGCTTACGCCGGTTGCACCGGTTGCACCGGTTGCGCCGGTCGCGCCTTTCGACACGGGGTAATTCAACGGGGTAATTCAACGGGGTAATTCGCTAGCCTTTGAACAGGAGTATGGCATTAAACTACTGTATATACAACCAGACTGTCGTTATAACCAGAAAGTCTGAATCTGTTGCAGCGCATAAATTGCAGTCTGTAATCGTACCGCGCTTCGGTCACCATCAAATTTCACCATCGCAGCCCGGGCTTTTAATCCGCCAGACGCCGGCCCCGCCCAGCCAAACCAAACCGTACCAACCGGTTTGTCAGGGCTGCCACCACCCGGACCGGCAACCCCGGTTACCGCGGTGCTCAAATATTGAATAGAGTTATCGATAGCGCCGGCCCTGCCTGGCCCGTTCAAGGCCCCCAGGGCCATCGCCAGCGCAACCGCTTCGCTAACCGCACCGTGTTGTTCCAGAATGAGCGGATCAACACCCAGCATTCGCATCTTGGCGTCATTGCTGTAGGTCACGTAGGCACAATCGAACCATGCGCTGGAACCAGACATTTCCGTTAGCGCGCGGGCAATCGCACCTCCGGTACACGACTCAGCAGTGCGCACCATCAAACCACGTTCGGCAAGTGATTGCCCAAGCGTCGCTGCCAGGCTATGAAGATTTTCCTGTAATTCGCTTTCGGTCCAGGTCGCAATTGACATCTGCGGGGCAGTTAACGGCTTAGTCGTCCACATTAATTTTCCCCGTTAGATTCAAACAATTACCAGTAGAGCTGACGATTACCAGTACCACTGACCGCAGGGAAACCGCCTGCCCATTGTCAGATATTACTACGGTCAAACCAGCACGCGGATCAACAACACTTCGAACCGGCTTCAATGAGAAAACGCGGGGCCAAGACTGGCCTTGGGATTGGCGCGAAAGGCCTGGTAGGTAAATAAGGCAAACGCGAATACGCCAACAGCAAACACCACGTCACCGGGTACCCGCGCCCAGACCAATGCTTCCATCCATTCGCTGTGAACAAATTCGGCTGATCGCGCATACGCATAACCGTACTTAACGCTGGCGTAAGTTTGTAATATGCCTTGAGGCAACAGGGACAAAAAAGTCATCATGGCGAGGCCGATATTCAGTGACCAGAATGCGATTTTAAGCAACCTCTGGTTCCAGCGGGACACATCGGTGAGACCGCGCATGCAATACAACATCAGGCCAAGGCCCAACATGCCGTAGACCCCAAACAGCGCGGCATGACCGTGACTTGCTGTGGTGTTCAAACCTTGCATGTAGTACAACGCGATCGGCGGATTAATCAAAAACCCAAACACACCTGCGCCAACAAGATTCCAGACCAGTACCGCCCCGAAGAACATGAATGGCCAATGGTAGGCCTGTTCCCACAGCGCCTGCTTTTCAACTTTCGCATGGTTATAGGCTTCAAAACCGACGACAGTTAGCGGCACCACTTCCAGAGCAGAGAAGCTTGCCCCAACCGCCATAACCGAAATGGGCGTCCCGGACCAGTAAAGGTGATGAAACGTGCCCAACACCCCACCGCCCAGAAAAATAATGGTGGCGAATAACACCATGACGGTGGCTACCGAAGTGCGCAGCAACCCCATGCGCACAAACAACATGGCAATAATTGCGGTAGCGAATACCTCAAACACGCCTTCAACCCACAGATGTACCACCCACCAGCGCCAATACTCCATGATGCTGATATTGGTATGCTGTCCCCACATCAGGCCGGCGCCATACAGTAAGCCAATCGACAACGCAGCCAGAAGCACCAAGGCCACTATTGACCCGCTGCGCTTGTCTTTGAGCGCTGGCAACAAGGCCCTAAATATCAGTGCGACCCATAGCAGTAAACCGATAAACAGATAAATCTGCCAAAAGCGCCCCAGGTCAACAAATTCGTAACCTTGATGACCGAACCAAAAATTGACGGTCATATCTGAAATTAACCGATGCACCGCCGCCCATTGGCCAGCAAATGAGCCAACCACAATGACCAGCAGGCTATAGAACAGGAAGTTCACCCCGACAACCTGAAATTTCGGCTCATGCCCGGAAATAAGCGGGGCCACATACAGACCGGTCGCAAGCCAGGCAGTGGCAATCCATAATACGGACAACTGCGTGTGCCAGGTTCGGGTCACGACATAAGGAATGTATTCGGCAAACGGCAGGCCGTATAAGCCCTGCCCTTCAACTGCGTAGTGAGCAGTGACGATCCCAAGCAAGACCTGAACAACGAACATGGCCGCAACCAGCCAGAAATATTTTGTTGTTGCGCGCATAGAAGGCGTCACGCTAAAACTATCCAGCAAATCTTCGGTGGCAAAACCCTCTTCAGGCTCCATATCAGCGCGCCAGGCATCAAATTGGCGTACGTAATACCAAACCAACGCACCAATACCGGCCAGTAGCAGTGCCACTGACGCCACGCTCCACACCAAAACGCTGGCCGTGGGTGTGTTGCCGACACTTGGGTCGTGCGGCCAGTTGCTGGTATAGCTGATGTCATCACCGGGTCGATTGGTCACGGCACTCCAGGAGGTCCAGAAAAAGAAGGCGCCAATGGCATGGGCTTCGGACACACTCAAGACAGCGTCGCGCGGAAACGCATAGGCTTTGCGAAGAACCTGCGCCGCTTCGGTAGAGGCACGAAACAATTCACTGTAATGCTCAGCAACCTGCGCAATGGCCTGGGCGCGCAATTTAGTGACAGTCAGCACCCCGGTTGCCGGATCAAAAGTGTTCTTTCGCATGTCGCGACGCGCCATCGACTGATGCCAGTCGGCGCGCGCCTGCTCTGTACCCTGCGAAACTATCGGCGAAACCCCAGCGTAGAAGGCGGCGAGCGCTTTGGACTCTCTTTGCAGCCAATCCGCGCTCCAGTCAGGAGCCAGATAACCGCCGTGCCCCCAGATCGAACCTTGTTGCATGCCCCCTGTCGATTGCCATATGTTCTGACCAAACTGAATGTCTTGCCGGGTGTAGACGACCGTGCCGCCCTCGCTGACCACCTGGGCGGGAATTGGTGGCGCTTGTTGATAAATCTGCCCACCGAACCAGAGCAGCACGCCAAACATCAAGACCAAACCGAGAATCAAGATGACCCACAACCGCCTGATTGAAAACGTCGCACGGTATGTTTTCATTTTGCCTCTGCCATTTTTCGATTAGTCGATTAGAACGGCTACCGTATACCTTCGAGGCAACGGTTAATTGACTAGCGTCAAACGATAGCTTTAGTTGTCTTGTATGCGGTGGCCAGGCGTCCGCACCTTAAATCCGCCACTTACCAAACCAGTTTGACCACCCCGATAACAAGCAAAGCGGCACCCGCCGCAATGACGTCATCAATCATGACGCCAAACCCGCCCTTGACCCGCCGGTCGACCCAGCTGATCGGCCAGGGTTTCACACTGTCAAAAAAGCGGAACAAGACAAACGCGAGCAGTTGCCACCAGACGTCACCGCCGGTAAGCCACAACAAAGCCCAGAACGCAGCCACTTCGTCCCAGACAATTGCCGGATGGTCGTGAACCCCAAGCGCGCGGACCGTTTGCTCACAAATCCACGGTCCGAGCACAAGACTCCACATCACAACTATCAGCAAAGCCGCGTTGTCGAGCCACAATGACATGACGGCCCACAGGGCCCAGGCCAGCGCGGTACCAGCAGTACCGGGGGCCACCGGAAGCAGTCCACTACCAAAGCCCAGGGCCAGCCATCTTGACCAGTGGGCATTCATAAATGCTAATGACGGCTTAAGAGGCTCAGGCGAAGTGGTCATGACCATCCGGAATTTGAATGATTGGTTTACCACCCCGGTCGGTTACCTTAATACCCTCACCGGCGTGCACCGAGCCAATTCGAGTGGCTGACAGGCCAAGGCGTGCCGCAATACCGTCAATGGCCACCCGGTTTTCTGCCGGGGCCGTCCACGCCAACTCATAGTCGTCGCCGCCGTTTAACGCCAGACGCAATGCGTCGGGCGTTGAAAACAAAGATGACAGCGCCGGATCAACCGGAATGTCATCAGCGGTAAGGTGCATGCCAGTTCGCGACCGCTCGGCGATATGGCTAAGGTCCGCAATCAAACCGTCTGAAATGTCGATAGCAGCACTGGCGACATGTCGCAGCGCCAGACCAAGCGCCAGCCGGGGCTCAGGCCAGTCCAGGCGACGGGCCAACGCTGCCGGCAAACCGGTGAACCGATCGGGCCCCGCAAGGGATGACCGCAGTCTGACGGCGGCACTGGCCGCGCCAAGGGCTCCGGAAACCCAGATGTCCTCCCCCGGCTCGGCCCGGTCGCGCCGAATGGCAGCGCCTGCCGAAACACTACCGTAAGCAGTAATACAAATATTGAGCGGGCCACGGGTGGTATCACCCCCAAGTAGTTCACATCCCGCCGCATCAGCCGCGCTGAACAAACCATTGGCAAAAGCCGACAACCATGACTCGTCAACCGAGGGCAAAGCAAGCGCCAGTGCAAAGGCAATCGGCTGTGCCCCCATTGCGGCGAGGTCGGATAAGTTAACCGCGAGGCTCTTATGACCAATCGCCGCCGGATCGGTACCAACAAAAAAGTGCCGCCCTTCAATCAGCATGTCAGTACAGGTCACCAGATGTTCGCCGCGCAGATCAAGCACTGCCGCATCATCACCGATACCAAGTTCTGTACGGCGCAGCGGACCGCGGTCAAAAAAGCGGCGAATAAGCTCGAACTCGGTCACCGGGCCGCTGCGTTCAGCCGCCCCTGGGCCAAGGCCCGAAGCAAAGACCGGGCGCCGGCCACGATGTTCAGCGAAGCCCCTGATCGGTTCCGCAGTCTTTTGCGACCCGGTCAAGCACTCCATTGACAAAACGATGGCCATCGGTGCCACCGAACACCTTGGTCAGATCAATCGCCTCACTGATAACCACCCGAAACGGAATTTCGGGGTGATGCAACAACTCATAAGTTGCCACCAGCAACACGGCCCGCTCAACTGGGCTGACATGCTCAACTTTGCGGTCCAGATGCGGCGATATGCGTTCGTTCAGGCTGGCGTATTCGGTAATCGTACCGTGCAGCAATGCGGTTAAATGGCCCGCATCGCAGCGTTTGAATTCAGGGGATGCAGACAGATCAGCTTCGATCAAACCGGCGTCGGTTGCTGCAACAAGCCACTGGTAAATCCCCTGTACAGCAAACTCGCGCGAACGCCGGCGCGCATTGCGGCCGCCGCGCTGCGAACCCGACTTTCCAGCCGCCGATATCGGCGTCGCGTTTTCAGCGCTTTCGGTACTGTCTGGGAAGGTCATTTAATCGGCGTCATCGATCGTCATCATCGTCGTCGTCAAGATCGTCTTCGTCAAAATCTTCATCGAAGTCTTCGTCTTCGGCATCGTCTTCCCCATCATCTTCACTGCCGTGAAGGCTCTCGTTGATCGCCTCAACCAGGTTTGCCATCTCAACCGCAACCCGGGCTGCGTCGGCGCCTTTTTCTTTAACGCGTTCAAGCGCCTGCTCTTCGGTATTCGTTGTCAGAACACCGTTGGCAACCGGAACAGAAAAGTCCTGTGATACCCGGTTAATACCAGCGGCGCTTTCATTGGCAACCACTTCGAAGTGATAAGTTTCACCGCGCACAACGGCTCCAAGAGCAATGAGAGCATCAAAGTGTTTTGATGCCGCCAGTCGCTCCAACGCGATTGGCAACTCTAGTGCACCGGGAACGGAATAGACGAAAACATCATCCTCAGCAACCCCAAGCCGTTTAAGCTCGGCCAGACAAGATTTGCGCAGCCCGACACACAGCTTTTCGTTGTATCGCGACTGGACAATACCAATTAGCAGTTCGGCACCGCTGTGCTCAGCCTGAAAAACTTCAATACTCATCAATACTCCTGGTCGCTACGGACCTTGAAAATCCCAGCCCATTGACCATAACCTATGATCTCGGGTCACCCCGGTAGAGCCAACAAAGCCCACCGACTTATTTTGTGTTCTCTTTTTTTACTTAAACTTCAAAACCAACCACTTCGAGCTCAAAGCCCGACATGCTGGGCATTTTGCGTGGCTGCGAGAGTAAACGCATACGCCGTACACCCAAATGCCTGAGAATCTGCGCCCCCATACCGTAGGTTCGCAAATCAATCTTGTTACTTGTTACCGCTTCGACAACATCCGGCGAACCGGGATCGTGCAGCACAGGGTCGACTTGCGCCGACGCGCCGTCACAATTGAGCATCACCATTACCCCAGCCTCAGACTCACGGATTTTTTGTAAGGCTTTCCCCACTGGCCAGGAATGTGACCCGGCCAGAGGCTCAAGCAGGTCAAGCACGGTGAGTGGTTCATGAACCCGGACCAAAACTTCTGAATCGGCGCTGATCTTACCGTGCACCAGTGCCAGGTGTAAGCATTCGCCCGGCTTGTCGCGAAAACCGTGCAACATAAACTCGCCCCAGGGGGTCTGAACCGGGCGGGTGATCACTTCGTCAATCAGTGACTCATGGGCACTACGGTACTGAATCAGATCGGCAATAGTGCCCACTTTTAGGCCGTGCTCGCTGGCGAATTCAAGCAAATCGGGCAAGCGCGCCATTGTGCCGTCATCTTTCAGGACTTCACAGATCACCGACGCCGGGGTCAGGCCAGCAAGCGCAGCCAGGTCACAACCGGCCTCGGTATGGCCTGCGCGGGCCAGCACCCCGCCGGGCTGGGCCATCACCGGAAAAATATGACCGGGCTGAACGATATCGCCAGCCACAGCCCCAGCGGCAACCGCGGCCTCAATGGTTCGCGCCCGGTCCGCAGCCGAGATGCCGGTAGTGACTCCGTGTGCAGCTTCGATTGAGACGGTGAAATTGGTACCAAAACGTGCGCCACTGGCGGGCACCATCAGCGGCAACCGCAACTGTTTGCAGCGCTCCTCGGTCAGGGTGAGGCAGATAAGCCCGCGGGCGTGGCGGGCCATAAAATTGATTGCATCAGCGGACACAAAATCGGCCGCTAAGATCAGGTCTCCCTCGTTTTCACGATCTTCTTCGTCAACGAGGATGACCATCTTCCCGTCGCGCAGATCCTGGACTATTTCATGTATCGGCGATAGTTGCATTCCCTATTTTAGTCCTGTCAGGGTCGGCGTGGACGACAAACGGTGATTATTGGCAGATCAAAGGCGAAAAACCAGGTTCCGTCACGCATTAATCGGAGAGATACTGGGCGGTAATGGATAAGATCCCCAGTTTTTCATACCAGCGCTTCGACAGTCGAAGCGGTGCCCAGTCCGCTCTGGATATAGCGCTGGAGTCGGCTCGCCGATCGGTCAAGATATTTGACCGTGACGGCGAGTTCTATGGCCTCGATCGCCCAACCATCTCTGACTGCCTGAACCGCCTGTTAAAAACCTCGCCGGATACGACAGTCTCGATTATCGTACAACGCACCCATTTTATCCAAAGAGACTGCACCCGCCTGGTCAACGTGCTTAAAATCCACGCCCCCCGTTTTCAGATTCTCAGACTGGACCCGCGGCTGGCAAGTTTTGAGCGCGGTTTCATCGTCATTGACAGCTCAGTAGTAATCCGGCGACCGCACTTTGATCAGCGGGTCACTTACTGGGATGTGGATGAGCAGCAGATTGCCGGCGCCAGCCGATTATTTTCTGATCTGCGCGTCAATACGGTGCCCGCAATCGCGGCCAGTGTTACCGGGCTTTAAATCGGTCAAAAATCCGGGAGACCAGGCGTCACCGTGTCAGGTTCTGGCGGCCGCCATGCGTTCAACGTAGCGCGCGATCAAGTCAATTTCAAGATTTACCCTGTCATCAACACTTAAAGTTTTTAGAGTCGTGACCTCAACCGTGTGGGGAATGAGATTCATCTCTATCGTGGTGCCGGCATCGGCATCAGACACCGAATTGACTGTCAGGCTGACGCCGTTAATGGTGACTGAGCCTTTGTAAGCCAGATAACGCCCAAGAACACCGGGCGACAAAACCTGCAACAACCAACTTTCCCCGCGCAATTCAAAGCGAGTCACTACCCCCAGGCCGTCGACATGGCCAGAAACCAGATGACCACCGATTCGGTCGGACAATCGCATTGCTTTCTCAAGATTCACCAACCCGGTTGAATCAAGACCCACGGTCTTCTCAAGGCTCTCGCGCGACACATCCACTTCGAAAGTTTGCTCGGCAAGCCTTACAACCGTCATGCATGCCCCCTGAACAGCAATTGAATCACCTGGCGAAACATCTGACAGATCCAGCTGACCAGCAGCAATACTCAGGCGAACCCCATGAGTGTCGTCACCCAGTGGGGTGACGGACTCGATCTGACCTAAAGCGGCGACAATTCCGGTAAACATTTTTTTTGCTCGTTAGATTCAAAATACAAGTGAAACCCGTGTATCCGGATCAGGATCAGGGTTGGATTCAGGCTTTCGTTGAGACTTTAGTTCAGGATTGAGTTGATACGCGCACTGCATGCGGCCCATTGCCCTGGGCCAAGCCATGATCCGGATCAGCAAAGCGCGCAACAACCCGTAAGTCATCTCCAACCAACTCGGCACCGACAAATCGCAACTGGTGTCGCTGGTTCAGCGCCGGCACAGCCGTCAGGTTAGCAAAACCCGACGCCTGGCCTAACAAGCAAGGCGCCTGGTACAACAACAACTCATCAACGCAGGCTTCCCGAATCAATGAGCCGTTGAGTTTGAAACCCGCTTCAACATGAACCTCGTTGATTTGGCGCCGGCCCAGTTCTGTCATCAGGCTCGACAAATCCACCTTGGCATCTGAATTTGCGAGCGCAATCACTTCGGCCCCGCGCTCATGCAGCGCTTGCACTTTTTCCGGCTGCAGCGCAGAACAAACAACCAATACGCGCGAATTATTCAGGACTTTGGCATCTAGCGGCGTTTCAAGACGTGAGTCAACAATGACAACCAGCGGCTGGCGCTCCGACTGAACCAGACGAATATTCAGCTGCGGATTGTCGTCTCGCACCGTGCCATAGCCAGTCAGAATTGCACAGGCGCGGGCGCGGTAATGGTGACCATCAATGCGCGCGGCTTCGCCGGTAATCCACTGACTGGTGCCATCTGGCAATGCGCTCATCGCATCGAGACTGACCGCACACTTGAGTCGCACCCAGGGTCGTCCCAGTACCATTCGGGAAATGAAACCAGGGTTCAATTCATACGCCTGTGCATACAACAGGCCACACCGGACCTCGATTCCGGCATCACGCAAGCGAGCAAAGCCCGCCCCGCTGACCCTGGGATTCGGGTCTTCCATGGCAGCAATTACGCAGGCGACACGAGCAGCAATTAAAGCCTCTACACAAGGCGGCGTACGACCGTGATGGCTGCATGGCTCCAGGGTCACGTAAGCCGTTGCTCCTTTTGCCCGAGTTCCCGCGGCTTGCAAGGCATTGACTTCGGCATGTGGCCCACCGTATTGCTCGTGCCAGCCTTCACCCACGATCTTGCCCTCGTTGACAAGCACGCATCCAACGCGCGGATTTGGGGTGGTTGTATACAGACCCCGGGCCGCCAGTTCAATGGCCCGGCTCATAAAATCATGGTCAGTCTGGCTAAACAATCGGCACTCCAATCCTGTTGCACTGCATGAGACGCATCAGCAAGTGTACCCAAGCTGCTGACAAGCGAACTTCCCGGCCGCCCTTTCCCCTGGGGAAAACCTGGCATCTTTTCAACCGGAGGGCTTCACGAGCAGCCAATCAGGGCCAATCAGGGCCAATCATTCAGAAAAATTGCGTTATCGTTGCCCCCTGCCTAAAACAACGAGATACGGAGCAATAATGAGTAGCAAATTACCCGGAATGCATGAACGCCACGGTGGTCAGCTGGTGGCCGACGCCTTGTGCGCCCATGGGGTTGACACCGTTTTTGGAGTCCCTGGCGAAAGCTACCTGGCCGTTCTTGAAGGCATGCACCAGCGACGAGAGGACAGCCGGTTCATCATCTGCCGACAGGAAGGTGGTGCCGCCAATATGGCTGACGCATATGCCAAGCTGACAGGCAAACCCGGCGTGTTAATGGTGACCCGGGGGCCAGGGGCCACCAATGCATCCATCGGGGTACACACGGCCTATCAAGACTCGACA
>JBAUID010000110.1:0-6277 GCA_049680625.1 Burkholderiaceae bacterium | reverse complement strand
GCCGGAATGGCGACGTTGTATTCGGCGCGCAGGCTGCGCCCGTCTTTGGTCGTGATCACGACAATAGCCGAACGGAATAAATCACTGTCTGAATGTGGGGTTGGGGCCAGTTCGACCCGGCGCCGTGCGTCAACATAGCGTGCATCGTTAGCGTTCTGGTCTGAATACATGTCCAGACTGGCGGTGTTTTGTCCGTCCAGGGCCATTGCTGCCAGGTGGCGGATAGAAAACTTAATGTTCAGCCCGGTTTCGGGCTCACGAATGTCACACACTTTCTTGTGTGACTCGGGCACCTGAATTTCGATGGTCTGCATATCGTCCAAACCAATCTGGTGTTCCTCACGAATCACCCGAATGGCTTCGATAGCTGAATGGGTCAGGTAACACGCGGCATGATACTTAAACAAGTTTTCCTGCACGGTGAG
Organism: Burkholderiaceae bacterium; assembly: GCA_049680625.1. Lineage (GTDB taxonomy): Bacteria > Pseudomonadota > Gammaproteobacteria > Burkholderiales > Burkholderiaceae_E > JAUIAI01. The sequence continues at coordinate 5,852 of JBAUID010000110.1, read as the reverse complement.
CTTGTTGTTATCAATTGGCGCCACCGACGGTTTGAACACCGGCACCTGGGTGGCGGCAAAGCCTTGCGCACATTCGATGCCGGTCTGATTCGCAGTAAAGCCGCGCGCCGCAAGTTGCGCAGACATCAAGCCGTTGAGTGCCGCTTTGCCGGCATGCAGGGGTTTGGTCATGGTGCCAAACATGGACTTCAGGCCAGCGGCCTGGGCAGCCGCCATGCCCAGTGCGTTAGCAGTCGCTTCGGCGTTTTGTCCGGTGAGGTTACAGGCCGCAGCAGCAGCACCAAAGGCACCCATCGTGGCCGTTGCATGAAAACCGTGCTGGTAATGACTGGGGCCGCACATTTCACCGAGGCGGCATTCGACTTCGTAGCCGGTGGCAAACGCCCGCAACACTTCTGCGCCTGACAAATTGTTCTTTTCGCCTATGGCCAGGACAACCGGCGCAACCGGTGCTGTCGGGTGCCCACCCATACGCGGGTTCACATCGTCGAAGTCCAGTGCGTGCCCCGCGGCACCATTGATCAGTGCAGCATCGTGGGCTCGGGCGCGTCGCCCCAGGCCAAAGAGTGTGCACGACGCATCATTGCCCTTGGCATCCGGCGGTGAAGCGTATTCTTCCATCAGCATTTGAACCAGCGGCTCAGATGCGCCGGCAATGGTGACTGCAAACCAGTCCAACAAGGCATGACGCGACCACTGCATTGCCAAAGGGGGCACGTCGCTAGTGCGAACACCGGCCGCCCACTGGGCCAGGTGCTGGGTCACTGCTGCGTCGGTATCATCAGTTGGCATCACGGTAAATGCCTGCGGCTCAACCAGATTTGCGGCCATGGTGTTTGTCTCCCGGGTTTGTGTTGGATGTCGTAATCGTCGCTATGATATCGGCAACCACGCGCCTGGCGACGCGACTTTTTACCCAACAACTTTTTTCGACTGAGAACTGCCGTGCCACCAGACCATCATATTGCCCGCCCCCGTCGCTCGGTTTTGTACATGCCTGCCAGTAACATACGGGCGATCGACAAAGCCCGCACCTTGCCGGCCGACGCCGTTGTTTTTGACCTGGAAGACGCGGTGGCCCCCGCTGCCAAGCCCCAGGCCCGGGAAAACCTCATCGCGGCTTTTGCCCAGGGCGGCTTTGGACAACGCGAAACCGTCATTCGCACCAACAGTATTGGCGGTGCCGATTTTCAACTCGACTTACAAACGATCGCCCGCTGTAAGCCCGATGCGGTCTTGCTGCCAAAGGTTTCCAGTGTTGCCCAGGTTCAGACCTTCAATCAGGACGCTGCTGCCCTGGGTCTGCCCGCAGGTTTGCAAGCCTGGTTCATGATTGAAACGGTACCCGGGCTGGTTGATTTGGCGGCCATTGTTCGAACTGGGGTCAATAGTCAGTTTCCCCTTACCTGCCTCGCGGTGGGAACCAACGACATTGCCAAAGACACCGGGGTGTCAACGGGGAATCAACGCCAGTACCTGGTGCCATGGTTAATGAATATTGTGCTGCATGCCAAGGCAGCCGGTGTCGTGGTGCTTGACGGGGTCTGGAACGATTTTAAGAACACATCAGGCTTTGACGCCGAAGCATTGCAATCGGTTGCCATGGGTTTTGACGGTAAGACACTAATTCATCCGTCACAAATCGAATCGGCCAACCGCTTGTTCTCACCGGACCCGGCTCAGGTGGCACAGGCGCGCAAAATTGTGGCCGCCTTCGAGTTACCAGAACATGCACACGCCGGAGTCATCAACCTGGACGGCGAAATGGTCGAACGGCTGCACCTCGCACAAGCCCAGACACTGCTGGCGCTGGCCGGGCGCATTGACACGCTCGCCAGCCACTAGGGTGGCCTCGAATCAGCCACCCGGGCAACCCGGCCTGGTCAAATCAGCGCTTCGGGTGCTGGACTTATTCGAACTGTTTGAAGACCAGCAACATCCGATGCGGGTGACAGAAATTGCCGAGAGGCTAACCGCACCGCAGTCCAGTGTCTCTGCATTACTAAAAACGCTGCGCGCACGCGGCTACCTGGACTTCAACACGTCCACCCGATGTTACTCGCCGTCGGCGCGCTTGTCTTTCCTTGGCGACTGGGCCGTTGGTAATTATCCGAATCGGGGCGCAATTCAAGACGTGATGCGACGTCTGGCTAACGAAACCCATGAGTCAGTTTTGTTAGGGCGACGCAACGGCATCATGATGCAATACCTGGCGGTCATTGAGTCTCGGCGCGAGTTGCGCCTGGTACCGCACACCGGCATTCAGCGCCCTTTGCATCATTCTGCAATTGGTATTGTTCTGCTGGCCGAAACATCAGATGATGCGATTGGCCGAACAGTTCGCCGCTATAACGCAGAGCTTGGCGCCAAACTGGGGGTTGTGGACGAATCAGAAGTAATGCAAAGGGTTCACACCGCACGCGAGGCGGGTTACTACCGCACTCTTGGCCTGGTCAACCCCGGTGCCGGTGTTCTTGCAAAAGTCCTGCCGTCGACAATAGCCGCGGAACCAATGGCTATTGGCATCGCCGCCCCGATTGACCGCCTGCAAGAACAAACCTTCAATTTTCTTGACGCATTGCAATCAGCGGTCAAGTCAATTTAAAAAACGCTGTTATTAACCGTTCGCCTGCTTGCCGGCCTGCGCTGGCGCCGCGGCCGTCGCTGAAGACGCAGCCAAAGCACCCGGCGAACCCGGACGGGCCTCTTTAATCGGCATGTGGACGAGCGCGGCAATCAATGCGAGTAATGCATCGGCATACCAGAGCACGTTATAAGAACCCAGATTAACGACAGCCAGGCCACCAAGCCAGGCGCCAAGAAAGCCGCCAATCTGGTGTGACAACAAGGTGAAGCCAAACAAGGTTGCCAGGTATCGCACGCCGAACAACTTACCCACCAGGCCGGCAGTTGGGCCAACAGTTGCGAGGAAGGTCAGGCCGAGCCCAATCGAAAACATGTAGAAAGTCAGCGGTACTTTTGGTGCCAGCATGTAGGCAATGATGATCAGTGCCCGCGCCCAGTAAATCCAGAATAACAAGTCTTTAAGCCGGTAACGACTGCCCAGTGAGCCCGCGCCCAACGCACCAACAATATTGGCCAGCCCAATCAAGGCAATTGAGTAACCCGAAACTGTTGCCGGTAAACCGCACAAAGCCACTTCACCAGGCAAGTGAGTAATTAAGAACGCAACGTGAAACCCGCAGGTAAAAAATCCGATGTGCAAAAGCAAGTAGCTGCGATTGGTAAAAGCGGTCTTCAGCTGGGCCTTGAGCGCCCCGGGTGGGTCTTTGGCTTTTGGCTCAGTTCTTGGCTCAGATTTCGGATCGGCAACCGGCCTAGTTTTATCAATCGCCAGCGATTGTGTTTTTGACTTCCGCTCGCGCAGGCTCCAGACCAGGGGCAGGGTCAGTAATGACGCAGCAGCCAGCGCATACATCGCATTCATCCAGCCGGTAAGCGCAATCAGGCGCTCGGTAATTGGCGCAAGTAAAAACTGGCCCATCGAGCCACCCGCATTAATAAAGCCACCACTGAATGATTGTTTGTCAGCTGGCAGGCGCTGCGCTGCCAGTGCAAACAACAGGGCAAAACTGGCTGCACCCGAACCGGCGGCCGTTAGCAACCCCATGGAAAACACCATGCCCCACTGCCCGGTCATCAGCGGGGTAACCCCCAGCCCAAGCGCCAGCAATACGCCTCCGAACATCATGACGGCAACCGCACCAAAGCGGTCGGCAAGTACACCAAACAGTGGTTGGGATGCGCCCCAGACGAAGTGACCAACAGCCACCGCAAAACTCAGGCCGGCCAGGCCAATACCCGTAGAAGTATTCATCGGGGACAGAAACAAACCCGTCACCTGCCGTGAACCCATGGTGAGAACCATGATCATCGCGGCAGGAATCAGCACGCTCCACATAGCCGTTGTCCGAGCAACTTCGCTATTGTTCAGCGGGTTCAATGAATTGGCCAAAGCCTTACCTCCTGTGCATCAGTCCTGTGCATCAGCCTTTTGCATCACTCCTGTGCACGCCCCTGCAAGTGGGGCATGCATCCTAACGCCTAATCCAGCTCAGCGCGAACCTGCATAGCCAGGTATTTGGAGTAAATTCTTGCCTGAGAAAAAGCACCAGCCGTGAACCACAGGCCGTCCTGGGCGGTTTTTGTCCACATATTGCGCATTTCCTGGGTGGTTTCATCGAAGCCCCAGACTTTGCCAACTTTGTCGGCAACTGCATCACCAAACCAATGGCGCACGGCAACATCCTGCCCGTGATAGCCAGTCGCCATCACCAGTAAATCGTTTGGACGGTGACTGCCGTCAACCATCGTTAACCCGTTTTGTCCGATGGTTTGAATATCGCGATACTGAATGAGATCAATTGCCCGGCTGGCGATCAGTTCTGAACAGCCCACGTTAAAGTAGTAACCCCCGCCACGCTGACGATACTTCAGCGGCCAACCCGTATTGTCTTCGCCAAACTCCAGCTCAAACCCGACTTGCTCAAGCTGCGTTAGCAATGGTGCATCGAGTTGGCGAACTTGTTCGGTAAGAATTTTGTGCGCTTTTTTTACAATCGGCAATGGCACCGATGCATTGATCAAATCACGGTCTTCAAGTGGTGGGCCATCGTTGTAATAGATCTGATCGTAAAGCTGTGCACTCGGCTCAAGATTAACAATCATTGTCGGACTGCGTTGCACCATCGTGACCCTGGCCCCGTGCCCGTGTAAATCCTGACAAATATCATGCGCACTCGTGCCCGTGCCAAACACGGAAACGTCTCTGCCGCGCCATTGCCGGCCGTCGGCATACTGACTCGAATGAATCACGTCGCCGCCAAACTGATCAAGGCCCGGGATGTCTGGCATTGAGGGTAGCCCGCTTGTGCTGGTTGCCATCACTACGTGGGCACATTGCACTACCCGATTTGATCCGTCACCACGCAGCAAATGCAGTGTCCATCCCTGGTTGTCTGAATTCCTGGTGGCACTCTGAAGCCGGGTATCTGTCCAGATATTGACATCGAGACTGTCTGCATAAAACTCAAGCCAGTTAGCAATTTTGTCTTTAGGAATGTAATCAGGAAACGTCGTTGGAAACGGCAGGTAGGGTAAATGATTGCTTGGCGTTTTATTGTGCAAACTTAGGCTGTGGTAGCGCTGACGCCAGTTATCCCCCACTCGCTGATAGGCATCAACAACCAGTGTGTCGACGCCTAGTTGGTCCAGTTCAACAGCCGCACTGATGCCGTTGTGACCACCACCAACCACGATTACCTGCGGATTTTTATCGTCAAACCGCGAGCCACGATTGCGTCGTTCGAGCCAGTTTGGGCCTTGTCTGCTCGACGGCCCGGCGGGCGCGGAAAAATAGGTCAGGCGAGCGGCATCTCGCGCAGTCACCCCGTGCAGTTGTTCGAGGGCAGTGAACAACGACCAGGCACGATACTGCCCGTCATCGCTGCGGCGCAGTCTCAGCAAACCAAGCCCCTGCCCCTCCCTGGTCTGAAAAGCAATCGCCGACTCGACAACAGGCTCCCCGGCGCGTTCCGTATGCGCCGGTAGCAGCCGGCCCGGATGCACAACGAACGCCGCAGCCTTTGCCTGGGCGGCCTCAATGTGTAATGTGTCACATAAAGAATCGCGCCCACTGATTGTTGCAAAACGCCAGCCAATACCAAGCACATTGCGCCAGTGGCTGTCCATCTCAAACAAAAGCTTCAAACCACTAGTGTCAGCCTGGGTGAGGGCCTGGTTGAAGCGTTCAACCCAGTATTGAACCAACGGCCCTGCATTTGGAAACGGTGTGTTGTATTTGGGGTCAACCGGTTGAGCGGGAACATCAG
>JBAUID010000109.1:0-26366 GCA_049680625.1 Burkholderiaceae bacterium | reverse complement strand
ACTGAACCGGCAGAAAGTCCATCGACTGTTGTTGATAAATAGCCATGATGCACTCTGCACCGGGTAAACATTCGCTGACGTGTTGAACCCCGCCTGGCATGAACCAGTGTGCACCGGCCGACAGTGGCTTTTTGGTTTCCGGCTTGCCCGGCTCCCAGTGCATTGAGACTCCCGTGATAACTACCCCTACATAGTCGTGCGTGTGGGTATGGGTCGGAGTTGCCATGCCAGCGGGAAACTTCACATAAGTGATGTGCCGGGACTTTGAAAAATCACCGTTCACCGGTGAGACGAGCGGGCCAAATCCTGAATCGACCCATTGCAACTCGGTGGCAGCGGTGTAACCGGTTTGGCTGGATAGGCTGGTTTTACCCGTAGTGGGTGTGTGTTTGCCACCAGCAACCGCGCAACCTGCGGTCAGGCCAAGGCAAAGGGTGAAATACAGGCTGGATTTTAAGGAATTAGTCACGATTTAACGCTCCCGGGGTTTGTTATGAAGAACTAGAATCGCTACTATATGTTTAATTCTCAGTCGAATAAATATTCAAATCGACTAAATAATTATCCATAACAACTGTCTATGAGTCGGAATGCGCTAAGCGCCATCTTGTCTGAATTGCGGGTCTCCGGGGCCATCGTGCTGAGCCAGGCCCATCCGATTCCCTGGTCGATCCGGGTGCCGGCGGGCAATTCACTGCGTACTCAACTCAACGTCGACAACAGCGTGACGGTTGTGCCCTTTCATATTGCGCGGCGCGGGCACTTCGATTTTTGTTCTGCTGATGGGGAGTCGATTGTTGTTCAGGCCAATCAGTTGGTGATGTGTGCTAATGGCAATGGGCACGTCATGAGTAGCGGTCAGGCCACGAAAACACAATCGTTTGAACAAGTGATGTCAGCCGGTTCGTTCGATCCCGATCCGGGCCCCCTTGGGAGTACCGAAATTATCTGCGGTGTCTTTATGCTGCGAAACACGCGGCACAACCCGTTGATCGACGCGCTGCCAAGCCTGGTAAAAATTGATATTTCTGGTGCCGGCAGTTCGTCGACAATGCAAAAATTGAACTCGATGTTGATCGAAGAGCTCGAACTGAGTCGGCACGGCCAGTCTTACATGCTCGAACGGGTACTGGAAATGTTGTACGCTGAATCCATCCGGCTTTATACCGAGTCGTGTGGTGAATTCACTCCCAACTGGTTGTCGGCAATTAATGACGAGCGCATTGGCAAGGCAATCAACTATATCCATGCCAACCTGGCGCAGTCGATAACTATCGATGATCTGGCCGGCCATGTTGCCTTGTCGCCGTCGCGGTTTTCAGCCTGCTTTCGTCACCTCGTGGGCGTTTCACCCAAGTCGTATATCGTGGCGCAGCGACAGGCGATGGCGGCTAATCGTTTGCTATCGAGCGGTCTTTCAATTCAGCAGGTTGCGGATGAGTGTGGCTATCGAAGCATGCCGTCTTTTACCAAGGCATTTATTCGCCAGCACGGTATGACGCCATCGCAGTGGCGTCTGCAACAGCGAAAGTGACAATTGGTACTTATCGGCTTCTTTAGTTTTCCTGGCTTGCTTATCCTACGTTACGTCGTTTAGTAGTCTTGCAGCTTCTTGTACAGTTTCGCCAGGTGGTCGGCACATGCTCGAATTTTTGGCAGTCGATGCCGATCGGGCAACATCACCAGGTAGATCGGGAAGCGCGTCGGGTTCCGAAATTCTTCAAGAATGGGAATTAAGTCACCGGTGTCGACCAGTGGTCCGGCGATGGCGGTGTTTAGGCGGCCGATACCTATCCCCTGTTTCACCATCGCGAGCAGCATGGCGCTGTTATTGGCACGAAAATACCCATGGACCGATTGCTCGGTATTTTTTCTGCCAATTTTGAACTGCCAGCGATTGAGTACGCCGCTGATGGCGTGAGTCACGCAGCGATGCTGGCTCAGTTGATCCGGGCTGGTTGGTTCACCAAATTCATTCAGATACGCTTGTGAAGCGTAGATTGCCCGACCGTATTCGCCGACGTGTCGGGCAACCAGGTTCTCGTTTACGACAACATCAGTGCGCACGGCCAGGTCGATCCCTTCGGTGGCGAGGTCGACCGTGCGGTCGTCAGCAATGACATCAACCCGTAGTCCCGGATGCTTGTGAATTAGAGCCGGCAACGACGGAATAATTTGTGAATATCCCATGACCTGGCTGACTGATAAGCGGACCAGGCCGGTTGCGGTACCCGAGCGGGTATCCAGTTCGGCAGACAGCTCACTGAGCGAGTCCACGATATGTCGGGCATGGCCCAGCAGCAACTCACCCTCCGGCGTGATTGACAGACCGTGGGTTGAGCGGGTGATCAGGCGAACCTGGTACTCCTTCTCAAGACGGGAAACGGCCCGTGAAATCACCGATACAGGTACGTTGCGTTCGCGCGCAACCGCTGACAGCGTACCCAGATCGGCTACTCGCACGAGGATCTGCAAGTCAGCAGTAGCGGGGGCGGCAGGGCGTTCAAATTCGGTCGGTGACGGGGGCATTTCGGCTGGTTCCAGATGACTTTGAATCGGGAAGGTGTCTTGGATGCAGGGTGCGGTTATTTATAAGAGTCTTGCCGGTTTTGCGTTTCGCGCAAAACCATTTTCTCGTACGAGGCATTACCAAGCGTCGTCATGGCCCTTAAAGTGCAGTCATGTTGTGAGGGACAGCCCCTGGCAACCGTAAGACAACACACTGAAAAGGGAATCCAGATGAACACACACACGACAAACAGCACAAACCATAACACTCTCGAGAGCGTCAATACAACACACTTGATTGCACGAGGCCGGCGCTTACGCAGCGAAGCGGTTCGTGAGTTGTTACGAACCAGTTTGGCTTATTTCAGAAAATCTGATCGGGCAAAAGAAGACGAGATGTCATCGGCTGCGTGCTGCGCCTGACTGGCCAGCCGTCCCAAGCAAAAAGTACTCGAAATATCGCTTATTGAATTTGCTAAGTGGCTTCCCAGGAGATCGTCATGAATACCCATGCACTAAATGCATTACCGATTAATGACCTTTGCGCAGACCGGGTCAGTCGTTCGAAAAAACCATCTGGTGTAATTCAGACGCTGGCTTGATCGGAACAGCGGAATTACGGTAGCTCGACCCCGTCCTCTTCTTTCTTAACGGGTTTAATCATGTCTTCACGGGTAATACCGAGCCACATGGCACCTGCGGCGCCCACAAAGATTGACGAGTAGATGCCAAATAGAATGCCTATAGTCAGGGCCAGGGCAAAGTAAAACAGCGTTGGGCCACCAAATATGAGGATGGTCAGCACGAATATCTCGGTAGAACCGTGAGTGATCACAGTACGCGACCAGGTTTTTGTAATCGCATTGTCAATGACTTCCCGGGTACTGGCCTTGCGCATCTTGCGAAAGTTCTCACGGACCCGGTCAAAAATAACCACCGACTCATTAACCGAGTAACCCAGCACCGCCAGTACGGCGGCCAGAACTGACAGTGAGAACTCCCATTGGAAGGCCGCAAAACAACCAAGAATAATTACCACGTCGTGCAGGTTGGCGACAATGGCCGCTACCGCGAACTTCCACTCGAAGCGAATTGCCAGGTAGGCAACAATGCCCAGAATCACCACTAGCAACGCCAGCGCGCCGTCTTCGGCCAGTTCTTTGCCAACTTGCGGGCCAACAAACTCTACCCGGCGGCGCTCGACCGACGGGTCCAGCTCTTTAAGCTTAACCAGCACCTCTTCACTGACCTGGGCCGAACTTGTTCCTTCGCGAATCGGCAGGCGAATCAGTACGTCTCGGGTAGTACCAAAATTCTGGACCAGGGCATCTGAATAACCGAGGCCTGTGACAGCATCGCGAATCTGCTCGACGTTGGCTGTTTGTTCGTAAGCCACTTCCATGACGGTGCCGCCGGTGAACTCGATCGAAAAGTTCAAACCTCGGAAAATCAGGAAGAGCACCGAGAGCACAAACAAGGTTGCCGAGATAACGTTCGCCGGGAAGGCCCACTTCATAAAGGGGAGGTCACGCTTGAATCGGAAAAATTCCATTTGGCTTTTTCTGTGGTCTGAAGTGTTAGGTGTTAGGTGGTTGGTATGACGGGGATTTGTCTGCGCTTTGTGCTGAGCCGCTTGCAGCCTAGGCTGGTTTGCCGCCCTTTACCTTCTTTTTGGCGCCTGGCTCATCAAATTTTCTGGACAAGCCAATCGCCAACTCGTCGATTTTCTTTTGGCGGCCGTACCAGAAATTCACCAGGCCGCGAGAGAAGAACACAGCAGAGAACATTGACGTCAGAATGCCAATGCAATGCACAACCGCAAAGCCGCGCACAGGGCCAGAGCCGAATGCCAGCAAAGCCACACCCGCAATCAAGGTAGTGATGTTGGAATCCAGAATTGTGTCCCATGCGCGGTTATAGCCTTCGGTAATCGCACGCTGGGGGCTGTTGCCAGCCCGCAGTTCTTCACGGATTCGTTCGTTAATCAGCACGTTTGCATCGATAGCCATACCCAGGGTGAGGGCGATGGCGGCAATACCGGGCAGCGTTAAAGTTGCCTGCATGAGCGATAACACGGCAATAAGTAATGTCAGGTTGAATGCCAGTGCAATCACCGAGAACATGCCAAATATCATGTAATAAATCAGGATGCCGACAGCAAGGGCAATGAATCCCCACAAAACGCTGTTGAAACCCTTCTGAATATTTTCTTTACCCAGGCTCGGGCCAATTGTGCGTTCTTCAATAATTTCCATCGGTGCTGCCAGAGAGCCAGCGCGCAACAGCAGGGCCAGATCAGCTGCTTCCGGTGTGGTCATTGCGCCCGAAATCTGGACTCGGCCGCCACCAATCTCGGTTCGTATCACCGGGGCGGTAATGACTTCGCCTTTACCTTTTTCAAATAAGGCAATAGCCATCCGTTTACCCACGTTGCGACGGGTGACGTTCTTAAAGATGCGCGCCCCTTTGCTGTCCAGGGTCAGGTGAACGGCCGGCTCATTGGTCTGGCTATCAAAACCTGCCTGGGCATCGTTAAGGTTTTCGCCGGTCAAATTTATTTGCTTACGCAGCAATATTTCGGTGCCGCGCCGCTCTTTAAATTTCTGGCAGCCCAGCGGTACCCGGCCGGCGGCAAATGCAGTTAACTCATCCGGCTCTTCACAAACCATGCGAATTTCAAGCGTTGCAATTCGGCCAATAATTGCCTTGGCACGGGCGGAGTCTTGTACCCCCGGTAGTTGCACGATAATTCGGTCTGCGCCCTGGCGTTGAATGACCGGTTCAGAAACGCCCAGTTCATTCACCCGGTTGCTCAGGGTGGTGATGTTTTGCTGAATCGCTGTCTGGCGGACCTCATCGGCCATTTCAGTTGTGAATGCAGCCGTAAACCCAGGGCTACCCTCGATATCGGCTTCTTTGAGCAACATGCGGGGCTGAGTCGGGGCCAGTGCACGGACGGCTTCATCGCGAATCTCGGTGGTTTCGAACTTGGCCTGAATTTCATCATTAACCCGATCGACACCTTTATGGCGGATCTTGCGTTCGCGTAACTCCGTGCGCAGCTCGTTTGACGTGCTTTCCAGGCGTTTTTGTAAGGCTTCGGTCATATCCACTTGCATCAGGAAGTGAATACCACCGCGCAAATCCAGGCCCAGGTACATTGGCAACGCATTAATGGCGGTTAACCAGTCTGGTGAATTGGACGTCAGGTTCAGCGCGACAACCCAGTTTTGATCGTCCGGATCCGGGTTGATTGCTTTGCTGACCACTTCCTGTGCTTTGGTCTGGATGTCAGTGTCAGCAAATCGCGCCCGTACGGCTTTACCGTCATAGCTGAGTTTATCGGGTGTGATATTGGCTGCTGACAGGGCTTGATCAACCCGGTCGAGCATCGAATCGTCAATCTTGACGGTAACTTTTGCGCTCGACACCTGCAGGGCTGGCGCATCGCCAAAGAAATTGGGCAGTGTGTACAGTAACCCGAAGACTAGCGCGGCCACCATGACCACGTACTTCCAGATGGGATAGCGGTTCATTCTTTGAACTTGACTCGGTTGGGGTGGTCGGCCGCCTGATAGCGACAGACAAAAAGCAAACCTCACCGAATGGTGAGGTGTTGGTACTAGAGCTGCTTGATGGTTCCGTTCGGTAGCAGGGTTGCCACTGCGGCCTTTTGGATTTTCATTTCGACTTTGTCAGCAACTTCCAGGATGACCCAGTCTTGCGTAACTTTTGTAATCTTGCCGGCAATGCCGCCATTGGTAACCACTTCGTCCCCTTTTTTCAGGGCCTCATTCATGGCTTTTAGTTCCTTGGCGCGCTTCATCTGCGGACGAATCAGCAGGAAGTAAAACACCACGAACATCAGGATAAATGGCAGCAACTGGTATAAACCACCGCCCGCAGCGCCACCGGATTGGGCGTAAGCGTTTGATATGAACACAGATTTTCTCCTTGGTAGCCGGCGATTATAGCCCGCACAGCCCAGGTTAAGAAACAATCCCCGTGGCCCTGTCCTGATGGAAGCGGGCCGTGAATCCGGCCAGGTCTTGCGCTTCAATGGCAACGCGCAGACCGGCCATTAGTTCCTGGTAGTAATACAGGTTATGAACCGTGGCCAGACTGGCACCGAGCATTTCGTTGACTTTCTGCAAATGCTGAATATAGGCGCGGGAGAAATTCTGGCAGGTATGGCAGCCACAAATTGGGTCAATTGGCCGGGTGTCTTCCTTATACCGGGCGTTTTTTAGCTTTAAGTCGCCAAATCGGGTAAACAGCCAGCCATTGCGGGCATTTCGGGTGGGCATCACGCAGTCGAACATGTCCATGCCGGCGTTGACCGAGGCAACCAGGTCTTCCGGGGTGCCAACCCCCATTAAATAGCGCGGTGCATGGGCCGGAAGGCGTGGCGCCGTATGGGCCAGGATGCGCATCATGTCCTCTTTGGGTTCACCGACTGACAATCCGCCAATGGCATAACCGGCAAAGCCGATATCCACGAGGCCGCCCAGGGATTCATCCCGCAGGTGTTCGTACATCCCGCCCTGAACAATGCCGAACAAGGCGTTGGGGTTTTGTAAGTCGTCAAAGGACTGGCGTGACCGCCTCGCCCAGCGCAGGCTGAGCCGCATTGATTCGGCTGCTTCTTCTGCTGTTGCGGCCCGTCCGTCAATTTCATAAGGCGTACATTCATCGAACACCATGGCGATGTCAGAATTCAAATGGGTTTGAATCCGCATGGATTCTTCCGGGGTCAGCATCAGCCGCTCGCCCGTAATTGGTGATTGAAAGCGCACCCCTTCTTCTGAAATCTTGCGCATGGCGCCCAGGCTGAACACCTGAAAGCCACCCGAGTCGGTCAGAATAGGTTTGCGCCATCCGTTAAAGTTGTGCAGCCCGCCAAACTTATTGATGACGTCCAGGCCCGGCCGAAGCCACAGGTGAAAGGTATTGCCCAGGATAATCTGCGCACCTGTTTCTTCAAGTGCCGCCGGGGTCATCCCTTTAACCGCACCCACTGTGCCCACGGGCATAAATACCGGGGTCTCGATAACCCCGTGGGCTGTTGTTATTCGTCCGCGGCGGGCTGCTCCGTCAGATGCCAGCTGCTCGAAACTCAACATCACGAACGCCCCGGAGGGGCTAAGTCAATAAACATTGCGTCACCATAGCTGAAGAAGCGGTAGTCGTGCGCAACGGCGTGTTGATAAGCCGCGCGAATGGGTTCCATTCCAGCAAATGCACTGACTAATACCAGCAGAGTCGAGCGGGGCAGATGAAAGTTGGTGATCAGCGCATCCACAACCTGAAACTGATATCCCGGGGTGATGAATAAGTCGGTTTCGCCCGATGTAGCATGAAGTTCGCCGGTGCCGAGCTTTGCCGCGGCACCTTCCAGAGTGCGCAGCGAGGTCGTGCCCACGGCAATCACCCGTCCGCCAGCTTGACGCGTGCGGGCAATAGCATCAGCAACCCGGTCACTGATTTCGTAGCGCTCAAAATGCATCTGGTGATCGGCCAGTTCATCCACCCGGACCGGGGAAAATGTGCCCGCGCCTACGTGCAAGGTCACCCGCGCCAGTTCGATGGCACGTCGGGACAGCGCTTCGATCAGGCTCGCATCGAAGTGCAGCCCGGCAGTCGGCGCAGCCACCGAACCCAGGTCTTTGGCGTAGACGGTTTGATAACGTTCGTCATCAGCGGTTTGTGGTGGGCGGTTGATATACGGTGGCAATGGCATTTGCCCCTGGTCCAGCAGGACTTGCTGAACAGGGGCACTGAATGTCAGATCAAAAAACTCGTTGCTGCGTCCGTTGACGGTAACTTGAACTGGAGCGTTAGTAGCCGACCCGGCCCGATTGTTTCCGTCCAAAGCAATGACGCTGCCAGCTCCGGGGCTTTTACTCGCCCGAATCATCGCCGTCGCCTGGTGCTCGGCCGTCACCCTTTCGACGAGGATTTCCACCTTACCCCCGGTTGACTTTGTGCCAAATAATCGGGCAGGTAACACCCGGCTGTCGTTCACCACCAGTAAATCACCGTCTCGTAGCAGGTCAGGCAGATCGGCAAACTGCCGGTCCGCCAGGCCCCTGCTGGTTAAGTGGAGCAGGCGAGAGCCTGACCGCCGCGCCAGTGGTTCCTGGGCAATCAGCGCATTGGGCAGGTGAAAGTCAAATTCTGAAATCAGCATGGCTGGGGATTGTAGTCGTTGCCCAGCCCTTGCAGCCCTTACTTATCCAGGTTCAGTTTGCAGCCCGGCCCGGTTGCCACCATAATGCTGGCCTGACCGCACCGTGCCGGAGTGGTGGAACTGGTAGACGCGCCGGATTCAAAATCCGGTCCTGGAAACAGGGTGGGGGTTCGATTCCCCCCTCCGGCACCAATAAAAGAACCCGCTTGCGCGGGTTTTTTTATAGGTGCCGGAGAGCACAGTCCCTGCGGACTGTGCGTGGGGGAATCGAAGGGTTTGGCTTGCAAGCCAAACCGCGGCCCGCGCTTGTGTGGGCGATTCCCGGAGTTTCGTGTGTTCTCGAACGTGTGATGCCCCTGCGGACTGTGCGCGGGGGAATCCATAATGGGGCCCTGACCACGGACTTTCTCAAAATAACAAAATGATGATCAAACTTCTGATTACCCTCTACGTTGTCATCAGCATCACCTTTTCTCTTTTCTAAATACCTGAATGACCCAGGCCACAAATCATTTGCCTGTGCCATTGATGACAGCGGCCGCCAATCTTACGGAAAGTCCAGTAAACAACCTGCGCTTGCAACCGCTCGCAACAAGGCGTCACATTCGCGTCTGAGTGCAAATTGTTCGCGGGCGACAACCAGATTCTTGCGGCGCCAGCGGATTTCCCGCTTGCGGAGGGAGAAACCGGGCTGAAGATCGCACTGGATGAAGGTTTGCGTCATCGGGGTCGTTCATCTATTACGAAGGGGGGTGACATCAACACAACCGCGGACGAATCGGGTGCGAGCGCCGTTTTGCTTGCTGTTGCACTCGGCGATGCCGATCCCTATCGTCACTTTATCGAAGCCGGTGCTCATGTTTCGGTTGCAATGAAAGATGGCTCTAACCTGGTTTTGCTGGCGGTAGTTGGTCGCAAACTTGTGATCATTCGCGACGTGCTCTCGCGCGGGCTGAACATAAATACAACGCCGGCGAATGAGGATACTGCATTGCATGTCGCGCTATTGCTTGCCAGCGGCGCCAACAAATCTGTCAAAGATGGCATGGGAAAAGCGGCGGCTGATCGAACAAAATCCGAGGCTGTCAAAGCTCTGCTTGGATAAGGCTTCAATAAGACTTTTTTGGGCGGTAGGTGCGGCGATAGATGCGGCAGAAGATCCCGCAACCCAGCTTGCGGTAATATGCCGGATTCCGAACTGACGCGATTTCCAGCAATGAATGCCAACAAACTGACCGGCGTTGTACCCGCCATTCCGACCCCAGTTACGACTGACCGGGAGCCCGATGTTGGTCGCCTGCTGGCGTTTGCCGAACGTTTGTTTGCCGATGGCGTCCATGGCCTGAATGTGACCGGCACTACGGGCGAGGCAACGTCGATGTCGCTGGAGCAACGGAAAAAAGTCATTGCCGGTGTTGCCGCCAGCAAGCTGCCCAAAGACCGGGTAATGGTGGGTACCGGGGCCGCGGCTGTTGCTGACGCGGTCGCGCTTACCCGCTGTGTCGAAGATGCCGGCCTGGCTGGTGCACTGGTGTTGCCCCCGTTTTATTTTAAAGACCCGTCAGTTTCAGGCCTGCTGCGCTACTTCGATGCCATCATGCAAGCGACCAGCAAAAGTGGGCTGGATATCTACTTGTACAACTTTCCCGCGCTATCGGGTATCCCGTATTCGAAAGAACTGGTTGCTGCCCTCACCACTGAATTTGGCACGCGCATCGCCGGGCTTAAAGACTCTTCGGGTGATATGGCTTACGCAACAGAAATTGCTCAGTCCTTTCCTAAAATGAATGTCTTTCCGAGTAATGAAGCAGCGATCCCGCAGTGCCGCGATAAATTATTTGCTGGCTGTATATCGGCAACCGCCAATCTGTCTGCGAAGCTGTGCGCCACAGCTTTTGACAATGCCGACGATAGCGCGCTCGAGACCGCCAAAGCCATTCGTGCAAAGATTGCTGAGGGCCCGCTTGTACCGCGCATCAAGGCAGTACTTGCTGATCAGCTGTCCGATCCTGCCTGGGCCAATGTTCTGCCCCCGTACGCCAGCCTGAGCCCGGGTGAGCAACAGGAACTGAACCAGTCGGTTAAAGCGATCAGCGGGTAACGGATTCCTTCGTAGCGATGAATCTGTCAGATATCGAGCGTTTCGGTTTTTCGCTGAGTGCTGACAATAAAGATATTCGTGACGTGATGACGCGCTTTGCCCGCGAGCAACTCGCACCGGGTAGCGCGCTACGTGACAAATCCGGTCTGTTCCCGACAGAACAAATTAATGCCCTTGCTCAATTGGGGGCTATGGCGATGAAAACCCCTGCTGATGCTGGCGGACCGGGTGTCGATAACCAGGGGTATGCGTTGTGTATCGAGGCCTTGTCTCGGTTTGATCCGTCTGTTGCCGTTGTGACGGTGGCCAGCAATCTTGCGGCAGCAATTCTGAGTCTGAACGGGACACCAGCGCAACATGAAAAATTTCTGAGGCCACTCGTTCAGGGGGGTATCGGCCATGCCGCTTTTGCGCTGACGGAATCGCATGCCGGCTCGGATGCTGCGGCGATCAGAACTCAGGCCATCAGATCGGGCGGGAACTGGACAATCAACGGTTCTAAACAATGGATCACCGGCGCCTCTGATTCCCGCCTGTTTGTTGTTTTCGCTCGTACCCCGGGCGATTCGTCCGATAAGGCCACAACTTGTTTTGTTGTCCCGAACGACACCCCGGGGTTTTCGATTGGGCGGATCGAGGACAAGATGGGTCTGCGATCATCCGGCACTGCCGAATTGCAGTTTACTGAATGTCGGATTCCTGACGGCAACCGTATCGGTGATGTCGGTGCGGGTTTGCAGATTGCGTTGGGTGCGATTTCACCCAGTCGGGTTGCGATTGCCGCTCAAAGCATCGGTATCGCCGAACGCGCTTTCGAACTCGGCCTGGCTTATGCTGCACAACGGCAGGCCTTTGGACAAGCCCTCACCGGTTTCCAGAATACGCGATTTGTTCTCGCCGACTGCCGGGCTGCTCTCGATCAGGCGTGGTTACTCATGTTGCGCGCCGCCAGCCTGCTTGATAACAATATTGAGATTCGTGGTGAAGCATCAATGGCTAAACTGGTGGCCTCCGAGGTTTGTACGACAGTGGTCGACAAAATGCTTCAACTGCACGGCGGCAATGGTTACTCGAGCGAATACGAAATTGAGCGCTTGTATCGTGATGCGCGGGTTATGCGTATTTTTGAAGGGACCAGCGAAATTCAGCGCGAGGTAATTGCCCGCGATATCCTGGCTCAACATCATTCTTGACTGGCACGCAGTTGAGAAACGGTTGTCGTTCGGCACCCCCGGTTGTTTTTGTCATCGAAAATGGGGCGCCGTTCGTCGGCCAGAAACGGCCGTTAAGATCAGCTTACAATACAGATACACGATACTTACATCGCCCGCCTTAACATCAGCTCTGCGCTATCTCTAAAACGAGCCAACTATGCTGATGTGTACTGAAAGCCGCCACGTATTGCCAACCCGCGCCGCTTTGTCAACATCCCGTCTTCGCCGGCACGGTCTCTATGTGTTGCCCGGTTTGCTTGGTGCGCACGGTCCGTCCCGTCATCTGCGCAGGCGATTGCTTCGTTTCACGCAGGTGGTTTTGCTGACAGTTTTTTTGGGGGGCTTATTCAGCGCGTGCTCAGATCATTCCTCCGTTGCTGCTACGAATTCAACCGGTCTCGAGTCGGCGCCGCTGATAACCGATGCTGGCGGCAACGCATCATCTCCGGGAACCGGCAGTGGGAACGCAGCTGGTGGCAATGCCAGTACGGAGAACGTATCAGAACCATCTGCTGGTGACGGTGATGGCGACAATAGCGGCGAATCCAATCCACCACCCGACGAATCGTCGGTATCAACGCCGGCGGGAACAACTCAATTTATTGATACTTTCGACGGTGCACCTGAGATCGCAACCCCTTTCACCAGCATGAATTGGGACATAACCCGCCAAAACCGGGATAACGATCAATTGCATCAAATGACCCCGATGCAAGCTGATCACGGCCAAAGCTGCGGCGCCGCCGGAGACACACATACAGTCACTAATTATCAAGACCTGGTATATCAATGCAATAACCATGTGATGACGGCCACGTACGGTAAGTCTCAGTACGGGGGCTATTCAATGATCTACCTGACCCCGAACCAGACACTCAATACTCAGGCGGACTTCGAGCTGAGCTTTGATGTTTCCACTTTTCAGACCAACTCGGCACGCGACTGGATTGATCTGTGGATCACGCCGTATGATAAGAATCTGCAGCTGACCCTGGACAACTGGCTGCCCGACGTGCAGGGTGAACCGCTGATTAGCCTGCATATCCGGCAACAGCATGAAGGCTTCTGGACGGTTGACGCTATTGAAAGTGGCGCGATCAGCCGCTTGCCAGGTAGCTATATCGCGCGCAACAATCATGTCACGCCATCAAAAATGCAGCGCACCCGTCACGTCCTCAGAGTCACCGGTGATCGAATGCAGTTTGGCCTGCCAGACTATAACGTCTGGTGGTACGATGGCCCGGTACCGCCTGTTTTGCGCGGCACGAACGCAGCCATTGTGCAGTTAGGCCATCACAGCTATACGCCGGACAAAGACTGCGGCTCTGGTGGTTGCGGCCCAAACACCTACCACTGGGACAACATCAGCCTGACCCCGTCCACTTCGTTTACGATGATCCATGCGGACAGACGACTGATCTCGAGCAGTACTGCCCCACACACAGCCCAGCTAAAACGTCCCACCCCAGGCAATGCCTACTTGCGGTTTGCCGGCATTGGCGACAATCTCGAATTCAGCGTTGACGATGGCGTCACCTGGCAGAGTCCGCGAGTGCAGCAAAGCCTGCACGGGCAGACGCGCGAGCACTTCAAGTCGTATTGGACACCGATACCCGAGGGGGTTTCTACACTACACTTTCGCGGTGACGATTGGTGGGGCGGGGAGTGGGCCGCGCGCGACATCACGGTTTGGGCGCGCTAACCTGACGTGCCCAATCTCGAGTGCCGGGAGTCAAACGAATCGTTGGATAGCGGCTGCTAGGTGCCGCCTGGCCCCGTCCGCCCGAACCGAGTAGCGGTAACAATTCCTGGGTCAGGTAATAAGGAAAAGGAGCCAGCGTGTCGACCTGCTCAATTTGCGACAGGTCTGCCAGGTAGCCTTCGCAACTGCCGGCCTTCGATTCGCTTCGCAGTGTATTCGTAGTTTGCTTGCGCTTCTCGGGGTTGCGGCCATGAATCAACACGTAGTGACCAAGAGACAACAGCAGCTTTGCCGTTTCAAGACCAATGCCGTCAGTGGCGCCGGTAATCAGGATTTACTTATTCATAGTGATGATTCTCGGTTAGAGCGTGCTGAAATTCTCAGACGGGATTATTTCGCTGTCTCGATGGGCTCTGCGACCCATTTGATGCACCGCGTCAAGCATTATTGGCGGCATTGGGTCAATATGACGGCGTGCGTTCGATTATTCGAATGATTGAAATAAAAAACGAACTACGCTTAAGGAGACAGGCAAATGGAATCCAAAACTATCACGTCACGACGTCGGGCGATCGTGGGTGGCGCTGCTCTGGTTGCTGCGCCGGCAATTATTGGTACGGCGCGTGCAGCTGACAAGCCGGTTACCTGGAAAGTGCAATCGCACTGGCCAAAAGCGTCAGCTTCTTATGGCGACAGCCTCGCTGTGATCGCCAAAGAGTTGGAAGAAAACACCAAGGGTCGGTTCAAGCTCGAACTGCACGGTGCTGGCGAGTTCGCCAAAGGTGCTGAAATTTTTAATATTGTGCGCCGCGGCGTTGTGCAGATGGGCACAATTTCCCCCGGGTACATTCTGGGCGAGGCATCAACCGCCGGCCTTGCGCTTGGCGTGCCCGGTACCTTACGTGAGCCATGGGAGTTTGCGCACTATCTGAAGAATATGGGTTTCGAAGCCATGTTCAACGAGGATCTTGCCAAGCATGGTGTGGTGAGTCGCGCCGAGAAAGTTTATCCCACCGAATTGGTTGTTACCAAAGAGATCGCTTCAGAAGCCGACTTTACAAAACTCAAGCTGCGCTCATCGGGCAGCTACCTGAAGTTCCTGGAAGCCGCCGGCGCGTCAACTCAGAGTATTGCCGGCCCCGAGCTTTATCAGAGTCTGGCCAGTGGCATTGTTGACGGTGCCCACTGGGGCGCGGCCCAGGGTGCCAAGTCGATGAGTTTGTGGGAAGTGGCCAAGTTCCATATGAAGCCGACCATGGGGCTTGCCATGGATACCTTGATCATGAACCAGAAAGCGTTGGATGCTCTACCCGATGATCTGCGCAAAGCGTTTATGGACTTACTCGACATGCGCTTTTGGAAACGAACAACCGAATACCAGTACAAAGAAAAGCTCGCGTTGTCGTTTGGTATTAATGAGCAAAAAGTCAAGGTTGCGCAGTTCCCCGATGCGGTGCTTAAGAAATTCGCGGCAGCCTCAGCCGACATTCTGAAAGCGGAGCGGGCAAAAGGCGGTAATGCTGAAAAAGCAACCGATATGCTCAATGAGTTCATGAAAAACCTCGGCTACATTTAACCTGGCCGGGGGTTGGCGGGCGCCCGCCCGGCAATTGTCACTATTAATAAAAAACTACAAGTACAGCCCGATGCCAGCGAAATGGTATCGGGCCCTTGTGACTCGCCCGATAGTGGGCCACAAGAGGCTTCTGGGGCAGCGGAGTAGGGATGAAAATAATTACCAGGCTGGCGCGTTTTATTACCGGGGTTAACGCCTGGATCGGTCGCTACATGAGTTATGTCGTGCTGATCCTGTTTGCCTTGTTGTTGAGCGACGTGATTTTGCGCTACGTCACTCAAAGCCCGGTGTCATGGTCGTCCCAGATATCCAAACTCATTTTTGGCGTATACGCCATTATTGGCGGTGGTTATGTATTGGCGCGTCGCGACCACGTCAATGTAGATTTGTTCTACGGCAATTTCTCGCCCAGGGGTAAGGCAATTGTTGATATTGCCACATCGGTTTTATTCTTCTTTTTTCTTGGTGTGCTGTTGGTCGAAAGCATCAGTATGGCTTCCGACAGTATCTCGCGGCTGGAAATCAGTTACGAAACAACCTGGCAAGTGCCTATCTGGCCGTCCAAGACAATGATTGTGGTGGCAGCAGTACTCTTGTTGTTGCAAGGCATTGTCAAACTGTTTGCCGACATCATGATTGTGCTTGGTATCGAAGTGGATGAATCTGCCTTTGGTCCACTGAACGAAGACGATGCCAATGAGAAGGAGTCAGTCTGATGTATGAGTCCTTGTCGATCGAATTTCTGACCCTGCTGTTTTTTGGTCTGCTCTTCGCATTCATCATGCTTGGTGTGCCGCTGGCGTTTGTACTGGGTGGTTTGTCAGTCATTTTCCTGTACTTCGAACAAGGCCCGATTGCCTTTTACCTGATTGCCTCGAAGATGTGGGACTTAATGGAGACGTCATCGCTAATCGCGATTCCACTCTATGTCTTTATGGCAATGATTCTTGAGCGCAGCGGCGTGGCTCACGATTTATACCGGATGATGCACTTGTGGTGGGGTGGGGTGCGTGGTGGCCTGGCCTTCGGAACAGTGGCAATTTGCACTATTTTTGCGGCGATGTCGGGTATTTCCGGTGCCGCCGTTGTGACCATGGGGACTATCGCATTGCCCCAAATGCTTGATCGCGGTTACGACAAACGTCTTGCCCTCGGGGCAATCAACGCGGGTGGTGGCTGGGGCATCCTGATACCGCCATCCATCCTGATGGTCTTGTACGCGCTGATTTCAGAGGTGTCGATCGGCAAACTGTTCGCGGCCGGTGTTGGCCCGGGCTTGCTGCTGTTCGCACTGGTATCGATTTACATCATCGTTCGCTGTTGGTTGCAGCCCGAACTCGGGCCTGCATTACCAAAAGACCAACGCGCATCATGGCCGGAGAAGCTGGGCGCCCTGAAGGCCGTAATCCTGCCAATTCTGATCATTATCATGGTGCTCGGCGCAATTTTTGCCGGCTTAGCCACCGTGACCGAGGCGGCCGCGGTTGGTGTGTTGGGGGCCTTGCTTGCCAGTGCGGTAAATCGACGCTTAAGTTGGGCTGTGGTTTCAGAGGCCGCCCGACGCACGTTTCGCTTAACTACGATCATCGCCTGGATCGTTTTTGCGGCCCATGCGTATTCAATGGCTTACACCGCAATGGGGGCGGAAACTTTCATTACCGACCTGACCGAGATGATTCCCGGTGGCAAGTGGGGCGCAATGCTCTTTATGATGATTGTGTTGTTTCTGCTTGGCATGGTGCTCGACCCGGTTGGCATAATGTTAATTACCTTGCCGGTGTTTTTGCCTTTGGTGAAAGCGCACGGGTTTGATGAGGTCTGGTTCGGCATCTTGTTTGTTGTCATGATGGAAATCAGCTACATGACACCCCCGTTTGGTTTCAATTTGTTTTACTTACGGTCGGTTGCGCCACCCGAGGTGACGATGAAAGATATTTATATGTCGGTCGGGCCTTATACCGTTGTAGAGCTTACCGGGTTGTTTATTATTGTGTTGTTTCCACCGATCGCACTGTGGTTACCTAACCTGTTATTCCCGGGCTGACCCTTTGCAGGGTCCGGCCGGGATGTCAGGTTTTAAATCTGGATAGTTGTGGTTATGGGCGGAATTTATCGATACCGAGTGCCTGCCGAATGTCTGTAGTGCGCGTCTCTTTCAGCGGCTCGAGTGGAATGCCGCAGCCGTCAGCAATTTTCACCACCGAGTTAAAAGATGCAACGGTTGCACATACATCCACAAAGGCGGCGTCCCCCAATGCGGTGCGTACCGCTTTACGCGCAGCAGGCGCATCGTCGGCGTTGCCTTGCAATATAGTGTTGACGAAATCAACCAGGGTGTCACCCGACGGTACTCCGCCGGCGTTTGGCTGTTCATCAACTATTGCTGACAGGTCAAACGTGTTACCAGTTCTGTTGCCGCTCTCACGGAGCATTGCCGCATGGCTGGTCGTTCAATACAGACAATTATTGATCGCTGAAGCCCGACCTGCGATCAGTTCGATCTGGGCGCGATTGATTGCCCGGTGTTCGTTGTCGTAATCGGGGATCTGGTCATTTTTTAGGTACAACTCAACATCAAGGTCAAAGAAGTTAAAGACTTCTTGAGGCACCAGGCTTAAGCCACGATAAATATTGGCAACTCCGTGAACCGGGTAAGGATTCGGATCGTCAGCTTCGGCTAACTCCGGGTCCAGTGTACTAACCCAGGCCAGGTCTCGCGTGGCACCCGGTGGCCGGTGTCGGCTGGGCTCACCTTGATGTGCTGGTGGCAGTGGTTGTGATTCGCGACCAATCGCGTAGTCAAAGGTGTCGAGCGCCGTGACCAGGGCGACAATACCGACAATTTCTACATAGGCTTCTTCGGTCAGCTCTTCGCTGGTCACTTGCTGCACCCAAGCTTCAGTAATTCTGCCCGCGTCGGTGCGTAACCGGTGAATAGCTTCGATCACGTCGTCTGGCAAAGTTTGAACGTGATCGTGTGATCCGTCGACCGTGTACGGTGACAAAGCAGACTTACGCTGCTGGCACAGCCGACACCCTGGCGCGCTGCGTGCCTCGGCGGCAATTGCCCGGCGCTGGGCGCCGTTCCACCAGGTTCCCGGCCTGGTCAGGCGTGCCCAGGCATCGTCGATCGCAGCAATCAGGGCCGGGCGGATCGGATATTGCTCATTGTTGACTTCAATTACAGCCATAATCTTCCCTCCATGTTGTCGACATATTACCCCGCGCTCGCGGGATCGAATTTGGCCACAAGGATTCGGAAACCGTTCAATCGTGAGCCGGTCAGGATTAGTAAACTGGGGGGAAAAGATAATGGATTTTGAACTACCGGAAGATCACCGAATGATCCGCGACCTGGTCGCGCGTTTCGTTGATGAAGAGTTAATACCGCTTGAGCCGGCCTTGCTCAAACGCGAAGCCGAGGGGCAGGGGTTCGGCCTTAGCACCGCAGAGCGTGAACATATTGACAATCGGTCACGCGAGTTGGGCTTGTGGGGGCTGGATGCACCGGTTGAAGTGGGTGGCTCTGATTTGCCGGTCAGTGCCATGGTGGCCGTCAATGAAGAAATGGGTCGCAGCTGCGTCCATTACTTCTTGCCACCTGATACGCCAAACCTTCGCATGTTGTTGCTGGCGGCCTCGGATGCACAAAAGAAGAAATACCTCGAGCCATATGTTCGTGGCGAAATCAGCTCGGCAATTGTTATTTCAGAACCCGGCGCCGGCGCTGACCCGGCGGGTATGTCGACCCGTGCGGTTCGCGACGGTGACGACTGGGTTATTAACGGCCGAAAAATCTGGATCAGCAATATTGACCGTGCCGACTTTGGTATTGTCATGGCCCGTACCGGAGCTGAGAAGGGTTCTCGCGATGGAATCTCAGCCTTCATCGTCGATACTGATACCCCGGGGTTCAAACCGTTGCGGCGTATTCCAATGCTCGGTGGCGCTTATACGTGGGAAGTGGTGCTCGAAGACTGTCGGGTCGGTCACGAACAACTTCTGGGCGAAATTCACAAAGGCTTTGTACCAATGCAGGCCCGCCTTGGGGCTCGCCGCGTCCAAATGGCAGCATGGTCGATCGGCCGGGCGACCCGGGCACTCAAGATGATGAGTGAGTATTTGCCGCAGCGATCGACTTTTGGTCAACCATTGTCAGAAAGACAATCCTTGCAATGGTGGGTAGCCGACGCCGCTACCAGGATTCATGCGTGCCGGCTGATGACTTACGAGGCTGCCTGGCGGCTGGACAATAATCAGGAAGCACGTACCCAGTTGTCGATGATCAAAACCTTTGCTACTGAAATGGCCTGGGAAGTTATCGATCATGCGATGCAAGCATTTGGTGCAATGGGAATGACAAAAGAATTGCCCCTGCAGCAAATGGCTAATCAGGCGCGACTGATGCGGGTATACGAAGGGCCGAACGAAGTGCACCGGATGGTTGTCGCCCGCAATACGTTGCGTCAATACAGCTAGCCTGCCAGGCCGTGCAATAGTGGTTGTGATGCCGTCAGGTAAACAGACGACTTCGTACGTCGCCGCGGCAATAACCGGGGCACTGAAAGGCTGAATTAACCCGGCAATTCG
Organism: Burkholderiaceae bacterium; assembly: GCA_049680625.1. GTDB lineage: Bacteria > Pseudomonadota > Gammaproteobacteria > Burkholderiales > Burkholderiaceae_E > JAUIAI01. Next base: position 6,485 of record JBAUID010000109.1, on the reverse strand, counting down.
ACCCTTATCAATGGCTCAGACAAAGTCGACAAATTTGTTAAACGGCATCTCGCGCAAGCGCTTGCCGGTCAGTCGAAAAATCGCGTTGCCCAGGGCTGGCGCCGCGGGCGGTGTTCCTGGCTCACCAATGCCGCGAATTTTCGAGCCGTTTTCGAGAATTTTCACGGCAATTTCCGGTGCCTGGTGCATACGCAGCACACTAAAGTCGTGGAAATTGCTTTGCTTTACCTGACCGTCTTCAACGGTAATTTCACCCATCATCGCCGTACCAAGACCAAAGTTAATGCCAGATTGCAACTGCGCTTCAAGATTGCCCGGGTCCAGTGCAATGCCGACGTCAGCGGCTGCATAAACCTTAACCAGCTTGATGCGTTCGCCTATTCTGGCGATCTCAACAATTTCGGCGGTTGGTACACCAAATGACAAGACAAAAGCGACGCCCTGGGCATGACCTGGGGGTAGCTTCCCGCCCCAATTGGCCATTTCGGTCACGGTTCGAAGCACTTTGCGACTCGGTTCATGGCTCAGGAGTTTGAGGCGCATCTCTATCGGGTCAGTACCGGCTGCGTAAGCCATCTCGTCCATAAAGCTTTCATGGAAAAACCCGTTCTGGGATGCACCGACTGAGCGCCAGAATCCAATGGGCAACATTTCGGCGGAACGATAACCGGTGACCTGGTAGTTTTCTATTTCGTAGGGTTGTTCCCAGGCCCCTTGCACAATAGAACTATCGGGCCCGGCAACCGGCATGTTGATACGTCCAAACTGTGACGCAATTACCGACGCACTTGAGATCTTGATTTCACAGGCAGAGGCGATGCCGTCGCTGACAGCTGCGCGACATCGTGCAACAGCCATTGGCCGGTAGGTGTCGTGGCCCATGTCTTCTTCCCGGCTCCAGGTAGTCTTAACCGGGGTGCCTTCCATCGCCTTGGCCACTTGTACGGCGTAATGAACAAAATCAACTTCACTGCGTCGGCCAAACCCACCACCGAGGTACAAGGTATGAACAGCAATTTTGTCTTCTGAGAGGCCGGTGATTTTTGAGGCCTCAGTACGCGACTGGGTTGGACTCTGAGTTCCCACCCAGATGTCCAGCTGGCCGTCCCGAAGCCATGCCGTGGCATTCATCGGTTCCATTGTTGCGTGGGCAACATATGGCGCGCGGTATTCAGCCTGGACAATCTCATTACCCGTTAGCGCAGCTGCCACGTCGCCATCGTTTCGGTTTTGACTGTCTTCAAATGCATCATCAAAACCCGCCTCAACCGCGGCGAACATTGCGGACGTTGTAGCCGGGTAGGTAGCGGGTTCCCAGTCAAAGCTGATTGCCTGTGCTGCCTGCATGGCATACCAGGTGTTGGTGGCAACCACCGCGACCCCTGTATTAAGTGGAATAATTTTCTTCACGCCAGCCATTTTTTCGGCCTTGCTTGCGTCGAAAGAATGCATCGCACGTCCCAGGTGTGGGTTCAGCCGAATAGTCGCGTGCAACAAACCATCAGGTCGAGCGTCGATCCCAAATATGGCGATGCCTGTGACCTTGGCAACCATGTCAACCCGCGGCTGCGTCTTGCCGAGTATTTTCCAATCTGATGGCGACTTAAGAACAGGCGCGGATGGTGGTTCGATACCCGTGGCCGCGCTGGCCAATGTTGGGTAGGGCAGGCGCCTGCCGTCAGCAGTGACGATCGCGCCGTTACTGGTAGTCAGGCTAGCCACATCGATGTTCAGTTGTTGCGCAGCGGCTTGCAGCAGAACGTGGCGCGCAGCAGCACCGGCGGTACGCATCTTGGTAAACCCGTCCACCATCGAGGTAGAGCCACCGGTAACCTGTAAGGCGAGAAACTTAGCGGGCACGCGCATGAATTCACGGGCAGTTTCGGCTATCCAACTGTCGTCTGTTGGTGCAAAAGGCACCGCTTCTTCTAGAATGGTGGCGTTAAAGTAAGCGTATGAGGCGGGTCCGTGTTCAATTCGCACATCATCCAGGCTGATGTCGAGCTCTTCTGCAACCAAAGCGGCCAACGTGGTGTGGACACCTTGACCCATTTCTGCGCGCGGAGTGATGATGGTTACGCCGTTTGCATCAATTCTGACATACGGAGTCAGCGCGATTGCACCTTCAACCAGGCTATCCTGGTCTGATAAGGGGTTTCCAAAGGGTTGTCGGTATTTCCAATATCCAAAGGCCACACCGCCGGCAATGGCTACGGAGCCAAGCAGAAAGGTCCGACGCGCAGTCGTGGCAATTTTCCCCATGGTTCAGGCCTTTTGCAATTCGGCAGCGGCGTCTTTTATTGCGGCACGGATACGGGGGTAGGTACCGCAGCGACACAGGTTTGCCGACATGACCTGGTCGATCTGTTTATCGGTTGGCGACGGAGACGTTGCCAGCAGGGCAGCCGCAGACATTATCTGTCCGGACTGGCAATAACCGCACTGCGCGACCTGGTGTTTAACCCAGAAGTGTTGAAGTACATGCAGTGCACCAGGGCTACCAAGGCCTTCAATCGTCGTGATTTTTTTTGTTACCGCACCTACCGGCAAGGAGCATGAACGTACCGGCTGGCCGCCATGGTGCACCGTGCAGGCGCCACAAAAAGCGATGCCGCAACCAAATTTGGTTCCGGTGAAGCCGAGTTCGTCGCGCAATACCCAAAGCAGTGGCATCTCTGGCGCAACATCAACCTCGTGGGCCTGCTCATTGATTGTGAGTTTCATCGTCGATCGTCTTTGTCCGGACAAGGCGACTATCTTAACGATAATCCGCATGTCTGCGTTGGCGATCGCGACTGGTGTTAATGCACTGTATTGGGATCAGTGCTTTCAGGCACCGATCCTGGTTAGCAAATTCATCAGGCAGATCAGATCGAATTGAGGAAGTCGATGATTTGCTGTTGTTCTTCAGTTGTTAGTGACAGAAATTGTTCCCGCGATTGTGCGGCTTCGCCGTCATGCATCTGAATCGCCTCTGACGCTGTCCTGGCGCGACCGTCATGCAGGAAAGACGTCCGCACTCTGAGCCCCCAGAGTGGGGCGGTACGCATCTCATTTGATCCAGCTCCTGACTGAGCAATCCGATCATTTAGCGACCCCATATCATGCAGTAATAAGTCAGAATACAAGGCAACCCGCTGATTGGCCAGGGCACTGACTTCATTTGCCCCGGTAAACATCACCGGCGTATGGCACGCGGCACATTGCACTTTTTCAAACAAGCGCTTGCCTGCGAGTGCAGACCTGCTGAGCCTGACTACCGGCGGTGCCGCCAGAAAGCGCATGTAGTCTGCTGAATGATCGATATCACTCTTACCAGTCTCAGGGTCTATCGGGTCTTCAACGTCGGGCACCAGATCGTATTGTTCGAGTAAATCAGTTCGACCGTTTGGTGCATTTTCGGTTGGAAAGATGCGGCTGGTAATTCCCATTTCATTGACGTAGGCATCAGCGGCAATACCCAGTACGCTGGCATGTTGCGCCTTCCACCCGAAACGGCCGATTCGGGTTTCTCCGGAAACCGGGTCAATAACCTGCGCCGCCCGGCCGGCAATGCCTATGGGCTTACGGCGTCTCTGGTTGCCAAGAATGGTTTCGTCTGGAATAGCTTCGATCAAGCCAGCGCCAAATGTTGGTGTGGAAACGCGTTGAGCGATTACATTGGCTTGTGGTGGCACGACTTCCTGAACCGCCGGATCGATTGCATTCGCTTGTAACAGGCTGCCGCCAAGCGATTCGAGCGGGTCGAAGACACCATCCTCAAGCCGCCCAAAGCGGGTTACTTTTTCATCGCTCGCGCCGCCGGTGGCACCGGCAGAATGGCAGGCGACACACGAGGTATTGTTAAAAATCGGGCCAATGCCGCCTTCGGCCGTTTCTTGCGCTTCGAATTCTTCGCGACCTTCCAGAAACGCCGCCAGGCTCTTGTTGTCCAGGCCTGGCAAGGGGTCACCAAATTGAGCATTAGCGCCGGGGCTTGGCCGGTGTGGCGACTGAGTCGGAGGCATCTTATGACGCTTGGAAAAACGATATGTATCAGCGTTTTGTGAGCCGGTGTTTTTGTTTGTCCGGCTGACGTCAGAATCGCGACTGATTCTATTACCAGAGTTACCGGGGTTACCGGATTGCTCATTCTGAGCCTCGATTGTGGAGCTCATGACCGATAGAACACCGGTAGCAGCGAGCATGAAGAGAATTTTATTTTTTGATGTCAACGATTGCATGTTTGCTCGAATGGCGCGGCAGATTGGCCACGTTTGCAATCATGCGAAATCATTGTGGGCTAAGTGTGAATTCAGACGCTCATTGTGTAACGAGGTAGAAATAGGTTTGTCTGTCGCGTATCAATCAGCTCAAAATGATTAGTTTGAAACCGATATAGCTTGCCGATATAGTCCGCCGATGAAGTACTTCAAACCGGATCAATAATCAAACCCTCGCTTATATCGGAAGCGATTCCAGGCCGCACTCGGCTGGTTGCTGGTTATTCGTATTGGGTTTTGCCGGGTCAGGCGGCGAGTCAGGCGGCGATTTTGACAGGCAACCGGGTAATGCCCCGGATAAAGTTGGAGTATCCGCGCTCTGGCTCACCGACAATCTCGATCTGTAGATTTCGTTCGAGCACTTCTTCCCACAGTACCTGGATTTGCAACGCGGCCAGCCGATCACCAACGCAGCGATGCACGCCATAGCCGAAAGCCAGATGGCGGTGGGGTTTGGCCCGGTCTATTCGAAACACTTCGGGGTCACCAAAAAATTCTTCGTCGCGGTTCGCCGATACGTACCACACGACAACCTTGTCACCCCGGGCAATGGTCTGCCCGTCCATCTCAAAATCGGCCAGTGCTGTGCGGCGCATGTGAATTACCGGGGTCTGGTAGCGAATCATCTCCTGCACCATGGATGGCACCAGCGAGCGATCCGCGCGCACTTGCTCCCACGCTTCGGGGTTATCTTTAAGTGCTATCAATCCGCCTGACATCGAATTTCGGGTCGTATCGTTGCCGCCAACAATCAACAGGAACAGGGTGCCAATAAATTCTTCACGGTCCATGTTGGCAGTGGCCTCGGCATTGGCCAGCATCGTGATCAAGTCAAAATTATCGCCACCGGTGCGTTCCCGCCACAATGGCGCAAACGTATCGGCCATGTGTTGCAGCTCGGCATAACGTTCATCTTCGGTTCGCACCGGTGCGTCGGGCGCTTTGAGGTTCGCCGTAGCGACTTCGGACCAGTGAATCAGCTGGCGGCGGTTTTCCTGCGGAAAATCAAACATGCTTGCCAGCATCATGCCTGTGAGTTCGGTCGAGACTTTGTCGACCCAGTCAAAAACTTCGCCGCGTGGCAGTTCATCAAGTACTTTGCAGGTCCGTTCGCGAATCTGGACTGAGAACGCATCGAGACTCGCGCGGTTAGTCATTGGCTTGACGACGCGTCGGCGCCCAGTGTGTTCGGGCGGGTCCATTAGTAAAAAAGAAGGGCGGCTCAGCTTTGGCGGGATATCCAGAATCTGGATGCCGCCGAGTTCAGCGCGGCTGCTGAAGACCTCGGTGTTCAGTTCGATTGCTTCAACCTGGTGGTAACCCGAGACCGACCAATACGGACCGTACGAACTATTCCGGCAATAGTTCAGCGGCGCTTCTTGACGCAACCGGGCAAAATACGGTCGCCAGGCATCGGACTGGTAAAGAGCGGGGTCGCTGACGTCAATTTCATCAAGCGGCAGGGCTTTTGCCTGTGCCTCATGGTTGATCGGTGGCATATGATTTCCTTCTCTGGTACTTTTCCGGCGGGCCTGTGATGTTGTCATGCGCTCGTTGAGTGACTTCGGCGCAGGCGGTAACTTTTTTGGATACGGGCCTGCGGGTCTCTGGCGTAGTCGCTGGAGTAAAGTGTACCGGAGCCGGTCGGGCGCTTCGTGGCACAGCGGGGCAACGACTGGCCAATCGTGTGACTCGAAGTCGATTGACGCCAAGTCCGGAAAGATCTTCTCAGTCGATGGTAGCAAAATTTTCGTCTATGTTTCCCGTCCAGGTTTCCGATCTATGTTTCCCATCTGCCTGGTACTTATTCTTTGGTCTCGTAGTCTATTTTGAGCGTTGTGTCCCCGGTCGGAACGGCCGACCATGTATGAATCTTGCCCGCATGATCACCGGACAGGAATTTTGCCGTTCCGCTGGAGGACCAGCCGACGACTTTACCGTCTTTGAGCTGAAGTACGTACTTGGCATCAAGAATCTGACGAATTTGAATTACTTTGTCGTCGACGGTGGCGTTTCCTCCGCCATACAAGAGATTGCCAATACCTTTGTCGTTAAATTCGAGTCCGACCACGTAAGTTATTTTGGCTCCGGCGGGTCCGCCTTTTTCGAGTGTGCACAGGCCGCCGGAATCCATGATTGTATTTTTGGAGTTGCCGCCGACCGGCATCATATGTTGATACTGAACTTCACATAGCAAAGTACCCTTGGCCGGCACACCTTGGG
>JBAUID010000108.1:0-67339 GCA_049680625.1 Burkholderiaceae bacterium | reverse complement strand
GCGGGATGCCGGCAACTATTACACGGCCACACCCATCGGCCAATGACGCATGACTGGCAGTTCCAAGGCGCGCAACGGCAGCGCTACGTGTTGCCCGACTGGGATGCCAACGAGCCACGCGGCGGTTTTATGCGCCTGACGGCAAGCGGCGTGCAACGGTTGGCGTGGTAACCAACCGCTGCGCTGGATTAGTCCACCATCCGGTTTAAGGTGGTGGCATCAAGCGGCGGGCACTCGGCTTCGATGTCAGCGCCCATGCCTTTCAAATGGCACTTGAGCTCTTCAATCGTGCGATCTTGCTCTGCCACGTGATCAATAAGCTTGTGCAACGCGACACTCAGCGGGTCGTCTTCATTGCGGTTGACACCGTAAGCGGCAAAACCAAGCCGCTCGGCATTCTCTTCGCGCCGTGCCTGGTTGTCGTTGTGGATCAGGCGGGCCGGAATACCAACGGCTGTAGCACCGTCAGGAACCGTTTTCACGACGACCGAGTTCGAACCAATTTTGGCGTTTTCACCGACCGTGAACGGACCAAGAACTTTAGCACCAGCACCGACAACAACACCGGACTTCAGCGTTGGGTGGCGTTTGCCTCCGTTGAGTGATGTACCACCCAGGGTAACCCCCTGGTAAATGGTGCAGTCGTCACCAACTTCAGCCGTTTCACCAATGACAATACCCATGCCGTGATCGAGAAAAACGCGACGGCCAATTTTTGCCCCGGGATGGATCTCAATGCCGGTCGCGAAACGTCCGAGATGAGAAACAAACCGCCCCAGGGTTTGAAACCCGCTGGTCCAGCAACCATGAGCAAAGCGGTGAATCGCCAGAGCGTGAATACCCGGGCAGGCAAGCAAAGCCTCAAGCGAAGAACGCGTTGCCGGGTCTTTGCCAATAACGGTAGCAATATCTTCACGAATACGGTTAAACATCCTGCTGTTCCTGAATCTGTTGTTAAGTTGAATCGACTGGTGCGAATGATATGTGGTGACTAAACTGTGTCGCTAATCAGGCGACGTGCACCACCCCGGACATCAGCCGCCGGGCACTGCGCGACAGCATGGCTTTTTCGAGCCGCCAGACCTCACCTTCACGGGTCAGCTGGGCACCCACCGACAGGGTACCCGAAACATGGCCAATACGCGTTGCTACCCCCGGCAGGGCCCGGGTGATCTTGTTGACGACAGACCCAGGCAAGGCGGCCGCCGCCGCCAGGGCAACAGAACCCGTCACCGTGTACGCATCGTGCAGGCGCCCCATCGTCATGATGCGAGCCAGCACGTCAATATTGGCCGCGAGCACATCACGCCCGCCACTGTTACGGTAGTTTGCCGGTGGGGCCACCCATGACAGTTTTGGGATGTCGGGGCGCTGGCTGGTGGCCAGCTCGGGGGTTTCGGCGAGCCCCATGCGGACTGCAGCAGCGGCGCGAATTTGTTCAAGCCGATTCAGCAGTTTGCGGTTGCTGTTAACATCCGCTGGCGTTTCACGGCCGCACAAGCCCAGCTCTTCTCCGATCAGAAAGGTGGTTGGCTTGCCGCTGTTGATCAGGGTAGTGGTGAACTCACCCACCCCGGGTACCGACAAGGTTTCACTAACCTGACCGGTAGGCAGCATGGGCAAGGCCTGCGAGCCGGGTTCGGGTTCATACAATTCGAGGCGCACTTCAGAAGACGGAAACGGCACACCGTCTTCCTGGAAGACGCCGGATTCAATAGGTCGTCCATCAGACACTGGCACCCAGGCATCAATGCGCTGGCCAAGATTACGCTGCCAGATACGGACGCAGGTCAGCGGTTCAGTGACAGTCACCAGGCCGCTGGCAATCGCAAACGGCCCGACGGCAGCCATCAGGTTGCCACAATTGCCACTGTAGTCGATGACTGGTTCAGTAATCGATACCGCGCCAAAATAGTAGTCGACATCGCAGTCGTCGCGTCGCGACGGCCCAACCATTACCACTTTACTGGTGCTGGCGGTTGCGCCACCCATGCCGTCTGTCTGACGTTCATAAGGGTCGGGGCTGCCGACTACGCGCAGCAACAGCGCATCACGTTGCCCGATATCGGTGGGCAGGTCTCGTTCAAGAAAAAACACACCTTTACTGGTACCACCACGCATATAAGTGGCAGGAATTTCATTAATCATCGTCGTTGCTGATTGTTGTTGGATTGCCGTCAGCGGTTTTTGGTTGACGACTCTGCCGTCGTTGCGACTGAAGCGCTTGTTGTGACCGAAGCGCTTCTACCTGGTTGAATATGCCGCGCAAGATATCCACTTCGGTAATGCTCAGATTTGCGCGGGTAAATAAGTGGCGCAGACGCTGCATCAGGCGCTTCGGTTGGGCGGGATCCAGAAAATCAATACCGACCAGAACCGTTTCGAGATGATTCAACATGCTGTCCAGTTGTTGGTTAGGTGCCGGTAGATCCCGATGATGACGGGCTTTCTCAACAGGCGGGGCCGGCGGACGCTCTATCAGCAATGCCTGGCGCACAACGTAGGCGATGACTTGCACGGCCTGCGCAAGGTTGAGTGAGCCGTACGCCGGGTTTGACGCGATTGTGCACATTGCCTGGCATTGCTGGGCTTCGCTCAGACGCAGACCGTCACGCTCGGTTCCAAAAACCAGGGCGATTGGTGCCGGTTTGTCGGCAATCAAATCGTTTCGGATATTGTCAGCAGGCTCGTCCGCCGCTGAAAACTCAGCAATACAACTGGAGATCTGCCCGGCAATAGCTTCGGGAGACTGCGGTTTTTGTGAAAACTCCCGTCCCTCGGCGCTGACCCCGACCGCAAACTGGCTGTCGCCAATGGCTTGCGCCAGGGTGTCGACAATCCGGCAGTTGGCAAGCACATCACGGGCCCCGCTCGCCAGGGCTGTTGCTTCCCGGTGCTCATTGGCCCTATCAACAAATGGCCGGACCAGTACGAGGCGGTTGAACCCCATGACCGAGATCGCCCGCGCCGCGGCGCCAACATTGCCCGGATGGCTGGTATGAACCAGCACAAAATCAATGGCCGAACGGCCATATTGCCAAGCACTCTCAGGATCCATCAGTATCCCGTAAACTTGCGCCTTGTTTAGACAATGTAACCTCAAGGATTCCGGCAATGCACCCGATGTTAAACACGGCCGTTTCAGCGGCACGACTTGCCGGCAATGTGATAAATCGCGCTGCCTTAGACCTGGAACGGGTCCGGATTTCAGAAAAGCAGCGAAACGATTTTGTTACCGAAGTAGATCAGGAAGCAGAGCGGGTTATAAAAGAGGCCTTGCTCAAGGCCTACCCGAATCATTCTATCCTTGGTGAGGAGTCTGGTCACACCAGCCGTCGCGCCAATGAAACCCTGACCAGTGCCGATAATATCTGGGTTATCGACCCACTGGACGGCACCACCAATTTCATCCACGGCATGCCACAGTACGCGGTGTCGATTGCCCTGCTTGAGAAAGGCGTCGCCACCCAGGCGGTTGTCTACGACCCGGCCAGTAACGAAATGTTTACGGCAACCCGGGGCCGGGGCGCCTATCTTGACGACCGACGGATCCGGGTATCCAAGCGCGAAACCCTGGCTGAGTCCCTGGTCGGCACCGGCTTCCCTTACCGAAAAATTGACCAACTCGATGAGTACCTGCGAATGTTCCGGGCCGCCATCGTCGCCACTGCCGGTGTGCGCCGCCCGGGCGCAGCCGCCCTGGATCTGGCTTATGTCGCCAGTGGTCGCTACGACGCTTTTTTTGAGTTTGGTTTGAGCCCCTGGGATGTCGCCGCCGGCGGACTTCTGGTTCGTGAAGCCGGGGGATTGATTGGTGACTTCAGTGGTGACTCAAACTGGCTCGAAGGCCAGGAGATTGTTGCTGCCACTCCAAAAGTCTTTGCGGCCCTGCTGAAACTGTTGTCTGCAGCGCGGCGCGGATAAATTCTAATAACAACCGACTAATTAACGTCCGGAAGCCGAAAAAATGACCAGGCAGCGATCGATCCGATGTGTTTTTATGCGCGGTGGCACTTCGCGCGGGCCTTTTCTGATGGCCAGCGACCTGCCGGCAGACCCGGCTACCCGCGATGCCGTTTTACTACGCATTATGGGTTCGCCAGATGCCCGTCAGATTGACGGGCTGGGAGGTGCGACGACAGTGACCAGTAAGGTGGCCATTGTGTCCCCCTCACAAAGGCCTGACGCAGATATCGATTATTTATTTGCCCAGGTCGACATAGATCAAAACAAGGTTGATACTGCGCCGACCTGCGGCAACATGCTGGCAGGGGTTGCCGCCTTTGCGATTGAAGAAGGACTGGTGAGTGCCACACCAGGTACTACCGAACTTGTTGTCCACAATGTCAACACCGGCAGCCTGATCGACGCCGTAGTGCGCACCCCGGACGGATATGTAACCTATGAAGGCGACTGTGCAATAGCTGGCGTGCCCGGCACCGCTGCCCCAATTGACCTGAGATTCCGCAATATCAGCGGCTCTAAAACTGGCGCCCTGCTCCCCACGGGCAATCTGCGCGATATTATCGACGCAGTAGAAGTCACCTGCTTTGATGCCGCCATGCCCATGGTGCTCGCCAATGCCGCATCGTTTGGACTGACCGCTTGCGAAGCCAATGACGAGATCACGGCTAATTCAGTTTTTATGGCCAAGATGCAATCCATTCGGCACCAGGCTGGCAAGCTGATGGGTCTGGGTGATGTAACCGAGAGCGTGATTCCGAAGTTTGGCATTGTCGCCCCGCCCCGCAATGGTGGCCATTTCAGTTCACGTTATCTGACTCCGTGGCAATGCCATCCGGCCTACGCGGTATCCGGGTCAATATGCGCGTCCGCGTGCGCCGCAATGCCTGGCACGGTTGTCGCCGACGTAGTGAAAGCAGACAACCGCTTTCCAAACGTAGTCGAAATTGAGCATCCCTCCGGTTCGATTGAGGTGTCTTTAAAAACCACCGGTTCTGGCGATCAGTTTGAGGTGATTTCCGGCGGCGCGCTGCGCACGGCCCGCCGATTGATGGATGGCAACGTGTATGTCCCGGCTAGCGTGTGGCCGGCAACATGATTGCGTCACTCATACCCGAATCACTTAGTGTTGGCTGGGCAATTGCACTGACCGTACTGTCATTTTTCACCTCGGGTTTTACCGTCGCCTTTGGCATTGGTGGCGGCATTGCCTTAATCACAATTTTGCTGCAGATCTTGCCGCCGGCAGTGGTGATTCCCCTGCACGGTATTGTGCAGGCCGGCTCCAACAGCGGTCGCGCATTTGCGATGCGTGAATCAGTTGTCTGGCCAATCGTCGGCTGGTTCGCCGTCGGCGCCACCGTCGGGGTGATTGCAGCCAGCTTAATCATCGTCACCCTGCCCGGCCGCTTGTTAATGGTGTTGCTTGCCTTGTTTATTCTGTGGTCTATCTGGGCCCCAAAATTCAAAGCCAACAACATTCCCGTGAAGGGATTCGCGGGAGTTGGCATGCTGGCAACATTTTTAAGCTTGTTTGTTGGTGCCACCGGCCCGGTTGTTGCGGCGTTCTGGAATCAGAAAAAACTCGGGCGACAAGGCCAGGTAGCCACCCATGCATCGGTGATGACCATTGTTCACACCCTCAAGTGTGTGGCCTTCGGCTATCTTGGGTTTGCGTTTACCGAATGGCTGCCGTTAATCGTCGCGATGGTGGTCAGTGGCTACCTGGGCACCCTGGTGGGTAAACACGTGTTATCAAAACTACCGGAAGAAGTGTTTGCGATAGGTTTTAAGTGGACGCTGACTGTGCTGGCATTACGGTTGTTCGTGCAAGGGACGTTCGGCTGGTAGGCATTGAATCGCTGGCAGCGGCAAGACTAAAAAAAACAAGGGAACCTGAGGCCGGGAAATCAACGGCTGGGCGCCCGGCTAAGCTAACGCGCCAGGAATCCACCATCCACCGGATAGTAACCACCCGTGACGAACGAGGCCTTTGGTGAACTCAACCAAAGCACGAGTTCCGCCACCTCTTCGGCCTCCCCCAGGCGACCCATTGGATGCAACGCCTCGAGCTGGGCCCGTTGCACAGGATCGCTGGTGCGATGAGCGGTGAATGGCGTCAGCACCCAGCCCGGGCCAACCGCATTGACCCGTATGCCCTGTCCGCCATATTCAACTGCCGCAGCCTGGGTCAGGCCAACGACGCCGTGCTTGGATGCAACGTAAGCTGGCACTGAAGGAAATCCGACCTTGCCCAATACTGACGCAATATTGACGATGGCACCAGAGCCCCCCGTAAGCATTGCGGCAATCTGGTAACGCATGCAATAGAACACACCGGAAAGATTCACGTCGATAACGGCTTTCCAATGCTCCAACTCGTAGTCGGCGGTTGGGCCGGAAAAGCGATTAACACCGGCGTTGTTGCAGGCAATGTCAAGCCGCCCAAATTGATTGACGACAGACTCAACCATCGCCTCACAAGCGCTGGCATCAGCCACATTGGTCTCGACGAAAAACGCCTGCCCGCCGGCAGACTCTATGGCGGCGACCGTCTCCCGCCCTGCTGATATCGCTATATCTGATACTGCAACACGAGCACCTTCACGGCTATAGGCCAACGCCACCGACCGACCAATACCAGACCCGGCCCCGGTAACCAAAGCAACTTTTTCGTTCAGCATGAATGGTTTCCTCCGTCAGTTCAGCCACTTGAATCAGAGTGTACCGAAAATCCGGTGGCTCGGATTCGACTACACCTACGATCGCGCCAGGCAGTATCACAGCAAACAAAGTAGTACAGACGCCCGAGAATGACGTTTACAGTCACGAAGCCAGGCGGCGCGACACGCTTCGGGGCGCGCTTGTCACCAGGCAAGACACCGTTTTTCTAAAATCAAACCAGCTTGCGCTCAAAAATCGCTTTACCGTCACCTATCGAATAAAAATCCGGGAGTTCGGCAGCCAGTTGAAAACCTGACCGCAAATAAAAATCCCGGGTCGGCTGATAGCGTTCGCTGGTGGATGTGTCGGCGTACAGTTGCCCGGCGTTTTTTCGCTTCATGGCGGTCAACGATTTTTCAAGTATCGCTTTGCCAAGCCCGCGCCCCTGAGCATCGGGGTGCACGGCAATCCAGTACAAGTCGTAGCTGTTTGTTGAACCGGGGATCTGACCATAACAAGTATAAGCAAGTAGCTGATCACCTTGTTCGAGCAATACAAACTCATAACCACTGGCTTTGCCGCGTTGCACCCGCTCTTCGACAAGCTCGCGGGCAATCACAATCTCTTCGCTGCTGAACATACCCGTGGATGCGACAAGATCACGCACGCGCACGGCATCAGTTGCCCGCACCGCTTCACGCCAGCTCTGTTGTCTGCGACGGGCGCGACCCAGCTGGGCCGGCCGGGGCTGTGCCTTACCGGTAGATTGTTGAGCTCCATCCGACAAACCCTTGAAAAACGAAGCAGCGTTCTCGCCCAGGGTACGCACCCGGTAGCCACCTTCCTGAACCACGGTGGTCGGATAGCCGGCTTCGCCAATCATCTGCCCCAGTATAGTGAAGTCCCTGGCTGTATGTGCCCAGGTGCCGGTTGGATCACCCCGGGCTGTGTCCAGACCAAGCAGCACCACCAGATAGGCTGGGCGAAACTGCTCGATACGTTTCAGTGCCAGTTTAAGCGCCCGCAGATATTCGCCCGGTTTTAAAGTTTCTGGCAGCGGAATATTAATGTTGTAGCCTGCGCCGTCACCACTGCCCGCTTCGTTTCGAAAACCGGTGAAGTACGGATAGGCAAACGACGGATCACCGTGAATCGAAACCGTCAGCACATCATTGCGCTGGTAAAAGATGTCTTGTTGCCCGTTGCCGTGGTGATAGTCGATATCAAGCATGGCAACACGACCGTAATGCGAGAGATAATTCGCGGCAATTGCCCCGTTGGACAGATAGCAGAAACCACCAAAGGTATCGCGTTCAGCATGGTGACCGGGTGGGCGCACCAGGGCGTAAGCGGCGCGTGCCCCACTCACCACTTGTTCAGCGGCGGTCAGCGCACAATCGACGGCGGCACGGGCAGCCGGCCAGGCATTGCGGTTTATTGGTGTAAACGTATCAATACAGTAGTAACCGGCCAGCACCGATTTATCAACCGGGCGGCGGTCTTCATTACGTACCGGAAAGACATAGGGATAAACCGATCGTTTGAGCGGCGCATCTTTACAGGCTTGCTCCAGGTATCTGAGCAGATCAGCGTCGTGTACTTCGCGCAGATAACGCGCCGGAAAACTCTTTGGTTTTTGCTGCTCAAACAAACCAGTCTGATTCAAGGCATTCAGAATCGTGTTAATGCGCACCGGCGCTTCGACATAGCCGCGTTCGCGAACATGGTGAATATCGTGCAACTCGCTGGTAATCAGCGGGATGAGCGGTCGAGTGGATAATGGCTGGGCGGTGGCTGACGCGGCCAATTGATGATGAACGGGTTCTCGCAACGCAAAGCCGTCCGGGCGTATTGACGCAAGCACTGCTTTTACGTATTCCGGTGGGCATAGTTCCGCATACTTGCGGGTCAGAATTGCGCGCACTATCCGGCGTAAGGTTTTGGCATCCGGCAACTCTCGTTCACCCAGGCCGTCGAAGACCAGGTAAGGCATATCGGTGTCGCCGGGGCTGATCGGCCGATCGTATTCAATGCCACTGATTGGCCTGGCGCCGTAACGTTCGTAAAAACGCAGACGGGCAATATTCTGTTTTCGGACTTGCGGGTCGGGGCTTTTATCCGGCTGGTCCGGCAGGCATTCGAAATAAAGCCCTTTTGAGCCGCGATCACGGCACTCTTCACGCACCCGGTCGTAAAGGGCACCACCAACTCCGCTGCCTGGCCTGGCAGCCTGTGGGGTGGAAATGATTTCGAGATACGAGAATGACAAATCGGGGTCGTGCATTATCAGCGCAAAGCCTTTTACCTGGCCGCGTGCGTCTTCGGCAATTAACAGTTCTGAAATGAACTGATATCGAAACGGGTTGTCCAGCTGGTCGGGAAGTTTCTCGACATCTTCGGCAGCCAGGCCGGAGAACTGCTCGCGCATGATTTGCTGGGCCGCCTGCACCGCTGATAAGTTTGCCGGGGTTCGGGCGTCGTTGACCTTTCTAATGCGCAACATAATTTTTTATCTGCCCCTGTGGGCGATTGGGTGGACCAAGCCCTGGATGGGCAGCCTTAATAATTTGGCTCAGCATTTCGGAGTAACTAAGACCGGCCCGAAGTGCCGCAGCCGTGAAACCGGCGTCCGGTGCAATGCACGGATTCAGGTTGATCTCCAGGATATACGGCCGGCCTTGTTGATCAACCCGAAAATCCACGCGGGCGTAGGTGTTCACCTGTAGAACCTGACAAGTCGCCAGCGCCAGGCTTTCCAGCTCGGCAATCAGCATCCGATCGGCCGCTGTAAATTCGAAACGGCGAAGCGTGTTCTGGTAGGCATGGGAGTTGGGTTCCCATTTCGCCGCGTAGTCAACAATACGCACACTACCCGGCGGGTAATCAATAAAGTCAATTTCTGCTGCGGGTAAAACGTGCAAAGTTCCGTCTGCTGGCAGTACCGACAGATTGAACTCGCGTCCGTCAACAAAAGCTTCGGCAAAAAACGGGTGGGAAAACGCTCGGTTGCAACGGGCAATTTCCCGGCTGGCATCTGCGGCTGGCACAACGGAAGCGGCTGATAGCCCTACCGAGGCATGCTCTCGATCCGACTTAACAATTACCTGATTGGCGGTCGGCATAACCTGGGCACCGTCGGACCAATCGGGGGTGGGTAAGCCAGCATCACGGAGCCTCTGTTTAACGGCTGTTTTGGATCGGCATAGCCACTGCGCTTGTTCACCGGCGCCGGTGAATGCCAGCTCAACCTTTGCCAACGCCGCCGGAGCGCGCCAGGCCTGCGACGAGTCGTCTTCAATCGCCTCAACCAGATTAAATACCAGGGCCGCCGCCCCGTTTTTCAAACTGTCTACTGCGGCCAGGTCAGCGCCCAGAAAGACAAGGTCACTACGCCAACCTAAGTCACACAAGGCGGCGGAAATTGCCTGGGCGCTGACGATCGTATCCACTTCGTCGGGGGAGTCGCCGCTAGCACCGTGCAGGACGGGTAACCAGGCTGCGGTGTTCATGTCAGTGCCGTTTCGGCACACGCGTGTACCAGGACCTCGGTATCCATGCCGTAACGGCGCATGGCGGCGTGCACAATCCTGGCAATCAGCTGTTGGTAGTTGATACCTGCCAAGTGGGCCAGAATCGGCAGATCAGAATGGGTCGGGTGCAGCCCGGCAATTGTATTGACTTCAATAAAACACGGTTCGCCCGCGCTGTTACAACGCAAATCGATACGGGCCGCATCGCGGCAACCCAGGGCCTTATAGGCAGCCAGCGCGGTACGGCCCGCCTGAGTCGCAACCGGGTCGCCGGCCAGCAGGTAATGAACCCGCTCTTCACACATTTCTTTGTTACTCAGCGAGTAAATTTCTGGTTCGGCATTCTGACGCAGCTGAATTTCCATAACACCTATTGCCTGCGCCTGGTCACCATTACCAACCACCCCGACCGTGAATTCGCGCCCGGTCAGGTAGACCTCGGCAAGCGCCGGTTGGTTAAAACGGGTGCGCAGTGCGCCGGCAGCTGTCATCAGTTGGGCGGCGGTGTGTACCACGGAACTGAGCTCGCAGCCCTTGCCTGTGCCTTCGGCAATGGGTTTGACAAATACCGGCCACGGCAACTCACAATCACGTGCCTGCTGGTCACTGTCAAGTACCGCAAATGCGGCCGTTGGCAGACCGGCGTCCCGAACCAGGCGTTTGGCAATCGCCTTGTCAAGGCCAACCGCCTGGGTCAGCGCATCGGAGAAAACAACCGGGATGCGGTATGCCTCCAGCAGAGCTGGTACCTGGGCTTCCCGACTGCGGCCATACAAACCCTCCGCTATGTTGAACACCAGATCCCAGCGGTCGCCAGCCGCCAGTCGCCGAACCAAAGCGGGCAGATTGCCGATACGATCGGTTTGCAAGCCAATTGCACGTAAGGCGGATTCCAGCGCAGCGATTGTCTCTGGTGAATCAAACTCAGCCAGTGCTTCTTCTGAGAAACCACCAGATGCACGATAGTCGTCACGCAAATCGTAGGTCAGACCAATACGAATGCTCATGACAGACTCGGAGCCAAAACGCCGGCAGCGGCATTGCCACCGGCTTCACCAGGACGCGCGCGTGGGTTCTCACCAAAACGGCTGCCCGGGTCCGGGTAACGGTAAACCTCACCTTCAAAATTGCGCAACAGCAAATCATCACCATCGCGCCCGACCACGTATTCGGGCAACAACGGGATCTTGCCACCGCCACCAGGCGCATCGATAACATACTGCGGTACCGCATAACCCGTAGTGTGGCCGCGAAGACCTTCAATAATTGCCAGCCCGCTGGCAACCGAGGTACGAAAATGCGCCGAGCCACTGATCGGGTCGCACTGATACAAGTAATACGGCTTAACCCGATGGGTAAGCAGTTGGTGCATCAGGGGTTTCATTACGGCCAGGGAATCGTTTACCCCTTTCAGGAGAACCGTCTGACTGCCCAGGGGAATACCCGCGTCAGCCAGCTTCGCATAGGCCTCGGCGACTTCCGGGGTGAGTTCGCGCGGGTGGGTGACATGAATACTCATCCAAAGCGGGTGGTACTTGCGCAATACCCGCACCAGGGCTTTGGTAATGCGCATAGGCAGCACCGTGGGCACCTTGGTGCCCAGGCGAATGAACTCCACATGGGGAATTTTGCGCAGACGGCCCAGCAGGTAGTCGAGTTTATTGTCAGCGATCGTCAGGGGGTCCCCACCGGAGATCAGCACATCGCGCACTTCTTTGTGCGCTTCGATATAAGCCAGTGCCTGATCCCACTGACGCACTGAAAACTGATACGACCCAGCGGTTTCGCCGACCATGCGAGAACGAGTGCAGTAACGACAATAGGTCGAGCAAAAACCGGTGGCCAGAAACAGAACCCGGTCTGGATAACGATGGACCAGGCCGGGGGCAGCCAGATCGTGATCTTCACCGAGCGGGTCGTCCTCTTCGCCAGCCGTACGCAGGTACTCCTGCCCAACCGGGATATGGGTACGCCGCAAGCCGTCAGTTGCATCGTTGCGATCCATAATGCTCGCGTAATACGGGGTAATGCCGACCGGCAACGATCCGCTGTGACGAGAAACAGCCGAACGCTCGTCGTCTGACAATTTAAAAACGGACTCGAGTTGGTCCAGCGACTTGATACGGGAGCGCAGTTGCCAGCGCCAGTCATTCCACTGACTGGTTGTTGCCTCGGCAAAGAACTGCTTGCGAAACGCCCGGCTGGCCGGACTGCTGGCAAAGCGCTCTGAGCGGGCAGGCTTGTTAGCGATTTCCGGTGCGACCGGTTCGGGCATGGCCCGGTGCAACTGGACTATCTGCGGCGGCGGACTGCAGGCTTTATGGGTTTGTTGCGACTTGTTGACCTGGGCAGGAGACGCTTGCGCCCCTGGTTGGCGTTCAGGATTCAGTTTTAGCTGAGGTTTTAACTGATGTTGTGATGTTGACTCTGATGCTGACTTTGACCCTGATATTGATTTTGGCAGTGGTACCGGTTCAGGCTCAGGCTCCGGTTCAGACGATACGCCGTCAGACGACCCGGTGGTGGGTGCCGTAACAAGTAGGTTCATGGATAGTGGCCTTTCAGGTGCGCGGACCGTCGTGCGGGAATCGTCGATTCTGGCATCCATTCGCAGGCCGGAAAGTAGATCTTTTCAATCCGCACCGCAAGCGTTATTCGCAGACAAATGACACGGGCCGACAGTCGGCGTGGCGGCATACAAACACTGACATTCAGATCACTAATCAGACCAGTCAGCGCCGCTGGTTTCAAACCCCGGGCGAGCCGTCAGGGACACCTTCTTTTGGCCTCGCTCCCGTTGCCGGACGCCTCAGCCCTGAGGCAACCGATCGCCAGCAGCAGACACCAGCTCAGCCACCACTTTGCGTTTCAAATCGATGCCAATACCGCACTTGCAACCCGCGCAGTCAACGCAGGCATCAAGCCCCAGGTCAATAGCGTGCTCCAGCACCGCTTCACGATTCTCAACGCTACTGAGTGGGTCCAACCGAACCCGCTGTAGCTTGAGCAGCGAGAACGGGTTACCCCAGCGAAAGCCAGCCGCCGGGTCTGCCTCCGGCTCTGACTGGTTACGCTCGTGCATCGGACACTTGTCCAGGCACGCATAACACTCGATACAGGCGGTCAGCGCATGGTAGTCGTCGGGTGCTTCAACGTTTAAGTTGGTCTGTTCATCGGTGGCCGGCAGGCGGCCGCGTAACTGGCGCGCCACGCCGTCGCGGCGCGCGACCAGATCGCCGACAACCGGCAATGTCGCCACCGCGCTAATCGTGTCACCCTCGCGCGCCCTGGCGCGGCATGACACTCTCGGTTTGCCGTTAATGTCGACAGTACAAACCCCACAGTTGCGCGCGCGACAACCGTATCGAAATGCCAGGTCTGGCATGGTGGTCGCCTGGGCTTGCAACAAAACATCCAGCACCATCGGACGTTCGTCTTGGTCGCGCTTTTGATAGTCGAACCCGACAACCGCCCGGACCCCATCTCGGAACGTAACAATATCAACCTTCATGCGTGGGTCACCTCAGCAACGGCTGCCTCAGAGCTACCCGGCTGAACAGGGTCAGGTTGATTGCGCCCACCCATCGTCGCCCGGTAGCGTTGCTCTAAAACAGTATCCTGATAGGAAGCCGGTGCAAGACGCAACAGTGTTGCTTGTAATTTTTGCCAGCGGGCTTTGATCTTAAACACGATTGCCCGCCCCGGTGGGGTACGGGTGCGCTCAACCCGAAAGACGCTTAGCGTTTCAACAGCCGACGCTTGGCCTGCCGCAGCAACGGCGCAATTGACCACAGTCGAATACGGTTTGGCCAGTAGCGACACGTTTTTACAGTCCTGGCGAACGTGACCACCGACGCTGACATTCCGTTCGGTCGCTGCTGAGGCCACAGCACTGGCTGCGTCCAGCATGTTGCGCAACTCCTGGTATTCAATAAAAGACTGATTCCAGACACCGTAAGACGGTATGGCGACATCGTCGAGTTGTGCGCGCCACCGTGCCAGGTTTTGTTCGAACCGCTGTAAACCCTCGGCGCTGCGCATCGGGCCAATATTTTCCCAGGCATCACGCTGCAATTCCAGTTTCACCGTAGCGGCGGCTTTTGTACCGGTACGGCCAAAACAATTCACGAACGACTCGATGATAGGTTCGAACACTAACTTCGCTTCCTGGCCTGAATAGGTATAGGTACTGGTGCTGGCCAGTTTTGCAGCAGCACGCCCTGCCCGGTTACCAAACACCGCTACTTCGGTTAACGAGGTCGAACCCAGGCGATTCGCACCAAACAAGCCCCCCATGGCCTGCCCGGCAGCAAACAACCCGCTGACGCCTTGCGCGGCGTCACCATTGCCTGGGCCGGCCGCGCTGGCGCAGTTTTCATCCACCCGGATACCGCCCATGTGATAGTGGGCGCTGGGTCGTACCTCCCAGGGTTCATCACATCGGGCCGCCGGTTTACTCATTGCCTGACGCGCATTGCGGTAGGCACCAGCCAGTGATGTCTCGATAAAGCGGGTAAACCACGGGCCGGACCTGGGTAACTTTTTATTGGCCGTCATGTCGAGCCAGGCGCCACCGTTTGGGCTGCCCCGCCCATCAGCAACCGCGCGCATAATCGCCAGCGAACATTCCGCGCGGGTCCGTAAGTAGACGCTGTCAAGAATGACTTTGCCCGTCTGGTCGCGCAGCACACCCAGGTAGCTGGCACTGGACGGCTCGCCAACCAGCAGACCTTCATAAGATGGTGGCGACGTCAGGCAGAACGGTAAAAACTGAACCTGCTCCATATCAACCAGATCGGCACCAGCGCGCATCGCAACCGCATAAGAATCACCAGTGTTACCGCGCATCGTATCTGTCTTGGGGAAAAACAAGGTAGACAAACCACCCGATGCAATCACTACCGCGGGCGCGCGCGCCGCGATCAGTTTGCCGCGGGTGGCGTCGTACATCACACCGCCGACAACACGGCGGGATGATTTGTCGTTACCGCCACCCTCATCATTGCTTGTTGTCACCAGGTCGAGAAACCATGTGTCTTCGAGGTAATCGATGCGCTCTGTTTTGATCACGGCATCACAACTCGCGTGGGCAAAGGCAACCCCGGAGTTTTCATGTGCCACTGAGCGACGCTGATTATGCCCCCCCATCGGCAAGGGCATCGCCTGTGGCGTGTCGCGACCCGAATCAATTGCCGGCCTCAGGCCGTTATTACGGTATTCATCGTAAGCTGCCTGGCTGTCTTTTGCGAAGGCATCCGTCAGCGACTTCAGCGGCAGATCCGCGCCGGCCATCCGCAGGTTTTCAGACAAAGTGACTTCGGTGTCATCATGCGTACCGGTGCCACGCACGGTTGCAACACCTTCTGAAATTTTGGTATCGGAGCAACCAATCGGATCTTTTGATACAACCAGCACGTTGGCCCCGGCTTGCGCGGCGGCGCGCGCGGCGGCGCAGCCCGCGCCGCCGGAGCCGACTACAATGACGTCGTAGTCGCGCCATTCTGTTTTGATGCTCACTGTCCAACCCCTCAATTCTTTGTAAAATTTTCTATTCCGAATTATGGCAATATCAAGATAGTTCCGGATTTTACGGCAAATCGGCCTACGAACCAGCGGCCGGCCGCGACAAGCTTTGGCCGCAATAAGAGACCGAACTCACTATCGAACGCATAGTACTCATTAACATTCATCAACTCGCCATTCGATGAAATTTGAAAGTTTCGAACAGCACGGCAACTCGTGTCGAATATTTCCTGCCAGGTAAAGTTGGCGCTGCCAATTCCGGTTTTCCCAGGTGTCCGCATATTCGTGACGATTTAAGAACTCGCCAGGGATTCCGCAGTGTAGTCATGGCTTCGCAAAAGTACCTTGCATAGTGCGTATAAGTTGCTGTCTCTAACAGGCTGCACGGCAGTTGGGTAGACGCCCGTGCACCGGCGTTTTACGTTCACGGGCCAAGAATCAGTTTAAAAAAATCCCGATCACCACCTGAAACAACGCGCCGCTGGACGCTGGCTTTCGAAAGCCAGTCACTCACTGCCAAGAATACGAACCGACAAACTGGCTTCCGCCACCCTGTTAATATGAGCCTTCGCCCGTCAGCAGCAAACGTTTCCCTTATGAATCAAGCAGTTAAACACACACCCATGATGCAGCAATATCTGCGGCTCAAGTCTGAGCATCCGCAGATATTGCTGCTGTACCGGATGGGTGATTTTTACGAACTGTTTTACGACGATGCCGAAAAAGCGTCGCGACTGCTGGGCATCACCTTAACCACTCGAGGCTCAAGCAATGGTGAGCCGGTGCGCATGGCCGGGGTTCCCGTGCATTCGCTTGACCAATACCTCGCCCGCCTCGTTCGGCTTGGTGAGTCGGTTGCGATTTGTGAGCAGATTGGCGACCCTGCAACCAGCAAAGGCCCGGTTGAACGCAAAGTGGTCCGGGTAGTCACCCCGGGCACATTGACGGAAGACCAACTACTGCCCGACCGCAACGACAATTTATTGCTGGCCGTCAAAGGCGGAAATCCGGTTGGCCTGGCCTGGCTGGCTCTGTCCAGCGGTGAGTGCTGGTTGTCCGAAATAAACCCGGACAAGCTTGCGGGTGAACTCGACCGCCTGCGCCCGGCCGAGATCCTGGTCGCAGAAGGTGTTGTGCTCGATATTCCCGGGCATTACGCCCTGACCCAGGTCGCACCCTGGCATTTTGATGCCGACCGCGCGCAACGTTTAATGGCCCCGCTCAGTGACGGTGCCAGCCTGGCCGGTCTCGGTATTGGTGACTTACCCAATGCCCTGGCCTGTGTTGGTGCCCTGCTCGACTACGCAAGCCAGGCCCAGGGCCAGGACTTAAAACACCTCACTCGTTTTCGTGCCTATCAAGACAGCGACACCATCGGGCTCGACAGTGCGGCGCGTCTGAATCTGGAAATTGTCAGCTCCCTGCGCCAGGATGATGGCCCCACCTTGTTGTCGGTTCTGGACCATTGCAAAACCAGTGCCGGCGGACGTTTGTTGCGCCGCTGGTTACTGTCGCCACCAAGCGACCAGGGCAAAGCGGCAGCCCGCCATGCCCAGGTAACTTCCCTGCTCACTTTTGGGCCTGAAAAAATCAGCGCACCGCTTGAGCACGTACCCGACCTCGAACGTATTGCGTCGCGCATCGCCCTGCTCAGCGCGCGTCCGCGAGATTTGTCGGCACTGCGCGATGCCCGCCCGGCACTGGATGAACTGCGCAACATCCTGATCACGGAACCCCTGGCGTCGGCTTTTGGGGCCCTGGCAGAAGAACTGGTTTTGCCCGCGGCCGCCCACCAACTACTTGAGGCGGCGCTGGCTGACGAACCCGCAGCGCTGGCCCGCGATGGCGGTGTGATTCGAAGCGGTTACGACAAAGAGCTGGATGAATTACGCGCCATCGACGAAGACTGCGGTGACTTCCTGACAGCAATGGAAGCCCGCGAAAAAGAGCGCACCAGCATCAGCACGCTGAAGGTTGGCTTTAACCAGGTGCACGGCTTTTTCATTGAAGTGTCTAAAGCACAATCAGCGCAAGTCCCCGACGAGTATCGTCGGCGTCAGACTTTAAAAAACGCCGAACGATATATCACACCAGAACTGAAAGAGTTTGAAGACAAGGCGCTGTCAGCCAAAGATCGCGCGTTAAGTCGCGAGAAATTGTTGTATGAAAACCTGCTGCAAGAGCTGGGAGCCTCGGTGGTGCACTGGCAAAACGTGGGCGCAACCGTCGCCCAGGTGGATGTACTGACCAATTTTGCGCTGCGCGCACAAAGCCTGAACTGGGTTCGGCCCGAGTTCATGAAATTACCCGGTATTGAAGTACGCGATGCCCGCCATCCGGTGGTGGAAACCACAATGGAGCAATACATAGCAAACGACTGTGTGTTGAGCCCAAAGCGTCACTTCATGATTCTCACCGGCCCGAACATGGGTGGTAAGTCCACTTACATGCGCTCGATTGCGCTGATCACCTTGCTCGCTTACGTGGGCAGTTTTGTGCCCGCCAGCCGGTGTGTGCTGGGGCCGGTTGATCGCATATATACCCGTATCGGCGCTTCTGACGATCTGGCTGGTGGCCGCTCGACCTTCATGGTCGAAATGACCGAGGCGGCCAGCATCTTGCACGGCGCAACCGACCGGTCACTGGTGTTGATGGATGAAATTGGGCGTGGCACATCAACCTTCGACGGTTTATCACTGGCCCATGCCATCGCAGAACGCCTGGTAGGCGGCAATCGGGCGTTGTGCCTGTTTGCAACTCATTACTTTGAGATCACCCGCCTCGCCGAACGTTTCCCGCAGGCGGTCAACATGCACCTGGCCGCATCGGAAGGTCGTAACGGCGTGGTTTTTTTGCACGAGGTGCGAGACGGCCCTGCCAGCCGAAGTTACGGCTTACAAGTCGCCAAACTGGCTGGCATTCCAGCCAGCGTGGTGCGCAGTGCGTCGGTCACCCTGCAAAAACTCGAGGCACAAGGGGCGGCGTCTGACCAGCAGATTGATATGTTTGCATCTGGTGCAGGGTCGGATGATGACACCGAGGGGTCTGTGTTTTCAGACCCCGATTCGGTGCCGAACAAGCACGATAACCCAGCCATTGAGATGCTGCTCGATCGCCTCGCCACCATCGACCCAGACCAACTCACTGCCCGGCAGGCATTGGACGAGTTATACCAACTGACCGCTTTGTTGCACCGCGACCCGGCCTGAGCACGGAATCTGTGAACAACCCCAACTCCGGGCGACGTCGCTGGCTGAAGTCGTTGCTGCAGCAGTCGGCTGCCCTTGGTGCGGGTGCTACAGGATTACCCGCGTCAGCTTCAGCCAGAAACAATCCGCGCAATACGGTCCGATTCGGGTTAATCGGAGATGTTCCTTACCAGGTGGGCGATGAAGACATGGTACGAAAAGTCATGCATTCGGCCAGACGTGAAGCGCAGTTCCTGATCCATGTCGGTGACTTCAAAAGTGGCGCCGAAAGTTGTGCTGACCAAATGCTCACCCGCCGTCTGAACCTGCTGAACGAATCGCCAGTGCCAATAATAGTGGTGCCCGGCGACAACGAATGGACAGATTGCTCTCGGATGATGACCGGTTTGTTTGATCCGTTGGAACGTCTTGGAAAATTGCGTCAACTGCTGGCAGGAAAACCAAACGGTTTCGGTCGTGGCAAATTGACAATTGAACGACCTTCAAGCAACGACGGACAGCGCGGATTTCCACATCCAGTCAGGCAACCAGAATATATGCGCTGGCAGGCTGGCCCGTGTTTATTTGTCTCTTTGAATATCACCGGGTCGGCTAACGGCCTGACCCCGCATATCGGCGACGATTTCAACCTTGAACGCGCGCGTCACAACACACACTGGTTGATGGACTCTGCCCGTATTGCGAGGGAACGATCACTGGCCGGCCTCGTTATAATTGTGCACGCCGACCTTCAGTTTCACCGTTCGACTATAAACGACGACACCCGCGAGGTACTCGACCGGGCCAACCCGTATGGTTGGGTCCGCGGCTTGCTCATGCGGGTTACCGCAAATTTTCCGGGAACAGTCTTGTTGCTTAACGGTGATCGTCACCGCTTTATCAACGACTATCCTTTTACCGACTTAGCCAGGATTGTCGATCTGGCGAATAACCGGGCAGAGCAATTTCGCTGGGGGGTTACTGCAAAAGTTGCTCACCCGCGTCTGGCGCGATTCACCCGGGTTCAGTCGTTTGGCTGGCCGTTTACATCCCATCACGTGATCATAGAAGCCACCCGACTCAACACACCACCCGGTGAAGACCCGGGCCTGCGCTTGTTGGTAGCAACCCGGGTTTTGCCGATGCATGGCGAAGAACCTGATGAACCCATTAACTGATGACGATTCGCAAAAATAGTTCACTGGTTCGACATCGGTAATCTTGTTACGACGGATATAAGTTTCCCGGCCCTCGCAAATAATGTGGCGACCACGGTTCCCCGACAGCTGACGCCTGCTCTTCAAGCCGGTACAAGGTGCGCTGATGCACTTCATCGGGGCCATCGTATATCCGAAAGGCACGCGCAGTTGCGAGAGCGGCAGCAAACGGCCCATCATCGGTAACTCCCATGCCGCCGAAGACCTGAATCGCCCGATTGGCAATGTTGTTATAGGTTCGCGCAACCGCAATTTTTATCATCGATATTTCGCGGCGTGCTACCTTATTGCCAACAGTATCGAGCATCCAGGCTGTCTTTTGTACCAGCAGGCGCGACTGCTCCAGTTCTAGCCGTGATTCGGCAATCCACTCCTGGATGTTTGAATACTCATGCAGAGATTTTCCAAAGGCTTTGCGATAACTGGCCCGCTCTACCATCAGTTTCAACATAACTTCACAATGCCCGATTGCCCGCATCGCATGATGCACTCGGGCAGGGCCAAGCCGCGCCTGGCCAATTAAAAACCCCTCTCCCTCGTTACCCAGACGATTGCTCTTGGGCACCCGAACCGAGTCGTACAACACCTGATCATGTGGGGTGGTGACATCTTTATGCCCAAAGACACTTAAGGTGCGCTCGATGGTAAAACCCGGCGTATCAGTCGGCACGATGACCATCGTGTGACCCCGCCCACGCGCTGCATGCTCGTCGGTCACTCCTACAACAACAGCAAACTTGCACAACGGATGGCCCGCGTTAGTACTGAACCATTTGCGACCACTAATCACGTAGTCGTCGCCATCGCTGGTAATGCGGGTTGCCACGTTGGTTGCATCCGATGAAGCCACGGCAGGCTCTGTCATCGAGAATGTTGAACGAATCTGGCCAGCCAGTAACGGTTTTAACCATTGTTCTTTTTGAACCGGGGTTCCAAATTGCTGCAGAATTTCTGCCGTCGGCGTATCCGGCGGCTGGCAATTGAACACATATGACGCCCAGCGCAGGCGGCCGAGCACTTCGGCCACGAAGGCGTACTCCAGGTTACTCAGTCGCACCCCGGGATCATCCGCCTCAAGCATCGGCAGGCCCATATTCCACAACCCTTCAGCCATGGCCCGGGCACGCAGTGCGACCAGGAAGTCCGGCCACGGGTTACCCAGCTCGTCGACCTCGCGGCGCCATTGCGGGTCACGCGGCAAAATTTCTTTAGTGAAGAAATCTTCGACGCGGTTTCGAATTTCAGTGGCGGTTTGTGACGGTGATAAATCCATATTGATTTCCTGGCGATGATTCCCTGTCGAATTTGGTCAATATTCGATTGGTCCCGATATCATTCCTGAGCTCTGGCCAAGGCGAGCTTTTCGCGCTCAATCGCGTCTTCGTCCGCTTCACTAACCTCTTCGATGCGAATTTCGTAGCGCACGGCAATGCCGGCCAACGGATGGTTTCCGTCCAGCACAACATACCCCTGGGCAATATCGGTCACCGAATACACGTTCCCGTCGGCCGCCTCACCGGGAATGCAGTCAAAGGTCATTCCAATCGCCACATCCGGGGGCAGCCGATCTGCTGGCCGTAGGGTCACCAGGTCAGCATCGTAGTCCCCGAAGGCATCGTCCGGTTCCAGGTAGAGTGAGATCTCGTCACCCACCAACTTACCGTCAACCGCTGCTTCTATCTTTGGCAAAACCTCTCCGTAACCACCGTGCAGATAGGTCAGGTTACGCCGCACGTCTTCAAGGGGTTCGCCGGTAGAATCGAACAATTCGTAGCTCAGGGACACCCAGAAGTCAGCCGCCACCGGCGGCTGCGGATCGGGGTCATTGAAGCCTTCAAGGCCTTCAATATCGTCAATCCCGGTAACCTCGCCCTTAACATCCTCGGCACCGGCCGGGCGGACATTTTTGTTTTTCTTCTCAGCATTCATTTTTCAGCTTCCAACATGAAAGAACTTGTACCAAACCCATTGGCCGGTGCACGCCAGGCCGGCGCGTTTGTGCAATCGTACTGGCAACAACAGGCCGGCGTCATTTTGGGGGCGCTACCAGCCAGTGCGATGACGGGCCTCGGGCTGCGCCAGGTGCTGCGCCTTGCCTCGGATGACTTGGCCGAATCCCGCCTTGTCCAGCGCTGCGGTGAGCAATGGCAGGTGGATGACGGCCCATTCGAGCCCGGTGAAATCCCGACAATGACCACAAAAAACTGGACCACGCTGATCCAGGGGGTGGACCTGCATCTGGACAGCGCTCGGGCGTTGTTGAACCGTTTTCGGTTCATCCCCGACGCCCGTCTTGACGATTTGATGATCAGTATTGCTGGTGACGGTGGTGGGGTTGGCCCCCATGTGGATGACTACGACGTATTTCTGCTGCAGCTCAGTGGCCAGCGGCAATGGGAAATAGCCCCGCCCGGCCCGGTCAAACTGCGTGATGATCAGCCGCTAAAACTGCTCCGGCAGTTCAGGCCCACCCGGACAGTTGTCCTGAGCAAAGGTGACATGTTGTACCTGCCGGCCGGCTGGTCACATAACGGCACGGCGATTGGCCAGTGTATGACGGCATCAATCGGCTTTCGGGCTCCAACCCGCGGCCAGCTGCAATCGGCCTGGCTGCAAGACATGGCCGACCAGGTTGGACTGGATCTGACCGGCGATGACGCACCTTATCGCGATGATCTGCCGAAGGCAGGAACCGGGCAATGGCAACGCAGCCCGGCCAGAATTCCGACCGCAATGATGGATCACCTGGTGGGTTGGCTGCGCCAGTGGCAAGCGTCCGACAAACAGATGCGCAACTTTGTCGGGCGCTATCTGACGGAACCGAAAGCCAACACCTGGTTTGACCGCCCGAGAAAGGCAGCCGACCTGGCTGTCGCCCGACAATGCGGGATAAGCCTGGACCGAAAAACCCGGATGCTCTGGATTGCCTCGTCATGTTTCATTAACGGGGAATTGGTCGATGCCAGCCGTGACACGATGCTTTTGTTGCGACGCCTGGCAGATCAGCGCAGCCTGCAACCGGCCGAAAGCCGTCAATTACTTGCTAACGCGCGCGGGAAGTCAATTTTGACTCAATGGTACGAGGCAGGCTGGGTCCACCCCTACAAAACGTAACAGTTTTTTGGGGCCTGATTCTGCTGGCTGCGGGGCGATTTGCCCCACATTACCGATAGAATCCCTATCAGCACTCAGGCAGGCCGTCGATTCCCAAACCGCCGTCGCAAGCGTAAGCCTGACTACCTGATTCATTTTCTTTCTTCGGAGTATTAATTATGAACAAGTCACTCATTCTGATCCCAATCCTCGTGGTTGCCCTGGGCGCGTGCAGTAAAGATGAAGTCACCGACACCATGGACAAGGCCAAAGACACCGCCAGCGAAGTAAAAGACGCGGCCGGAACCGCTGTTGACAAAGCCAAAGAAGCCGCCGGCGCTGCTGCCGGGACAGCCAAAGAAGCAATGGACAAGGCCAAAGACGCAACAGCGGGCGCTGTTGATGCTGCCAAGGATGTTGCTGGCAAGGCAAAAGATGCGGCCGCGGCCGCTGTGGACAAAACCAAAGAAGCCGCTGGCGCAGCCATGGACAAGTCGAAAGAAGTCGCAGGCGCAGCGATGGACAAGTCGAAAGAAGTCGCAGGCGCAGCCATGGATAAATCCAAAGAAGCCGCTGGCAATGCCGTGGAAGCCGCCAAGACAAAAGCGACTGATGCAGCTGGCGCCGCCGCCAGCGCGGGTTCAACCGCGTCAACCGCCGCCAAAGACGCCGCCGAAAAAGCGGTTGAAGCCGCTAAAGAAGTGGTTAAGCCGGCAACAAATTAAGCTGGTTTAGTTGCTCAGGAAATTGCCGACCACGCCAGGCCATTGGCCTGGTCGGCAATTTCAATATCAAGAGGCTGACTGTCTAAAACCGCTGCCAGGGCGGCCCGCGCCAGTTCGGGCTTATTGTTCTTTACCGACAAATGTGCCGCCGCAAATCGCTTCAGGCGCGAGTAATCAAGCTGGCTGAGCAACTGGCCAGCTGCATCATTGGATAAATGACCAAACGGGCCACTGATGCGACGCTTAAGCGACATCGGATAGCTCGCATTGCCGGCCAGCATATCGGCATCGTGATTACATTCAAGCACCAGCGCATCAAGCGACGAAAACTCGCGCGCGACATGCGGCGTTCCATGGCCCAGATCAGTCAGCATGCCAAAGCGCACCCGGCCGTCGTCGACAACAAATTGCACTGGCTCACGGGCATCGTGGGGTACAGGCACTGGCATGATTGACAGGCCACCAACTGTAAACCGCACATCGGGAGAAATAATCTCGCAGGTGGCTTTATCTTTGGCCGCCGCTTTACTGGCCAACCAGGTGCCATGTGTGAGGAAAACTGGCACTTCGTGGGCAGCCCCGACCCGGAACGCACCACCAATGTGATCGGCGTGTTCATGGGTAATCAGGATGGCATCAAGATCATCCGGATCAATATTGATGCCCTGCATCCGCGCCCGCGCGGCCTTTATTCCGAAGCCGCAGTCGATCAGAATCGTGGTTGTGCACGCACCATCGCGTGACTGCACAACCAACGCATTTCCCTCACTGCCACTGCCCAGACTGGCAAATCTCATCATTCCGCCTGTTTGCCGCCGCGCCGTACCAGCAAACCTTTATTTATCAGTAATTTGACGCGTTCTTGTTAGGTTTTAGTTTAACAGATGCCAGTGCTATCAGTTGCCTAGCTTTTCCTGAATAACAGCCAGAATGCGGCGGCTTGTCTCGTCACTGGCCGTGGCCGTGGCTGGCGCTTCACCAGCTTTGACCGAAACATCCGTTTTATCTCCTGCGGCAGTGACCATAATCTGATATTTCACCGCATCAGCCGGCTTTTCGCCACCAAACAAGTTACTGAAGAAGCCGGATTTATCTTTGGCTTTATCGGTATCGATGTATCGAACAAAGTAGGTGCCCTCGGCCCGGTTTCTGTCCTCGACAGTGAAGCTGCCTCTGTCCAGAGCCAGGCCAATGCGGCGCCAGGCCCGATCAAAACCCTCGTTAATTCGTAGTATCCCGACCATACCCTGTCCTTCAACCATTGTCGCCAACGGGGTTGCCTCTCCAGTCGTGCTCGCCACTGCTTTTGTGGCGTCCTCCACGGATATTCCGAGGAAGGTCATCAATCGGCGCAAAAACTCGACCTCCAATTGATGATCGGTAGGACGCGGCTGCCACTTTGTATTGCCGTCCTGCGTGTCGTTGGTAAACACTTCTTCCATGCCGCGATGACTGATGTAAACCTCGGTGCCACCGTCGACAGACTCGAGGCGGGAGCGGAAAGCATCACGTTCGGACGTTGAATAACGTGTCCCGAACACCCTGGAAAGGCTATCGCGGATCAAACCGCCTGAAATCTTGGCCGTTTTTTCGGCCCAGTCGGTCTGCATCACGCCAGTTTCTGCTGATTCCTCACTGATCAGAAAACCACTGTCGAGCCAGAACTCGCGCACCCGTTGCCAAACCTGGTCGGCTGGTAAGTTCACCCGCAGCCAGCGCAGCTGGCCCGATCGTTCCATTGCCACCTGGCTGAAGCTGGGGGTCAGCGCTGAAGTCTGCGCGGATTTATCACGTTGGCTGCGTTCGTATTGAGACAGCGTGGTGGTTTTACCCGGCTCCGGAATCTGGTAGCGGTCATTCGACGTCGGCGTAACCAGGTCGGGAGGTATGTCCAACGGTGGACGAGAGCCCGCAGACCGGTACTCGGCATCCTGGCCGGAGCCCGTCGCAGAGCAGGCGCTGAGCGCCAGGGCGCACACCGAAATAATAATCAGGCTGGAACGAACACTTATGACAGTCATGAGGAACTATTGTTTTTTTAATGGTGGTTGCCAGGGCCCGGCAACACGGGGGTCGCGCTGGCTACGCGGAAGGCATTACACCAGCCGATTTTAGCGCCGCCGCAACTGGTTCTTTGAGCGATGCAGCCAGCGGCGTCATTGGCAGGCGGATACCGGCTGGCATCATACCCATTTCAGCAAGCGCCCATTTCACCGGAATCGGATTGGCTTCAACAAACAAATTCAAGTGCAGAGGTAACAATAAATCATTCAGGCGCCGGGCTTCAGCCCAGTTGCCTTCGAGTGCAGCCTTGCACATTGCCGCCATTTGGCCCGGTGCCACGTTGGCGGTCACTGATATAACGCCATGACTACCCATGGACATCAGGGCAAGCGCGGAATCGTCGTTACCGCTATACACACCAAAATCAGCCGGCAGGCGCGCCATCAACTCTGAACCGCGCGGAATATCACCTGTGGCGTCTTTCAGACCAACGATATTGGGAATTTCGGACAGCCGCATGATGGTGTCGTTGGACAGGTCGGCAACAGTGCGCCCTGGCACGTTATACAGAATCACCGGTAATTCCCCCTGCTCGGCCACCGCACGAAAGTGCCGGTACAAGCCGTCCTGCGACGGTTTGTTGTAGTAAGGCACAACCTGCAAGGTCAAATCGGCGCCGCGTTCACGCGCACCCACAGTCAGTTCTATCGCCTCGCGGGTTGAGTTACCACCGGTCCCGGCGATGACCGGAATACGGCCGGCCACTTGTTCAACGGCAACCCGGATAAGCTCGAGATGCTCTTCCGGGGTTACCGTTGGCGATTCGCCAGTCGTACCCACCGCAACAATGGCGGCTGTTCCTTGTTCAATATGCCAGTCGAGCAGGCGTCGATAACTGTCGTAGTCGATTGATTCGTCCTCATGCATCGGACTGACCACCGCTACCATGCTTCCTTTGATCATGGGGCGCACGCTATGTCAATAAAGCGTCCATTCTAGCCCGGATGCCCGGAACCATCACGACCCTGCCGATATCCAATGATAAACAGCCCGATAACCCGGTTTCAGTTCAGCGCCGGCGGGCCGTCAGCCTCGGCAGACAGTGCACGCCAGCCTGCGATTCGCTGCACGACGGCAGGCGCCGGCTCGCCCACCCGGCCGTGCTCATAGGCCGTCACCTGCAGCCCGGTACGTTCGGCGAAACCAAGCAACTCACCGGGTTGTAACAAAAAATCCGGGTTTGACGGGCGGCCAAATGCGGCATTGCCGGCGGCAAACGTCTGGTAGATCAGCCAGCCGCCGGGGGCGAGCAGACCAGCCAGGGCATCAAGCCTTGGCCGGTGCAAAAAATTGGTCACCACAACGGCATCGAAGGTGCCGGCCTCAAAAGGCCAGGGCTCAGCCTCGAGGTCGGTGCAGATAAGCTGCACACCAGTCCCAATCTGCTCAAGCGCCGCAGCGTCGCGATCGGCAGCGATAACGGTACATTCGAGGCCGGCGGCGTATCGCGCATGCCGTCCCGAGCCGGCCGCAAAATCAAGCACTCTGGGCTTGGGCACAGATTTTTTCAGGACAGTTAGCCAGCGAACAACCCAGGATAATGGCTGGTTTTGGTCATGGCTGGGTGATGCTAATGGCATGGCAGTTCTCGTAAGTAGTGTACAAATTGGCTGTCGTCGCTGGCCCCATCGGCGAACCCGGCGCATGCACGCATATCTTTTTGTGTTTAGTAATCCGACACGACCAACACGGCATTGGGTACGTGGTGAGCATTCCGCGCAGATTTCGCCTTGTTCCAGCGGGCTGGAGATATTCGCCGCGGCGACTGCTTTGCTACTGATTGTGGCGAAATGTGCGCGATTCGTCACATCCATGCAGTCATCAGTAGATAATGAATTGAACCGGGCCAGACATGCATCTATTCGACCAACTCCTCAAGCCCAGCCAGCCGGGCAAAATCGACAGCAGGCGTGCGCGACGTATTGCGATTGGTCTGGCCTGCCTGGCGATTCTCGCCACCGTGATTGCTGCCCTGCAAGCCGGCATCTACGGTGCCGTGCTGGTGGCGGCAATTTCCATGTGTTGTGTTCTGCTCGCGGCACTGACCATGCGCAACGCCCAATTGCGTGACCATCATCAGCATGTCAACGCCTTGCAGCGCCTGCGGGCCCAGCATGAAACCGGCGAGAAGATGGCGGCCCTGGGCTTGTGGGGCCTGAATCTGCAGCGACGCACCCTCAGCTTCAGTCCGGGTGCGTTTCGTGTTTTTGCACTCGATCCGGCCGCTGGCGAACCGGCACTCGACGACTTTGTCGATTGCATTCATACCGACGATCGCAAACGCTGGACCGATGTGCACCGGCGCGCAATCCGGCGTAAATCAGAAGTAAAAGTTGAATACCGGTTCATCGATCACAACGGCACCGAGCGCTGGATGCGCAGCGTCGCGCGGCCCGTGCAAAACGCAGGCGGAAAAACCATCCGGGTGGAAGGTACGGTTCAGGATATTTCCGGCATGCGCGCCATGCAGCGCCAACTGGCCGCCAGTGAAGCCAAGTTCCGCGATCTGACGCTGCTTAGTTCAGACTGGGTCTGGGAGAGTGATACCCAAGACCGCATTACCTACGTATCCGATAGCGTCGATGCTGTGCTGGGCAAATGGGCTCGAAATATTGTAGGCCGTCGGCGCTGGGACAACGACTTGCCCGATGCATTGCCCACCGACTGGTCTTACCTGAAAACCGCGCTTGCCGAGCACCGACCGTTTGAAGGCTTCGAATACACCCGGGTAGATGACGAGGGTAACCTGCATCACCTGTCGATCAGTGGCCGACCGGTTTTTGATGAACGCAATGCCTTTGCCGGCTATCGCGGCACTGGCCACAACATCACCCGGGAAAAACAGCAACGTATGTTGCTCGAACTTGACGGTGATATTGCGGCGATCATGCGCGAGCAAACCGACCCGGACAAAGTGATCACCGCCATTATTATTACCGTGTGCGGCAAGCTCGGCTGGCTTGGGGGCCTGCGCCTGGTGCGACACGACAATCGCAGTACTGTCCACGAGCGCTGGGGCTATCCGGAATTTACCCGCATGGTGCTCAACCTGCCGCGCACCATGCCGGTTAACGACAAATCCATTGAAACCCGGGTCTGGGAAACCGGCAAAGCCCTGTGGATTCGTCAGGCCCGACGGGAAAGAGATTTCGCCAAGCGCTATGGCTTAAAAGAGCTTGGCGCCGAAGCTGCGTTCGTTGCGCCGATTACCGACGAAAACGGTGATGCCTCCAGTACCTTGTTGTTCCTTGCGCGGGTTGGATTCAAAGGCGATCAGTTTCTGGGCGAAATTGCCGCCGTACTGTCGCGCAGCCTGTCATTGTACTTACAACGCACCAGCGCTGAAGCCCAACTGCGTCATGCGTCACAACATGATGCACTCACGGGATTACCAAACCGCATCTACATTGGTGAGCAACTCGACTCATTACTGCGGCAAAAACAATCACTGGCTGTCTGTTATATCGACCTGGACCGCTATAAAATCATTAATGACACTCTGGGCCACAGTACCGGCGACAAAGCCTTGATCGAGGTCGCGCGCCGCATTGCTGACGCCCTGCCCGAGGGGGACACTGCCGGACGCCTCGGCGGTGACGAGTTTGTTGCCATTATAAAAAACCCGGATGGCCGCAGTGAAGTGGAAAGCATCGCACGGAAAATTCTCACGGCGATTGAAAAGCCGCTGATCTTAGCTGAGCGTGCCTACTTTTTGTCCGCATCGATTGGAGTCGCAATGGCCCCTGACGACAGCAATGAAGGCGCACAACTCATCAAAGCCGCTGACGCAGCGATGTACCAGGTGAAGACCGAGGGTCGAAACGACGTACGCTTTTTCTCGGGTGATCTTCGTGACGCAGAACGGTCTGAGCAATTGCAACTGGCCGCCGAAATGCCGATGGCCATGCAACGCAACGAAGTCGAACTGTTCTATCAACCGGTGCTGGATGTCAGTCAGCGTAAGGTGCTATCCATCGAAGGTTTGCTGCGCTGGCGACATCCGTCGCTTGGTTTATTGCGACCCGAGCGATTTTTGCCGGTTGCTGAGCAAAGTAACCTGATCCGCGAAATCGGTTTTTGGGCAATCCGCCGCGCGATCGAAGACCGCACCCGGCTTGGCCTGGACCGCTATGACGACCTGGCAGTCAGTGTCAACATTTCGGTTCGCCAACTGGCCGAAGATGGTTTCGTGGAAAACATATTCAACCTGATTGAAGAAAAAGATTTTCCGCCACAATTGCTGCGCCTGGAGTTGACCGAGTCATCGTTCATCGAAAACCCTGAGCGCACCGTCAGCCTGATTTCAGAACTGCGCCGCCTGGGCATAAAAGTCATTATCGATAACTTCGGTACCGGCTACGCCTCGTTGAGCTACATCAAGAACCTGCCGGTGGACGGGCTGAAAATTGATCGAGCCTTTGTCACCAACCTGCCTGACGACCGCGGTAATGCCGCCATTGTGCAAGCCGTGACCACGCTGGCTGCGAAGCTGGGCATGCAAGCGATGGCCGAAGGAGTTGAAACAGCCAAAGAAATGCGCGGCCTGCGAGAATTGAATTGTGATGTGATGCAGGGTGCTCTGATCTGCGAACCGATTGCGTTCAGTGAGCTAAAAGACTTTTTGGATTCCCTGCCGGATTTGCGGCGCATGCACCTGGTGGGCTCGAAACCAAGAAACCCGATTGAACCCGGGGCCCGGCAGGACGCGGCCTGACCAAGGCCCTGCAGCCTGGTCAGCTGGCAGTTACTGGCAGTTACTCACAAATCCAGGCGATCAGAAATCCAGATCGTTTGCCTTGCAGATAAACCTTACCAGGGGTGCCGCCTTATTAAACAGAGCGATGGTATTTTCAGGCGCGGCCTCCCCTAGTACAACTGCTGAATCAATCTGCTTCACTGCGATGTAGTGCTTGCGTTTCAGATCATCAATTAGCGGATGCTCTGGCGCAAAACCCTGCGGCGCCTTTTTGAGCGACTCACCGTGCAGCTCAAACCCGGTTCTCTTGTTAATCAGGCTGCGCTTTAACTTCTTCCATTCATCCGGATACTCGTCGATCCGGGTTCGCACTTTGTGCAGTGTGGAATTGTCGGGGCTCCAGATGCCGGCAGCCAGGAATATATTGCCCGGTTCAATATGCAGGTAAAAGCCAGGCGCATGGACATCCTTGCCGGCACGGTGCCGAAACTGAATACCAATATTGGTTTTGTACGGTGTTTTGTCTTTGCTGAATCGTATATCCCTGAAAACCCGCATCAGCGAACCGCCGGATTTTTTTGCCGCAACAATAAAACACGGGGATAGCGCGGCTACGGGCTCTTGCATTGCACGAATGTAGTCAAAGGCCGGTTCCCGCACTTCATCTTCATACCGCTGTCGGTTCAGATCAAACCATTCGCGGTTATTGTTTTTGGTAAGTTCAGTCAAAAACTTAATGGTTTTGCGAGAAAACATAGTCACTCCGTAAGTACCGGGCGCATACTCAGACGGTCAGACGTCCGTTCTGATCGTCCGACGCTTGTGAAACAGTCAACGACAGCCGAACCGCCGCGAGATTGTCGCGAACTATCGTAAATTTCAGGTCGCCCGCGAAAATCCGCCATGTTCCTGGCATCCAGCGTACTTAATTGCCGCCATACGACAAGCCCATGGCCTCACGCACTTCCCGCATGGTTTCAACCGCAATCTTACGGGCCCGCTCACAACCGTCAGCAATAATATTGCGGACCAGGCTTGGGTCATCAATATAAGGTTGGGCGCGCTCGAGGAATACTTTCTGCTCAGCAAGTACCGCTTCGATAACAGGCTGTTTGCACTCCAGGCAACCAATCCCCGCTGATTTGCATCCCGCCTGTACCCACTGGTGAGTTGCCTCATCGGTATAGACCTCGTGCAGCGGCCATACCGGGCATTTTGCCGGGTCGCCGGGGTCGGTAAGACGCACCCTGGCCGGGTCGGTTTGCATCGTGCGAATTTTCTTTTCGACTGACTCGGGCGCCTCGCGCATGCCAATCGCGTTGTTATAACTCTTGGACATTTTTTGCCCGTCGATGCCGGGCATGCGCGATGCTTCGGTCAGCAGGGCCTGCGGTTCCGCAAGGATGATCCGGCGGCTGCCTTCGAGATAACCGAACAATCGCTCGGCATCGGCATGGCTCAGATTCTGCGCCTGCTCAACCAGTTCACGACCGCGTTCCAAGGCCTGGTCGTCTCCTTCTTCCTGGTATGCCGTTCGCATCTGGTGATACAGCTTGGCTCGCTTTGACCCCAGCTTTCTAATGGCGTCTTTGGCCTTTTGCTCGAAACCCGGCTCGCGTCCAAACAAATGGTTAAAGCGTCGGGCCACCTCACGAGACAATTCGATATGTGGCACCTGGTCTTCGCCAACCGGCACGAAGGCGGCCCGATACATCAGAATGTCCGCGGTCTGTAGCAGTGGGTAACCAAGAAAGCCGTAGGTAGCGAGGTCTTTATCGGCGAGTTTTTCCTGCTGATCTTTATAAGTCGGCACCCGTTCAAGCCAGCCCAGCGGAGTCACCATCGAAAGCAAAACCATAAGTTCTGCATGTTCGGGCACCCGGGACTGCATGAACAAGATCGACTCTTCCGGATCAAGGCCTGCAGCCAGCCAGTCAATAACCATTTCCCAGACGCTTTCTTCGATTGTCTCGGTGGATTCGTAGTGAGTGGTCAACGCATGCCAGTCAGCGACAAAAAACAGGCAGGGATACTCGTTTTGCAACCGCACCCAGTTTTTAAGCGCGCCGTGGTAATGGCCAAGATGTAGAGCGCCCGTGGGGCGCATACCTGAAACAACCCGGTCAGGGAACATTAATTCAAACCCAATAACGAAAAGATGATGTTCTGGCCCAGACCGATCATCGGACTGAGAACTGTGGACAGCGCGCCGGTGAACAGCAACGCCAGCATGATAAATAAGCCGTAAGGCTCAATTTGTGACACGACACGCCCCAGCGGGCGCGGCAGTAGTGCAACCAGAATGCGGCCGCCGTCGAGCGGCGGCATTGGCAAAAGATTTAACGCGGCCAGAACCAGATTGATCATGATCCCGACCAGGGCCATTTGAACAAAAAACTCATGCCCAATATTGGTGGCTATCTGCAGTTTCAGCACTAAGGCCCAAATCAAGGCCATCACGATATTGGACGCCGGCCCCGCGGCCGCCACAATGCCCATATCGCGGATTGGTCGTTTCAGATTGTTCATCGCCACCGGCACCGGCTTTGCCCATCCGAACAGGAAGCCGCTGGTCATCAACATCAAGCCCGGTACCAGCAAGGTGCCAATGGGGTCGATATGTTTGAGCGGGTTGGCGGTAATCCGCCCGAGCAATCGGGCAGTCGGGTCGCCGAGCTTGTTCGCCACGTAACCATGCGCTGCTTCGTGCAGGGTTATGGCAAGTATCACCGGGATCACGCTATACGCGATTTTCTGCACTATGTTTGGGTCCATCGGCAGCATTGTACCAAGCTGGCTGCCATCCGCCCCAGGCTTGCGAAGTGAGCCTAACCGAGCATTCCCTCGACCGATCCCAGGCCCTGGCGCTCGATCATCGGCCTGGCACCTGTCACGTCGATGACGGTGGTCGGTTCAAGGCTCTGGCCGTGGCCACTGACGTCAATAACGCCGTCGATCAGCTTTCCCAGGCGTTCAATAATTTCATCCGCATCGTTCAGGGGCTGATCCTCGCCGGCAGGGATCAGGCTGGTGACGAGAAAAGGCGCATTGAGCTCGCGCAGCACACCCTGGGCGATCCGCGAGTCAGGTACCCGCAAGCCGATCGTTTTGCGCTTCGGATGCCAGATCCGGCGTGGGGTCTCTTTGGTTGCCCCTAGCACGAAGGTATAAGGGCCTGGGGTCCATTCTTTGAGAAAGCGGTACTGCGCGTTATCGACCTGGGCGTAAACCGCCAATTGTTTCAAGTCGCTGCACATCAGGGTCAGCAGGTGTTTGTCATCGAGCTGGCGAATCTGCCGCATCCGGCTGACCGCATCCTTTTCGGTTACGCTGGCCGCCAGGACGTAACAAGCGTCGGTTGGCATCGCTACAATGCCGCCATCACGCAACAACTGAGCGGCCTGGTACATCAGGCGCTGTTGAGGGTCTTCGGGGTGGATATCGAAACGAATAGTCATTCGCTATTTTATCCGCCTCTCCGGACAATTTGTCAGCAGTTGTCGGAAGAATTCATAGTTCGAATCAATATTCCCCGTGAATTGCGGGGCCTGGGGCACAATCCGAAAGCCAATACACGTTATTGTTCATCGCTTATTCACTGGCAACGGTGATCCAGACCGACCCAGACCGACCCGGACCCAACGGAGGCCGCTTCACCATGTTAGGAAAATTGTTCGGGGCGCGTGCACCAGCCCCAAAAAGCGGGCCGCAGTTTGTCCCAATGCAGGCTATTCACCTTGGCCGGGTCAAAGAGATCATTGAGCAAACCGATGAAGACGATGCTGAAGAAGCCGCCGAGTCCATTCGCGAACGCTTTTGCGAGGGCATGTTTGTTGTTGAAGACGATGGAGAAATCCTGGGGGTGACTGGCTCTTTTACTCCCGACGACTCCGACGGCGTTGCCTGGCTGTCCTGGACTTACGTCGATGAAGCCTCGCGGGGCAAAGGCATCGGCAAGTTTATGGTTAACGAGTTGCTCACGGTATTGCATCAACAGCAAGTTCGTAAGCTGTTCATCGCCACCTCGGATTACACGGAAGATGGCGAAGACGTTTACGGTGACGCCCGCCGCTTTTATGCCTCCATGGGGGCAACCCAGGAACTACAGGTGCCGGGCTACCATTCGGCTGACGAGTCGAAAATTGTTTTTGGAATGGCTAACCCGGAGGTCACCCACCCGCCGCTCGAGATGGGTGAGCCGCCTACCGGAATAAATTTCGACAGAACCGGACCGGCACCAGAATCGGACAGTGGTCTGGCCTTGTTCTGGTCCGATGCACAAAGTGGGGTAAACGGCCTGGATCGGCTGGTCAGTCGCAGCCGTCACGACGGGGTCCGAACCTTACTGGCCGTTCTGCCCCATGATTATTCGGCCATCGCATCATCAGAATTAACCAGGTCAGGATTTATCGAACACGGCCAGCTTACAGATTATTACGCCACAGATTTGCACCAGGTCTGGTGGTCACTTAAGTTGACAGACTAAAATAATGCACCAGCCTGTCTGTCCCCCCTTTAAACTGGGGGCAGACAAGCACTTTCTGAAACCCCTATTGGAGGGCAAATGGGTAATTTAAAAACCATCATTATCGTGGCCGTACTGGCTTTTGTTGGCTACAACTATTTTCTTGGTGGTGACAGCGATCGCCCCCAGTCGGCAGATCTTGGCCAAGTACTTGATCGGACCGTATTTGCCCTGGAGAAATACGACGGCCACCTGAAAGAAAACAAAGTCACCGAAGCCGGTGATGCACAGTTTAAAGAACTCGCTGGATTCATGGGCAATGTCATGAACCAGGAGCCCCGTTTCCACCAAGAGCAGATTGGGGTTCAACTGCGCAAAGACGCCACTTTTGAAGGCTACGCCGACAGCAACGGCAACAAGATCAAAGACGGTG
Source organism: Burkholderiaceae bacterium (assembly GCA_049680625.1). Taxonomy (GTDB): domain Bacteria; phylum Pseudomonadota; class Gammaproteobacteria; order Burkholderiales; family Burkholderiaceae_E; genus JAUIAI01. The sequence continues at coordinate 31,778 of JBAUID010000108.1, read as the reverse complement.
ATGAAGCCGAAGTGTTCACCGTTGAAATTGACGGCGAAAAGAAGCGCCTGATCGCCACTGATACGGCCGGCGGTGCGTCCGACGTCGGATTCTCCGGCGGCGGCTTCCTGGCTGGTGCGCTGATAGGTGGTCTGCTGGCACGTCAACTGGCTGGTGGCGTCAAACCAGGTGCATTCAACGACCGCAAAACCACGCCACGCAACGCCTACAAGTCGCCGGCATCCGCACGGACCCGGGCGCGCTCCGGCGGCCTCGGCAAAGGCAAATAAGTTGAACTGGAGTTTTCTGACTAACCCTGACACTTAACCAGGACGATCAGAAACACCAGATACAGAGCCCGGGGCGCCCGCGTCCCGGGCTCGTTCTTTATGGATGACAGCAACTGAACGTGAACACCAACAACGCCAACAATGCCGATCTAACCTCTGAGCGCGAAGAGGACTACAGCGACCTGCCGGCGACGCAGGCCCACGTCTTACTGGGTTCGATCATGATTGTCGCGTTGTGCGGCATTGTCTACGAACTGATTATCGGCACCGTGTCGAGCTATCTGCTGGGCAATTCGGTTTACCAATTCTCGCTCACTATTGGTTTTTTCATGTTCGCAATGGGGGTCGGCTCTTATCTCTCGCGTTTTATCGGCAACCGGCTGATCCACGCGTTTGTCTGCGTCGAGCTGATCCTGGGCCTGGTCGGTGGCCTGTGCAGCGTGACCTTATTCATGATGTTTCCGTTCGCACCGTGGTTATACAAAACCGCGATGTTCTCCTTCATTCTCTTGATTGGCACCCTGGTCGGCCTGGAAATCCCCCTGCTGACCCGTGTACTGTCTGATCGCAAAGGCACGCGACGCTCAATCGCCGACGTCATGTCACTTGACTACGTCGGTGCCCTGATCGGTTCTGTTGCCTTTCCGATGCTGCTACTGCCCTCACTGGGGCTGATTACCGCCTCGTTCGCTATTGGCCTGATCAATATCCTGGTCGCAATAGCCAACATTTTCTGGCTACGGGATTACCTGCACAAGCCCAAACGCTTGTTAGCGGCCGCTTTGCTGATGCTCGCCGGGTTAATACTTCTGACGATATCGGCCAGCCGGATCACATCGTTTGCCCAGCAACATTTGTACTTTGACCAGATTGTCTGGAAGCAGCAAACCCCCTACCAGACCCTGGTGGTCACCAACGACTGGCCCAAGCGCGATCTGCGCTTGTTTATCGACGGCCACCTGCAATTTTCTGAGGTTGACGAACATCGCTACCACGAGTCACTGGTTCATCCGGCGATGTCCTGGAATGACGGCAGCAAACCCGTCAGTACCGTGCTTGTGCTTGGTGGCGGTGACGGCCTGGCGGTGCGCGAAATTCTTAAGTACCCATCGGTTCAGCAAATTGACCTGGTTGATCTCGACCCGGCAATGACAACACTGGGCACAGAATTTGCCCCGATGGTGCGGATGAATGAACGTAGTCTGCAATCACCCAAGGTGAACCTGATCAATCAGGACGCCTTTATTTTTGTGAAGCAAAGCAGCAAGATATACGACCGTATCATTGTTGACTTTCCTGACCCGCATAACGAGGCGATTGCCAAACTGTACTCCGTTGAATTTTACGCGATGCTGGCCGCGCGTATGGCGCCTGATGGAGTCATGGTGACCCAGAGTTCGTCACCGTTTTTTGTTCGCAACGCCTATTGGACGGTTGGTCATACGATCAACGAGATTTTCCCCGAGGTGACCAGTTACTCGGTATCTGTACCGGCGTTTGGAGTCTGGGGCTTTCATCTGGCGAGTCGGCAAACCGGGGGCCGCGTTCAGTCGCTGCCGGCCAACCTGAAGTTTATGTCGGAAGCCGTGTTCAATGCGGCCCGCGTTTTTCCACCCGATATTGGGCGACCTGCAGACCCGCTGCATGTCAATTCCATTTTCAACCCGGAACTTTACGAGGTTTACCTGAAAGATCTCAGTGAAGGCCCGGTGCCAAAACGCAGCGGTTGGGCAATTGGCGACTAACTGAATTGGCGACTGATCAGGCTGCTCAATTCGCTACAAGCGTGCTCAGTGACCAGTCTTTCCAGATCGGCACAACATTGTCCGGTAACGGAGGTAGCCCGCCAATATCAATTCGGCTTTCGTCAGGACTGTGAAAGTCTGAACCGCGCGAGCCCAGGAAGTCATGCTCCATCGCGATCCGGGCAAAACGCTGATACTGGTCTTTGGTGTGACTTCCGGTCACTACTTCAATAGCAGTGCCACCTGACTCGCGAAACTCAGCCATCAGCGCCCACAATTCTGTGTCTGTCAGGCGATAACGACCGGGGTGGGCAATCACGGCGGTTCCGCCGCCCCGGGTTATCCAGCCCACCGCATCACTAAGTCGGGCCCAGCGATGGGCAACATAACCCGGCTTGCCCGCAACCAGGTAGCGTTGGAAAACGTCGGAAACATGGCTGCACGCCCCGATGTCAACCAGGTGGCGTGCAAAGTGGGTGCGGGAAACGAGGGCCGGATTCGAAACGTATTGCAACGCACCTTCGTAGGCGTTGGCAATACCCGCCCGAGCCAACGACTCACCCATCTCACGCGCACGCTGATCACGTCCACGGCGAATTGCATCAAGGCCGCTGATAAGCTCCGGATGAGCCGGATCAATCCCAAGGCCAACAATGTGAATTGTCTGCGACGCCCACGAAACCGAAATTTCAACACCATCTATGAAATGCAGGCCACAGACATCAGCAGCAGCCCGGGCAGCGGCGAGGCCGCCGGTGCCATCGTGATCAGTCAGCGCCAGGACTTGTACACCGTTTTGATGGGCGCGGGCTACCACCTCTTCCGGGGTTAACACGCCGTCAGAGAAAGTGGAATGACAATGCAGATCTATATTGAGCCGCCAGTGCTCAGATATTGAGTCGGCAGATGTTGCCCCAGACGTTACCGCAGTACTTGCCGCGCCCTTCACTGTATAAACTCCCGGATCAACCTGGCTACCGCCGCGGGTTGATCGTGATGCATCATGTGCCCTGCCCCGTCTACCCGGGCCCGCGTTAAATTCCCAATGTTAGCCAGCCGTGCTGCGTACTCCGGTGTCCTGGTGAACGCATGCCGTTCGTTGCTGTGCTCACATACAACCAGTAGCATGGGTGCAGTTATTTCTGACCAACACGCAACGGTTTCATCGACCCGGTACAAATACGGGTTAATGCCTTTGTGCTGGGGGTCAGCACGTAACACGTATCGCCCCGCTTCACTTTGCTGCGCCCAGTGCGAAGCCATAAAAGCCGCTTTATCAGCTGTCAGCCGGGGGTTGTTCGTCATCAGACGTTTGGCCACTGCTTGCGCAGTGTCGTAGTCTGCAAGGCGTCGCGGTGTTTTTATTTCGTCGAGCCACTGGCTGATTCGGGCTGGTGCATCTGCCGGCTGGGTTTGGGCCATGCCCATGCCCTCCAGGTTCACCAACCGATGCACGCGGTCAGGTCTGACCCCGGCGTATACCGTAACCAGGTTTCCTCCCATGCTGTGGCCGACCAGGTTCAGCGCCTGATTGGGGCTGATCACGTCCGCCAGAGCATCCAGATCAGCAAGGTAGTCCATAAACCAGTAAGTGTCCGTGCCAGTGTTCCCGGTACGGCCAAAGCCGCGCCAGTCCGGCGCAATAATTGTCCAATCTGACGGCAGTTCATCAACAACAAACTGAAACGACGGACCAACATCCATCCAGCCGTGATACAGCCACAACAACTTAGCGCTGGTACCAATCGCTGGCCATACGGTCACGTGATGCGTCAAACCACGAAGCTGGTGAATCTCGGTATGGCTTGCGCGAACAGGCATGTATGAGATGCTTTCGGCGTTACCGACTTTATCGGCGTTAGGATTGTCAGGGACGTAAGAAGTCACTAAGGATTTCATCTGGGGACGACAGGGGGAGACCGGCATTATATAAGCAGGTAGCGCCGCCGGCTGCCAATCTGTCACACTATCGGATAACCGGCCCGTTAGGCCGGGCAAACCGAGACCCTAGACAATCTAAAGACCATGCGACAGTTCAGACCCACCGGCGAATCCAGTGGTTTGTCTGGAATGCAGCACTCTCAGTGTGGAGCACAAAGCCGTGACAACTGACCGTTACCCACAGCTATACAGCGAGTTTCGCTGGAAGGTACCCAAATATTTCAACATGGCCGAGGTTTGTTGCACACGCTGGGCAAATCAAGCAGATCTAATCGCGATTCGCTACCAGGACGACCAGGGCACCCACCGAAACGTTTCTTTCGCCGAACTAGAACGAGACGCCTGCCGGCTGGCCAACGCTTTACGCGCCCTTGGCGTACGCCGCGGCGATCGGGTTGGTATTGTGCTGCCACAGCGGCCTGAAACAGCCGTGGCCCACTTTGCCTGTTACAAGCTGGGCGCCGTCGCGATGCCGTTGTCAGTTTTATTTGGTCCGGATGCCCTGGCCTTTCGCCTGGAAAACAGTGATACCCGACTGGCAATTGTCGACGCCCAATACCTGAACAACATGCGACTGGCTGCCGGTGACCAGGTTCGCGACGTTGTTGTTGTCGATGCTCCAGATGCACAAGACCCGCTGGGCAACGGTGAGCACCATTATTCAAGCCTGTTAGCCCGGGCGAAAGACAGCTTCAAAGCGGTAAAAACGCTGGCCGATGATCCGGCTGTTCTTGTGTATACCAGTGGCACAACCGGGCCACCAAAAGGATCGGTTACGCCGCACCGGGCAATGATTGGCAATCTCACTGGATTTGTCGCCTCTCAAAACTGGTTCCCCTTGCGCCGCGATGTGTTCTGGTCACCGGCAGACTGGGCATGGACGGGTGGGTTGATGGATGCACTGATGCCGTCGCTGTATTTTGGCAAACCAATTGTTGGTCACCGGGGCCGGTTCTCACCGGAGTTGGCCTATGACATCCTCGAACGACACAAAGTCACCAATGCCTTTTTGTTTCCTACCGCTTTAAAGCAAATGATGCGCCTGGACCCCAACCCGCAGACCCATATCACGATGAAACTGCGGGCAATCATGAGTGCCGGTGAAAGTGTTGGTGAGACTTTATTCGACTGGTGCGAACACGCGCTGGGGGTTACCCCAAACGAAATGTTTGGCCAGACAGAAGTCAACTACCTGGTCGGTAACAGTGCGCCGAACTGGCCGGCTAAAGCCGGCTCAATTGGACGCCCTTATCCGGGCCACCGGGTCGAGGTGATTGATGACGCCGGCAAACCGTTGCCTCCCGGTGAAATTGGCGAAGTTGCTGTGCACCAAAACGATATTCACGGTCATCCCGACCCGGTATTTTTCCTTGGCTACTGGAATAATAAAAAAGCAACCCGCGAAAAATTCACAGGCCAATGGTGTCGAACCGGCGATCTGGCAACCACCGACGAAGATGGCTACCTTTGGTATGGCGGACGGGCCGACGATATGTTCAAAGCAGCGGGATACCGGATTGGCCCCAGTGAAGTTGAAAACTGTTTACTCGGCCACCCGGCTGTTGCCAACGTGGCGGTAGTGCCCAAACCCGATGCCGAGCGCGGTAACCTGGTGAAAGCCTACGTGGTACTGACGGCAGAGCAGCGAGACCAATCAAAGCGTGGCCAACAAGCGCTGATCAAAACCCTGCAGGACCAGGTACGCGGCAAACTCGCCCCTTACGAGTATCCGAAAGAAATCGAATTCATCGACGAATTGCCAATGACAACAACCGGCAAAGTGCAGCGCCGCATTCTCAGACTACAGGAAGAAGAACGGGCGGCCCATAGAGCAAAGAAACCAGTGAAGCCTCGAAAATAATGGTCCCGTCAAGCCTGCAATCACCGATAGTTTGAAAAGCGTTTAGATTGCGCCGGCTTTTTTCAGCCGATCATAGATTGCCTGAGCAAGTTCGCGGTAGCCGTCAGCGTTAAAATGAACCGAGTCCGATTTCTTCGACGGCGAGCGAACCAGGTTCGCAATAATATCGTCGAGAAAAACCAAGCCGTGTTGCTGTGCCAATTCACTGTATATCGGCGCAGAGTCTGAGAACAAACTTTTTTGTGGCACCCCGACCAACACCACTTCAACGCCCTGATCTTTCGCCAGCGTGATCATTGCCGACAAGTGATTGCGGGTCTGAGACAGATCCAGGTTACGCAGCACGTCGTTACCCCCGTGGAGCAAGACCATTAACGAGGGCCGGATTTCCTTGAGCACTGCGGGCAGTCGAGAAAGACCCGTAGCGCTTATCTCGCCTGGTACACCTGCGTTCACCACGGAGCGGTTCGTCAGCGTAGCGAGGACCGTTGGATAACTGTCACCCTGGCTGACCCCGGTGCCGTGGGTGAGTGAGTCTCCAAACGCAAGAATAGTGTCATCCGGGCCCAGGACGGGCAAGCGCTTGCTGTCGCACGCAGATAAGGCGATGATTGCTATCAGGGCCAGCGCACTGCGCAAAACAAAGATTTGAAAACCCCGAACGCAGGAGCTTCCTAAGCTACCTGACAATGTCAGACACCGTGGCCCAACCGTTGCGTCCCCGTTTGCAGTCGGTATTATCTGGCCGCTAAGCATGGGCATGAAGCCGCAAAATTTTCAGCAGCGCGCCTGCAGCGCCGAAACCGTTGTCAATGTTGACGGTGACTACACCGGGCGCGCAAGTCGCAAGCGCGGTATGCAGAGCTGTGTGCCCCCCCTCGGCAACCCCGTAACCGGTTGAGCCAGGAACCGCAATCACAATACCGGGTACCAGGCCGCCAAGCACCGGGAATAACGCGCCCTCCATTCCGGCCACGGCAATAATGACCGGCGCAGCGCGCAGTTGCGCTAACTTGTCAGTCAGTCGCCACAAACCGGCAACCCCGCAATCGCCTATTACGGCCACATCAAGGCCGTGAAATCTGAGGGTCCGTCGCGCTTCAAGAGCAACCGGTAAGTCGGATGTCCCCGCAGTCACAATCAGGCAGTTGCTTGGCATCGGGCTCGGCAATTGATTGTTCAGAATGCCCGTGAGCGAAACTGGGTCGTAGTCCAGATTGAGGATTGGGCTAGCACCGTCTTGCGGACCGGACAGCAAGGCATTTGCCATTGCCGGTTGCAGCCGGGTTAACAGCAGCGACCGCTTTTTCTCATTGGCATCTCGCAGTATCCGTGAGACTTGATCAGTCGATTTATTCAAACACAACACCGCTTCTGCCACACCGGTGCGTTCGGCCCGTTGCCAGTCAAACTGAATATCATCAACCGGCTGTTTACTATCTTTGTTCATTGCGCCGGCTGGTCAGTTGGAGTAATGGCAATCGTGCGGCGCGTCAGTGAAATTTCATGCAAAAACGCGCTGCCTTTTTGATACGGTTCAATAGACGACAACACCCGCTCGTACCGCTGACACAGGCGTGACAGCAGTAGCCTCAGGCGGTTCATCTGGTCGCTGTCAAAAAACACCGTACTGTCTGGCGACAGTTGGACAACAACGCCGTTAACAGTCACTCGGCAACGATTATCACCGTCACCAACCATTCGTCGAAGCACCCGCTCAACATGATTCACAAATTGAAGATCAAGCGCATTGATGGCAATACCCGTTTCAATTCGACTCGACAAACACGGTTGCGCCGGCAACCTGGCCAGGTCCCCGAGTTGCTCTTCCCGGGCCAGCTGGCGAATCATCAACTTGTTAATGCCGGCATCAACAAAGGGTTGCCATACATGGTGCTCCGCCGCGGCTTGTAGCCCTGGCCGGTAGTCGGATAAGTCATCTGTGTTAGTGCCGGTGGCCAGGGTGCCGGCACGTTCGCGCAAGCCGGCAAGAACCGATGAAAACAAACTGCTTTTGCAAAAGTAGCAGCGGTTGGTTGGGTTGGCTCGGTATTGCTCGTTGGCAAACTCGCCGGCATCCAGGGTTTCCATCGCCCAGCCGAAACGAGACGCCAGGCGCCGGCACCGTCTTGTCGCCTGTACCGGCACAGCCGGGGAAACCGCGTGTACTGCAATAGTTGGCTCGGCCCGCACCCGGTGGGCAATAGTCATTAGCGTGATGCTGTCGATGCCACCACTTAGCGCGATGGTCAGCGTGCCACTGCACTCGCGCAATAGTGAAGACAGGCGATCATGCGCAGCCTGCACATCAGCCGGGTAGAAATCGTTTGTTGCTTCATTCATTGCGCCATTCATCGTACGGTCCCGCCAGGCTTGCCACCACCGTCATGAGAACCCTGCCTGTCCAGCGCGGCAGACTCAGCACCGGCCGCCAGTTCGCGTCGTTCATAAAGGTTATCAGCACGGCCAAGGTCATCACTGGCGGCCTTGGCGCTGAATCTCTCCCGCGGGCGCTCGGCAACCTTGACCCGGACATCGGCAACCATACGCTCGTCACGCGGCAACACCCGCCGCATCAGCTGCCCGCGACGCACACCCAGGGTTGTCGTTTGCATAAAACAATCGGTAATGACTGTTTCAGCCTGATCCGGCTGAACCAGCAATCGCAATCCGGTCGCTATCCGCCCTTTTTTGCCAGTCAATGCCAGTGTGCACACATCAGCCACCCCTGGTAGCAAACGCAAATAATCTGTTGCCGCTGCAATTTCTTCTGCCGTCATATCGTCAACCTCAAACGCCAGTTGTTCAATGAGTTGATCGTTGGCATTGCCGGCGCCGGCGAACACCGTTGCCCGCAAAACGTTCGCCCGGCCTGGCAATTGGCGGGTTCCTGCGCCGCTGCCGACAGCGAATAAAGTGGCCGCCGGCAGTACAGTCCGGGTGGCTTGGGGCGCCAGGTATTTGAGAATCGCGGCACCGGTTGGAGTGACTCTTTCACCGGCAACACCATCATCAATCCATTCAAAACCGCGAAGTAATTCAACTGTCGCCGGCGCCGGCACGGGGATGTCTCCGTGGGCGGTTTTGATTGTCCCCCCGCCCAGCGGCAAAGCCCCGAGACGCCAGGTCACCCCGGGTAAGCGCGCAATAATACCGGCGGCCGTAACGATGTCGACCATCGAATCCCAATCGGAGACTTCGTGAAAATGAATCGTATCGATGGTCTTGTTATGAACGGTGGCTTCCGCCTGGGCAAGGAGTTCATAAATACCAAGGGCGACGCCACGCACTTGAGTTTCGAGCGCACTGTTCAAGAGAAATTGCGCCACCGCGGCCAGCGTGCGCGGAGGTTTTGGTGACGCCGGCTGGGTCACTTGAAAGTGCAATGCCCGCAAGCTTGCCGACGTTGTGCTCACCGTCACCGCTGACAAACCTTCTATACCAAGACAAGCAATATCAGCCCGGGCCGGTTCGCGCAATTGAGGTAAAGCATCCAGTAATGCGGCGGCAAACATGTCACCAGCTACACCTCCAACCGGGCTCAGATCGATGCGGGTAATATCCATGTCAGAGGCTTGCGGACGAGGCAACAGAGGACGCAACAGAAGGCAGAACAAAGGGCACCACATAAGGGCCCTCAGGAACAATCGCAATATCTGCATCACCCTGACGCTTGATGCTGGCTGCAATCGCCTGCGCGACGTTGTCGACCATTTCCACCCCGGTTGCGTGACGGTCGTCGGCATCAAGCCCTGGTGAATACAAGTGTATCCGGCCGACTCTCATTGGCTTTAATTGCATTTCCGTTTGCCACTCGTCAATATCGGCCAGGTGCTTTTGTTCGATCGACTGCAGGAACCCACCGGCGCCAAGACTCACGAGTCGCTCCTGCGCCGCCCGGAACTCTGGCGACCCAAATCCTTCAGAACAAGCTGACACGATAATTAACTCGCCACCGTCTTCGAGGATGTCCAGTGGCGTCACCATGCCTTTCACTGTTTGGTAGTAAGTTTTATCAAGCGGATACCCCGCTGATGACGTGACAACCGTCCGAAACTTACGGCCGACTGCAACCTCACAACTGCGACGGGCATAAGCAACCGCTGCAAGATGACTTTCGATTATTTCTCCGAATGATGCAAACACCAGGTTGCGATGTTCATCCAGCACAGTGTTCAACCCCAGGACGGGGCCGTCGAGCATTTGCACAATTTCCAGCTGGGTTTCGTGCAACGGGTTGTTGTCGAGGTTACAAGAGGTGGCAAACTCGCTTTCCATAAAGCGGGCGGAATGGAAAGTCCGGATGGTTTTGTGGTGGGCAACCCCTGGCGCAATGACTTTGCGTCCGCCGGAATACCCCGCCATAAAATGAGGCTCGACCAGACCGGTGGCAATCTTGATGTCCGCCTCAACAAAGCGTCGGTTCAGACCAACGGGTACCTGGTGTTTGATGGTCTGCCCAAGCATTGCCTGAGCCGACTCATCACGAGCATCGTGATTCTCGACCCGAACATGTTGCTGTACCCAGGGGTCACCCAAAACTTCTTCTAGCTCTGCACCCAGGTTGGGTCGGTGCAGGCCGGTGGCCACCAGGACTGTAATGCCGTCAGCCGGTATTCCCGCATTGAATAGTCGCTCAATCAGTGGCCTGAGGAACAAGCCGTTCGGCACTGGTCGGGTAATGTCACAAATCAGGATACAAGCCGTTTTAGCGCCACGGGCCAACGTGCCAAGTGGCTGACTCCCAATGGGTTCAGCCAGCGCCTGCTGAATCAGGCTGGCACCGTCATCAGTCACTGGCATCACCGGCTTGCGAATAATTGTGGGTGAACAACCCGCGGGTAAATCGACCCACAAACCGGACTGTCCAAAAGCCAGTTCAATACGGTCAGACCCCGCGAAGCCTCCATCTGCTTGTGTTGCCTGTGTATTCATTACATACCCCGCAGTGACAGACTAAAGCGGCTATTGTAAACGGAGACAATGAGACACAAGCAGAGGAGATCAGTCACGATCAGCCGCAGAAACTGCCAACCATTGCAATTCACTTTCGGTGAATCCGGCGGCCAGCCGGGCTTCATGGTTGACCCAGCCGTTGGGCAAGGGTGCGTCATAGCGGCCAACCAGTTCTCGGAAGGCATCTTCAGCTGAAGCACCGCGCTGACCGCAGATCTGCCGAAACCAATAGTCCCCAATTCGCACATGGCGAATCTCTTCGTCGAGAATTATCTGCAAGACATCAATGCCCCGTCGGTCATTTATACCGCTCAGCTTTTTCTGAATGACCGGCGTCGCATCAAGACCGCGGGCTTCCATAACCCTTGGCACGATGGCCATACGGGCTTCGCAATCTGTGGCCGTCTTGCGGGCCATTGCCCATAACCCGTCATGGGCATCAAAATCCCCGTACTGATATTGGTCCGTCGCCAGTTCGATTGTGAGCAACTGGAAATGCCGCGCTTCATCAACGGCAACGGAAATCCAGTCAGCAACAAAAGCCGCTGGCATGCGCGGGTATCGCCAGACTGCATCGAGGGCAAGGTTAATCGCGTTAAATTCAATATGCGCAATGGCATGCAGCATTGCGCCGCGTCCTGCCTTGCTGCCAAGGCGCCGCCGTGACACCTGTGACGGATGAACCAGTTTCGGAAAATCGGGACGGCCCGGTTCCAGTTGCGCAGCGCCCTGCGCAAACAAGTCGAGCACTGGCAGCTGTGCCGGGTTGTCAAGCTCGGTGCCAGGCAACTTAACCCCTGCCTGTCCCAATGCAGCCACTGCCGCGCACTTCAGATCCGGCTGTGGCTCAAGCCATGCTGATTTCGCTTGCGCTCGCAAATCGTTCAGCAACATAAAACCATCCTGAGCGGGCATTTCTTGGACGCCATCCGTTTCCCGTACACTAACCGATATTCAGTCTGCATCTTTTCCATTCAACCCGCTCCGACTATGACAGTTTACAAGCTAGACGAACTTGTTCCCGATATCCACGAAACCGCCTACCTTGCACCCGGTGCCAACATCATTGGCCAGGTTCGCCTGGCGGCAGAATCCAGCGTGTGGTTTGGCACCACAATCCGCGCTGACAACGCGCCGATTTCTATTGGTCAGCGCAGCAACGTGCAGGAAAACTCGGTACTTCATGTTGACCCCGGTCACCCGTTGACCATCGGTGAAGATGTCACGGTTGGCCATCAGGCGATGCTGCACGGATGCACCATCGGTGATGGCAGCCTGGTCGGCATCCAGGCCGTTGTGCTAAATGGCGCAAAAATTGGCAAAGGTTGTCTGGTTGGCGCGGGTGCCCTGGTCACCGAAGGCAAAGAATTTCCGGACGGTATGCTGATTATCGGTTCGCCAGCCACAGCCGTTCGCGAGCTGAACGAAGCTGATATTGAGAGGCTGAAGCGAAGCGCAGCCGCGTACGTGGCCCGCGCCAGGAAGTTTCGCGACAAACTCAAGCCAATTATCTGATTTTCGATGGCTAACCGACTGCTCCGCTTTCTGATGGCTGATGCCGGTATTCGCGGTGAATGGGTGGAACTGGATACTTCGTGGTTTGAAGTCGTTAAACGCCATTCACTCGATGACCGCTGCACCAGCTTGCTGGGAGAGCTGATCGCCGCCACCTTGTTGTTAGCGGCAACAATCAAACACGAAGGCAGTGTTACCGCGCAAATTGTTGGCGACGGCCCGGTTAAGTTAGCAGTCGTGCAGTCACGGGCTGAAGGCAGTTACCGGGCAACGTTAAAGCTGTCAGAATCCCGACCACTGCCTGATGACCCCGAAGCGGCACTTTCAGACTTGCTGAACCCGGGCGGCCAGGGTCGTTTTGTTATCACTATCGACCCGGAAACAGAAGGCGGAACCAGCTACCAGGGCATCGTGCCACTTGAAGGACAAACCGTTGCCCGTATGCTCGAGCGCTATATGTTCCGCTCTGAGCAACTGCCTACCAGAATGTGGCTCGCCGCCAATGGCGAACGGGTTAGTGGCTTGTTGCTTCAGAAAATGCCTCTGGATGACCGGGGCCCAAGCCCCGATTCGGATGGCTGGAATCGTATGCAAAAACTGGGAGAGACGCTGACCCGCGATGAGATGCTTGAAATTGACGGTGAAACAGCGCTTCACCGACTTTTCTGGCAAGAACCGATCGGTGAAATTACCAGCAAGCCGCTGCACTTTGCATGCCAGTGCTCCCGGGACCGGGTAGCCACCATGCTAAAAATGCTGGGGCAGCAGGAAATCGACGATATTATCCAGGAGCAAGGCAATGTCTCGGTCAATTGTGAATACTGCAATACACCGTATGTGTTTGATCCAATCGACAGCGCCAGCTTGTTCAGCGAAGGTGCGGTAAAAGGCTCAGATACGCGTCAGTGAGCCGGGTAGGCGGATTCAGGCTCCGGCAGACTCAGGATTCACCCTATTTTTTTGATGCACCCTATTGTTTTGCCGGCGCCGGCTTAACCCCGCCCGCTTTCTTTGCTTTCAATGCTTCATCGAAGGCGACCCGATACGGCCCCGCTGGTAGTGCCCCCTTGGCAGTACCAACGCCACGACCAAATAACGATGCGTTGGCTGCCCGGGCAACTTGCGGTGAATTGTCACTCACGGATGAAGCTATCTGCCGGATCAGGGCGCCAACCAGCAAACCGGCCAGCCCCCCCTGGTTGGAACTGCTGGAACTATCTGCGGCCGTTCCCTGGCCCTGCCACAGTTCTGTTCCGGTTTTCAGATCGACCAGACGGCCACTCACCGTCACCCGGGTTGACGAATCAAGCACGCTGTAACTGCTGCCCCATTTCGAAAGCGACAGGTACAACACAGCATCGGCGCCAAAGACGTCGCGGAGCCGGTCGCGCGAAACCGCGTGCATTTCCGCCGGCCCAGGCAGACCATTCTCGCGCATCAGGCGGTCGACAACAGCAACCGGGAATACGTAATACCCACGTTCGGCAACCGGACGGGTGACGGTTGGCAAATACTTATAACTGGCGTCGACCTCAATCGTGTTATCGATGGGCGGCAGTATCAGGATAGACCTGGGTTTGTATTGCGACATTAACGACGGCGTATTGTCCTTAGCAGGCGCAGTGGCACATCCGGTAGTAAGCAAAGCGGCGGCAGCCATCGCACTCAGCAATACCCGGGACGAGAAAAAACCTGTTTGAGAAGTCATTTCTGTTGGCTCCCGTTGGTTACTGAAACGTTCGCTTTATTTCCGGCTGCGGTGGCTGCGCCCTGGCTTACCCCCTGGCTTTTCTTAAGCGCGGGTTGACGCATGGTTCGCGCCATTAAGTCGTCAATGAAGCTGCGACTTTCAGGAAACCGCATCTTTTCAGCGTCCAGCAGCTCCTGTGCACTCGCACGGTCACCTTGCAATAAATACAGATAAGCCAGGTGGATCCGGTAGCCGGGTGGTAATTGCCGGTCGGCATCCGTCACCTGGCGCATCTCGGCACTCAGGCGCGCGATTTCGGCCTGAATCTCAAAACCATCACCAGGCGCAACAACCCGCTCAACCGACTTGTCGTATGTGCCCCAGGCGTATAGCGGGGGCACAGTCTCACAGGCAGTGAGCAACGCGCACACGATGCCGGCAGGAACCAGGCGGCGCAATCGGCGTGCCGCGCAGAAATAACCCGCCACTATTGAGATGCCGCCTGCCATTGGCCCGCTTCCAAACCGGCGACCAGATTAGCGACCGCCTGGCGAATTGACAGGTCAAGTACTTTGCCGTTTAGAGTGGCGTCATAGCTTGCGGTACCGCCGGTACCAAGAATTTCCCGGTTGCTCAGCTCGTATTCACCAGCGCCCTGGGCAGAGAAAATAATTCGCGATGTTTGCACGTCAACAACGTTGAGGGACACTTTTGAATACGCGATCTGTTTCTTGCCACGACCGAGCAGGCCAAACAATTGCTTGTCGCCGGTGGCTTTGCGTCCAAATTCGGTTACATCACCGGTCAGGATCAGGCTGGCGCCTTCAATAGCTGATGCTTTGCCAGACAGTTTGCTTTCTGCCGCCAACTGCGCGTTATTTGAACGGTCCAGCACAAAGAACCGATTGGTTTGTGACAAGTGTGTCTTGAGAATGGTTTGGGCCTGGTTACCGAGCCGGTTTTGTCCGTCCGTGAAAATTCCACGCATAAACGGCGAACTGTTGCCAAACTGACCAAGCGCTATTGTGGATTTTGGGCCGCTATAACTGGACTGGGCCATTGTTGGCTGAGGGGTCTCGATCACCCGCTGAGACTCAGTGGCACAGCCCGTAATCAATAAAACGCAGGCCAGGGCCAGCCCAAAGGAGGAGGTTCTTACGGCTTTTGTTTTCATTATCGTGATCCTGATTTCGCTGAGCAATCCCCGGATAATAGACGAGGCGCAACCGCGGCCACAATGCGCCCCTTTAGTCACTCTTAAGAGACTCGGCCAGAGCAGCGGCCAATACGACATTCGGGGATGTCCAATCCACCCGGTCAAAATTTGTTCGTGCGACAGCAAACGACCACTGCTGCTGTACAGGCTAGTCACCGTTTAGTTATTCCTGGTTACTATGATCAGCCCTAGGGCATTGGGGAATCCCCTGAGTTGGTTGGCTGATAACACGCTGACGGCCCGGCTGGCATCCGGTAACCGGACATATGGTCAGGTGTTGCGGTGTAACAATAATGTCGGACCGTTTCATTGGACACAAATCGATACCCAACCGGCCCCGGACTGATGAATAATTAAGTCTTCCGTCGCAGCATTTTGTCAGCCATATTTCAACGCCATCCGTTTCAAACCCATCTGTTTAACGCCCAAACCACTTAATCGGACCGACTCAGTTGAATAACTTGGTCGAACGAGCCGCCTTTTCCCAAAAAGACGCGCTTTTTTGAACCTGAGACCTCGCTGGCGCGACTGATGAACAGTAGTTACCCCCCAGTAGTTACACCCCAGTAGTCACCCCCCAAAACGTAGTGATCAAATCAAAAATTCGGACGCTATCCCTATGCAAAACAATCACCTTCTAAATGACGCCCCAGTCAACAGCGCGCGCAGCGGCAATACAGCACCCCGGCGAAATGCCCGAACAACCAATAACGGCCTGGTTCAGCCGGGTTCGGTCACCTACGGATTACCGTTGACAACGCCTCTGGAAAACCGGTCAGTGCAAAACCGACGCGCCAGCGACTAGGCCATGATTGTGAGACCACCTGCGCACCCGCTACGGCCCGTTCACCGCAACTGCATGGCGCGCGAGGCCACGTGAGACGACAAGCCCCAGCAGGCCAATCAAAGCGGAGAAAACAAGGAAAGTCGGTGAATAACCGGCTCCCTGGATCAGCATCGCGGAACCGGCAACCCCCAGCGACTGGCCACTAAACAGGCACAACGCAAACCCGGCAATTGCCGTACCGCGCGCCGCCGGATGCGATTGAGTGGCCTGACTTTGCAAGGTGTTGTGCATCATCGTGAAGCCAAAGCCGGCAACGCAACAAGCAAACACGACAACAGCGGGGTGCCATGCCATCGCGACCGCGCCAAACCCGATGGCCACCAGGGTGCCACCCAGGACCGCCATCCGGACTTCACCAAGCCGCGGAATTATCGACTTCGCAAAAGAGGCCAGGAGCAGACCACCAACCCCGTACGCCGCTACCATCAGCCCGGCCTGCCACAGCGCAATATCAAACTGATCATGCAGATAACTCGGTACAAACGCCAATACACCAAAAGCCAATGCTCCTTCGAGTAAGGCACATATCATCAGAAACCTGGCCCAGCGATTTTGAATCAGCAGGTAATAGCCCTTTACGAAGCCTTGTGCAGGCCCGGTACGCAACCCCGCAGAGTCTGGCTCATGGCGCGTACGGCGCCCAATCAGCAGACCAGCAACGACAAACAACACGGTTGGCACAGCAAACGCAGACCGCCACCCCAGGGTGTCGGCAAAGACGCCGCCAACCACCTGCCCGGCAATCAGGCCCGCGATCGCCGCTGCGCCGAAACGTGCCAGTGTTTGCTGGCGAATGCCAAAGTCAACCGAATCGCCGATCCACGCTAATGCCAGCGGGATGATTGCTGCACAGGCCGCGCCGGCAAGAAAACGAAATGCGATCAAAGCCGACAGCGACGGAGCCAACGCGCAAGCAATACTGGCCACCGCGCAGACCTGGGCAGCGATCGCAACCACCCGTAATTTACCCAGGCGGTCACCAATCGGCCCGTGTACCAGACAAAAAACGCCGTAGGCGATGGCAAACACAGTGACCACGGGTGACACCTGTGCCAACGACCCGTCAAACTGCGCCATCAGCTGCGGGAGCATCGGATCGCAGATGCGCATCGACAAACCACTGGCAAAAGCCGCAATGGCTAACTGGCGCATGGTTGCGGCAACAGCCGAATCGCCAGGGCCATCCTTCATTTGGTATTAATCTCGCCGGAACGCTAATATCAAAGTCTAGCAGGCTGTGATCACGCGGCGCGTTAAGTAACAAGCCGTTATCCAACGCCTTATCAACCAGCGAAAGCTCGGCTTAGTTGTACGCCGTGTTCGTAGTTGTTGGTATGGGTTCACGGACCGTCGGCACGTTGATCTGAACAAAAATCTCGTCTTCACCGATCATGCCCAGCTGGTAACGTGCGCGCTCTTCAACGGCCAGGTGTCCCTGTTGAAGGTCCAGCACCTCGGCCGTCAGTGCATTGTTTCGCTCAACCAGGGCCTGGTTGCCGTGACGCTGATTGCTCAGTTGTCGGTCCAGTTCCCAGACACGCAGCCATCCGCCCTTCCCCAGCCACAGCGGCTGCTGAATAAGCAGAATCAGCGATATGAGTATCAGCGGCAGTGCGCGCAAACGAAGAAAACTCCAGCAGTCCGAGGCGAGCCCTCTTGAGGCTTCATTAATTTATTGTTGGTCGTCATTCGCCGGTCAGGCGGCCGGACATTGTGTCCGCTTTTCTCTGGTTGAAATAGTTGTTTATTTATCCAGCGTTGTTGCCATACCAACCGGCAACAAGTGGCGAAAGAATCACCACCGGCTACCGATTGTTGTTATCTCAGATTATAGAATGCCGCACGGCCCGGGTAGGATGCCACTTCGCCGAGATCTTCTTCGATCCGCAGCAACTGGTTGTACTTGGCAACCCGATCGGTTCGGCTCATGGAGCCGGTCTTAATTTGCAAAGCGTTCGTTGCCACGGCGATATCGGCAATCGTCGTATCTTCGGTCTCACCAGAGCGATGCGAAACCACAGCGGTGTAATTTGCCCGCTTGGCCATTTCTATTGCGGCAAAAGTTTCGGTCAGGGTACCGATTTGATTGATCTTGATCAGGATCGAATTGGCCACTCCCTGATCGATACCTCTTTTCAAAATTTTGGTATTGGTTACAAACAAGTCGTCACCCACTAACTGAACTTTGTCTCCGAGGGCGTCGGTCAGAAGTTTCCAACCATCCCAATCATCTTCAGCCATGCCGTCTTCGATCGAAATAATTGGGTACTTGTCGCACCAGGTGGATAACAGGTTGACAAAGTCACCAGCGCTCAGCGTCAGACCTTCACCTTCCATCCGGTACTTGCCTTTGCTGAAAAACTCAGAGCTTGCACAGTCCAGGCCAAGGGCAATCTGCGTACCGGGTTCGTAACCTGCTTTTTCAATTGCCTCGAGAATAAGCTGAATCGCATCTTCGTGATTCTTCACGTTTGGCGCAAAACCACCTTCATCTCCCACAGCGGTCGACATACCTTTGTCGTGCACTAGTTTCTTCAGACTGTGAAAGACTTCTGCCCCGTAACGAACCGCTTCACGAAAGCTTGGTGCGCCAATTGGCAAAATCATGAACTCTTGTAAGTCGAGCGAGTTGTTCGCATGTGCGCCGCCGTTGATCACGTTCATCATTGGCACCGGCAACGCCATGGCGCCAGATCCGCCAAAATACCGGTACAGCGGCAAACCGGCTTCTTCGGCTGACGCCTTGGCTACCGCCATTGAAATCGCAAGCATCGCATTGGCGCCAAGGCGTTCTTTGTTTTCGGTACCGTCTAGATCGCACAACACACGGTCGATGTAGGCCTGTTCCGCCGCGTCCAACCCCAGCAAGGCTTCAGAGATTTCGGTATTGACATGCTCAACCGCTTTGAGAACACCTTTTCCGAGGTATCGCGCGGGGTCGCCATCGCGTAACTCGATGGCCTCACGGGCACCGGTTGACGCACCGGACGGCACAGCGGCACGGCCGATAACCCCCGATTCAAGCAAGACATCACATTCAACCGTCGGGTTGCCACGTGAATCAATAATTTCGCGACCAATAATGTCGACAATCGTACTCATTTGCTAGCGCCTTTTGCGTTTAATAATTTTTTTAACCGGAACCAGGTTCTGGTCTGTCTAGTCAGTGAGCTGCGATTCAGCAAACCCACTCGCTTTAACCACATTATCGAGCGCAACCAGTGTCGTGAGCAACGCTTCCATGCGGTCCATCGGCCAGGCATTTGGCCCGTCTGATTTTGCATTGGCCGGGTCAGGATGCGATTCCATGAACAGGCCCGACACCCCAACTGCAATTGCAGCGCGTGCCAACACGGGTACGTGTTCGCGCTGGCCACCGGATGACGTGCCCTGGCCACCCGGCAACTGCACTGAATGTGTTGCATCGAAAACCACCGGACAACCCGTCTCGCGCATGATTGCGAGGGAGCGCATATCGGATACAAGATTGTTATATCCAAAACTCACCCCACGCTCGCAGACCATGATGCGATCAGCCGCGGCTTCGCTACCGCTCGCCTCGATGGCCGCTTCCCGCGCCTTGATCACAACTTGTTTCATGTCGTGGGGCGCCAGGAACTGGCCCTTCTTAATGTTCACCGGTTTGCCGCAAGCGGCCACGGCACGGATAAAGTCGGTCTGCCGAACCAGGAAAGCCGGTGTCTGAAGCACATCAACCACCTCGGCGACCGGAACAATCTGATCAACTTCGTGGACGTCGGTCAACACCGGTACGTCAAACGCCTCACGAACATCGGCCAGAATCTGCAGGCCCTCTTTCATGCCCGGGCCACGAAAACTGCCACCCGAGCTCCGATTCGCCTTGTCAAACGAGCTCTTATATATGAACGGCACGCCAACCCGTTCGCAGATCGCTTTAAGCGTCTGGGCAGTATGCATCGCCATTTCGCGCGACTCAATAACGCACGGGCCGGCGATCAAGAAAAACGGCCGATCCAGGCCAACCTCAAAATGAGCAAGCTTCAAGCAACCGCCTTTTGGTTTTTATGTTCGGCATGGGCTATCGCCGCGTTGACATAACTTGAGAACAGCGGGTGACCGTGGCGCGGGGATGAGGTGAACTCCGGGTGAAACTGGACACCAACAAACCAGGGATGGGCATGGTTGCCAACCCGGGGCAACTCGATAATTTCCGTCAATCCTTCGGTGGGCGTGCGCGCAGCGACGATCAGACCCGCCTTCGCCAGGCGGTCAACATACTGATTATTCACCTCGTAGCGATGACGATGGCGCTCATTGACATGGCTGCCGTAGATTTCTGCGGCCAGCGTCCCCTGCTGGACGGCGCAGCGCTGGGCGCCCAGGCGCATCGTGCCACCAAGATCTGATGTTTCGTCGCGTCGCTCGATCCGGCCCTCGCTGTTCTGCCATTCGGTAATCAGGCCAATAACCGGGTGGGCTGTGTCGCGGTCAAACTCGGTACTGTTCGCCCCGTCACAGCCGGCGATATTGCGCGCAAACTCGACTACGGCCAGTTGCATGCCCAGGCAAATACCGAGGTAGGGAATGCCGTGATCGCGGGCAAACTGAATGGCCTTAATCTTTCCCTCGACCCCGCGCTCGCCAAACCCGCCGGGTACCAGAATGGCGTCATAGACCGCCAATTCATCGGGCCCATCGGAATCAAGGCGCTCAGAATCGATATAGTCGATCAATACCCGCGATTGAGTGTGAATACCGGCGTGTATCAGGGCCTCGCTGAGGCTCTTGTAAGACTCGGTAAGATCAACATACTTACCCACCATCGCCACCCGCACGTCGCGCAGCGGGTTTTGCAGTGACGCAACGATATTGTCCCAAGGGCCAAGCTCGGCCGGGCGAGCACTGATTTGCAAGATGTCGCAAACCTGTTGATCAACGCCTTGCTCATGCAACATGCGCGGAATCTTATAAATGCTATCGGCATCTTCAACCGAAATCACACAATTAACCGGCACATTCGAAAACATCGAAATTTTTGCGCGTTCGTCATCAGGAATCCGGCGATCCGCGCGGCACAAGAGTAAGTCAGCCTGAATACCAATTTCACGCAGCTTTTGGACCGAGTGCTGGGTTGGCTTGGTTTTTAACTCACCCGCTGAGGCAATAAACGGAACCAGGGTCAGATGAACGTAACAACAACTGCCCCGGCCCAGTTTCAAACTCATCTGACGCACTGCCTCAAGAAACGGCAGTGACTCAATATCACCAACCGTGCCACCGATTTCGACAATCGCCACGTCAGCAGCGTCAGCCTTGCCCACCTTGGCGCCACGCTTGATGTAGTCTTGTATTTCGTTGGTGATGTGCGGGATAACCTGAACCGTGCCCCCCAGGTAATCACCACGGCGTTCTTTTTTCAGTACCGAGTCGTAAATCTGACCACAGGTAAAGTTATTCGACTTGCGCATCCGAGTTGAAACAAACCGCTCGTAGTGACCGAGGTCCAGATCGGTTTCGGCGCCATCTTCGGTGACAAATACTTCGCCATGCTGGAACGGGCTCATCGTGCCAGGGTCGACGTTGATGTACGGATCCAGTTTAAGCAGGGTGACCCGCATGCCGCGCGACTCAAGGAGTGCGCCGATCGAGGCCGCTGCAATCCCCTTGCCAAGCGAGGAAACCACGCCACCGGTTACGAATACAAACTTGGTCATGAGCGCCACGAGTGGGAAATTAGAATTATAGCCCCAGCCGGCCCTGGGTCAAAAACGGGGGAGCCCGGCCCGATCGGGGCCCAGCCGACGCGGGTTGAACTCACTGCCCAACGCCAGACCGTCGGATCAGATGAGATTACTTCTTCGGACCAGGGGTTCTTACTACCTATAATGGCCTCAGGACTAACCATGGCTGCCAGTGGCGGCGGAGAACCCAATGAGTAAACTGTACCCAAGCGCTGCCAAGGCGCTGGACGGCATTGTTAGCAATGGCCAGATGATCGCGGTTGGCGGATTTGGCCTGTGCGGCATTCCCGAGGCCTTGATCGCGGCATTGCGGGACAGCGGAGTCAGCGACCTGACCTGCATCTCGAATAATGCCGGAGTTGATGATTTTGGGCTGGGCTTGTTGTTACAAACCCGGCAGGTGAAAAAGATGATCTCCAGTTACGTTGGCGAGAATAAAGAGTTCGAACGCCAATACCTCGCCGGGGAACTGGAACTCGAATTCACACCACAAGGCACGCTTGCCGAAAAACTGCGCGCCGGTGGTGCTGGCATTCCGGCCTTCTTTACCCAGACTGGCTACGGCACCTTAATTGCCGAAGGCAAAGAAACCCGCGAATTCGACGGCAAGAACTACATTATGGAGCGAGCACTAGTCCCCGATGTTGCCCTGGTCAAAGCCTGGAAGGCAGACCACGCCGGCAACCTTATTTTTCGGGGCACGGCACGCAACTTCAATCCCAACGTTGCCATGGCCGGCAAAATCTGCGTTGTCGAAGTTGAAGAAGTTTTGGAAACTGGCGCCATCGATCCGGATGCCGTGCACTTGCCCGGCATATTTGTCCATCGGATTGTGCTCAACGCCACCCCCGAAAAACGTATTGAACAACGTACGACCCGCGACGCCTGATCAGGAGAACAACATGGCATGGAACAGAGATGAGATGGCAGCCCGGGCAGCAAAAGAGCTGCAGGACGGGTATTACGTCAACCTGGGTATTGGTTTGCCGACGCTGGTCGCCAACCACGTACCCGACGGCATGGAAGTCTGGTTGCAAAGTGAGAACGGATTGCTGGGGATCGGCCCTTTTCCGACCGAAGACGAAATTGACCCTGACATGATCAATGCCGGCAAACAAACGGTGACCACCTTGCCCGGCTCTTCAATCTTCTCCAGTGCAGATTCTTTTGGCATGATTCGGGGCGGCAAAATCAACCTGGCTATTCTGGGCGCGATGCAGGTCAGTCAACATGGGGACCTGGCCAACTGGATGATTCCCGGCAAGATGGTCAAAGGCATGGGCGGCGCAATGGACCTGGTTGCCGGCGTCGGTAAGGTGATAGTGCTGATGGAGCATACGGCCAAGAAAAAAGACGGCTCTGAATCGATGAAAATTCTGCCAGCCTGTGACCTGCCACTCACCGGGGTTGGGGTCGTGGATCTGGTCATTACCGACCTGGGCGTTATGCAGGTGAGCGAACAAGGCCTGAAAGTCACCGAACTGGCCCCCGGGGTCAGCGCTGACGAGATCAGCGCCAAATCGGGATGCCCGCTGGACGTCTCAGCGGTCGCCTAAAGGGGGTGACACCTGACGCCTGGCGAAACCACCAGGCTGAATCTACCGGCTTAAATCAACCTCAGATCAACCACAATTTTCAGCCGCGTACTTCAGCCGTCCGATTATTGGTTGCCGAGCAGGCCAATTGGCCGACTCATGCGCTCGCGCACTGCTTCGGGCAAAGGCACTGATTTGGCCTGGTCGTAGTTGATCCAAACCAGTTTGGCCCCCCCGGTTGCACAAATTGTTTCCGGCTCGTCGGTCAGACTCATATCAACAAAAGTCATGACGCTTGAGCGGCCAAACTGCGCTACCGACAAACGCGCAAGAATTGTCCCCGGAAAGCGCATCTGCTGCAAAAAACTACAAAAAGCGTTGATCACCACCGGGCCTTGTTCAGCGCCATGACTACGCACATCCATCGCATCAATCCAGCTGATCCGGGCTTGCTCCATATATCGGAAGTACATCACGTTGTTGACATGGCGCTGGGCGTCCATGTCAGCCCATCGAATTGGAATTTCCATTTCGAACACTGCCGTGCGCCCTGCCCGGTCGGTGGCCAGGTCACCGGTTACTGCGACCGGCAGGCCGGAACCACTTGATTTAGAGTCACTCATCATTTCTTCCTCGATGTATGGAGACGGCCGATTGGAAAACCCTTAACGCCTTAGCGACTGCTCAGGCGCACCGGCAGCTGGCGAAAACCCCTGAAGCGAACCCGCCGGTCACGGTCGGGTTCGCCGTTTGCTTCAATTCGGGAAAACCGCGCAACCAGGTGGCCAAGCGCAATGCGGCCCTCCATTCGAGCGATATTCATGCCGACGCAGGCGTGGGCAGAATGTCCAAAGGCAACATGTCGATTCGGTTTTCGGCCAACATCAAAGTGATCCGGATTCACAAACTCTTCCGGGTCTCTGCCGGCGGCCCCGATACACAGAGTAATCAGCGTACCGGCCGGAAACTCCTGACCGCCAATTGAGGCGGGCGCGATAAGTCTTCTGTTGTTCAGTTGAATCGGGCCTTCACAACGTAACATTTCTTCAACTGCCGTGGCAATCAGCTCGGGCATCTGTCGCAAACGCTGCAATTCGTCAGGGTTCTGAAGCAGTAACCAGGTACCGTTACCAATCAGGTTGGTTGTTGTCTCGTGTCCGGCGTTCAGCATGAAGATACATTGGTGAATCAACTCACGGACAGACAAGCGATCGTAATCTTGTGTGCTGACTGAGCGATCAGTTGGCTCCCCCTGGATTAACCGGGTCAGCACATCTTCGTCCGGGTCGAGTGGATGCTCACGCCGATCAGCAATAATATCGGTCAGAAAGGCAGCAAACGCCACAACCGCACGATTGCCACGTTCCAGCGCCTCGTCGGACAGTACCGGCTCGAGCGCGCCGAGAATAGCCAGCGACCAGTCGCGCAGCGGCTCACGCTGGTCGCGCGGAATCGCCAGCATACTGCCAATGACTTCGATCGGTATAACGGCGGCAAAGTCGGCGATCAGGTCCACGTGCTCTTTGCCAGCCATGTCGTCAAGCAGATGATCAACCAGTGTTGTGACCGCAGGCAACATCCGGTTCATCGCACGCTGATTCACTGCCCCCATCAGCAGGCGGCGAACCCGGGTATGTAAAGGCGGATCGTTGAAGACCAGGGAGGTAGTGTGATGTTCGAACAATGGCGAGTCGCCATACTTTGGCTTGAACTCGACCTGTTTGTCGGAACTGGCTGACGGATGCCGGTAAACATCAACCACATCAGCGTAACGCGTTAAAAACAAACTCCCGTCACTCATCCGATGCAACGGACTACGCTCGCGCAACGCCCGGTAAACAGGATAGGGATCGTCGTAGAAGGTATCCGGTATCGCAGACAGATCAAAATCAACCATTATTCCCCTGCCAGGTCCAACCTGGCCTCGTGATGAGTTTGCATAAGACCAGTTTACCGTGCGCCGGCGTTGCTGGTGACGGGTGCGCAGGCATGGAGTTGATGATTTTCCACAAAGAACCCCTGATTCGCTGTGTCAGCATCTGTCAATCGCTTAAAATACAGCATTGAATGCCGCTTTTGCCGCCTGGCAGTCGGCCCGCCTCTCGAGAACAGGAATCAACAATGGAAACCGTGCGCGAATCGATGGAGTTTGATGTGGTTGTAGTCGGCGGTGGCCCGGCCGGACTGTCGGCTTCTATACGCCTCAAGCAAATAGCCGCCGAGAAAGGCACGGACATTAACGTCTGCGTCATCGAGAAGGGTTCTGAAGTCGGCGCACATATCTTGTCGGGTGCGGTAATGGACCCAAAAGCGATTACTGAACTCATGCCCAACTGGAAAGAAGCCGGCGCACCACTCAACGTCGAAGTCACTGAAGACCGTTTTCTTTTCCTGAACCCCACCAGTTCGAACCAGGTACCGGGCTGGATGTTGCCGGGTTGCTTTCAGAACCACGGCAACTACATCGTTAGCCTGGCCAATGTTGTTCGCTGGCTTGGTGAACAAGCCGAGGCATTGGGAGTCGAAATTTACCCAGGCTTTGCTGCGGCCGAGGTTTTGTTCAATGATGATGGTTCGGTAAAAGGTGTGGCCACTGGCAATATGGGGGTTGGTCGCGATGGCAAACCATCCGACGCATTTCAGTCAGGCATCGAACTGCATGCCAAGTACACATTTTTTGCGGAAGGCGCGCGGGGTCAGCTGGGCAAAACACTGATTGCCCGCTACAACCTGGACGAAGGCAAAGACCCCCAAAGCTACGGCATTGGTATCAAAGAACTGTGGGAAATCGATCCGGCCAAACACAAACCGGGCCTGGTTATCCATACTGCGGGATGGCCGTTGCCGAATGACACTTACGGTGGCTCGTTTTTATACCACCTCGAAGACAATCAGGTTGCCGTTGGCTATGTGGTTGGGCTGAACTATACCAACCCCTACCTGGCACCTTTCGAAGAGTTTCAACGCTACAAAACTCATCCGTCGATTCGCGGATTTTTCGAAGGTGGTAAACGTATTGCCTACGGTGCCCGTGCACTGACAGCCGGCGGCCTGAATTGCCTGCCAAAACTCACTTTTCCGGGTGGAGTATTAATTGGCTGCGAAGCTGGATTTCTCAATGCGTCCCGAATCAAAGGCAGCCATGCAGCAATTAAATCTGGCATGCTGGCAGCGCAGGCAGCCTTTGATGCAGTAACCGCCGAACGCAGCGGTGATGAACTCACTGCCTATACGGCTGCGTTCGAAAAGTCATGGTTACACGACGAACTACACCGCGCCAGAAACTTTAAGCCGATGATGGGCAAAGGTCTGTGGGCCGGTACGTTGATGGTTGGCGTTGACCAAGTGCTATTTCGTGGCAAGGCCCCGTTCACCATGCACAGTAAGAAGCCGGATCACGAATATTTGAAGCCGGCAGCACAATGTCAGCCGATCAACTATCCGAAGCCCGATGGCAAAATCAGTTTCGATAAATTGTCGTCGGTATTTGTATCCAATACCAATCACGAAGAAAATCAACCAATTCACCTGACCCTGAAGAACGACACCGTCCCGGTGGATATCAACCTGGCCAAGTACGCTGGCCCTGAACAGCGTTACTGCCCGGCTGGTGTTTACGAGTTTGTAAAAGATGACAGCACCGGCAATGATCGCCTGCAGATCAATGCCCAGAACTGCGTGCATTGCAAAACCTGCGACATTAAAGATCCAACCCAGAATATCGTCTGGGTTGTGCCCGAAGGCGGTGGCGGCCCGAACTATCCCAACATGTAGATACCCTCTGACGATGAGACATTCATCCCGCCGCGAGCTCAACCCCGGATTGTCATCAGAAAATGACGCGATGATGCCGACAAATAGATTGTTTGCGACCTTAGCAAGGTTAGCGAACATTTCCGGCGTGTTCCTGGTCAGTGCATTGTTTCTGACACCGATTCTTTTATCGCAATCCGTTCAGGCCAGCCCGGCCCTGGCCGCTACCCTGTCGCACGATGGGTATGAGCGCGACTATTTGCTCTACGTCCCGGCAAGCGCTACGGTCACCGCCGCCAAAAAGCCCCGGGCGCTGGTGATGGTTTTACACGGCGGCGGCGGGCGGCCCAGTCAGATTGAGTGGGCAACTCATAGCGAATTTAACAAGCTGGCCGATACACACGGTTTTATTGTTGTGTATCCGGCGGGCATCAAGCGCGGATGGAACGACGGCCGGGGTGATCAACTCGCTTTCCCGGAGCGGGCAAAAATAAACGACATCAGCTATCTGCACGCACTGATCGACCAAATCAATCAGCAAATCCCAATCGATCCGAAACGCGTTTTTGCTACCGGCATTTCGAACGGGGGGATGATGGCCTTGCGCCTGGCGTGTGAATCTGGCCGATTCCGCGCAGTTGCCCCGGTGGCTGCCAGTCTGCCACAAGACCTCGCGCAATCCTGTCGCCCCGCCCGGGTGAGCGTCCTACTTCTAAACGGTACAGACGACAACTTTGTTCCTTTCAACGGTGGTTTTGTCAACGGTGTACGAAAAACCAATGAACGCGGGCAAGTAATCTCTGCGGTCGACACTTTCGAATTGTTTGGCAAAGCCAACACATGCCAGGCACCCACCAGCCACCCGTTGCGCGACCTTAAAAACGACGACACGACCATCTCACGACACGAGTTTTCCGACTGCGCCGACGGGGTTCGTATTGTTCAGTACCGGATTCAAGGCGGCGGTCACACTTGGCCCGGCGCGCGCACCCGGATACCAAAGTTCCTGGTTGGCAACAGCAGTCGAGAAATCAATGCCACTGACGAGATCTGGCGCTTCTTCAGTACGCTTTGAATAAAAGTGGACGAAACTCGCCAGTAAATGGCGTGGATGTAGTGAGAGTTTTTACAAGCCCCGGTAATACTTCAGCATGGCAGCGTCATCTTGTTCGGCGTAACCCGCCTCACAGGCTGCGCGAAACCGGTTAAGGGCTTCGCTACCCAATGGCAGACTGATGCCAGCCTGCTTGGCGACCTGGGCGGCCAGGGTGAGGTCTTTGGTCAACACCCGGGTCGCCGCTCGCGGTTCAAAATCGCCGGCCAGGGCTCGGGGCATGCGATCATCGGCCACCCAGCTTTGACCCGAGCTGGCTGACATGAGTTTTTGCATCAAGCCAAGGTCAAGCCCCAGGCGGTCTGCCATGGCCAACGCCTCGGCGGCAGCGGCCAGATGAATGCCACCAGCAAGGTTGTTGACCAGTTTTGCTTTGGCGCCGTCACCCACGTGTTCGGAAATTCGAAACTGACGCTCGGCAACTGCGTCGATTACCAACTGGTTACGAGCAATATCGTCTGCTGACCCAGCCAGCATGATGCTCATCGAGCCATCGTAAGCACGTGCCGGTCCACCAGAGATCGGCGCATCGATAACCGCAGCACCAAGTTCAGAAATTTTGCCAGCCAGTCGAATCGTGTCGGCCGGCGCAATCGTACTGCACAGCAGTATTGTCTTCGCCTTTGGATCAGGCAAAACACTCAGCGCGGCCAACAACCCTGTCTGACCAACAAGAACATCGTCAATTTGGTCGGCGGTAACGACCACGACAAACACTGTATCGGCCAACCTCAGCACCGACCCTGCATCGGCCGCAACGGTTGCACCGGCTTGCGCCATTTTTTCTTCCTGCCCGGTGCGGATATCGCGCACGAAAACCTGATGGCCGGTGTTGATCAAACGAGTGGCGATGCCCGCCCCCATCGCACCAGCCCCTATTACCCCTGTTGTCAGCATTGCTCAACCCTTCCGGCTGGGCCGGTGAATCGTGTTGATCTTGATAATATCGATTCTTCCGATATTCGCCTTTGGCAAAATGATATCCTGCAAGTGATTGCCATCATTTAGACATTCGGCAAGCACGGTAGAAACGCCGAAGTACTGCATTTGATGCGCTGCATTTGACACCTTCCCCGTGTTTTCACAGTTGATGCACATTTGAACCTGATAGAGGGTCATTGACATGGCTTTACCTGGACAAGGCTGTTTTATCGCCTGGTACGATTTACAACCAGGACAGGATGCAGACCATGACCACTGGCACACGCATGAGCACATGATTGAGCGCGTGGCTATACCGGGCTTCTTACGCGGTTTGCGTTATCGCTCATTAACGGGCAGCCCGCGCACTTGTGTGATGTATCACGTCGAAACCCTGACGACGTTGAATTCACCGGCCTACCTTAAACGGTTAAACCATCCGACCCCATGGAGCAGCCAAACCCTCAAACAATTTTCTGGCATGAACCGTACGATGTGTGCGGTTGCTTCCAGCTACGGGCTGGGAATCGGCGGCTACCTTTTAACGATTCAGCTGTCAGCCCGCGCCGGCCGCGAGAAAGCGCTTCGCGATTGGTTGTCGGCTGACACCTTGCCCGGCTTAGCTCGGCGTGCGGGCCTGTGCGGTGCTCACTTGCTGATCGGTGACCGGGGGGTCAGCCAGACACCGACTCAGGAAAAAGAACTGCGAGGTGTACCCGATGCAGTCGCGGACTGGGTTGTCCTGGTCGAAGCCTACGACCGTAGCGCGTTAGAACAAGTGAAAGCAGAGCTGCTGGGGGAAGCCGGTGTTCACAAGCACGGCGCCAGTAACAACCCGGTGGGTGGACTCTACAGCCTGGACTACACTCTTGGTGAAGACGAAGCGAAGCGGGTCTGGCAAGAACCCTGAAAAAAACCCGAGACACTATGGTCAATTTCAGGGTGAAATTAAATTTCGCGGCCTTCTGGTTTCGGTTCCAAAAACGGAAGGTAAGCAATAACAAAATTGACGCGCGTAGTCTCACATCGGTATGATGTTCTCCAGTTGTTAACCCGAGCTTCGGGTTTCAACCAGTACACACATAGCTAAGTAGTTGGTCAAGAATCACAATAAATTTCCCAACTCGGAGGAGACATGAAATTTCGATTTCTAGCAGCAGTTGTGGCCGCGGCATTTGCAATGCCGACTATCGCTAAAGAGGCGCCCAAGAGTGTTGATGAAGTAGCCGGACCAGGGGGAAAGTTGCCTGGAGACCCCAAAATTGCATTGGTCAAGGTCGCAGGCGGATTCAAAGATCCGATTAATGTCGCCAATGCTGGCGATGGAACCGGCCGCATCTTTGTGGTCGAGCGTATCGGCAGAATTAAAATTGTGGCCAAAGACGGCAAAGTTAACGAAGATCCGTTCCTTGATCTGACGTCTATTAACCCGCTGGGTAATGATGTGCAGACCGGCTTCGTTGAGCAAGGGTTGTACGCGGTTGCCTTTCACCCCAAATTCAAGGAAAACGGCTACTTTTTTGTTCATTATGCGTCCCTGCCATTTAACGGCGATGGCGTAATTGTTCGTTTCACCGTAGACCCGAAGAGCCCTGACATTGTTGATGCCAAGCGTGCTAACGCTACCGCGAAGGTCATCATGCGTATCGAACAACCCTGGTACAACCACAACGGCGGCCAGATAGAGTTCGGCCCTGACGGGATGCTTTATATCGGCTCTGGTGACGGTGGCTGGGAAGGAGATCCGTACGAGGCCGGGCAAGATCTGTCCACCCTGCTCGCCAAAATGCTTCGCATTGATGTCAACGTAGAAGACGATGCCATTCCGTACAAAATTCCAAAAGACAATCCGTTTGCCGATGCTTCAAAAGAACGCCTGATGTCTTTGTTTGGCATTACGGAAGAACAATTTTCCAAGATCAAAACACGATCGCGGCCCGAAATCTGGTCTTATGGCGTGCGCAATCCGTACGAATTTTCATTTGATCAGAAAACCGGAGATTTGTTCATTGCCGAAGTAGGCCAGAACCACTGGGAAGAAATCATCTTCGAGAAAGCCGGTGACAAGGGGCACAACTATGGCTGGCCACGCATGGAAGCGTCGTTTTGTCATCCGATGACAGGTGATCCGGCGGGCAAACCGTGCGCAGTAGTTGGCACATTGCCAGCCGCTCAGTACCCACACACTAACTCGTACCCGGGGTCACCAGAGAACAAAACGGGGGGATGTTCGGTTCAGGGCTTTGGTGTTGCCAACTACGCCGGCATGGAAGGCGTTTACCTGGTAGGCGACTGGTGTTCCGGCCGGGTGTTCGGTTTGGGTCATGATGGCTCGAAGTGGCAGCTACAGGAAATGATGCAAACCGGCCTGCAATTCACGGCCGGCGGCTATGACGAAGATGGCAAAGTGCTGGTGGTTAATGCCAACAACTTCTATCTTGCCGACCGTGGGCCTGACACCAATCCGCCCGGCACACTTTGGCGCGTTGTTGCTGCTGACAAAGTACCGCAAGGTGCCGAGGTTGCAGAAACCGTAGCAAAATAACGCGATTATTGCTGTACTTTATCTGTCGGACCGGTCAGCGAAATGCTGGCTGGTCCGTTATTCATTTTTGTCTCTGTTTTTTTTTCAATTCCGTTTAGCCCTTAGCCACGTTTAGCCCCTAACCACTATTGCCAAGTGTTTACGCCA
>JBAUID010000107.1:0-2391 GCA_049680625.1 Burkholderiaceae bacterium | reverse complement strand
AATCGCTGTCTTAGTGGTCTTGGAACTCATGCCTATCTCTCATGTTGTTGGTTATTTGGGGCCCGCAGTGGTTATTGTGCCAATTTAAGACGCAAAAAGCCTGATCACGCCTGTTTGCGCGTGATGGCCCTGCGGCGACTATGTGAACTGCAGATAGAATCATCGTTAATGTAATTCACATTCAGGCATCTCAGTTGCACGCAGACCCTACGCCGGTTTATGTTATTTCGCCTAGCAGCGCAGTGACCAATACTGAGGGTTTGCCGGTTGCTGCCCGTCACCTGGAACAACTCGGTTTTGATGTCACTTTTGATCGAGCCGCACGCTCGCGCTACCAGCGATTTGCCGGCACCGACAGCGCTCGCGCTGACGCCTTCATGCGGGCAGCCAGGAGTAAAGCGCCGATTGTAATGACAACCCGGGGTGGATATGGCATGACCCGTCTGCTAGACCGGCTCGACTTTGCCGCTCTGGCTGATGCCCAGAAGCACTGGGTTGGATTATCCGATTTCACTGCGTTTCATCTGGCGATGCTGGCCAAAGTGGGTGCCGGAACCTGGGCGGGGCCTGCACTGCTGGAAGACTTTTCCGGTGACACGGTCGACGAAACGACAGCAGGTGCATTTTGCGACGCCATGCACGGCAGGCTGCACGGCCTTGGCTTTCAGTGTGAGGGGCCGTCCGGAGTCGACGAACGTGGCGTCTTATGGGGCGGGAATCTGTCCCTGGTTTGCACCTTAATGGGTTCTGAGTACTTCCCGGACATTCGTGGTGGCTTACTTTTTCTTGAAGAGGTGGGAGAGCATCCGTACCGGGTTGAGCGACTGTTGACCCAGCTGCTGCTTAGCGGTGTTATCGATCAACAAAAAGCGGTGATTTTTGGCTATGTGAATCGCTACAAGACAGTGCCCAATGATCAGGGTTACGATTGGTCGACGGTTGTTCGTTGGCTGCGCAGCAAGACAAGAACGCCTGTCATCTGTGGCCTGCCGTTCGGTCATGAACATCCCAAATTAACCCTTCCTCATGGCGCAATACTGGGACTATGTACGGAAGGTAACGAAGCCTTTCTTGAGTTTCCGACCCATAGCCACTAAGTCTGTTCCCTGCTGAAACAGGTCTTTCCACGGAGTATTGCCATGATTGTTGGTGTCCCAAAAGAAATCAAAGTGCACGAGTATCGGGTTGGGCTTGTGCCGGCCGCAGTGCGTGAATTGACATCCAGCGGCCACGAAGTTGTTATGCAAGCGGGTGCCGGCGCCGGCATTGGTGTTGATGATACTGACTACCAGGCAGTGGGAGCGTCAATTTTGCCAACCGCAGATGCGGTGTTCGACGCGGCGCAAATGATTGTGAAAGTCAAAGAGCCCCAGGCCGTCGAGCGTAAACGGCTGAAGCCAGGGCATCTTTTATTTACCTATCTGCATCTGGCCCCGGACCCGGATCAAACCCGGGACCTGATCGATTCGGGCGCAACCTGTGTTGCTTACGAAACTGTGACCGGCCGTGGTGGCGGTTTGCCATTGCTTGCACCAATGTCCGAGGTGGCGGGACGCCTGTCAATCCAGGCTGGCGCCCACTTTCTTGAAAAAGCGCATGGTGGGCTGGGTCTGTTACTTGGTGGTGTGCCCGGCGTCCCACCGGCTAAAGTTGTCATTATTGGCGGTGGCATGGTTGGCACACACGCCGCGGCGATGGCTGTTGGGCTGGAAGCTGAAGTCTGGGTTCTCGACCGAAATGTTGATGCACTGCGTCGCTTGTGGCAGCAATTTGGCAGCCGGATCAATACCGAGTTTTCTACCCGCCTTGCTTTGGAAACTCACTGTGCTGATGCGGATCTTGTTATTGGTGGCGTGCTGATACCCGGTGCGGCCGCTCCGAAGCTGGTCGACCGACAGATTCTGAAAACCATGAGGAATGGTTCGGTAGTGGTTGATGTTGCTATTGATCAGGGTGGATGTTTCGAGACCTCGCGCCCAACCACCCATGATGACCCGGTTTTTATTGAAGAAGGGGTTATCCACTATTGTGTCGCCAACATGCCAGGCGGAGTGCCGCGTACCTCAACCTATGCGCTGAACAATGCGACCTTACCCTTTGTAATTGCGTTGGCTAATCACGGGGTTGACGCGCTGAAACGGGACGAACATTTGCGGGCCGGTTTGAATGTCATGGCAGGCAAAGTCACCTGTGAGCCAGTTGCGATTGCGCAAAACCTGCCATACGTAACGGCAGAGAAAGCGCTGGGTATGCCTACCTAGTTCTTGTCCGGAAATTGGTGTTTCGAAACAGAATGCCGGGAATTGCACGAAACGTGGCGATCCAAAGTCCCCGGGATCGGGGATTTAGGGGGCGAGCCCAAAAAAATGTAGTTCTTGTCCGGATTTTCCG
>JBAUID010000106.1:0-35309 GCA_049680625.1 Burkholderiaceae bacterium | reverse complement strand
GTGCTGGCGACGGTGGCAATGCCGGTGCTGGTGGTGGTGACAATGTCGGCGGTGGTGACGGTGACAATGCCGGTGGTGGTGACGGTGACAATGCCGGTGCTGGTGACGGTGACAATGCCGGCGGTGGTGACGGTGACAATGCCGGTGGTGGTGACACCAGGCCGATCCCGGCACCACCCACCGTTGTGATTGAAAACGGTGACAACACCGTTGATTCCGATGAAATCGCTGACGGGTATGTAACCATCTCAGGCACATCCGACCTTGGTTCAGACGTGACGGTTTCCTGGTTTGGCAAGTTGTACAGCGTTGGTACCGACGACACCGGCAATTACTCGATGGACATTCCTGTTACCGGCCTTCAATCCGGCGATTCGCAGTTATCTGTTGTTGCGAGCAACAGCAGTGGCACGAGTGAGGCAGTGACTATTGATGTCACGGTGTCGGATCCGGGCAATATTCCATTGCCACCCAGCACCCCGGAATCACCTGATTCGCCGGATTCAACGCAAACTCCAAATACGCCGGATACCTCGACCATCCCCCTGTCAATGGAAGACTTGCTTGGCTCAGACAACGATCTGGTGATCGTTCACGACGGCAACACGGTGTCTGTTGGTGAAGAACCCGCGTCTGTTGGCGCTTCGCTCGGTGAGCTCTCTTGCACCGACGCTAACGTTGATGCCGATGGCAATTGCGCGTCGATCAATCTGAGCAGCATTCTGGACGATGCCGGCTCTATCGGTACGCTCTGAATTCAGTTGACAAAAAAATCGACGAAACTGGTCTATAGAAAGCGCCGGGAACCTCACGATTCCCGGCGCCTTTATATCGACTTTTACATCGAGGGCCCCGGCCAGCTGGCCAGCCCCTATAGTGCTGCGACTAAACCGGGCCGTATGTTTTGTAAAACGTATGGAAGTCGTTGTCCTGAACAAAATTTGTAAACGACAAACCAATTGTTGTGCTCATCGCTTCCACGTGATGCCACCAGCCTACCGGTATGAACAAGGCCTCGCCCGGCCCAATGTCGCAGGTGTAAACCTTCGGCTCGGCAGCTGACGCACCCGATAAAGACTGGGCATCCCATTCGCTGTAACAATGGATATGATTACGCATCAACGGCGTATCGTAGCTGGCCACCATTCGAACCCGCTTGCGTCCACGGACCTGAACCAGCAAATTGTTTGTCAGATCGTGGTGGTACGGGGTCAGAGTCCCCTTGGGGCCCATCCAGAAAAAGCGGCCACCATCGGCATTCGGAGTCAGGTAACCGTCAATCTGGCCCGCTTCGTTCCACAGTTTGCCCAGT
This sequence comes from Burkholderiaceae bacterium, assembly GCA_049680625.1. GTDB lineage: Bacteria > Pseudomonadota > Gammaproteobacteria > Burkholderiales > Burkholderiaceae_E > JAUIAI01. The sequence goes on along the minus strand of JBAUID010000106.1, from coordinate 33,997 downwards.
GATCGTTGGTTCAAGCCGTCATTGTTGGCTGTCATATAAAAATTATTACTCGGCTCATCTGCCCGCAACATCGCAATAAATTCGCGCATTGGCATTTGACGCCGAAACTTATCATTGTTGATTTCGTAGGCCTCGTCACTTTCGCGACCAAACTGCACCTCGACCTGCTGATCGCCGAACGCCCGCTCAAAGTAGTCGAGTGACCATAATTTAAGCGCTGGCCAGTGATCCATGAGCCCGGTTAGCAATACCGGACGGTGTCGAAAATAATAGTTCGCGTAGAACTCTGCCCCGGGCAATTTGTGCTCAGTGGCGACTTTTTCGGCTGAGTCGTATTGAGAGGCAAGCTTGGCATACGACTGCAGCAACCATTCACGCTTTTTAATTCTTTCAGTCAGCAGCGCCCCCCCTCTCAGGTACGGACTTGCCATAGCCTGCCGTATTTCACTGCGGACTTGTTCAGCATCCATGCCGCTTTCAACCATTGCCTGCTGCATGCTTTCCGGGGTCTGCCCAAGCATCAGGTTGGCCCCTATCCAGGCCCGCCAGTTATCGTCCAGTTCAGCGATGTCACACCTCCTGCGGTATTCGCGCCAGTTAGCCGGAAGTATCCAAGAAAAGAAGGGAGATCGGCCACGCTTGTAACACTCACATTATATTGGCTTAGGTTAAAAAAATGCTGTCGCCAGATTCATATATATGATCTAATTGACCCCTCAGAAAGGGAGGAGTCAGATGATTCATTTTGTCGTTCACGAAGAAGGCGACGGCGTTGGTGTTGTCGTGGTTGAAGGCGTTAAGTCTGGTCAGATGCTCAAAGGCTGGATCATGGAGCAGGATCGGGACATTAAATTCAAAGCACTTAGCGATATTCCTATTGGCCACAAGTTGGCGCTTCAGAAATTCGCCAAAGGCGACACCGTAATCAAGTACGGTGTTGACATCGGTAAAGTGGTGAAGCCCATCAAAAAGGGTGAGCATCTACACGTGCACAACGTCAAGACCAAGCGCTGGTAAGGATAAAAACAATGAATATTAAAAACGCAAAATTCTGGGGATACAAACGCGAGAACGGTCGCATTGGCGTTCGAAATCACGTCATCATTCTGCCTGTCGACGATTTATCCAATGCGGCCTGCGAAGCGGTTGCCCATAATATCAAGGGCACAATGGCCATCCCTCATCCCTACGGACGGCTGCAGTTTGGTGCCGACCTTGACCTGCACTTCCGCACGTTAATCGGCACTGGGTGCAACCCGAATGTCGCTGCTGTTGTCGTGATTGGCATTGAGCCAGAGTGGACTAAAAAAGTCGTTGAAGGTATTGCCAAATCCGGCAAACCGGTTCAGGGCTTCTGGATCGAGCATAACGGTGATATTGCAACCATAGCCTCGGCATCAAGAGTCGCATACGACTATATGAAGCACGCCACTACGATTAAGCGTACTCAGCATCCAATCGAAAAGCTGTGGGTATCAACCAAGTGCGGTGAGTCTGATACCACCTCCGGTCTTGGTGGCAATCCGACCGTAGGCAATGCGTTCGACAAACTCTATGCCGCCAAAACCACCCTGGTTTTTGGCGAAACCACCGAATTAACCGGTGGAGAACACCTGGTCGCCGCCCGCTGCCGGACACCAAAAGTCCGCGACGAGTTTATGACTATGTTCGACCGCTACCAGGACGTTATCGACAAGCACAAAACCAGTGATTTGTCCGATTCTCAGCCAACCAAAGGCAATATCGCCGGTGGTCTGACGACAATTGAAGAAAAAGCGTTGGGCAACATTCAGAAAATCGGCAAGAAATGCAAAGTCGATGGGGTTCTGGACAAAGCCGAAATGCCAACAGGCAAAGGCTTATGGTTTATGGACTCATCATCAGCCGCAGCCGAAATGGTCACCTTGTGCGCCGCTGCAGGTTTTGTGGTTCACTTCTTTCCAACTGGTCAGGGTAACGTGATTGGTAATCCAATTTTGCCTGTCATTAAGATTTGTGCGAATCCAAAAACTGTTCGCACGATGCCCGAGCATATTGATGTCGACACATCAGGTTTGCTGCGCCGGGAAATCAATATGAACCAGGCCGGAGACATGCTGCTAGACAGTATGCTGCGAACTGCAAACGGCGAATGGACGGCGGCCGAGCTGCTTGGCCATCGTGAATTTGTTTTGACCCGACTGTACGAGAGTGCCTAAACCATGGCTATCAAATACCTGAAACGCGCTGATAAAACGCCCGAAACGGAAACCAATACCGCGCAGGCGGTTGTAACCGACATGCTAAGCACTATTCAGACGGGTGGTGAGCAAGCGGTTCGCGACTATGCAAAAAAGCTGGACAAATGGGATGGCCCCATTGTTGTTGATGCTGATGAACTGAAGCGGCGGACCAGCCAAGTCCCTGATTCAGTGAAACAAGACATCGAATTTGCCACTGCCCAGGTAAAACGCTTTGCCATTGCGCAGCGTGAGTCTATTCAGGAATTTGAAACCGAAGTCAGCCCCGGCCTGGTGGCCGGGCAACGACTGATCCCGTGCAACGTGGCGGGCTGTTATGTACCAACCGGGCGTTACGCTCATATCGCTTCGGCGTATATGAGCGTAGCGACGGCAAAAGCGGCCGGCGTCAAAACGGTTGTCGCCTGCTCGACTCCCTTCCAGGGTGAAGGCATACACCCCTACGTTTTATACGCAATGAAAGTTGCCGGTGCGGATGTCATGATGACACTCGGTGGTGTACAGGCAATTGCATCCATGGCTTACGGCTTGTTCACGGAAAAACCGGCTGACATTATTGTCGGCCCGGGCAACAAATATGTTGCCGAAGCCAAGCGCATGTTGTTTGGAAAAGTTGGCATTGACGTCTTTGCCGGCCCGTCTGAAGTGGCCGTCATTGCTGATGAAACCGCAGACCCGGCCATTGTTGCCAGCGACCTCGTTGGGCAGGCGGAACACGGCCACGAGTCACCCGCCTGGTTGTTTACTACTTCAGAAGCATTGGCGCGGCAAGTTATGAAACTGGTGCCTGAGCTGGTTGAGAAACTGCCCCCTACTGCCCGGGATGCAGCTGGCTGTGCCTGGCGTGATTACGGGGAAGTGGTTTTGTGTGACACCCGGGAAGAAGTCGCCGAGGTTTCCGATCGCTACGCCTCGGAACACCTGGAAGTTCAGGCAGACGACCTGGATTGGTGGTTGTCGCGGCTCACAAACTACGGCTCATTGTTCCTTGGTGAAGAAACTACGGTCACTTACGGTGACAAGAACAGCGGTACCAACCATATTCTGCCAACCAAAGGTGCCGCACGTTATTCGGGCGGGCTCTCGGTCCACAAGTTTATGAAACCACTAACCTGGCAACGCGCAACCCGCGAGGCCAACCGGATTATTGGCCAGTCGTCAGCCCGAATCTCCCGCCTCGAAGGCATGGAAGCCCATGCCCGCACCGCAGATGACCGCCTGGCCAAATACTTTCCGAATGAGTCATTCGACAAAGGTGAGCCGGTAAAAGTCTGAGCTATGAAAGCCATCGGTGAACTGTTTGATCTGAGCGGACGCCACGCGGTCGTGACCGGCGGCAACTCCGGTATCGGCGAAGCGATGGCCCAGGCGCTTGGCATGGCTGGTGCAAAAGTCACCTTGATGGCCCGGCGCGAAGCGCTTCTTGAACAAGCCTGCGCCAGGTTGTCAGCCAGCAATTCCGATGTTCATTACCAGGTCTGCGACCTGGCCGATATCGGTGCTCTGAAGCAGGCCTGCGAAAAAATATCCATAGCTATAGCCCCGGTTGATATTTTGGTCAATGCAGCGGGGGTAAACCTGCGCGAACCGTTTATGCAGGTCAACGAACAAGCCTGGGCCCTGCATCTCGCACTGCATCTGAGTGCACCATTTTTTCTGACCCAGCAGTTCGCACCATCGATGAAACAACGCGGCTGGGGTCGTATTGTCAATATTGCCTCGCTTCAGTCTTACCGCGCCATGCCAGACTCAGCGCCATACGGTGCAGGCAAAGGCGGTATCGTGCAGTTAACCCGGGCCATTGCCCAGGAATGGTCTGCTCATGGCATTACCTGCAATGCAATCGGCCCCGGCTTTTTCCCAACCCCACTCACTGCGCCAGTTTTCGCAGACCAGGAACGCAGCGCGGCATTGGCCAGGCAAACCGCCATTGGCCGAAACGGTGAGTTAAGCGACTTACACGGCCTCACCGTCTTCCTTGCCAGTGATGCCTCTGCTTATATAACCGGCCAGACCATTATGATTGACGGTGGTTTTACCGCCAAGTAACGCGTCGCCGACAATATCTGGCTCGCTGTGCTGAGCTGGAGTGTGCACAAACCTTATTGCCGCGTTGCCGCTGTCCCGATTTTGCTTTCCCGTTCTCCCATTTACCAGACCGAGCATCCGCCATGTCCACGACTACACAAAATCAAATGAACGCCCTGGTGTATACGGCACCCAATGAAATGCAGGTCCGCTCCGCCCCTATGCCCAATGCCAGTGACCTCGAGTCGGTTCTGCGCATCGAAGCGGTTGGAATTTGCGGCTCTGATATGCATGCCTATCACGGTCATGACCCGAGACGTAAGCCGGGCCTGATTCTCGGCCATGAGTTTGCCGGCACGGTTGTTGACGGCCCGGGCATTGGCCGACGGGTAACCGGTAATCCGCTAATCAGTTGCGGGCGCTGCGAATACTGCATCCAGGGACGCAACAACCTGTGCGCCGATCGCACGATGGTTGGTATGACTCGCGCCGGAGCATTTGCCCAATACATGTCGATTCCGGAAAAAGAACTGATTGATATACCTGATGACATGAGTGCCACCCAGGCGGCACTTACCGAACCAGGGGCAACCGCCCTGCACGCATTGGCGATGGGCCAACGCGCGATGTTGCGCCCGCTGCCCGAAGCCCGGGTAATGGTTATTGGCGGTGGCGCTATTGGTATGTTGTCCGCCTTGTTGTTGCGCGCGTACGGCGCGCGGGAAGTCTGGGTTGCCGAAACCAATGACTTGCGACGCGACGCGGTTGCCAAACATGCGCAGGCCCGAACCTTTAACCCGGTTAATGATGCGGGGCCAGGGGAATCATCGTGTGACCTGGTGATAGACGCCGTGGGTGCAGCGGTTACGCGCAAGCTTATGCTGACCACGGTCAAGCCGGGTGCGGTTGCCGTTCATATTGGCCTGCAAGACTGGGCCAGCGAAATTGACATGCGCAAACTGACCCTGGCCGAGATCACCTTGATTGGTACGTACACGTACTCGACGGCAGACCTGAAGGCAACGGTAGCGGCCATTCATGACGGAAAATTTGGCGACTTATCCTGGGTTGAAGAACGCCCGCTTAGCGACGGAGCCCAGGCGTTCGACGACTTGCACAACCAGCGCACTGCATCGGCAAAGCTGGTTCTGCATCCCAATCCCCAGGCTGGTGATTCGTGTCGGCCGTATTAAAACCGGGTTTTGGAACCAACAAGGGGCAGCCGCTTTACCTGGTAGCCCGCGACCAGTTACTTAAAAACCTGGTTCGTGGGGCCTACCCGCCTGGCACCGCTTTACCGCCTGAAAAAGACCTGGCGGCCGACTTTGGCATCAGCATTGGCACCTTGCGCAAAGGTGTTGATGAACTGGTCAGCGAAGGATTGCTGGTTCGCCAACAAGGCCGGGGCACTTTTGTTGCTGTTCACGATCAAGACCGCCTGCTGTATTACTTCTTTCATGTCGTCGCACTCGATGGTCACAAGAAAAGTTACCCCCTTGTCAGCCTGAACCGGTTTTCCAGGGGTCGCGCCGAGGCCGAGACGGCCGCAAAACTCAATCTCGATGTCGGTGACCCGGTGTTCCGCCTGCGTAACGTGCTGAGCCTGGACGGCGTTGTTGTTATGGTCGACGACATCAGCCTGGCCGCAGCGGCCTTCCCCCGCCTGACGGAAGCGCGGGTTCGCAACCGGCCGGGCACTCTGTACCAGTTGTACCAGGAAGACTACGGCCATTCGGTGATTCGGACATCGGAGCGCCTGCGCGCCGTCGCCGTGCCAACCGATATTGCCGGGCTGTTAAAGATGGCGCCGGCGTCGCCCGTGATGATGGTGCGACGCGTTGCCATGGGTTACGACAACAAACCCATTGAATGGCGCACTTCTCACATTGATACCCGCTTGCATGAGTACATCAACGAACTGGGTACCTGGCCAAATGTTTGACTGGCTTTCATGGCCACCGGCCATGCTGCGATGAGCATGCCAGACGGTATGTGGCCGCTGACCCTGCTCATTTTCGTTTTTGCAGGTTCGATCAAAGGCCTGGTTGGGGTTGGAATGCCAACCGCGGCGGTGTCAATCTTTGCGCAAATCGCCGATCCGAGACTGGCGATTGCCCTGCTGATCATTCCGAGCCTGGCCTTAAACATCTGGCAAATTATCCGCAGCGGGCAGCTTAGCGCAACCGTTCGCCAGATCTGGCCGTTTTGTCTGGTCATGATGTTTGGCATCTGGTATTTCGCACGTTTTGCGGCTGGCCTGGCGGTTGGATCAATCCTGATTGGGGTTGGCATCGTGATTGTGATTTTTGTTATCAGCAACCTGGTTAAGCCACCCCGCATCGCCCCAGCCTTTGATATCCCGGCCCAACTCGGGTTTGGTTCTATTGCCGGTCTGATGGGTGGATTAACCGGAATCTGGTCGCCGGCAGTTGTCAGCTATCTGTTAGCCACTGAAGCCGACCGGGAAAAATACCTGGCCGCCACCGGCATTCTGATCCTGATGGGGTCCAGCATGTTGATGGTCGGCTACTGGCAGGGCGGTTTGTTAAGCACCGAACTGGCCGGGCAGTCGGCATTGATGGTCATACCCACGCTCCTGGGTTTTGCCATTGGCGAATGGCTGCGACGCACAATAGGCTCGGAGCATTTCCGCAGCATGGTCTTAATCGTGTTTTTCCTGATGGGCTTAAACCTGATCCGGCGGGGCCTGACCTAAAGCCAGCGACCGACATTACAGTTTCACATCCTGACACACGGATCAACAATCGTAGCGCCTGCAACCGCGAGACTGCTTTAACCTGGTTAAAGGATTGAAAACCATCGCATTGAACCCATCTTCGATTACAGTTGCTGTATCTGATTTTGGAGATTGTGGGTGCTTCCACGCGTTATTCTACTATTTGCAGTCGTCACCCTCGGCGGCATATTGCTGCGCGGACTCACTAACGCCGGCAATCGCAATACTTATCGGCCGCGCAAACGCTGGTCAAAAAATACCGTTAATGGCGCCGCAACCTTTTTAGTGCCCCGGGCCGAGTTAAACGGTGTCCGGGATAGCTTCAGTGCTGAACCCATTGATCCGGATCGCGCGCTGATGCGCTGTCCAGCCTGTCAGGCGGTTTACCATGCTGACAGCGTCCGGACGCTGGAACGTGAAAACGCAGGTCAGTGTATTGGTTGCCATGGCAATGTCTTTGACAACGTTCAGGTCATTGAAGCTGCGGATTAACCGCAATGCCCGACAATCGCTACCTGCGTCATGAACAGATCGACGGATTTTCGCAGTCCCGCGTCAGTTCGTTGGATATCCTGGTTATCGGCGCGGGCGCAATTGGCAACGAGGTTATTAAAAACCTGTGTTTACTCGGGACAGGTCAAATCACGGTATTTGACTTCGACCGTGTCGAACGCCATAACCTGACCCGGTCGGTCTTGCTGCGCGAATCAGACATCGGGCATAACAAGGCAGTCAGCGTCACCAACCGAGCGCGTGAGCTCGACCCGGGTGTCACAGTCGAAGCGGTACCCGGCGATATCCACGAAACGCTGAGCCTGGACCGCGTGGGTCGGGCTGATCTTGTGATTGCTTGTACCGATAACTTTGAAGCCCGTATACGCATCAATCAGATTTGCTGGTTAACCGGGACGGCATGGATTAATACCGCCATCGATTCGCGCTACGGCTCGGTCGAGCTGTTTCCATTCGATCGCAGCAGTAACTGTGCTTGTTATGAATGTACCCTGCCCGACAGCGTCTACGCCCGTCTGGGTGAACGCCAATCCTGCGGCGGCCTGCTTAAGGCGGCCCTGGAACAGCAAGTCATGCCCACAACAACCATCAGCACCAGTATTACGGCTGCACTTGCCTGCAATGAGGCGTTGAAACATTGTGGTTGTGACAACCGACTGACGACGCAGACTGAGCAGACTGAGCAGCGTGAGCTGGCGACTCCGGCAAACGGCGGGGCGATTCGCTTGTTCACCGACACACTTAGCGGTACCTCCAGCCGGGTCACAATCGCCAGCGCAAGCTTATGCGCTGGCTGCGGCATATTGCCGGCAAACCCTCGCCTGCTTGCCCGGGTGGCCAACGGCAACGACCTGGCCGCGGCTGTTGCGGACAACGCCCCAGGGGCCACTGACGACGAAGTTATCGTATTAAGTGACAAACTCATCTGGTATTGCGCATGTGAGCGCTGTGGCCGGCAACCACACACTAGCCGCTTCGAGGGGCGCCGCGCCGCCTCGCTGACTGATGCCATCAGCATTTGTCCACGATGTCAGCAGTCAGCCGTTAAGATTGATGTGCGGGAACAATTTTCCGTGCGGGAACTGTCCGAGCGTTTCGGCGAAAGATCTATTCCGGCCCGCTGGGGTCTGATGGGTGACGCCATTATCGAATTCGGCGCTAACTAGCACACGTTATACCCAGGTACCCGTTGTAATCAACCAGCTCGCCGTTTGTCCTGCGGGCTTGCCAGGAGGCCACATGTCCGACATTCAACGCGCTGCAGACAGCCTGAATCTGACCGTCCGAACCGCGGATCAAACCCGCAAAGCGGCCGTCGAAATCGACCCCGAGCAAACCGCAGCCCAGGTCATCCAGGCAGCTGCCGACAATTGGGCGCTGCCAACCGATACCGACTACGCCCTGGTGAATACCAGCAGCGGAAAAATGATCGCCCCCGGTGACAAACTTGGCGACAGCGTTCAACCCGGTGACACACTCGAAATTCAGCCCGTCCTGGTCGCCGGCCAGCGCTCTTAACCAACAACAGACGTTTTCGCCCTGCCACCATGTCCGGACTCAACAAACGCCGCCAGGCCGACATTGAACGACTCGAGCGCTTGTGTGCCCATTCGCGGGGCCAGTTGCAAATACTCTCCTTGCCGTCGGGCAGCAACCAATCGATCGTTTTCCAGCTCAACCTGCCAACAGCTGGTGACGCCCGCTACCCCGGCGAGGTTCAAGCCATGAGCCGTTTCCGTGTTGACCTGCCGGTACGCTACCCGTTTGAGGCACCAACCGCTCGAATGGTGGAGACGCCGATTCACCATCCAAACGTTTTCGAATCCGGTGTCGTCTGTGTCGGCAGTAGATGGAACCCCAGTGAGGGGCTCGATCTTTACGTAACCCGACTGTGTCGCCTGCTGACGTTTGACCGAATGCTGGTGAATATGAACTCGGTAGCCAATTCAGCCGCGGGTCATTGGTACAACACGGCCGTGCGAAAACATCCCGACCAGTTTCCAACCGCAGCCATTCAATGGGACACGCCGGTCGAAAAAGTGGTCCGCGCATGCCCAGCCTGCGGTACCAAAATTCGCTTACCCAGTGGCAAGTCCGGGATAGTGCAATGCCCCAAATGTGCCAACGATTTTGAGGCAAGAACCTGATGTCAAAAACTAGTACGGCACTCGACAAGGTCACCAGGTGAAGTGGACAGATCAATCACCGACGGATGAACCCGCGGTACTGACTGATGCCGTTCTCAACCAGCCGGCGTTGAGATTTTTGTGCGGTTCACCCGGCACGTCAAACTGCCAGGTATTGATTCCACAGCACATTCATCACCAGGTGCTGACTCACTTGCGATCGGCTGATATCGAGCAAGGCGGGCTACTGATTGGCATACCTTATGTCAATCCGGTCGAGCACCAATCACACCCGCCGTCTGCAATAACCGGCGGCGACAAAACTAATAAAGAGAATCGCGTGGTTCCCAGTCATATCGACGTTTTGTCCGCTATCGCCGCACCGATGTCCAGCGGCACTGGGTATTCACTTCGAATGGAAGCCTCCGTGTGGGGTGCTGCCAATAGTGCTCTGGTGCAACTGGGCCAGAACGATGCCCGTATTGTTGGCTGGTATCACAGCCACCCCGGCCTGGGCGCCTTCTTCAGCCCGACGGACCGATCAACTCAGGCGGCATTCTTTCGGCATCCGTATTCGGTTGGCTGGGTTATTGACCCCACCGACGACAGCCACGCGATCTTCCGTGGTCCTGACAGCCAGGCCGCCTGCGCAATCATCATTTAGTTCACCCATTTTATTTAACGATAGAAAGCATCATGAGAAAATCTCAACTCGTCGGCATCTTACTTACCTTGTTTTTTGGTCCTCTTGGCCTGTTTTACTCAAGTGTGGCCGCCGCTATTGCGATGCTAATACTCGCCGTCGCCATTGGTTCGTTTACTTTTTTTGTTGGGGCGCTGTTTGTCTGGCCGTTTTGTGTTTTACTCAGTTTGTTTACCGTGCATCGTCACAATCGTGCGGTTAAGATCGAAGAGCGCCGACACCAGCAACTGGTTGAAGCAACCCGGCCTCAACAACACCGGTAAAACTGTCGCAGATAAGTCTAAACGCCCGGGCCAGCCAGGCATGGTTTGATCTAATGCGACATCATCACCGGTACGGTCATCGTCTGCAAAATGGTTCGGGTTGCTCCACCCATTATCCATTCCCGCATGCGCGAATGGCCATAGCCACCCATTACCAGTAGATCGGCACCACTGTCAGCGGCATGAGACAACAGGGTATTGCCGACATCCATCTCAGAAACCAGGTGTCGGTGGGTAGCCGATACACCGTGCAAAGACAGATAGCGCAAGAGATTGATATCACTCGTCTTCGGGTGTTGGTTCGCTTCGCTCGGTGTCTGAATGCTGACAATTTCGACGGCCTTCATCCGTCTCAGAAGTGGGATCGCTTCCCGCAGCGCCCGGGCACCTTCCTTGTCCGGCTTCCAGGCAACAATTGCCTGGTTGACTGGCATGGTCAATTGACTGATTGCCGGCAATATAAGTATTGGTCGCGAACCAGTGAGCATGATGTGTTCAACGAAGTACTCACCAATGACGTTTTTGTCCTGCTTAGCATGAGGCTGACTGACCACAATTAAATCAGTGTAAAAGGAGTGAGAGATAAGCGCATGCTCGGCACTCATGGTGACAACCTGCCCGTCGTAGTCTGAGAACGCCTCCCGCTTGCAGTACGCCTCGAAGCGAAGCAATGCCTGGCTGGCATTTGTGGCCAGATCAACCTGGATCTTATCAAGCACAGTAAGCCCGGTTGGCGCAAATTCGGTGCCGGGAATCTCTGCTGCCAGACCGGTCGGGGCCAGTGCCGTCAGATGTGCACCTTCGCGAATTGCAATTTCAGCAGCAAAAACAGCATGCTGACCACCAATCTCGCTTGAGTCTAAAACCGTCATCACTGACTTGATTGTCACGTTACCTCTCCTGGATTGCCACCATTCACCGCCGGTTAGCACATGCTGACCGATTCATGCCCGACCTTGTTGATCTGAGTCAAATGACCGGGTTTCACGCCGTTTCTGGCTGTCGATCCTGAATTTTTGGGGTTGTTTGCCGTCATCGGCAAGCCTTATCCTAGACTACTTCTATTCCGCCACTACCTGTGGCAGGCCGAACAGGAGCCGTTAGATGCCTAGCCCATCCACCGTCACCGACCACTATGGCCATGGCTCGTTGATTGAATCAATTCGCGCCGGCATCAGTCAGCTGGGAAAAACCCCGGATGAGCTGACCATTGACGACCTGGGGCCGTTGGATGAGTTTCATATCGGTGGCCGGGCTGCCACCGAACATTTTCTGTCCCAGCTTGACATTCAGCCTACCCACCGGGTTCTTGACCTTGGCTGTGGTCTGGGTGGTGCAAGCCGCTTTACGGCCCAACGCTATAGCTGCCAGGTATCAGGTGTTGATTTAACCCCGGAGTACATCGCCACCGGAAAAGTTTTATGCGATTGGGTTGGCTTAAGTTCGCAGGTTCAATTGCAAGTGGGTGATGTCGCCGCACTACCACATGCTGACGCAGCCTTTGACCGCGCGTACATGATGCATGTTGGCATGAATATTCGGGATAAATCTTCGGTTGCAACCGAAGTTTTTCGCGTGCTTCGTCCAGACGGATTGATTGGCATCTACGACATCATGACAATCGAGGATGGTCCAATTGACTACCCGGTACCCTGGGCAAGTAGCGCTGACGGTAGCGCACTCGCATCCCCTGCCGAATACAAAAACGCATTAGCTGCCGCCGGATTCGAAGTCATCAGTGAACACAATCGCCGCGACTTTGCCCTCGCGTTTTTTGAACAACTCCAGGCTAAAGCCAATGCGGGTAACGGCCCGCCGCCACTGGGCTTACATCTCGTGATGGGCAAAAACGCACCGATCAAGATAAAAAACATGATTGGTAGTATTGCCCAGGGGAAAATTAGTCCTGTCGAACTGATCGCAATAAAACCCGGAGCCTGAGCCTCAAAGCCCCGGGTTTTATCGAGATTAACCGAGCGGGAAACTACTTCTTTCCGGCTTTGTCATTGGATTTATCCCTTGGCAAGCGGCCCATCAGATAGAACTCGTCGTTGGGCATCATATTGGTGAGGTTGGCCATCCGATTCGATAAGCCAAAGAAAGCCGCAATCGCACCAATATCCCAGATATCGTCATCATTAAATCCATGAGCCTGCAGGCTGACAAAGTCGTCCTCTCCGATAGCAGCGGATTCAAGACTTACCTTCATCGCAAAGTCGAGCATTGCGCGTTGACGCGCACTAATGTCAGCTTTGCGGTAGTTGGTCGCGACCTGATCGGCCAACATCGGTTTCTTCGCATATATCCTAAGCAAAGCACCATGGGCTACAACGCAATAAAGGCAGCTGTTGGCGCCACTGGTTGCCACGACGATCATTTCCCGGTCAGCCGGGGTCAGGTGGCTCTCTTCGCGCAGCATCAAGGCATCGTGGTATTGAAAAAAGGCACGAAACTCATCAGGGCGTCGTGCTAGTTTCAAGAAGACATTGGGCACAAAACCGGCCTTCTCCTGGACGCTCAGCATCATTGATTGAATATCTTTGGGCAGGGAATTGATATCCGGTAACGGATAGCGTTCCGGTGAGGCAGCAGGTTCAACCATGGTTAGTCCAATAATTTTGATGGAAAAGTAAAAGGCTAACACTGCCGGCAACAATCTCGAAACTGACGAATCTATATTGGGCTTATCCCGGAACCGCGCACCAACGGTATTGGAATCGGCTCGATTACCGGCTTCAATACCGGGAATGCACGCTATTATCACCACTCGGATTAATCACTCAAACCCTTTAGCGCCTCAAAACCTAATTCAGCATGTCCTCCCGGGTCACCATTATTTCGGTCAGTTTCAACAGTGAAGCCGTCCTGGGCAATATGCTGGCCTCTGTGCCAGCCGATACACATGTTGTTGTGGTTGACAATCAAAGCGACGATGGCTCTGCCGCTATAGCGGCGGCGGCCGGCGCAACCGTCATTCACCAGGCATCCAACCTCGGCTTTGGCAACAGCTGTAATTCAGGGGCAGTTCAGACAACAACAGATTACTTGTTCTTTCTCAACCCTGACGCCGTGCTCAGGAACGATGCCGTACAGTCCCTCGTGAGCTTTATGGATGCCCATCCCGCGGCGTCCGCCTGTAATCCGAAAATTGTCAATGCCAACGGAAAACCCGCTTTCAAACGAAGTTCCACCCTGCTTCCTAAAGCCCAATGGGCGCCGCGGGGCTGGCCACCCACGAGCCAGGAGATCGGCGTTTTATCCGGAGCCGCGTTGTTTGTTCGTCGCAACGCTTTTGAGGCTGTTGGCGGCTTCGATCCGAAAATATTTCTCTACCACGAAGATGACGACTTATCCCTGCGGCTCAGGCGCGAGATTGGCCCGTTAATGTTCGTTGCAGACGCGCTGGTCGAACACCTGGAGGGCCGGTCGTCGGCACGCTCGGCAAATATTGCGGCTTGGAAATCGTTTCATCTCGCTCGATCACGGATATACGCAATGCGCAAACATCATCTGCCCGGCGCTTTTTCGTCGTCGCTGAGTGAAGCTATTTTGAAGTGTCTATCACCCCTGACCTTGATATCCAGCCGTAAGCGGGCCCAGGCGTTTGGTTTCCTGAAGGGTGTACTGAGCGCGCGTCGGGCCACTGATGCCGCCAGGGTCTGAGTAGTTGTTGTGACAATGCCTGCACACCAAAGCAGCATGAGCCATCATGCCGGGGTGAAAAAAAACGAATCTCCATCGGCTGCGACCGATGCAACTGAAGCGGCCACTGAAACCGAATTATTCCTCGGCAATTCGAATCGGCGGTTCTCTGGCGTGACATCCACCATGCTGCAAACCATGGCATTGCAAACCCACCAAATGAAGCTGCGCGTTCTGGGGCGGCACCATTTACCCGACGAGTCGCTGGCGATCGGCTTTCTGGAACTGGCAGGCATGTCGAAGCGTTTACTCCCTAACGGTAAATACCGAATTTTCCATGCGCGCCGTAATGACGAGATGATCCAGGCACTGATTCTCAAACACCTGCTGGGCGCAAAGATCCGCATTGTTTTTACTTCAACCGCGCAGCGTCATCACAGTAGCTTCACTCGATGGCTGATGACCAAAATGGATGCCGTTATCAGCACGTGCGACGCCGCTGCAGCTTACCTTGAACGCAAGCCTGACATCATCATTCCTCACGGCGTGAATCCGAATACTTATTTACCAGCCCCCGATCGTCGTGCGGCCTGGCAGGCAACCGGCCTCCCCGGCGACTACGGCATTGGCATCTTTGGTCGGGTTCGCAAGCAAAAAGGTGTTGCGTTATTTGTTAACGCCTGTATAGAACAACTGCCCAATCATCCAGCGTTTACCGGTGTAATTGTTGGCGCAATAACTGCTGACAACCAGGGGTTTGTTGACGAACAGAAAAAAAAGATAAGTGCAGCTGGCCTGAATACTCGAATCGTCTTTATTGGTGAACAACCCTTCGAACGTGTTCCGGAGCTTATTCGCGCAATGTCGTTAGTTGCTGCACTTAGCTATAAAGAGGGTTTTGGCCTGACCGTGCTCGAAGCCATGAGCAGCGCCTGTGCAGTGCTTGCCACCCAAGCCGGGGCCTGGCCGGAAATTGTTGTGCCTGAAGTCACCGGTAAAATAGTACCAGCCGGCGATCAGGATGCCATCACCGCTGAACTGGGTAAGCTGTTAACCGATCCTGCGCAATTAACCGAGATGGGAGCCGCGGGCAGGGAGCTGGTGTTAGAAAAATACAAGCTGCAACACGAATCAGATGCACTATGCCAATTTTACCGGTCGCTTCAGTAAGCAGATTTCGACATACCCGGCCTTTGACATGTCGGCCTTACAAGTACCCAATGAACACTCCGAACACAGATGAAGATTAGCAAGTTTGACTTTCAGCCCGGTGAACGACTCGCCGGTCGCTACAAAATAATTCGTCTGCTGGGCGCTGGTTGGGAAAGCGAGGTGTATCTGGTTCAGGAAATTGCCACCGGTATCGAGCGCACCGCCAAATTTTTTATACCTCAACGCAACCCACGTAATACCGTGCTAAGACACACGGCCAAAAAACTTCATCGCTTGCGACATTGCAGCGCACTGATCCAATATGTGACCAATGAAACGATTGATTTTGCCGATCAAAAAGTCAGCTTGCTGATTTCAGAATACGTCGACGGCGATTTATACACTGACTTTATCGCCGGCCAACCCGGTAAACGCATGGGTAGCTTCGAATCGCTTCATGTTTTATATGCTCTGGCCTGCGCTCTCGAACCCATTCACTCGCACCGCGAATATCATGGCGACTTGCACACCGGCAATATCATTATCCGGCGTACCGGTCTTGGCTTCGAAATCAAACTGATTGATATCTTTCGACAGAAGCAACGCAAAAGCCAAAGTATCCGCGACGATGTCTGGGATGCAATACGTATTTTTTACGACACACTGGGCGGTAGTCGGTTCTACCCGCGGCAACCACCCCAGATAAAGGAAATCTGCTGCGGACTGCGCCGATCGGCCATCGGAGAGAAATTCCGCCACGCCGGGCATTTGCGCCTGTTTCTGGAAAATCTCAAGTGGGACGCATCATGACGCCTCCGCCGGTTCATGCTTTGCTGAACACCGATTGTTCGGAACCGGTTAGTTTTCGCTGCCGCCTGGGCGAGACAATACTTTTTGCCCAGCCGCGGCCAGGAAAACCAATTAATGAAGACTGCGTAGCCGTTATTGATTTGTCCGAAAACCAGTGCGTTCTTGCGCTGGCCGACGGGGTTGGCGGGTCACCGGCCGGCGCCGAAGCATCGCGGCTAGCCATTGAGTCGGTTTTGAGCAGTTTAAGTGACTCATCGGATAACGGTTCAAGCCGAAGCAGCATTCTTGACGCGTTCGAGCTCGCCCATAAAAGCGTTAGTGGGCTCGGCAACGGTGCCGCTTGCACGCTTATCATTGCAGAAATATTTGACCGAATGCTACGCACTTATCACGCCGGCGACTCGGGCTGTCTTGTTGTAGGCCAGCGAGGCAAGACCAAACTGAGAACCGTATTTCATTCGCCAATTGGCTATGCTGAAGAAGCGGGTTTTATCGACGAGCACGAAGCCATCCGTCATGAAGACCGTCACATTATTTCAAATGCCATTGGGCTTGAGGGCATGTCGGTTGAAGTGGGCAGCCCAATGCAGTTAGATCTGCGTGACACGGTAATTATTGCGAGTGACGGCGTATTCGATAATGCCGTGGTTGACGAAATTGGTGCCGACATTCGCATCGGCAAGTTGCCAACCGCCGCTCGGCGCTTACTTAGTCGGACTAACCGCCGGATGAGCGACGAGTACGCGGGTGAAGTTTCTAAACCCGATGACTTGTCATTTGCGATGTTCCGACTGCACCGCTAGACGGGCTACACGATCAACCGATCGGCAGGTCGCCCCGCTTCGACCCATGCATGGTATTGGGCAGTCGACTGTTCATCAGGCGGATATAAGCCATCAAGCGCCGCGCCCGCCATCAAGCGAAGATGAACCCATTGCTCAATACCGTCCAATGCAAGGCCAGCGACTGCAAGTGATTCTGCCAGATGTGCCGGCACAACCACCACGCCATCAGCATCACCAACAATAATGTCATCCGGGAACACCGTCACCCCGCCGCATGAAACGGATTCCTGAACACCGGCCAACATCAGAGACGGGAAGCTGGTTGGTACCACTATCGACCGGCAATAAACCGGGATTGGCATCGATCGGATTTCGTCCCGATCGCGCATACCGCCATCGGCAACGACTCCCCCTACCCCGCGGCATATCATGCGGGCCAACAGGTTACCACCGAGCAATCCAACATCGTCGTGAACTGAACTGTCCATAACCACGATAACCCCCGCCGACATCGATTCAACGCTCACACGCATCAGGTTGTTCGGATGGTTCAGCCATTGTTCAGGCAGCAAGTCTTCGCGGCCGGGCAAATAGCGCATCGTGTAGGCAGGCCCAGCCATCCCTTTACCGTCTTCGTTGACCAGTCGAACATTCCGAATACAGGTATTGGCCAACCCATGATCCTTCAGCATCAGGGTAGACAGGGTTGCTGTTGTCACCTGGGCCAGTTGATCAACAACTTCTTTCGAAACCTTCATATCAGCTTCCTCAAAAATTTTTGTGCTGACAAGCGGTGAAACATCCCGGCCTGGCTTTTAGAAAGTGAATTAGCGAATGAAATTGTCGACGTAGTCAGCACCCAAACCGACTTTTTCAAAATGGGCCCGACACATGTCGATTTTGGTAAAGACATCTTCATAACCCACGTGATTGCCGTACGGATCAACATAGAACATCACGCCGTTGACCTGAAAATAGGTAATCATCTCGTCAACATCATCGGGAACTACCAAGGTGTGGGTTTCGCCCGGGGGCTCAAAGACGTAACCGCCCTCAGTGGCTACCCAGTCGTGCTCAAGATAATGCCAGTGACCCTTAAGCACAAAACCATGGACGGCATTTGGATGACGGTGACGCGAAAGTACGCCCGATTTAGTGACTTTCAACAGGTTCATCCAGTAACCCTGGGATCGGTTCAGACAAAGCGGACGAAAAAATACGTTTTCAGCCTGCTTCACCCACATCCGGTCGTCGTTCGCAGATATTGCATCGGGAATAACAATTTCCGGTAAGGCATCTGGCGGCATGGGTAACTGATACGGCATCCGAGCGTCTGAATCGGGTTTTTCTACTGGCATTGGTTTTCCTGAAACTATTTGTGTTGGTGCAAATGGCTGGCTAAAAGATAACAGATTTTGTCAGCCTGAAGTGCTCAGGACGGTGTCGCCATCTGAAGCTTGTGCAGGCTGGCGTAGGCACCGTCGCGTGCCAGCAATTCGGCATGTGAGCCGATTTCGATAATTCGACCCTTGTCCATAACAACAATACGATTTGCGCGTTCAATTGTGGACAACCGATGGGCAACAATGAGAGTGGTTCGGTTTGTCATCAATCGCTCCAGCGCTAGCTGAACTTCCCGCTCCGTACGCGAATCCAATGCAGAGGTTGCTTCGTCAAGCAGTAAAACCGGCGGATCTTTGAGCAACGCCCGGGCAATGGCAAGGCGCTGTCTCTGCCCACCCGATAACCGTGAGCCCCCTTCGCCAATCTGATGATCCAGGCCATCGTCCAGACTGCGAATGTGGCTCTCCAATGCAGCATGACGCAACGCCTCCCAGACAACTTCATCGGACGGCACTTCATCACAACCGAAAGTAACATTGGCCCGCACCGAATCATTAAACAGCACAACATCCTGGCTTACCAGTCCGAGCTGCGCGCGCAATGACTCTAGCTTCAAATCGTTCAGCGCAATGCCGTCGAGCAGGATCTTCCCGCTGGTTGGATGGCCCAGTCGTGGCAACAGGTTAATCATCGAACTCTTTCCGGCCCCTGACGAACCGACCAGGGCAATGACTTCTCCGGGGTTGATGTCCAGGTTGATGTCGCTCAGCGCATCAGATTCGGCCTCAAAGTGCCTGAAGCTAACGTTCTCAAAAGTTATTCGTCCGTCGGCTCGCGCAAGCTCAACCGTGCCGGTATCATTTTCCGGTGCTTTATCCAGCAGCTCAAAAACACCTTCCGCCGCCGCCAGCCCGCGCTGTAATTCTGCGTTAACGTCCGCCAGGCGCTTAAGCGGTGCCAGCAACATCAGCATGGCGGTTATGAAAGATACAAAACCGCCCACAGTCGTTTGATTATTGCTTGATTGTATTAGCGCAAAAGTCACCACCACTGACACGGCGACTGAGGCAAATAACTGGGTAATTGGCACCGTGGCGGCACCGGCAACCGTCATCCGCATGGCAAAACTGCGCAACTTTTCGGCACTGGCTTCGAAAATACCGGCTTCCTGTTGGTAGCCACCAAAAATTTTGACCACCTTGTACCCCTGAACGGCCTCCTGAACAACCCGGGTCAGCTCACCGGTTTGCTTCATATTGCGTCGCGCCAAAACACGCATGCGACGGCTATAGATAGTAATTACCCCGGCGGTCACGGGAATAAGCAATAAAGCCACCAGGGTCAGTTTCCAGTTCAGATAAAACAACCATGCCAACAAGCCCAGCACGATCAGCGAGTCTTTAATAACAACGGTCAGTACTTTGGTGGCCGCACCCATCACATTGGTCACTTCAAAAACGATCTTCGAAACGATCAGTCCCGACGCGTCGCGCTGAAACTCTTCGTTTGGCAAATGCATGACATGGCTGAACATCTGACGGCGCAAATCGATCAATACCTTGTTGGCTACCCAGGCCAAACCATAGGCGCTGATAAAACTGGCAATACCGCGCACCAGAAAAACCCCAATCAAACCCACAGGAACGGCCCAAAGCGGCAATCCATTGCCATTGACAAACCCGTCATCAAGCAACGGCTTCATTAACGCCGGAAAAAAAGGCTCTGTCAGCGCCGCAATCACCATACCAACGATAGCGATGATGAAGCCCAGCCGGTACGGTCGCGTATAGCCGAGCAGTCGCCAATAGACTTCGAGACTTTCTTTCAAACAAATCTGCCTGGATGCAGCCCCGTCACGGAGCCAGGTGAGTTCACTGATTGCCTACTGATAGACAACTTCCACACTGGAATTATCCAGCCAGGAACGAAGATTAATAAGCAAAGTGTCGTCCATACGCAAACGCCAGTCATCTGGCAGGCGCACAACACAAGCCGCGTCCTCACGCTGGTATTCGATTTCAAGATGGCACCCGCCTTGTTGCGGGTCACAACGAAACTCGTTGATTTGTTTCTTTAGCTGGATGCCACAGGCATTGCCATTGAGGCGCACCCGCAACGCTTTGGCAAATTCGTGCCGCGCGCCGGTCAAGTCGAGAATCCGGTCAGCCACTGCCCGGTAGCCCCCGGAATAATCATCCCGGCTGACCTTGGCACTGACAACAAGCAACTCATCTTCACGCACCCATTGACGGCTGGCTTCGTAGACTTCGTCGTAAATTGACAAGTCAATGCTGCCGCTATCGTCATCCAGGGTGACAAATACCATTTTTCCGCGGCGTGTCATTTGAGTGCGGATGCCGGTTACCACACCGGCGAGCCAGATCACATTGTTAGCTGGCTGTACCGAACCAATTTTTGTTGTCACGAAACGCCGCACCTCAGCTTCGAATGCGGAGAATAAATGTCCACTAAGAAAGAAACCCAGGGCGGATTTTTCTTCCTGCAAACGCTGACGTTCACCCCACTCGGGTGTTGCGCGCCAAATGGCAGCACCAGCATCGCTTGGCTCTTGTTCGCCAAACAAGCTGACCTGGTTAATTGCTTCCGCAGTGGTTTCAGCCAACGCCATCGCAGGGCCGACATTAGCCAATAGTTCCGCCCGGTTCGAATCGATGGCATCAAATGCACCAGCGCGAATCAGTGCTTCCACCGAGCGCTTGTTGACCAACTTTCGATCGACCCGATTGCAAAAATCGGCCAGGCTGCTAAACGGCGTTTCTGAGCGCAATCGAATGAGGTGTTCGATACCGGCTTCACCGGCACCTTTGACCGCGCCGAGCCCGTATCGGACGATTCGAGTATCAACGGCAACAAACTGCCATCGCGACTCGTTGATATCAGGCGGTAATACCTCAACCTTGTTCTTGCGTGCATCACTGACAAATAAACGTACTTTGTCAGAATCAGACATATCAGAGGACAAGGTGCCGGCAAAAAACTCTGATGGATAGTGAGCTTTGAGCCATGCCGTCTGGTAGGTGACAACCGCATAAGCCGCAGTATGTGACTTGTTAAAGCCGTATTCGGCAAACATCGCCATCAGGTCAAATAGTTTGTTGGCCAGGGCTTCGTCGTAATTGTTGTTTTTCGCACCGGTAACAAAGATGTCGCGGTGCTTGGCCATCTCTTCGGCTTTTTTCTTACCCATCGCCCGGCGCAGCAAGTCGGCACCACCCAGTGTATACCCACCGATAATCTGGGCGATCTGCATCACTTGTTCCTGATAGACAATCACACCATATGTCGGCTCAAGTGTCTGCTGCAGATCAGGATGGAAGTAATCAATCGATTGCTGACCCTTCTTACGAAGAATAAAGTCGTCCACCATGCCAGAGCCTAATGGCCCCGGGCGGTACAGGGCAAGCACAGCGATGATGTCTTCAAATCGGTCAGGCGCCAGTTTCTTAAGGAGCTTTTTCATCCCCTCGCTTTCAAGCTGGAAAACTGCCGTGGTATTGGCCTCTTTAAGAATTTGGTAGGCCTTGGGGTCGGTAAATTCAAGGCGGGTCAGGTCCAGGTTTAAATCTGGATAACGCTCAGCGATGGCGTCGACAGCATTCTGAATGATGGTCAGATTACGTAGGCCAAGGAAGTCAAACTTCACCAGGCCAACTTCTTCGACGTCATCTTTGTCGAACTGACTGACCACGCTGGTTTCACTGCCCGGTTGTTTGTAGAGCGGACAAAAATCGGTTAATTTGCCGGGCGCAATCAGTACCCCGCCAGCATGCATACCGATATTGCGGGTCAAATCCTCAAGTGGTTCGGCCAGCGCGAGCAACTCTCTGACTTCATCTTCTTTTTGTTCGCGCTCTTTGAGCAAGGGCTCTTCTTCGCGCGCTTTAGCCAGTGACAATGGTTTATTCTGGACAACGGGGATCAACTTGGACAGTCGGTCACAAAAGTTGTAACCCATGTCCAGGACGCGACCGACATCGCGAATCACCGCCTTAGATGCCATCGTGCCAAAGGTAGCAATCTGCGACACGGCTTGCTCACCGTATTGTTGTCTTACGTACTCAATAACGCGGTAGCGTTTGTCCTGGCAAAAGTCGATATCAAAGTCAGGCATTGAAACCCGTTCGGGGTTCAGAAAGCGTTCGAACAACAATGCATAGGGAATCGGATCAATGTCGGTGATGCCCAGCGCATAAGCAACCAGTGAACCGGCACCCGAACCCCGCCCGGGCCCAACCGGAACTCCATCACGCTTCGCCCAGTTGATAAAGTCGGCAACAATCAGGAAGTAGCCCGAGAACCCCATCTGCACAATCGTGTTGCATTCGTAGTCCAGCCGCGCGCTGTACTCATCTGTCCGGGCCTGGCGTTCGCCTTCGTCCGGAAATAACTGCACCATCCGCTCGATCAGGCCGGCGCGGGCAAGCTGGCGCATATAATCATCCAGGCTGATGCCATCGGGGGTCGGGAAGTCGGGCAGTTGTGGCTTACCCAGTGTCATCGGCAGAGAACAACGTTGTGCAATCAGTACGCTGTTGGCAACAGCTTGCGGCAAATCAACAAACCGCTGCGCCATCTCATCCTGGGTCAGTAAATATTGCTCTTCGGTATAGAGCCTGGGACGTCGCGGGTTTGCCAGAATTTCACCTTCGGCAATACAAACCCGTGCTTCGTGTGATCGATATTCTTCAGGGCCAAGAAATTGTGCGGGATGGGTAGCCACTACCGGGATGCCAAGCTCATTCGCCAGTGGTACAGCCATGCGGACGTGCACTTCGTCGTCATCGCGACCGGCACGTTGCACCTCGATAAAAAAGGCGCCGGGGAATCTGTGCTGCCAAAGCTGAGCACATTCAACCGCTTGTTGACGATTGTTCCCCAATAACGCCTGACCAACATCGCCGGCTGCGGCGCCCGACAACAAGATTAAGCCGTCATTCAGACCCGGCTCACCATCAAACCATTCGGGCATTATTTCTGCACGGCCGCGCCATTCATTCTCAAGCCAGGCTCGGCTTAACAAATCGCACAGGCGTAAGTACCCCTGCCGATTGGTGACCAGCAGCAAAGCGCGAAACGGTCGGTCGCGGTCGGTTTCATTGGTGACCCAACAATCGGCGCCACAGATAGGTTTCACCCCTGCTTTGCGCGCCGCCTTGTAGAACTTGATCCAACCATAAATATTGGATAAGTCGGTCATCGCAACCGCAACCTGGCCATCACCCGCCACTTTTTTCATCAGCGGACCGACCCGGATTATCGAATCGGAAATGGTGAATTCAGTATGGATTCGCAGATGGACAAAAGACGGAGCAGGCATCAGGCTTCAGTGAGTCAGTTATCTCGCCATTCTAGTCGATTGACCGCGACTCAAGAGACTCACCCTGCCTCGCCAGACAAGCCCGTCATTTGGGCAACACGGGCGATGCGCTCACCGTAACTGAATGCGGTGTCAATATCGCCCTGTGGCGGGCTTTCTTCCGGAGGGCTGTTATCAGCCTGGGCCATCACCCCGAGATAAGACCCGAGGCGGTTTTTGGCATCCGGGTCCCCCGGCTCAGCAGACGGCATCATTGCCGTGCCAACCCAAATCATGCCGTGTTGCATTGCCAGGGTGACGAGATAAGTCAAGGTTGAAAACTTGTCCCCACTCATGGACATTGAACAAGTGAACCCGCCGGCAATTTTGTCTTTCCAGCCCTGCGTAAACCAAACTTTGGCGGTTTCGTCGGCAAACACCTTAAAAGGGCCGGACACAGAACCCATGTAAGTTGGAGACCCGAAGACAATGGCGTTGGCACTCTTAAGTTGTTGCCATCCTTTGTCGTTAATGGCTGACACGTCAAGCAACTCAGACTGCGCCCCGGCGTGACGGGCGCCACGCATTACGGCATCGGCAAGCACGGTTGTGTGGCCGTAGCCGGAATGAAAGGCAATTACAACGGTTGGAGCGGGTTTGGTCATCGGCATGGTTCGGGTAAGCTCAATACACAATAGGATTTGTCGGATCCAGTGTAGCCGGGAACCTAATCAGTCAGATAGTGTTTCAACAATTGCGGTATGGATAAATCTCAAGCATTACAAACTTCCCAGACACAGCAGACAAAATACGTCGGGCGTTTCGCGCCGTCACCAACTGGCCCGCTTCACCTGGGTTCGGTGATCGCAGCGCTGGCAAGTTTCCTGGACGCGCGGGCACACCACGGCCAATGGCTGGTGCGAATCGACGACATTGACGGCCCGCGCGAACAAGTCGGCGCTGCGCAGGCAATTTTGCGGTCACTGCAAGAGCTCGGTATGACCTCCGATCTACCCGTGATCTGGCAAAGTCAGCGCAACGCCGCTTATGAGGCCGCGCTCCACGTGCTGATCAGTAAAGATCTTGTCTACCCATGCTCGTGTTCACGTAGCGACATCGCCGCAGCAATTGCCGCCGCAGCATCCGCATCAGTACCGGCACAGAACGTGTCCACCACTACAAGTTCTGAAACCAGTCCAGCTGGCAACCTGCAGATTTATCCCGGAACCTGCCGTAATGGCGTCCAAAATCCGGGTGCGGCAATCTCCTGCCGGCTTCGGGTTACCGCAGAACCGATCACCTGGTCTGACCGCCCGGGCGGATTTGACCACGGGCGTCTGCAGACAAGCCGCCTGGACCAGTCGGTTGGCGACTTCACCGTGCGACGTAGCGACGGCTTGTGGACATACCAATTAACCGTTGTAGTTGACGATGCTTTTAGCGGTATCACGAGTATTGTTCGCGGCGAGGACCTTGCCGATTCGACGGCCCGTCAGGTTTATATTGCCCGATGCCTGGGTATTTCACCACCGACCACTTTGCACATACCTGTATTGAACGACACCCATGGGTTGAAGCTGTCGAAACAAAACGGCGCACCGGCTGTTGTCACGGACGGGACAACCGGACAACGTATTGCGTTGCTCAATGAGGCATTGGTTCACCTGGAGCTACCGGTGGTGTCGGCAAACTCGCTGACGCAGTTCTGGAAATTAGCTACCGCTCAGTGGGCAGCATCACACTGGATGGATGGGTGACAAACTGAGTGAATCCGTTTCCTGATCTCGAAAATCAATCGCGGGTCACAAATTTTAAGCTGCGGCCGTTTTCACTGAATTGAAGCACTAGCGGCAATCGGTCTTTGTCTGCGGACAGCCAGAATGCGACATCAACAGACTCTTTCTTGTCCGCGACCCGGGCAATCCGCTGCGCGGGACGAACCGGGGCCGCCCGACGAGTATGTGTCGTGTCGTTTTCAGACGCCCCCGCATCGAGTTGCACGGGTTGCACTTCGCTCGCACTCCAGCGACTTGATGAAACTGCCGACACCCTGGCAAAAGGGATATCTATTTCCTGCCCTGGCGCTAAAAGGGTGGGATTTGCCTGCGCCACAAGGGAAAGATGAATCATCAGGCTCAGGCGATCCTGGGTTTGTGGCGGCACGGTTAATTTGCCCCCGTCAAAACGATTGATTGCCGCTGCGTCTTTGCTTACGACATACTGTACTTGCTTGGTGCGGGCACTGCGAAACGCAACCTTGCGCTTTTCGATGTAACGCTCGGGATGCAAACCATGTTGGTCGACCCGGCCCTCGCTGGAATAGGAAAGATCGGCAAGCATACTTTCAACAGTAAGCTGCATCAGATAGCGCCCGTCCTTGGGTACAAAATCCATCACCGCGGTGGCAATTTTGGAGTTACCAAAACCTGTAATCAGGTAGCCCTCATAGTTCAATCGGATCGCACGGGCCGGCGCTGCAGCAATTGGCGCAGCCGACCCCAGCGTGCGCGGGCTGCGCGGGTTGCCGGCATCAATCTGGATTGTCCGGATTGCCGGTTGGCCATCAGCTCCGGACGCTGAACCCGCCAGGGACGATCTGGATGCGGCCATCAGGCTGCCCAGGCCGGCACCGAGACACACCAGACCCACGGTTCGGGCACCGATTGCCGTACAGAATTCGCGGCGCATCATGTCTTTCACCACCGGCTCAGCTAACCTTTTGACATCATTTTTATGCTGACGAGGCGGTGCTGGAAAAGAATGAGACATCAGATTGATCCGCCTGTTAGCTGAAGATTAACTTGTTGCTTTCTTGAGTCCACCAAGCAGGGCAGGCAATTGACCGGAACGCCCGGCAGTTCGCCGCTTCGTCGACAGTGCTGCAATCGATTTCTCATCGGTTGATGCAGCGGCGGCCTCAACTTCGGCTTCACTACGGGCTTTTTCTTCGTAGGGTTTAAAAAAGAACGGGTCAGACGAATACCCCGGCACTGACCTTGCATTGCCCGCATTGTTATCACTCGAGGAACGCGTTGACGGACTGCGACGGGTTGATCTTGCGCCGCGGTCGGCACGTTCGGTTCGTTCATTACGTTCACCACGCTCAGGACGATCGCTCCGAGCTGCCGGCGACGCGCCTGTAACCATCAGATCAACAGGCTTGAGGTCGTGTTTGATCAGCTTGGAAATATCGGCGCGCAGGCGTTCGTCATCATTGAGCATTAACGAAATTGCCAGGCCGCTTGCCCCTGCCCGACCAGTTCGTCCAATACGATGAACATAGTCTTCCGGAGAAAACGGTAAGTCGTAATTGATGACCGCGGGTAATTCAGCAATGTCCAGGCCACGGGCGGCAACATCGGTGGCGACCAGAACCTTAACCTCACCCTGTTTGAAGGCTTCCAGGGTCGCCAGACGCTCATGCTGGGATTTATCACCATGGATTGCGCTGGCCACCAGGCCGTCCCGCTCAAGCTCCCGTGCGAGACGGCTGGCACCAATCTTCGTGTTGGTAAACACGATCACCTGGCTCAGTGCTTTGTCACGAATAATCTGGGCCACGGCTGCCCGCTTTGAACCAGCGTCACGAACCCGGTATATCGTTTGCTCAACATTCTCAGCCGACGCATTGCGACGGGCGACCTCAATCAGTTGCGGATTATTCAGAAAAGCCTCAGCAAGCTTTCGAATATCTTTCGAAAACGTTGCCGAGAACATCAGGTTCTGTCGTGTCTTGGGCAACAGCTGGATGATCCGCTGAATGTCTGGAAGAAAACCCATGTCGAGCATTCGATCCGCCTCGTCCAGAACCAATACTTCGGTTTGCGACAGGTTGACTGTTTTTTGTTCGACGTGATCCAGCAGTCGACCTGGTGTTGCAATCAGAACCTCAGCCCCACTGCGCAACGCCTTGATCTGCGGCTTGATATCGACGCCACCAAAAACGGCTGTACTGCGCAAACCCGAGAACTTGGCATACACGTGCACGTTCTCGTAAATCTGGTCGGCAAGTTCACGGGTTGGAGCCAGAATCAGCGCCCGAACCGGGTGGCGCGCAGGTGACGCACTCATGTTGGCATGACGCATTAAGCGATGCAGAATCGGCAGCGCAAAACCGGCAGTTTTGCCCGTACCGGTTTGTGCAGCCCCCATAACATCCAGGCCTTGCATGACTACTGGAATGGCGGCCGCCTGAATTGGGGTGGGCGTTACGTATCCGGTCTGCGCAACTGCACGCTGGATCGGTTCGGCCAGGCCAAAATCTGCGAAAAGAATTTCTTTGCTTTTATCTTCGGCACTGTCTGCGGTGTTGTCCGCATCGGCCGGGCCCTGTGGGGCGATGGAGTCACTCAAAATAGATTGTTCTCAGCTCACTGCTTAAAAAATTAAAAAAAAGGTTTGGCAAATGTCACTGCCCCCTCACTGCCACCAATACGTCGCCGCCAATACTTCGCCGCCAATACTTCGCCGCCATTACGTCGCGGTCTCTTGATACCGGCGCGGACGGAACGCGTAAACCTTGGCGTTCGCGCGAACCATCTCTCGGCATGTCTAACGCGCAGCACCATAGTTCAGCTGACGTCATTTAGCCGACACAATTGATAGCCGATGCAAGCAGAATCAGTACAACCGATTCATTTCAGCTAACCCGGGTCAATTGCCAGCAATCAGCAGACGTCAAGCGCGGAGCAAATGACTCAAACACATCAATGGGTCGCGAAGGTTTGCCGATAAAAGCGATGCGATATCGGGGGGTCTATTGTGACCTTGCAAAGACATCCCGTGTTGAACAAGTGCTTGAGTATCAATAAGTTGTAGCACAAAATAACACTAAAACTGGATATTTACCCAGTAAAATACCAAAAAACTGTCTAATGAAGAGGTGTCATGCTCCGGGATTCCCCGAAACTGGCTTTTGTCGACGTTGAAACAACCGGCGGCTCGCCGACCACCGCGCGCATCACCGAAGTGGCCATAGTTATCGCATGGTGGCCTGCCGACGCCATTGGGCCACCCCACTGCACCCGCTGGAGCAGCCTGGTCAACCCCGGTGTACCCGTGCCAACCGAGATTTCTTACCTGACCGGTATCGACAATGCGATGGTTGCTAACGCTCCGCGCTTCGATCAACTCGCCCCCCGGATCATCAGCCTGCTTAACGACGCTGTGTTTGTTGCCCACCACGCACGTTTTGACTATGGTTTTATCAAGACCGAGCTGGCCCGCAGTGGCCACGCGTATACATCCCCTACCCTGTGCACCGTCCGTTTGTCCCGAATGCTGCATCCTGATCGAAGCCCGCACACGCTTGATGCGCTGATTATCCGACACAAGTTGCCCTGCGACGACCGGCACCGCGCCCTGGGTGACGCGCAAGTCTTATGGCACTTCCTGGTACGCATGTTTCGGGATCACGGCATCGAACAAGTGAACGAGGCGGCGCAACGCCTGCTTAAGAAACCAAACCTGCCGGCACACCTGGGCATCGAATCGGTTGAGCATATTCCTCCCCGTCCCGGCATTTATTTTTTTCACGGGCTGAACGCTCATCCTTTATACATTGGCAAAAGTAAGAACATCCGCCAGCGCATCGCCAGTCACTTTTGTGGCGACCATACTTCCGAACGCGGCATTCGCCTGGCCAGTGAAACGCGCCGCATCAGCTGGCAGGAAACACCTGGCGAATTCAGCGCCCTTCTCGCCGAAATCCGCGCGATCGACAATCAAATGCCGGCCCATAACCGGGCGCTTCGGCGCCACCAACAATCGGTAGCATTTCGATTTAACAACGGCGATCCGAAACCCATCTATCAGAAGCTATCGGGTGAACCTGCAGCCAACAAACGTGCGGGCACTCTTGCAATTTCAGATAACCCGGGCAGCGGCGACTTGTATGGACCGTTTACGAGCCGCGCCGCAGCGCGCTCAGCCTTACAAAAACTGGCCACCACGCATCATTGGTGCCAAAACCGACTGGGTCTTACCCGATCCAGCTCAGGCAACGTGGACAATGCCGGCAAACCGTGTTTTGCCCGTCAGCTGGGCCGGTGTAGTGGCGCCTGCGTGGGCGCAATCGATGATCAACAACTCCTCCTTGATATGGCAGCAGAACTGGAAGCGCTGCGCATCGATCGCTGGCCTAACACTCCACTACTTGTTATCGAAACCGGTTTTGGTCTTGCCACCTGGCATTTGTTCGATCGCTGGTGCTGGCTGGCCAGCGGGGCTATTGATACCGGTATTACTAGTGATCGTGACACGAGCAGCCAATCGGCAAGTCTTGACACGGTCACCCGGATCGTAGGTGGTTCGTTACCACCTCTACCCGAGCGCTATCACTTTGACCGCAACATTTATGCTTTACTGAAAAAACACTTCGGCCACTTACCGGATTTCGCACTACCGGGTGCCACAACGAGTGAAACCGAGTTACCGGACACCGGGTTACCCGATACAAATACGCTGCACTGGCACGAGGCCAATGGTGAGCGATTGAACGCCGATCACCAGCTCAGCGCATGCTGGCTGGCGGGCACAATTGCGACAGCAGCAGAAACAACAAACCTAACCGATCCGGCCAAATCACTGCCAAATCACTGCCGGCAGCCGATCAAGTCTCTGGCTTAAACAGGCAGGAAACCGCCTGGACAACATCACCCTGAATATCTTGCACAAATGCGGCAAGCCCCATGTTTTCAGGTTTGATATTTATCGGCAGACGCACCACTTTATTCAACAGTTCACCAGCGCTTTGCCGTAACACTACCGGGTCTATCCAGGCCCGAACCACGGCATCATGCCGAAGGGTTTCGCCGGCGTTTTCGCCGCGTAGCACACGGGTCTCAAGTTGGTTCTCAAATACAGCCAGATGCAGGGTTTCCCGCTTGGAATCATTGGTATCAGTTACCGGCGCAACCCGGGCGGATACTTTGGCGCTCATATCAACGCCGGGTTGCCAACGACCCGACAGGGTCAGATTCAAAGATGCTGACTCCTGGTTGATGCGATTAACCTGCTTCAGAAACGGAGCCGGCTCCCACCACTGGCGCCAATCGAGCCCGTCCAATACCACTTGGGGCGTATAAATGCTGCGGGAGCGATTTCGCACGGCAACGGCTTCCTGGCGTTTGGTGAACCGAGACATGGCAAACGGATCTTTCCAGCCGATGTAATCCCAGTAATCGACATGTAAAGCCAGGGGCAACACTTTATTTGCCCCAAGGCCGGAAGCCGAAAGTGCACTTAGCCATTTATCAGCCGGCGGGCAGCTGCTGCACCCCTCCGACGTATATAACTCCACCAGGGCAACCCGATTGGTAGGGCTGATGGCCTCACATTGCATTGGCATGTCGGCAGCCCATCCGGGTAGCGGCGCACAAACTGCAAAAAGCGTGCCGACCGCGGCCAGCCACAAAGTGAACCCGGCTTTGGGTGGTTTGTCATCTATTGTCTTTTCGATCATGTCAGGCCCCGGAAAGAAGGTTTTGCGGCGAATTTTTGGAAACTTTCAACGGATGAGTCGCTGCAGCACACCCTCGCTTACCAGCCTTATATGCCAGATGAATCCAGCAAATATCGCCGGTTAAAGCCTGGAAACAATCAATCTGCGATGATTTGAGGCGGACAGATTAGAATCATCGCCAGATCAGACTGAATAGCCTGAGTCTGACACTCGACAATAGTTCATATTATGGGAGGAAGCCATGCGCTGGCGTGGACAAAAGCAGAGTTCCAATGTTGAAGACCGCCGTAGCCAGGGTGGTGGCGGGCTTGGCGGCATCTTCGGACGTAGCAGCGGCGGCCGCATGCCGGGCATGCCAAGCCGGCGTAGTGGCGGGCTTGGCCTGGGCACCATCGTGATCGGCCTGATCATTGCCTGGTTGTTGGGAATTAACCCCTTAACCCTGCTCGGTATGTTTACCGGTGGCGGCACACCAGGCATCGAAATGCCAACCAGCCAGCGCAGCCAACCGGCAACCGCGCCTAGCGCCCTGGACGACGAAATGGGCAAATTCATGTCGGTTGTGCTGGGTAGCACCGAAGAAGTCTGGAGCCGTAAATTCCAGGCTGCAGGTTCCCAGTACCCGGCCCCAAAACTGGTTCTGTACCGCGGCCAAACAACCACGGCCTGCGGTCGGGGCAGCGCCGCGGCCGGGCCGTTTTATTGCCCGGCAGACCGCAAGGTGTATATCGACCTGGCTTTTTACGAAACCATGAAGCGCCGACTCGGTGCCCCCGGCGACTTTGCGCAGGCCTACGTACTGGCCCACGAAGTGGGCCATCATGTGCAGAACGTGACCGGCACAATGACCAAGATGGAACAAGCCAGACGCCAGATGTCGACGGTGGACTACAACAAGTTGTCCGTGCGCCTGGAGTTACAAGCTGATTGCCTGGCAGGCATCTGGGCACGCGAGTCGCAACAAGCCAAGGGTTGGCTCGAGCAAGGCGACCTCGAAGAAGCAATGCGCGCGGCAGCTGCCGTTGGTGACGACAACATGATGCGCCAGTCCACCGGTGTGGTTGTGCCCGAGTCGTTTACCCACGGCTCATCCGAGCAGCGCATGCGCTGGTTCAGGGTTGGCCTGGAGCGCGGGGATATGCGGGCTTGCGATACGTTTTCTGCGCGCCAACTCTAATGATGCCTACGGGCTAAATACTGCCTAACACCTTAAGAGCTGCTTAACTGTTAGCTCCCTCGACAATAAATAATTCGAGGGACTTAACAGGCGATTTGCGTAACGCATCGCAGAGACTGCAGCCATGTTCGAAAAATATCGTAAGCCTTGTCGTCGCACTTGTACTCAGGCAAAAGGTCGACTATCTTGCTTACAAGAAGAGCCGATAGTGAGTCGCAAAGTTGATTGTCTCCGCGTTGTACAGCCTTGATTTATTTCTGCTTGATCTGATCAACCAACTGGCTGGCAACCACTATCTGACTGACAAAATTGTATTGGGCGTGTCAGACAACCATTTGTTTAAAGGGGGTGTCATCATCACCCTGTTTTGGGTCATGTGGTTTTCAAACACGAATCAACCCATGCGTCGTCGGCGGCAACTCGCCGCAACACTTGGTGCCAGTGCAGCCGCAATCGTTGCCGCACGCGGCCTGGCAAATTTATTGCCGTTTCGCAGCCGGCCAATTCACAATCCACTGATCGAAGTCAACGCGCCGCTCGGCATGGGCCCGGAGATTCTTGAAGGTTGGACGTCTTTTCCAAGTGACCATGCCGTTCTTTTCTACACGCTTGGTGTCGGTATATGGTTCGCGTCCAGAAAAATTGGGCTGATCGTTTTGGTGTACATCACCGTGGTAATCGCGCTGCCACGGATATATCTCGGCCTGCACTATCCGACAGATATTATTTTCGGCGGAGTCGTGGGATGTTTATTTGCTATCGGCGCCAATTTTTTCGGTAGTCGAGCACCCGGCAAGCTGACGGTACGAACGGAAGAGTGGCTAAAACGCTACCCAGGGATTGGTTACGGTGCTGCCTTCGTGATTACATTCCAGCTAGCTGAATTATTCGAAAGCACGCGGTATCTTGCCCGGCAGGTAAGCGCGGTGATTTTTTGAGCACCGTCATTTTCGTTGCTTTCGTCACAGTTATCAATTTCTTAAGCGGGCACCGGACACGGTCAACCGTCGCTAAGAGACCAACAGTAACCGAGTAGATCATCCCGCGAGTATTTTTGGCGGGCTAATATGTAGGAATGCCCCCTGTCTCACACAGTTTGCGTTGCGCCGTGATCGTTGCTACCGGTCTCGTATTGAGTAGCTGCGCGACGAATCCGCCGGAAGAACCGAACAATATTTGTTCGATCTTCGAAGAAAAGCGCGCGTGGTACCTGGCGGCCAAAAAGGCTGAAGCACGCTGGGGTACACCAATACACGTTGGGATGGCAATTGTGCATCAGGAATCATCGTTCCAGCATGACGCCAGGCCACCCCGGCGACGGTTGCTGGGGTTTATACCCTGGAAGCGGCCGTCGTCAGCCTACGGTTATGCGCAGGCACTGGATGGCACCTGGGAACGTTACCTCAAAGCCACCGGAGACTCGTGGCGTGACCGCGATGATTTTGAAGATGCCATTGACTTTGTGCACTGGCACATGCGTCAGTCGATTAACCAGAACGCGGTGGATCAAAATGATGCAAGGGCCATGTACCTGAACTACCACGAAGGGCTGGCAGGCTTTCGGAAGAAGAGCTATCGGAAAAAGCCCTGGCTGGCATCAGTGGCCAGGCGGGTCCAGGTACGTGCCAGTCGATATCAACAACAATATGCGCAGTGTCGCGACAGTTTGAAACCGTCTTTGCTGGAGCGGTTGTTCCG
>JBAUID010000105.1:0-21848 GCA_049680625.1 Burkholderiaceae bacterium | reverse complement strand
CGTGACCGGCATGCGCAAACTCATCGCATTGCCAGGCGAGTGGAGCAGTTACAGGAATTGCTTGGATTGTCAGGCCTGGTATCCCGGCGCGACATTGTTTTAGATGATGTCGTGCTGGCGCCGGGTTACGGTCAGATGAATGACGCGGTGCGTGCGGCAATTTTTCTTGGGGCGCGTCAGGAAGCCTTGTTGCTCGACCCGGTGTACAGTGGACGATGTATGGCCGGGCTTATTCACCTGGTAAAGAGCGGAGCTATACCGGCGGGCAGCACAGTGGCCTTTATTCATACCGGCGGCAGCCCTGGCTTGTTTGCTTACCAGTCCGACCTGATGCCGGTGCCCCGACATGTTGGGCGCGATGCGAGCTAACCAGCTGCCACGTGTTGTTGCCCCCGATCAGCCGATCAATTCACCTGATCAGTTATTTAAATATTTGTCGAGGCGGTCGACTGCCAGCTTGAGATTGTCCATCGAGGTCGCATAGCTGATACGAACATAACGCGCGGGATCACTGGTGCCAAAATCCATGCCAGGAACAAGTGCAATATGTGTCTTTTCCAGAATGTCGAGCGCAAAAGCCGCTGAGTCATCAGAAAATTTGCTAATGTCAGCATAGATGTAAAACGCGCCATCCGGTTCTGCCGGAATAGTCAGTCCGATTTTGCGCAATGCTGCAACGATATAGTCGCGACGTTCGCGAAACGCGGTGTGGCGCTCGTGATAGATCGCCAGGCTGTCTGGTTCAAAGCAGGCGAGGGCGGCGCGCTGTGCAAGTGCAGACGCACAGATATACAGGTTTTGTGCCAGTTTTTCGAATCCGGGCACCAAAGGTTCGGGAATCACCAGCCATCCCAGCCGCCATCCCGTCATATTAAAATACTTAGAGAAACTGTTGGTGATTATCATGTCATCACCATGGCTCAATGCCGACTGGGGTGGCTCGCTGCCGTAAGTCAAACCAAGGTAAATCTCATCAACAATTGAAAACCCACCTCGCTCGCGGACGGTGTCCAGAATTTTCCCCATTTCAGCAGTAGTAACTGATGTGCCGGTCGGATTCGATGGTGTTGAAACCAGAATACCGCGAGTGTTCGACTGCCAGTGCTCGCGAATCAATTTGTCACTCAATTGAAACCCGGATTTTGCGTCACAGGTCACCATTTGCGGTTCACCGTCGTAGGCGGCGACAAAATGTTTGTTGCACGGGTAACCCGGATCCGAAAGTAAGACACCATCGCCGGCGTTAACCAGGGCGCAGCATGCCAGGGACAGTGCACCGGAGGCTCCCGCAGTCACCATGATGCGTTCCGGCGAAATATTGATTTGCCAGTGTGACCGGTAAAATTCAGCGATGGCTTCTCGCAGCGGCATAATGCCCATTGCCGGCGTGTATTGCGTGCGCCCGGCCCGGGCAGCATCACTGACCGCCTGAACCACGGCGGGCGGGGCGGTAAAGTCAGGTTCGCCAATGCTCAGGTGAATGACCGGTGCACCAGCCGCTTGTAAAGCTTCCGCTTTTTTTGCCAGTTCCATGACGTAGAACGGTGCAATTTTCTCCGTCCGTCCGGCCAGGGTGGGCGCATGGGGTGGTGACATCGGCTAAGCTGACTCCGACAAATTGGGCTTATTCGCAGCCAGGTAAGCCATTGCCGCCTGAACACCGCCGGTTTGATGCGGAACGCCAGCCAGTTCAAGACCCATTTCGACACCGCCTAGGGTGCCAATGAGGGTCAGGTCGTTGAAGTCACCGAGATGGCCAATGCGAAATACTTTGCCAGCTAACTGACCGAGCCCGGTGCCCAGTGACATGTTGAAGTTGGCCAGGATTGTTTTGCGTAAGGCATCGGCGTCATGGCGTT
Organism: Burkholderiaceae bacterium; assembly: GCA_049680625.1. Classification (GTDB taxonomy): domain Bacteria; phylum Pseudomonadota; class Gammaproteobacteria; order Burkholderiales; family Burkholderiaceae_E; genus JAUIAI01. Next base: position 19,989 of record JBAUID010000105.1, on the reverse strand, counting down.
TGCCGTTGACTTCGGGGGTCAGTACGGCAGTGAGTGCCGGACTATGTTCGTCGGGATTAAGGCACAGTAGCTCGAGGCCCCAGGCGCTGACAGCTTGCCGGGTGGCCTGCGCATGGCGAAGATGGCGGGCAAAGACGTTATCCAGTCCTTCTTCCTCAAGCATATCAATGGCCTCGACCAGACCGTAAAGCAGATTGGTCGCTGGGGTACTGGGCCAGACGCCTTTTTTATTCGCCTCCAGGATTTCATCCCAGGCCCAGTAAGAAATAGGCATGGTTGATTTTTTGCTGGCTTCGATCGCTTTTGGGCTCAGTGCATTAAAAGACAGTCCTGGCGGTAGCATGAGCCCTTTTTGCGATCCGCTGATCGTGACATCAACCCCCCATTCGTCATGGCGGTAATCGACCGACGCGAGTGATGAAATGGTGTCGACCATTAATAATGCGGGATGTTTGGCCGAATCAATGGCAGCGCGCACCGCCGGGATATCAGAGGTCACGGCGGTTGAGGTTTCGTTGTGCACGACACAGACCGCGCGAATCTCGTGTTGCGTGTCTTTTTCCAGAGCTGCTGCAATGGCTTGTGCGTCTACCCCGTGGCGCCAGTCACCGGGAAGGAAGCGAGGTTTTAGCTGCAATCGTTCCGCAAGCTTTTTCCACAACGACGCAAAGTGTCCGGTTTCAGACATGAGAACAGCATCACCAGGCGACAATGTATTGGCCAGGGCCGCTTCCCAGGCACCGGTGCCTGAGGCCGGGTATATGACAACCGGATTCGACGTTTTGAATATCCGCTGCATGCCGGCAATGACCGCCAGGCCCAGTGCAGCAAATTCGGGGCCACGATGGTCAATCGTTGGATTATCAAGCGCCCGCAGGATTCTGTCCGGCACGTTTGTGGGCCCCGGAATCTGCAGGAAGTGACGGCCGCTGGGGTGGCCGTTGAGTCGGATGCCGCTGGGTAGCTTCACAAATTGCTCCGGAAATAGTCGAACCTGAGGGCTAAAGGATAACGGGTTCGGGCATTCCACGGTAAATCGGGTCATTTGGCGCGACTTGCTTTGTATGCAAAACTGCGACGCCTGCACAAGGTGAGCACTGATGGGAACAACAATAGAATCGAAAGACGCGAAAGACGCGAAAGACGCGACGCGACCCGATAATTTCGACCCAAAGCCAGCATCTGCTGTGTTGCGACCGGTTTCCTCGGTGTCACTGGAACGTTCGCGTCTCGCACAGCGACTTCGGCGCGTTCTGAGGGGCAACGTCATGTTTGACGCGGCCTCCCGGGGGCGGTACGCAACTGATGCGTCTATCTACCAGGTCAACCCGGTAGGAGTTGTGGTGCCGCGGGACGACACCGACGTAATGGCAACCCTCGATATTGCTTCCGACATGAAGGTGCCGGTGTTACCGCGTGGGGCAGGCACCAGCCAGTGTGGCCAAACAGTTGGTGAAGCGCTGGTAATTGATACTTCCCATTTCCTGCGAGAGATTACCGATCTCGACACGACATCCCGAACCGTCACTGTACAACCGGGTGTGGTACTGGATGACCTCAATGCACAATTGAAGCCTCATGGGTTATGGTTCCCGGTTGATGTTTCGACCTCAGCCCAGGCCACCCTGGGTGGAATGGCGGGCAACAACTCGTGTGGTTCCCGATCGATTGCCTACGGCAACATGGTCCACAATGTGTTGGGCATCGACGCGTTACTTGCTGATGGCACTGAGCAGTTTTTTGGTCCATTCGGTGAAGACAATCAAGTACCGTTGTCCGGGCCTCGGGCCAGTGAACTCGTTTCACGTCTGTTCGAAATTGGAGCCCGCGAACGTAACGAAATTGCCAAACACTGGCCGCGCGTATTGCGCCGGGTAGGCGGTTATAACCTCGATGTGTTTTTTCCGCAGTCCCCCCGGCCTTATACCGACGATGGAGAAGTCAACCTTGCGCATTTGCTGGTCGGCTCTGAAGGTACGCTCGCTTATTCACGTCGTCTGCATTTGAAACTATCGCCATTGCCACGTCATAAGGCGCTTGGGGTCGTGAATTTTGCAAGTTTCCATGCCGCAATGGACAGTGCCCAGCATATCGTACGACTTGGGCCATGTGCTGTCGAATTGGTGGATCGCACCATGATTGATCTGGCGCGCGAGAATCCGGCGTTTCGGTCGGTGATCGAGACCGCCTTAACCGACTCGTCAGCACCAACGCCGGAAGCAATTTTACTGGTTGAATTTGCCGGCGACGATGCTCAGGTGCAACGGGAAAAACTCGCAGATCTCGCCGACTTGATGTCTGAACTGGGTCTGCCTGGTACGGTTGTCAGCCTGGCCGGCGCTGACGAACAAAAAGCCCTGTGGGAGGTGCGCAAAGCCGGCTTAAACATCATGATGTCACTCAAAGGTGACGGTAAGCCGGTCAGTTTTATTGAAGACTGCGCTGTACCGCTTGAACACCTGGCCGAATACACATCGGCACTGACTGAAGTATTTGAACGCCACGGCACGCGGGGCACCTGGTATGCCCATGCTTCGGTTGGCACGCTACATGTTCGGCCGATCCTGGATATGCGGCGCGGCGGCGCTGAGCGAATGCGGGCGATTGCCATTGAGGCATCCGATCTGGTACGCAAGTTCAAGGGTGCGTATTCAGGTGAGCATGGTGACGGATTGGTGCGCAGTGAATGGGTGGCCTGGCAATTTGGCCCGCGGCTGAACCGGGCTTTCGAACAGATGAAAGATGCCTTCGATCCCCTTGGCCTGATGAACCCCGGAAAGATCGTTCGCTCACCAAAGATGGACGACACCAGATTGTTCCGTTTTCGACCGGGTTATACCGCCAGGCCGGTTGAAACAGCGCTGGACTGGTCGGCCTGGAACGTGCAGGCCGACCCCCAGACCGAAGTCGTTTCGCCCGCTGGTAGTGGTGACGATCCCTCTGGAGGGTTTGCAAAAGCCGTCGAAATGTGCAACAACAACGGCCATTGTCGCAAGTTTGATGCTGGCGCAATGTGCCCGAGCTTTCGGGTCACCCGTCAGGAGCAGCATCTGACCCGCGGCCGCGCCAATACATTGCGACTAGCCGTGTCGGGGCAATTGCCCGGTGGGCTTGGTAGTCAGGACGTACGGGAGGCCATGGACTTATGTGTGGGCTGCAAAGCGTGTAAGCGCGAATGCCCAACCGGGGTTGATATGGCCCGCATGAAAATAGAAGTTGCCTATCAGTCGTTGTTGGGGCGTGATGCGCGCATGCGCGAGAAACTCGTGGCGCACTTGCCACGTTATGCGCCGATACTCGCGAGGCTGGCCTGGCTGGCCAATTTGCGAAGCGCTATTCCGGGATTGCCCTGGCTCGGTGAAAAGCTGCTGGGAATTTCCGCGCGGCGTAGTCTGCCCAGATTCCGTTCTGACACTTTTTTCCGGAGCCGGAGGCTAGACGGAGCGCCATCGAAGGCTGGCGCAACCGGCAAGGAAGTCGTTTTGTGGGTTGACACTTTCAGCAATGCATTCGAACGTGAAGTCGCTGACGCTGCGGTTGTTGTTCTGGAGGTTGGCGGATACCAAGTCCATATTGCATCACCACTGGCAGACGATCCTGACTCTGGACGCGGATTGTGCTGCGGCCGAACTTACCTGGCCGCAGGTATGGTTGGCCGGGCAAGGCTGGAGGCTGAGCGCACACTGCGAAGCCTGCAACCGTTTTTAGACCGTGACCTACCCGTGATAGGCCTTGAACCCTCGTGCTTGTTCACTATGCGAGACGAATTCACGGTGATGGAACTTGGTGATGGCGCAACCCGGTTAGCGAAACAAGCTGTTTTGTTAGAAGAGTTTCTGGCCGGTGAAATTGACGCAGGGCGTTTGCAGCTCAAGCTCAAACCGATTTCTGCCGGGCGCGCGTTGCTGCACGGGCATTGTCATCAGAAAGCTTTTGGGGCGATGGGTGCGGTGGAGCGAGTTTTGTCCCTCGTTCCCGGCCTGGTGGTGGAAACTATTGACAGCAGTTGCTGCGGTATGGCGGGCGCATTTGGCTATGAAGCTGAGCATATTGATGTTTCGATAAAAATGGCGGAGCAAGCATTGTTGCCGGCAGTTCGCGCTGCGGACAACAAGACAATTATTGTCGCCGACGGTACCAGTTGTCGGCATCAGATCGCTGACGGCACCAGTCGGCATGCCCGGCATGTGGCCCAGATTCTTGCTGAGGCCTTGTAGTTTCCTACAAGGCAAAGATTGCCCAGGCAACGTACACGGCAAGAACAATCATGACAATTGCCAGCCAGGCGGGCCGCGGTTTAATTGCCCTACTTGAGTCTGAACGGCCACTGAGCATTGGCGTAATTAAATTTGTCCGCTTCTTGATCAAGTAGAAAAATATGGCGATTACGTGGGTTGCAATTAGCACGAGCAGAACTTTTTGATTCCATTCGTGAACCAAATTTGCGAGGGCAACCTGGCTTTCACTCAAATACTTGGTGAGGGGCCCCGTTGTATACACGTCGTCATCAGAGCACAAGCCACTGACGACTTGAACGATAAGCGAGGCCAGCATTGCAACAACTGATAAAGCGCCGATTGGATTGTGTCCAAGGTAGCTCACCGGCAGGCCCTTCAGATAAGCGATGATCGTGCGCGGCCCGCGTATAAAGTGATGAAACTGCGCGCTCGCCGGGCCAAACAAACCCCACAGCAACCGAAATACCAGTAGCCCCAGGATTATCTGGCCGCTTTGCACGTGAATATCGATGTTGTCGAAAACTTCAATGGCGATCCAGGACGTCGCCACTGAAGCAAGCAAGGCCCAGTGAAAAACTCGCAGCGGCCAATCCCAGACCAGGGAGCGGCTACCAGCTTTATTGGCAGCCGCTAAGTTTGCTTCATCTGGACTCAAGTGCCGGCCCCTTGTTATGCGGATGCGCTGACTTGCGACTGCACCTCATCAAGGCTCTTGCTGAGCGTATTGACGATCAGATCGACTTCAGCATTGGAAATAATCAGCGGCGGACAAAACGCCAGCGAATCTTTCATTGCCCGCGAAATAACACCGTTGCGCTGCATTGCATTTTGTACCAGCGCGCCGAGTTTCCCAGCTTCACCGAGGGGGGCTTTTGTCTTTTTATCAGCAACCATTTCCACGGCGGCAATCATGCCAACGCCGCGAACCTCGCCAACCAGAGGATGCTCTGACAAACTGCGCAATTGCTGCTGTAAGTAAGCGCCGGTTTTGGCTGCATGGTCGACCAGTTTACGCTCCTCGATAATTGCAATGTTTTCATTGGCAATTGCGGCTCCGACCGGATGGCCGGCGCCGGTAAAGCCATGGCCCAGAACACCGACCCGGTTGCTTTCGTCGCGAATTGGCGAAAAGACCCGTTCGTTCATCATGATGGCAGACATCGGGAAGTAAGTTGACGTCAGTTGTTTCGACATCACCATGACATCAGGTTTGATGTCATAAGTCTGGCAACCGAAGAGATTTCCGGTTCGTCCGAATCCGCAGATTACTTCGTCAGCAACGAAGATGATGTCGTATTTCTTCAGAACAGCCTGAATCTTTTCCCAGTAGCCTGCAGGTGGAACAACGACACCACCAGCACCCATCACGGGTTCTCCAAACATGGCTGCAATAGTATCCGGGCCTTCGCGAACAATCATTTCTTCAAGATCGGATGCCATTCGGGTGCTGAATTGTTCTTCAGTCTCACCTTCGTGGGCTTCGCGCCAGAAATGTGGGCAGCTGGTATGCAGCACTTGTTCGATTGGTAAATCAAACGATTGGTGGTTATACGGCAAGCCGGTCAGGCTGCCGGACCCGATAGTCACGCCGTGGTAACCACGAATCCGGCTGATGAACTTTTTGCGCTTGGGTTCACCAATTGAATTGGACCGATACCAAAGCAGTTTCATGACCGTATCGTTTGCTTCTGACCCGCTGTTAGTAAAGAACACTTTACTCATGGGAACGGGGGCGAGGGAAACCAGCTTTTCGGCGAGGTCGATTACCGGATTGTGTGAACGGTGCGCGAAGTTATGGTAGTAGGGCAGTTCTTTCATCTGCCGGGTTGCGGCATCAACAAGGCGTTGTTCACTAAAGCCCAGGGCGGTACTCCACAGGCCTGACATTGCTTCCAGGTAGCGGTTGCCGGCATTATCGATAACAAAGGGGCCATCCCCTTTAACAATGACAAGCGGGCCCATTTCGAGATGGGTCAGAGCGTTGGTGTAGCTGTGAAAGTGAAAGCGGGCATCACGGGCTTCTGCGGTATCGGCCACGGTATTCATCTGGATTGTCCTCGTTGGTTAAGTCACAACTCTAGACTAAATCGCCGTGCTTGGGCAGGCTGTCGTGCAAGAGTCCGGACGATCAGTACTATGCCTCCGGGAAAACCTCCTGGGTCTGGGTGATTTCGGCACACAGTTCATCAGCGTTATTGGTGATCCGGGTCTTCCAGATCATCCGGTCTTCGGTGATCAAATCCGGAACACAGACTGCAGTGACGGTATCGCCGGCCGGAGCTTCGGCGTGAAACTGCGTATTGGTGCTCAGGGTTTTGGTCCGGTAATTCTCCGGCAGGTTCAACACGGAGCCAACCGCACCCAGGGTTTGTGCAAGCCCAACCAGGGCACCCCAGTGGGCACTGCCGACCCCAGAGCATAAATCGGGGCGAATTTTCATGGTTGCCTGCACGAGGTCTTTCTCTGCCTCTTGTAATTCGACGCCCAGCAACCCTGGGAACAGCGGTTCGAACAATGTCTGGAGTTTTGATATATCAAGCATAAGGCAACCCTGATCCGGCAGTTATTACCCTCGTATTGTGTCACGATGCGGTCATCAGGGTTGTGGTGACTGCGATAGCTCAGGCTCGTCAGAAATGACTGGGTTTCGCCTGTCCCTTGCGTAACGAAGCGGCGTTCTTTGCCAGTGCGGTGATCGCAGGCCAGTCGTGGCTTGCCAGCAGGCTTGCCGGGGTCAGCCAGGAGCCACCAACACAAAGAACATTTGGCAGGCTCAGATATTGCGCGGCATTGGCCGGATTGATTCCGCCAGTGGGGCAAAAGCGGGTCTGGGTAAACGGGCCACTCAATGCTTTCAGCATGTCGGGTCCGCCGGCCGGCCCGGCCGGAAAAAATTTGAGGAAGTTAAAGCCAGCATCCATTGCGGCCATGACTTCGGACCCGGAGGATACCCCGGGTAGCAATGGCAAATCTGCCGTCGCACACGCATTGGCAATAGACACAGTAAAACCCGGGCTCACAGCAAACATCGCACCGGCCGCGGCGCTCGCACTGGCATCCGCTGCCGTGAGCACCGTACCGGCTCCAACAATAGCGTCTGGTACGTTTCGGGCAATAGCCTCGATAGCGGCCAGTGCGGCAGTAGTTCGCAATGTCACCTCAAGGACTTTGACGCCACCAGCAACCAGGGCTGTGGCCAGGGGGACGGCAATGTCCGCATTGTCGATGGTGATTACCGGGATGACCGGTCCGTAGTCTGGCAGATCAGTTGTAGATATCTGAGTTACATCCACGTGCTTGCTCCTTGTTCGGCGCCCGATGCGCGTTGACGAAAACCCGCAAACAACTCGCGCCCATAGCCGAATGATGATGGCGAGGTCTTGTTGGGCATTTGCTGCTCACGTTTCGCCCATTCCTCAGGCGAGACCAGTGCGTCCAGCTCACCATTGACAGCGTCAAGCACGATCATGTCACCGTCACGTACACGGGCCAGCGGCCCGTTGTCGATTGACTCCGGCGTGACGTGAATCGCGGCCGGCACGTTGCCGGACGCGCCGCTCATTCGGCCGTCGGTTACAAGACCCACGCGCAACCCCCTGGATTGCAGAACGCCCAGCGGCGGGGTCAATTTGTGCAATTCGGGCATACCGTTGGCCCGTGGACCCTGAAAGCGGACAACAGCCACCATATCGTGGTTCATTTCATTGTTGTTAAAAGCGTCCAGAAATTCTTGCTGGGAATCAAAGACCCGCGCGGGTGCTTTGATGACGTGGCGGTCCTCGGCAATAGCCGATACCTTAATAACGGCCCGGCCCAGGTTACCAGCCAGCAGGCGCAAGCCGCCGTGTGGAGAAAACGGTTCCGCGGCGCTGCGCAGTACCGCCGGGTCACCAGTGTGCTGACGAGCGGATTTGCAGACCGTTTGCATGCCACCTTCAACAACGGTATTGACATCCGCGTGCATGAGCCCGGCTGCTGCTAATTCTTTAAGCACAAATACCGGCCCTCCGGCCGCCTGAAAATCGTTCACGTCGGCGCTGCCGTTCGGATAAATGCGGGTCAGTAAGGGAACAACGGCTGACAAATCATCAAAGTCGTCCCAGTTTATTTTGATTCCGGCAGCTGCTGCGACTGCCACCCAGTGAATCAGGTGATTGGTGGATCCGCCGGTTGCCAGCAAGGCAACCAATGCATTGACGATACAACGTTCGTCGACCAACCGGCCGATCGGTGTGTAACGTTTATTGCGACCGATCTCCAAAACGGTAGTCACTGCCAGACGAGTCAGTGCTTCCCGTTTTGAACTACCCGGGGGCTCAAAGGCAGCATTCGGCACATGCAGGCCCATCGCTTCGAGCAACATCTGGTTGCTGTTTGCGGTACCGTAAAACGTACAAGTGCCTGGTGAATGGTAGGCCGATAACTCGGCATCAAGTAGTTCGTCCCGGCTTGCTTCGCCGCGGGCAAAAGCTTCTCGGACGGCTGCTTTTTCTTTGTTCGGTAATCCGGACGGCATTGGTCCGGCCGGAACGAATACGCACGGCAGATGTCCAAAATGTAGCGCGCCAATCAACAGCCCCGGAACGATCTTGTCGCAAATGCCCAGCAATAGTGCGCCGTCGAACATATCGTGTGACAGTGCGATAGCGGTAGACATCGCAATAACGTCGCGGGAAAACAAGCTTAATTCCATGCCAGGCATTCCCTGGGTTATGCCGTCACACATGGCTGGTACTCCACCGGCAACCTGGGTTGTTGCCCCCTGCCGCCGAGCCTCATCCCGCAGAACTTCGGGATATCCCGCGTAGGGTTGGTGGGCCGACAGCATATCGTTGTAAGCAGTCACAACCGCCAGGTTTGGTGCCTTGTCTACCCGGATACTAAGCCTGTCTTTGGCTGGCAATGCGGCCCAGGCATGGGCAAGATTGGCGCATCCCGCGGCGTCGCGATTGGGCGGCCGGCTGGCTGCGTCCTTAACAATAGCAAGATAATGCGAACGGCTGTCTCGGCTGCGTTCCTGGATTCTCCGGGTGACCATCGTAACGGTTTCGTTCATCATATTTCCTTTAGATGTCTTCTCGTTTGCCGCGGCTTAGGATGCCCGGTAGCGTCTGGACACGAGATTTTCTTTAATCGCGAGTTGAAGTTGCTGAACAGATTGCCCAAGACCCATTGCCACCAGGGTGCTCAGAATATCGATAATGCTCAGGTGCAACAGGCGTGAGGCCATCGGACTATAGGTGTCATAGCTCTCCGTGTGGTCTGCTGCCAGCAAAACAGTACAACAAGATGCGAGTGGCGAGCCGCTGGCAGTAATAGCGATGACGGTGGCGCCGCGTTTCATGGCAATTTCTGCTGCATCGAGTAAATCGCGACTGCGGCCAGAATTAGAAATAATGATTGCGCTGTCTTTTTCGGTCAGTAAGGTGGCCGCCATAACCATCATGTGGCCGTCAGCATAGGCGATCGTGTTGCATCCCATTCGGAACAGCTTGTGCTGTCCGTCCTGGGCGACAATGCCCGAATTGCCCGCGCCGTAAAATTCGATCCGACCTGAGCGGCTAATTGTGCTGGTCAGCGCATCAGCGGCAATGCCAAACTGCCGACTGCTTACCTGGTTACGAAAACCGATTAGCGTGCTGACATGGTTGTCGAGAACTTTACTGACCACCGCATTGATGTCGTCGCTGGCTTGTACCCCCTGGTGGACAAAAGGCACACCCTGGGCCAAATCGCCGGCAAGTTTCAACTTGAAGTCACTTAAACCCTGATAACCAAGGCTACGGCAAAAGCGCACCACTGTTGGCTTACTGACCCGGGCACGGGCCGCAAGTTCCGCTACGGGCAGACGCGAAAACCCGCTCGGATCGTCGACGACCAACCGCCCAACCCTGGCTTCTGCCGGGGCCAGGTTGTTAAGGGTTATCCGGATACGATCGACGAGGGTCAAAACTCTTCGGGCCAGGTAGTGTCGTGACGCGCAGCCAGAGCGCTGGCAGCCGCTGGCCCCCACGAACCTGCTTTGTACGGATAGGGCGCACTGGAATCCGCTGCCCAGTGGTCAAGAATGGGCATTACCCATTCCCAGGCTGCGAGTTGTTCATCCATGCGGACAAATAAATCGAGTCGTCCGGCAATCAGCTTACGCAGCAGTCGTTCGTACGCAGCAATACTGTTGCCGCCGAAGGTTTTGGTGAAGTCCAGATCGAGGGTGACAGGTGCCAGCTTGCCGATTTCCGCACGTTCCCGGTTAGATGCTTTGGCGAGCATTTGCATCTCAATTGTATCTTCCGGCTGAAAGCGAATGACCAGGCGATTGTTGGGTTGTGATTCCGGTAGTTCGAATATTGATACTGGCAGCTGCCGAAAATTAATGACAATTTCGCCGCCGCGATTGGCAAGCCGCTTGCCCGTGCGCAGAAAAAATGGCACGCCAGCCCAACGCCAGTTATCGATTTCAGCCCGAAGGGCGACAAAGGTTTCGGTTGTGCTGTTGGCGGGGACACCGTCTTGCTCAAGGTAGCCGGGCACTGGGCTACCGTCTATTTTTCCTGCCGTGTATTGTCCACGGACAACGTCACGGCCAATACTTTCTTTTGTGAATGGCCGCAGGCTCCGGAGAACTTTCAACTTTTCGTCGCGGACGTCGTCAGCGCCGTCGCTAATTGGTGGTTCCATGGCAACAATGCATAACAGCTGCAGTAAGTGATTCTGAACCATGTCACGCAGTGCGCCACTGGTATCGTAGTAGTCGCCGCGACTACCAACGCCGAGGTCTTCGGCAATGGTGATATGGACACTCTTAATCGATTCTCTGCGCCACAATGGTTCAAAGAATGCATTACCAAAGCGAAGCGCCATCAGATTTTGTACGGATTGTTTGCCCAGATAATGGTCAATTCGAAAAATCTGATCTTCGGAGAACAGTTCACGAACCGCATGATTGATTCGGGTTGATGATTCCAGGTCTTTGCCTAGCGGCTTTTCCAGCACAAGCCGAATACGTTTGTCCGTCAGTCCGGCGCCGGCAACACCGCGGGCAATCTTTTCGAATAAGCCAGGGGCTGTCGCCATGTACAAAACGACGGCCTCGGCGTCTGCGTTGTTAATCCAGGTGGCCAACTCAGAATAGATCTCCGGGCTGTCCAGGTCTGCGCTTCGATAGTCGATCATCTGGGCAAACTGCCCGAAGTCGGCTTCACTAAAGGGCTCGTCCCACTCAACCTGTGTGAATTGTTCGCGCAACCATCGACGGTAGTCGTCCGCTCCCATCGGCTTTCGGGATATAGAGAGGATCCTGCCGGAACCCGGTAGTGCCCCGTGGCGATTGGCATCAAACAGGGCTGGCATCAGCTTGCGCCAGGTCAGATCACCGGTGCCACCAAAGAAAACGATATCAAAGTTCATTACAAAGGGCGGGTCAGAATGGTAATTAGATTACAAAATTATCTGCCAAAATTTCATTGATTGACAATGATTTCACGTGAAATTATTAAATAGCACCGTATTCGTAGCCTTTTTTGTCGCTTATAGGTTGTAATTTAGTTACGAAATATGTGTCGAGAGGGTATTGGAGGGCAGCCAGGCAAGTTGACGACTCTGAACCGGGGTGCTGACAGGGTCGACTGGTACAGATTGCCCGACGATGGGTTGCATCGATTTAGTCATAACAAACATGCGGTTTCGTTATTGGTTCATTAACGTCGGCGCGGGATACACTGGCAGTTCTAACAAATGCGGTGCGCCCCTGATTCAGCGGTCAGTACCGAACCAGCCTTCCAACCAATGGACACTGATGGATCCCCAATTAAGAGCAGCGGCACTTCGATACCACGAGGCGGGACAACCCGGAAAAATTTCTGTTACGGCAACCAAGAGCCTGACTAACCAGCGTGACCTCGCTCTTGCTTATTCCCCTGGTGTGGCAGCGGCGTGCGAAGAAATTGTTGCGGACCCGGCAGCTGCCTTCCGGTACACCGCAAAAGGAAATCTGGTTGCCGTGGTAACTAACGGCACTGCCGTGCTTGGCCTGGGTGATATTGGTCCGCTTGCGTCAAAACCCGTGATGGAAGGCAAGGCTGTTCTTTTCAAGAAATTTGCAGGTATTGATGTCTTTGATCTCGAAATTGCCGAGACAAATCTTGACAAACTCATCGATATTATCGCCGCCCTGGAGCCCACCTTTGGTGGGATCAACCTGGAAGACATCAAAGCGCCGGATTGTTTTTACGTCGAACGCGTTCTGCGTGAGCGGATGAATATTCCGGTTTTTCATGATGACCAGCACGGCACGGCGATTGTTGTCGGCGCAGCGATTCTTAACGGATTGCAGGTTGTTAAAAAAGATATTACAGAAGTCAAGTTTGTCGTTAGCGGCGCAGGTGCGGCCGCACTGGCATGTCTTGAGTTACTCGTTGACCTTGGCTTGCCAGTCGAAAATGTCTGGGTAACGGATATTGCAGGGCTGGTTTACAAGGGCCGTACCGAGTTGATGGACGAGGCGAAGTCACGTTATGTTCAAGACACCCCATTAAGAACGCTTGCCGAAGTCATTGATGGCGCAGATGTGTTTTTGGGCCTGTCTGCAGGTGGTGTCCTGAAGCAGGACATGGTTAAGAGAATGGCGGCCAACCCGCTAATTTTTGCTCTCGCGAACCCGAATCCTGAGATCCTTCCCGAAGACGTCAGATCGGTTCGGGACGATGCCGTCATTGCCACGGGTCGCACCGACTACCCGAATCAGGTAAACAACGTCTTATGCTTTCCATTTATTTTCCGTGGGGCTCTTGACGTTGGGGCGACGACAATCACGCGTGAGATGGAGGTCGCTGCGGTTCGTGCCGTCGCCGAGTTGGCAAGGGTAGAGCAGTCGGATGTAGTCACCGCTGCTTACGGTGGTGGTGCTGCTGTTTTTGGACCGGAATATCTGATTCCCAGACCTTTCGATCCGCGTCTGATTGTGCGTATCGCGCCGGCTGTTGCCAAAGCCGCAATGGAATCGGGTGTTGCGACTCGGCCAATCGATGATTTCGACGCCTATCGTGCTCAGTTACAGCAGTTTGTTTACCATTCCGGCAATTTCATGAAGCCGATTTTTGCCGCCGCACGCGATGCAACGCGGCGCCGGGTCGTCTTTGCTGAAGGTGAGGAAGAAATGGTTTTGCGGGCTATTCAGGTGGTTGTCGACGAGAATATTGCCGACCCGGTTCTGATTGGTCGCCCGGCAGTGGTTGATATGGTTATTGAGCGCCAGGGTTTGCGGATCAGGCCCGGAATCGATTTCGAATTGGTCAACCCGGAGCAGGACGACAGGTATCGGGATTACTGGCAAAGCTATCTTGAGTTAACCCGGCGTGAGGGCGTTTCAGAGCAACTTGCACGCCTGGATATGAGGCGTCGCATGAGCCTGATTGGTGCCATGATGATGCATAAGGGTGAGGCGCATGGCATGGTATGCGGGACGGTCGGGGAAATGGCGGAGCATCTGCGCTTCATTGATCAGGTGATCGGTAAGCGCGATGGTGCCACCGTATACGCGGCGATGAATACACTGATGTTGCCCGATCGTCAGGTGACCCTGGTTGATACCCATGTCAACCTGAACCCAACGGCTGAACAAGTTGCCGAGATCTCCATTATGGCGGCCGAAGAGTTAATGAGATTTGGCATCGAGCCAAAGCTGGCCTTGTTGTCACATTCGAACTATGGTTCGTCGAAAACTGAAGAAGCATTAAAAATGCGCAATGCTCTCGCGATAATCAGGGAACGAGCGCCCAAGCTGACGGTCGATGGCGAAATGCACGGCGATATGGCGCTAGACACTGCGATGCGCGAACGGTTCATGCCAGGTGCGAGTTTTGAGGGGGAAGCGAATTTGCTGGTCTTGCCCAATCTCGATGCAGCCAATATTGCGTACAACCTGCTGAAGGTTGTTGCCGGGCACGGCATTGCAATTGGCCCGGTTCTGCTTGGAGCCAACGGCCCGGTTCACATCATGACACCGTCGTCAACGATCCGACGAATTGTCAACATGACGGCCTGGACAGTTATCGATGCAAATTACGACAGGCCTCACAATTAGATAATGACATGTAGCAAAGCGCCAGCGTCTGCTTGCAAGATCAGCAGAAATCTCACCTTGCATCATTTATGAAGGCGCCACTGGTGTAGCAAGAGCTGCCGTTGGTCGGCGGTAACTGAGGAGTGGCACATTGTGACTGTCTGGGTCGTTGACCGGTTCTTGTGTGCAAACTACGCTAGAGGAAGCAACCTACTTATGGTTTTACCGACTTTCTCAATTGGCTACATCTGATATGACCTCATCGATAGACCTGCCTCGCGAAGAGAACTTGCCCGACGCGGCGCACGGATACCGATCCGGCGAAGAGTTAGATATTGATCCAGCTCGTCGCCGCGACATACTCTCTCACAGTCGTGGTGCCGTTGTTACCGGCGTCCGCCAGGTTGTCGCCAAAGCCCTTGGCCAGATGAGTGAAGATTTGTCATCTCTGGCAACTAAAAAAGTTGATGAAAGTGAGCAGCGAGTCCTGGTAGAAGCCGCTGCTGTTGTCGGTGCGAAAAAAGCAGCTGTTGAGTCAGCATTTGGTGAACACTTCGACAAGATATTTGATCGCCAGCTGGGTAATAACCCCACTCAGGCGAAGGCCGCTGACAACGACCAGGAGTTGGCGCTGGTAGAAGACAGCTTTATTCGAGACAAGCTTCGGCGAGGACGACTGGTTAACCGAACCAAGAATAAACTCGATTCGGACGAAGTCCTTGGAATACGCGCCCGCTTTGGGGCATTAATGGCCCGGGACTGGTTTGAAGAGGATGCTCATCCGGCGGCGCCGGAATTTGTCTATGAAGCGCTCCAAATCGCCATTGACCAAGCCGGTGACGTTGCCGATGTACGCATGGCTTTGCTCGAAGCATTCGAACCCTATGTCAGCGCTAATCTGAATTCGGTCTATGCAAAAGTCAATGCCCAGCTACGTGAGCATCAGGTATTGCCCCGTATCAAGCCAAGGGTTTCCCTGACCCCTGACTCCGGGAGAAATTCCGCAGGTCAGCCGGCTGAGGTTGAAGAAGGAATGGAGCATTTGAGACGCGCAACTGGTGCGCCCAACGAGGAGACATTTATTCTGCCGCCGGCTGGCCCGGCGCGTAACTCGATTCTTCAGGCACTGGCGAACCAGGTTGCAGAGGGTGGGGTGCAGGCACGGCATTCGGCGGTACGTATGTTGTCCGAGCCGAAGAACTTTGCTGTCGGTAACGAATCGGAAGCGCCACCGGAAGAATTAATTGCGGCCCTCGACAGTTTGCAGGGTCATAGCGACGAGAACAACGAGCAGGATCAGCAGACCCTGCAAAAAATTACCCAACAAGCGCGAGGAAGCGGCTCGCCGCTGGATCAGCTGACGGTAGAAATTGTCTCGCTGATTTTCGATTTTCTGTATGACGACCCTCGTATCCCGGCCCCGGTAAAGACCCAGCTGCTCCGATTGCAGGTTGTTGCCGTAAAAGCCGCATTGCTGGATCGCAGTTTCTTTGCGAGCCGCCAGCATCCGATGCGACGCCTGATCGACCGTGCATCAGAGCTCAGTTGCGACCCGGACACGGATTCGAATGAAGGTTCTGCTTTCGTAACCGGTATTTCGGATATTGTCAGTACTGTTTTGATTGAATTTGACAGAGACCTGTCTGTTTTCGACACTGCACTTGAGCGCCTGAGCCGGCTCGAGGACAGTGAGGTGACACGGCGAGCCAGTGAACTTGCTGACCTGACTACCGCGGCCCAGCAAGTGGAAATTACATCGCTCGCAGGTGAAAACGTCCGGCGAGAATTACTGAGCCGGCTTGACGAGGCCACCCCGGCATTTGTTCGCGAATTTATTCAGGACTGGTGGACAGAAGTCATGGTTGATGCGCGTGTAAAAGAAGGTGAAGAGACAACCGCCGTTTACCTGGAGATTGCCGAACAACTCATTTGGTCGGTTGTGGTGACCCGGGCTACGGAAATAAACCGTATGGCCCTGGTTTTGCCGAAGATGATCAAGGGCCTGAACGATGGGCTCGGGCGCCTGTCAACGATAAAAGGTCAGCACGACCGGTTTTTTGATGAGTTAATGAAATGGCATACCCGGTCAATTCAGACTGCCAAGGCTCGCCACGGTAAGGGCGAACTCAACAATGATGACAAACCGTCCAATGTCCGGTTGCGTCGGGATGGTCGGGTTGAGTTCGCAAAATTTGTTGAACTGCCCGAGGAGTTGTCGCCACAGGAATCTACTGCCAGTGCCTCGGTTGTTGACAAGCTGACCAAGGGGCAGCAGCTGAAGCTGTTGGAAGACGGCGAGCAACCCATTGTGGTCAAACTAGCCTGGATCAGCCCGGCACGAAAGTTGTTTGCCTTGTCGCGCTTTCCCGATTTTGCCCGTTCAGTCTCTCGAGATGACATGATTGCAATGCTGGAAGCCGGAAGACTGGTTCGAAACAATGCTGAAGCCACTATCGATCGGGCCATCGAGGCCGTGGGTTCCGCGGTCGAGGAAGCCGGGGCGCCAGCAACCGCGGCTGAATCGCAACCAGCTTAAGCAAAAGTAAACCGTCGTTAGCCTGAGGTAACCGGTACTATTTGGCTATTAGCCCATCGAGCGTCTTGTGGTGATGCGTCTCGGACGGACATTGCCTGTGGCGGGGACGATCGGGTTGTGCCAATTGTTGCGGCCTGTGCCGTAAACCAACTTGTAGCCTCGTCAATTCTTCGCGTTTCGCATAGGATTGCGAGGATGAACAAAAAACGACTGATTTCTATAATTGTCGCTGCCGTCCTGGCGGCGATTTTTGGTACTGGTCAGTTTGATCGCGGCGGGCAGCAAAATACTGGCAGCAGCGGTCAGAATCCACCGGTTCAAATCAACAGCAAAGCAATCGCCTTCGCCGCGCTGCCAGCCGAGGGTAAGGCGGTCATTCGTCAGATATATCAGGGCGGGCCATTTCGCTATGACAAAGACGGTACGGTTTTTCAAAATCGCGAACGCCGCTTGCCGGACAAAAAGCGTGGTTACTACCGCGAGTACACTGTGGTGACTCCTGGGGAGCGGTCCAGGGGCGCACGCCGGGTCGTTGCCGGTGGTACGGCGCGCACCAGGCCTGACGTGATGTACTACACCCAGGATCACTACAAAACGTTTCAGCGGATTCAAGGGGCCCAACCATGAGTGTCTTATCGAACTTGCCGCCGCAGGCAGTTCTGCCGCTTAGTGCCTACAAATTGAGTGAACTCCGGGAGTCAGCTGCTAATTTTCAACAGACCTTTCTATATGTGTCGTGTGCCGCCTGTACTGACAAGCTCAGCATCCTGAAACAGATAGCGAGCAGTTTTCACTTTGGTGACTACTTCGGGGAGAATCTCGACGCGTTGTATGACTGTGTCACCGATATGGAACCTGATCGTAGGGCTGATAAACCGGGATTTGTCATTGTCCTGGAGGGGCTACCGCAAACAGCAGAATTTGATGCCGTAGAACGCAACCGGGTGCTTGATGTGTTTCGGGACGCCGCCGATTTCTTTGATGACAACCAAGTGGCGTTTCGGGTCTTTTACTCGGTAAACAAAGCTGCAGCGGCCGCGTAGTGCTGGCCGCTGGCGAGGGTGGCGTCAGCTGAACCTTTTGGCTGACGCTTTCAACTGCCCGAGCCAAGGTCACCGGCAACGGCCTGGATCAGGCTGATCGCGACAACCCCGGCGGTTTCCGTGCGCAGCACGCGTGGCCCCAGCCCGACGCCAATTGCGCCGGCTTGTACGAGTGTCTTTTCTTCAGCTTCGGAGAACCCACTTTCTGGTCCAACAGCCAGAGCCACTTCAGGCGCCTGGTTACCTTTTTTAACTGGGCTATTCACAGGGGCCAGGGTTGAATGTGCCCAGGGGCTGAGCAAATGCGGGCCATCCAGACTCAAGTGCAGCAAATGGTTCATGCTTGATTCTTTGCCCCACGTCGATTGATTTGCGTGCACCGCTTGTTCAAGTGTCACCGGCATTTGGATATCGGGCAGCGTGTCGAGCCCACATTGCATACATGCCGCTTCGCAGATCCGCTGCCAATGTTGTTGTCGCTTCACCGCGCGTTGCGAGTCGAGTCGCACAGTGCTTCGATCAGACAGTAGCGGAATTATCCGGTGAACCCCCAGTTCAGTGGCTTTCTCGATAACCCAGTCCATGCGATCGCCTCGGGCGATTCCCTGCATCAGGGTGATTTTAATTCGATGGTCCCCAGCAGACGTTGTCGGTTTAGGTTGTTGAATGCTTGCACGGCGTTTATCGGCCACGATGACAAAAGACGAGAATCGGTTTCCTATGCCATCAAAAACTTCGATGGCGTCACCTTCTCTGAGGCGCAGAACCTGGCAAAGATAATGACTAAGCCGGGAATCCAGATCCAGGCGATCACTGGCTGCGCCTATTTGCTGCGCGGGGATATACAGGCGTGGCGTCATTGATGCCATTCCCCACCGGAATCAGGCCTCACCGACCAGTTTCTTGTAGTAATTAGGCAGGGCAAACACGGCGTGATGCATTGCCCCATTGTAAAACTGCAGGTTATCTATCTGTCGTTCGACAATTCGGGCATCAATTTCGGTGGCAGAGATATCCAATGGATCGAGGCTGTCTGAAGCACATGCCAGACCCCAATAAGTACCGTATAGCGGGATATAAACGCCCATCGGTCGTACGTGCCTGAATACTGCACGCAACGAGGTGACGTGTCGGCTAACAACCTCTGGCTTAAAGATTGGGGTGCCAATATGTAAGGTCAAAGAAGCTTTATCTTTCATTACCCGCTTGAGCAAGGCAAAAAACTCTTGCGAATACAGTGCGTGCGCCGGCGTGTCCGGATCGGTTAGATCGAGAACAATCAGGTCGAATTTTTCTTTTGTCTGTTCAACAAATTTCCAGCCGTCACCGATAATCACTTCGAGGCGAGGATCATCAAACGCACCGCGGTGGACCTCACCAAGATAAGTCTTGGCAACCCGGACAACTTCCGGATCTAACTCAACCATTACGACACGTTCGATACTGTCGTACTTAAGCAGTTCTTCGCTTGACCCGCCATCCCCGCCGCCAACCACCAGTGCGGTTCGTGGATTCGGGTGTGGGATTGCAGCAGTATGAATAATGGGCTCATGGTAAAAGAATTCATCGCGTTCAGAGGTCATGTAGCAACCGTCAAGGCGGAACAGCTTTCCAAACTGCGGCGTGTCAAACACTTCAAGTGTCTGGTAGGGCGTACGTGTGGTTTCCAGTCGTTTCAGCGCACGGTACCCGTAGGCTGAATACGGGTTAAGCCATTCCAGCAACAATTCGTCAGCTTTGTTTTCCGGATCTGCTGAGCCGCGCAGAATTCGATTGGTATTTTGTGAGTCTGGCGCGAAGGCGATAATCAGTTCATCGAGCAGTCGCTCGGCCTTCATCGAATTGTCGGTTGTGAAATTGCAAACGTAGACATCCAGCGTGACACCCATCCGCTCTGGCCACGTGTGCAGGGCAAGGTGAGACTCAGCAAGCAAAACGGCGCCGGTTATTCCCCCGGGGGCGCCGTCGTAATCGGGAAAAGTGTGGAATTTATCGTCGACTATAGTCAGCCCTGAATTGCCAACTAATTTGTGGCACAGATCGATCAGGGATTGGGAGTCAGTTAGCAGTTCGGGTAGACATTTGCAGCCGTAAAGGTCTGCCGTCAAATGC
>JBAUID010000104.1:0-1678 GCA_049680625.1 Burkholderiaceae bacterium | reverse complement strand
CGGGCGCAAACCCTTGGGTTGCGCCCGCTGTTTCGTTGATTGACGCCCCTGCATCAAACAATAGGCTTCATCCAAACATGTCTTTGGTGATACCTGCATACCAGCCCAGGCTTTCTTCATAAGTTTTCTTGCGCAACTCGGCAGACTCGCCTGTCTTGGAAATGAAAGTGCTCACTGATTTAATCTCCTCAGCTGTACCTTCATAAGCCGCGCCAACTTTCACACCATTGTTGGTATCAATCAGTGACCAGCAGGTATTGGCGTATTTGGCAGGGAATACCTTGGATCCGGTTAACACGCCCCGAACCGCATTGGCACAAACCTTGGCCTGCGAATTAGCCGAGAATCCCGACTTGGGCATTGCGCCTTGCTGCGCGGCATCACCAAGGACGTAAACGTTCTCATCCATTGTCGACTGCATATTGGTACCGTTAACCGGTGCCCAGCCTTTATCGTTGGTGACCCCGGCAATTTGTGCAATTCGCCCAGCCTTCATTGCAGGAATGACATTGCAGACATCAGCCTTAAAGGTTTCGCCGTCAGTAACCACTTCCATGGTGTCGGGGTTAACCATCTTGACGCCACCGGTGATGTCGTTGTTGAGCCACTCGATCATGCCTTTATAGTGATTCGACCAGCCTTCCTGGAACAAAGCCTGCTTCGAGAATTTTGGCTTCGGATCAAGAATAATTATCTTTGCTTTCGGATTCGTCTTCTTGAACTGATGGGCAATCATGGACACCCGCTCGTACGGCCCGGGTGGACAACGATACGGGTTTGGCGGCGCGACCATCACAAAAGTACCACCTTCGCGCATATTCATGATCTGAGAGCGAAGCAATTCCGTTTGAGACCCACCTTTGTAGGCATGAGGCATTTTGTTCTGCGCCGTGACATCCCAACCCTTCACCGCATCGTCGACGAAATCAATGCCCGGTGCAATGATCAGCTTGTCGTAGGCGATGTTATGGCCACCCGCTGTGGCAACAACTTTCTTATCGCGATCAACACCAGTGGCCCAGTCATGTACTACGTTGACACCGGCAGCAGCAAGCTTGCCGTAATCGTGCCCAAGGTCGTCCATCTTCTGGAAACCACCAAGATACAGGTTGGAAAAGAAGCAGGTGTAATACGTACGGGTCGGTTCAATCAGGACAACGTTGATTGCCCCTTTGCTGTCTTTGGCTACGTAGCGTGCCGCCGTGGCCCCGCCGGCTCCGCCGCCAATGACGACGACGGTAGGTTTGGCCTTACCGATGACATTGGGCACCGAAAACGCCAGTGCTGCGCCGCCGGTGGCGCTGATGAAACCGCGTCGGTTAATCCTCATTATTAGTCTCCTTGGTTGTTTACCGCGTTTGTTTTCTGCTTTTAATTACTTTCTCTGGCGACAAGCCTGACGATTCATGATGCTTACCGCCGAATTCTGCCATCTGAATACAGTTGCATTTTTCGTGCCAATAGCCGCGGGTCGGCTTTTGAGGCTCACAAATGACGCACGCAACTGAGGCGAGGTCCGCCCCCTGCGGTGAAAAACGGCCATCGGCGTAATCATTCTTGTCATGGTCCACAGCGGCGATCCCCACAGTCACGTAACCTGCGTCATGACAACTGTCAGTTTGTCATGCCAACATGACATACACACCCGACAGATTCAAATGCGCGACCGGGCCCAATG
>JBAUID010000103.1:0-30867 GCA_049680625.1 Burkholderiaceae bacterium | reverse complement strand
GTTACCGGAATCTCAAGAAGACGCTTGTCATCGCCGAGATTCCAAATATAGGGTTTTACGGGGCGAAGGCCATCGGCGAACTTGCCAAACAAGCCTTTTCGCTTCGCCCTTTCTTCCGGAGTCAGTTTTGCCGTCCAGAAATAGTAAGCCCGTGCAATAGGCCCTAAATAGGTTGGCAGTGTTGATGCGTCGTACGCATAACCCAGTTCGTGAAGAACTTTCAAGGTATCTTCTGACCAGCTGAATCCTGGACCGCGAAAACCCGTAGGCGCTTGTCCGGTGGCGCTTGTAATTGCATCGTGGGCGGTGCCCAGCTCATCTCGCAATTGCTGAACACTATATTCGTGCAACCACGGTTCATGTTCGTATGAATGGTTCCCCACCTCATGGCCAGCTTCAACAATAGAGCGTAACGCAGCGTGGTTCTCTTCGCGCGCTGCATCCAGGCCAACAATGAAATAGGTAATACGGGCGTCTGCCCGTTTCAGCACTTCGAGTGAGTATGGAATAAAAGTGTCCAGATACGACGGGCGCGATTCCCAACCGTCGTCGCCATGGATTTTCATGTACGACCACAGGTTATCGACATCCAGCGAAAAACTGGCAATCGGGCGTTTGTCAGGTCCGGCGGTGCTCAAACAGGAATCTCCTTTCCGTACGTCGATAACTCCGGCATGGAGGTATCTTGGGTTGCATAACTGGCGCGCACCGGCATGCCTAGCCCTAGTGTGGAAGTAAGGTCAGCCAGATGCTCATCAACAAGCCCGAGGGTTTCGTTGACATTCAGGGTGCCATGCGCAATTTGAGCTGAATTAATAAAGCAGACGTTCGGCACAGACTGGCGAACAGGTGGCATCAGCGTCGAGGAGTAATTCAGGGTTGATATTGCCAGCACCTGCCTGGCACGCGAGAGCGAGAAATCCAGGACTTCATTCGCTGAAAATTCGGGATACATTTTTACCAGTGCATCCAGGAATCGTTCTTTGATCGATTCGTCAGACTCATCCCAGGCGGGATCTTCCTGCGGCAAATACAGCGGCAGATACACCAGCGAATGCCCTCCAAACTCAGACCGATCTACAAGGGCTGTCATCTCGATGACACCGGTAAACGGCACCCATCGGTCGGTGATGTTGGTCACGTAGTAGCTGGATAACGGTTTTTTAAGTAAAACCGCGGCGCAGATCACACCCTGATACGGAATCTTTAACAAACGCTCGGATTCGACCGGCTTCAGACCACTGCAAAGCCGGGCCGAGACATGCGGTGGGGTAGTCATAACAACCCGGCTGAACGCTTCGGGCGCCTGTTCACCTATCCAGACACTGGCCCCTTTGCTGTCACCGACAATATCGCGAACGGCACTGTTCGTTCGAATGTCGACCCCAAGTTGACACAGCTTGTTTTCGAGCTCCCGCAGAACCGGACCATAACCGCCACTGATGTAACCAAACATCTCCTGCTTCAGACCGGAGCGGCGCGCAGCATACATGCGCGCGATAATTGCCCAGATAAACGCCGCACTGGCGATGGAGTAATTGTTGCCAAGCTTGCTTTTGAGGAGCGGCAACCAAATTCGTTCCAGGACGTTTTTACCGGAATACCTCCGAAGCCAATCGACTGCCAGTATTTTTTCGAGCCGATCAGCCCGCCGGATTTTGGATCCGAGAAAAATAGTGCCACCCAGACGAAGCTTATCGATCAGGCTTAGGGGTGGAAATTTCAAAAACTCGACCGTATTGGACATCGAATACAACTGGCCATCTGTGAAAAAACCGGTGCGGGAAATTCCCCAACGTAAGCGATCTGCCATGCCCAGCTCTTCCAGTAGCCCCCGGGTACGCAGATCTGACAGCAACACAACATGGTAGTAGCGATCCCACTTGTACGACCCGAAGCTCGCCTCACCGGCTAGACCACCCGGGGAGCCAGAGGCTTCGAACAGGGTCACTTTTGCACCAGCCTGGGCCAGGCGCAGGGCCATGCTCATACCAAGCAGACCGCCGCCGACTATTGCAACCCGTTTACCGTCGTTAACACCCTTGTCTCGCGAAGATTCGCTCATCAGTTCGACTCGACCAATTCGTCCGCTGACGGCGATTGCCTGCCAGTTGGCACCGATGGATTTGCTGGCTGACTTGGCGCCATCGGCGCAGATGTCGAACCAATTTGCCGGCGCAACTTAACCAGTTGAAAGTAGGTGTCTTCAAAATACTTTTTTGACTGCAAAGACAATGCACCCAGGCTGACCATTTGGATCGCCAACAACAAAGTAAGCAAGCCAATCAACATTGTCGCGGGATGTTCATCGAACAATATCCGGGCAGCAACATCCAGTTGGCCGCCAGATCGACCAATGGCGCCAATTAACTCAACAAACAACCAAAAATTAACGTAAGCCGAGAAAAGCATCACCAGCAGACCTGGCACCAACAACATAACGAAGGGGCGAAATACAAACCCCGACACGAATGTCGATACGATATGGGAAACCAATCGCATACTGGAAGAACGAACCGGTGCCGCTTGAATTTGCGCCGTCCAGTCAAGATGCGCAGGCACTTCGACAATACGGCCGTCTAGCATTAGAGTTTTATAGATGACCTCAGGCATGATTCCCATGCCGGTCGATTTGGGCTCAAGCGAACGGATGAAAGGGCCGTCATAGCCGCGAACCATGCAGGTAAAGGTCGAATACTTATTACCAATCAGGGCGGCGAACATCTTGTTGCCCCATCGACTCAGTACTTTACGAAGCCAGGGCACATTAGTGACTTTGCCACCCTTCATGTAAGCAGACGCCAGTGCCAGCTTTGTACCGTTTTTTCGCAACGCAGCCAACAAGTCACCAATGGTTTCCGGCGCATAACTCAGGTCGGCATCCATAGTAATCACGTAGTCACCGCTGGATACTGCAAACGCGGTCTTAAACGCCTGGCCAAGTCCAAAATTTGTTGGATGATGTATCACCTGGATTTCGGGTCGGGCACTCTTTAATGACTCTGCAATTGCGCCGGTGTCATCTCGACTGCCATCGTTTATTATCAATACTTCGAACTCGTATTGATTCCTCAGCGTATCGAGGTAATCGAATATCACGCCCATGTTCGCCTTGAGCACGCCCGCCTCGTTATAGCCCGGAATAACGAGAGTGACGAGGGGTCGCTGAGTGTGTTTCACTGGGGCTTTAGAAATGGATGGCAATTGGGCTACGGAAATAGGGGGGGGGGACGAGGCCGTCTACACGTTTTTGTATATTTTGACCTGAACAATCCGTCACTTTAGTGATGAACTACCGCATTCACCGGAACTGAACTCCTAACCGGAGGATTGTCGAGGTCGAATGGCGGGTGACTGCGAAAAAGTACCGTTCGTCGACTCCACTTTAGCGGCAGCATGTTGACCTCTTATTACATGTCGGCGCGGGTTCACAAAAAATGATGATTCGGACTGCTTTTCTGGTTTGCCTGGGGCTGCTGGCACTACATACAACAAACGTGGCCGCGGCAGCATCGGCGAGCGCTGCGGCGATCGACGCAGGGGTAATTATCGGAGCGCCAAACAATGCTTCACAACAGTGTGATGAAGCCGATTTTGGTGCCGTTCAGATTCGGATCGGGCTGTTCGCAACACTAGCTGCTTGCTATCGGGATGTTGAAATGGACGGCAAATTTGGTACCGCTTTTGTTACCGTTCCCCGCGAATTTGAAGGTCGTACCATCAGTAGAAGTGAGTTTGATACCTTTCGAGCGGATGTCAAAGAGTCGGAAGACCAGTTTCGTCGCCGGTCGCGCGAAGCACGTACCGCCGGCGAATCGAACAAGTCAGGTGGCTCACAGCCCATACCCCTGGGGGTTTTCGATTACACAAGCGAACGGGTTGGCTATGCCTACGCGTATGCGGTGGCTGAGCCAAACGATCATGGTGGCTATACGTCGCAGACCATGATGCGCACCGAATCATTTGTTTACGTCAATGATCGGGTGATTTTGTTGATGATTATCGCCCCGGTGGATAATGGCTCGGGCGCCTCGGTGGCCTTTGACTTGAGTGAGCAATGGGCAAAAGCAATCATATCGGCCAGCAGCGCTAAAGTCGCTGCCAAAGCCACACAGTTGAATTAGGCTGGCGCACCCAGCAAGGCCGCCTTACCTGACGCATATGACGGCCGACAGATTGACTGCCACCTGACTTCAGATCTGGCGTAGCCAGACCTCATCAACTGAATGGTCAGCTCGTTTACGAACCACAAGATTTGCGCGCGAACGACTTGGCAAAATATTCTCGTGCAGATTGGTCAGGTTAATGTCGCTCCAGATTTCCCTGGCCGTTTTAATCGCCTGCTCTGTGGTCAGATCTTTGTAGTGGTGAAAGTAAGACGCGGTATCTTTAAAAACGGTTTTCTGTAGTTTTAGAAATCGATCCACATACCACTTTTCGACATGTTTATCGTTGGCATCGACGTAAATCGAAAAATCGAAAAAGTCAGATACCACCACACTAGGGGCGGACCGTGTCTTGGCCGTATCTGGCGCCGTCTGCAGAACGTTCAATCCTTCAAACACCAGGATATCCGGCATGCTGATGATTTTGGACTCGCCGGGAAGAATATCGTAAGCCTCGTGCGAATACACCGGAGCCTCAACAGATTTGTCACCCGCTTTGAGCTTGGCTAGAAATTCGATCATGCGTCGGCGGTCGTAGCTTTCAGGGAAGCCTTTGCGCCCCATCAATCCACGATCTTCCAAAATTGCGTTCGGATACAGAAAGCCATCAGTAGTAATCAGCTCAACTTTCGGATGGTCAGGCCAACGCGATAGCAATGCCTGCAGAACCCTGGCGAAGGTGCTTTTTCCGACGGCAACAGAACCGGCAACCGCAACAACATAGGGGCGGGAGCCAACAAGCCGGCCAAGAAATTCATCACGCACGCCACCAAGACTGCGAGCGGAACGAAAATGCAAATTAAGCAAACGGGACAGTGGAAGATAGATTTGTTCCACGTCAATTAGTGACAATTGCTCGTTAACACCGCGCGCTGCGGCCAGGTCGGCTTCTGACAAAGTCATTGGCGTACTCGACCTCAGGCTCGCCCACTCAGCGCGTTTGAAGACCTCGTAAACCGAAAACCCATCCTGCTCTAAATGGGTTGCAGATGGACGTAGAGTTGCCAAGATTTCAGACTGCGTATTTTTTCTATTCAATTGACTGTAGGCATGACCAGCGGATTAACGGCGCAACTGTACACCGGAAGACAGGCTTATGCAGCCGGTTTATTGAGCAATGACCGTAAAGCGCCCAGCTTGCCCCGTGCAGCCTGACCAGTCACGGTCACAGAGGTTGCCGGCCTGGCATCAAGTTGCATTTCCCGCAGAAATCGCGACGGTTTGGGGGTAACCAGTAATCGGGCGCGTTTACGCACCTTACACCAGGTCAAATGCAGGGTACGCTGTGCCCGGGTGACTGCAACGTACATAAGGCGTCGCTCTTCTTCAATGCGGGTGCCGTCATCCGTCGCTGACTCTTGCGCACCGTCAGTGCTGGCGGGCACGGCGGGTTCGTCTTCGGATTTTGCATTGCGGTCACGATGCGGTAGTAAACCTTCTTCGCACCCAACCACAAAAACATGGGGATATTCCAACCCTTTGGCCGCGTGAATCGTACTTAGACGCACCGCCTCGGTTGTTTTTTCATTGCCATCCAGCTGCGAAATCAGGGCAACCTGTTGAACCAACTGTATCAGAGTCGGCTCTTTTCCAGCATCGTCTTTCTCGGCGCGGCGACGCAACCAGTCAAGAAAGTCCGAAACGTTTTGCCAACGCACTGCAGCAACCTTATCGTCGTGGCTAGCTACAAGGTAGGAGTGGTAATCAATCGCCTTGACCAGGTCATCCAGCACTTGTGCCGCGGGTTCTCGTTGGGCCCGCCATTGAATACGATTGATAAACTCGCCAAATTCTCGGACCGCTTCTAACTGCCTTGCCCCGACCCGACCTTCAAATCCAGTTTCAAACACTGCCGCGAACATCGAAATATTTCGCTCGCCGGCGTAGGTTCCCAGACTGGTGAGAGTGGCATTGCCGATACCGCGCCTAGGCGTTGTCATTGCCCGAATCAAAGCAGGATCATCATCTTCGTTAACCAGCAGACGCAGATAAGCCATTAAATCGCGAATTTCCGCGCGCTCGAAAAAACTCTGACCACCGGACAATTCATACGGTATGTTTTGGCTTCTAAGGGCCTTCTCGAATATTCGGGCCTGGTGATTGCCTCGATACAGTACCGCAAAATCTGAGAACTTCGCCTGACGCTCGAAACGCATTGCCTGAATTCGCATGACTACCGATTCAGCTTCACTCTCGTCGCTGTCACAAGCCACTACGCGTACGGGATCACCATTGCCCAGCTCGCTAAATAGCCGCTTTTCATGCAGCTTCGGATTTGCGGCAATGAGCGAATTAGCTGCGGTCAGAATAGTTTGTGTTGAACGGTAGTTTTGCTGCAGGGTAATGACTTTCAATTGCGGATAGTCCTCACCAAGGCGCTGCAGATTGGCAAGAGTGGCACCGCGCCATCCGTAGATAGACTGGTCATCATCTCCGACGGCAGTTATTGCAGCGCGTGGCCCGGCGATTAACTTGAGCAGCTCGTACTGCGACGCGTTGGTGTCCTGGTATTCGTCAACCAATAAATAGCGCAAACGTTCGCGCCAGGCGCGGCAAACGCTTTCATGTTCTTGCAACAGCTTTACCGGCAGACTAATCAGATCGTCGAAATCCACTGCCTGGTAAGCCTTCAGGGTGGCCGCATAATCACGATAAGCCCGTGCAATCTGATGGACTTGTTCGTTTTCTGCCGTAGCTGCCGCGGTGTCCGGGTCGATCATCGCGTTTTTCCACAATGACACCTGGCTCAGTGCCATGCGGGCCTGCTTTCGATCTGTTGTCCCCAGCGATTGCTGCAAGATGCCGGTCGCATCGTCGGTGTCCAGGATCGAAAAATTCTGTTTCAACCCAAGAGCCTGTCCGTCAGAGCGAATCATGCGCACCCCGAGCGAGTGGAAGGTACACACCAGTGGGGTCGCTTCACCTTTTACAACGCCGCGCAACATCGGCTTCAAACGAGCCGCCATTTCTTGGGCCGCTTTATTCGTAAACGTGATTGCTGCGATTGCGCCCGGACTCATGCCCGAGTTGGCCAGATGAACAATTTTCTGCGTAATGACACGCGTTTTGCCACTACCGGCTCCGGCAATGACAAGGCAAGGCCCATCAAGATACCGCACCGCCTCGGCCTGGGCGGCATTGAGCCCACCCGCGGTTGTCCGCGGGCGCGGGATCAATTCGCGATGCAGTGCAGATTCCTGATCAGACATTAGGACAAAACAATTGAGGCGATGACTGCCGCAGAAGGAAGAAGGGACGCAAGACTAACGCAAACACCGACTGGATTTCCAATCCGATTTGTGCTTTGCTATTTAGTGAGGGGTGAATTCGGGAAATCAGCGAATAAAAATCGCTCCGCAACTGCCGAACGCTAAATCTGGGCAGGATCAATCTCAATTTGCCAGCGAACCGGCCCTGCCCGACTCGCCAGGGCGGTTTGCCAGATGTCAATAAGCCGATGCAGCTCACTGCGCGATGTGGACTCGATCAACAACTGAGCTCTTGCCCTGCCCGCCAGGCGGGCCAGAGGCATCGGCACAGGATCGTACACCGACACCTTGGCCAGCTCCGGGTGAGCGGCTGTCTGCAACGCCAGGGCTTCAAGCCGTGCCTCACGGCCGAATTGAATCGCCTGATCCAGGCCCCTGGCCTCAATGCGCAGCAATCCCTGGAAACTGAATGGCGGCAGGCCCGCGTCGCGCCGCTCGATCAACTGATGGTTGGCAAACGTTGTGTAGTCATGGTTTTTTAGCGACTCAAAAATGGCGTGCTCTTCGAAACGCGTCTGAACAATGACTTTGGCGCCCTGGGTTTTCTGGTGTCGGCCAGCGCGCCCCGCAACCTGGGTCAGGGTTGCAAACAACCGCTCGGGCGCGCGAAAGTCCGATGCAAACAAGCCGCCGTCCGCATCCAGCACAAGCACGAGGTTCAGTCGTTCAAAGTCGTGCCCTTTGGCGAGCATCTGGGTGCCAACAATGATGTCGACCTCCCGCCGGTGGATGGAGTCAATGACCGCGTCTGCAGCCCCCCGTCGCTTTGCGACATCCCGGTCCAGTCGTACCACTCGGGCAGCGGGAAAAGCCTCGGCAAGAATCTCTTCAATTCTCTGGGTCCCTCTGCCCAGCGGACGCAGGTTCAAGTCGCCACATTTTGGGCATCGTTTGGGCACCGGGCTTTCAGCCGCACAGTGGTGGCAAATCAAGTGGTAGTTTGAATGACCACCGGAGCGATGCATTACCCGGTAGGCGGAGCAGTTCGTACATTCAGAAAGCCAGCCACAGTTCGTGCAATTCAATACCGGGGCGTAACCGCGGCGATTGATAAAGACAAGGGTTTGATCGCCGGCGGCAAGGCAGGCAGTCAGCGCGTCCATAGCGGCCTGACACAAACCTTCTGGCAGCGCGCTATTTGCATCCTGCCCTGCCTGGCTGATGCCGCGCAGGCTTTCAATATGTATGGTTGGCAGCGGCGCACCACCTGCCCGACTCGGCATTGAAAGATACCTGTATCGACCGGAATGTGCGGCATGCCAGGTTTCGAGAGACGGCGTTGCCGACCCGAGCACAACAGGAACCCCACATTCGCGGGCGCGCAAGATGGCCAGGTCTCGGGCTGAATAATGGGGCGCTTCCTGCTGTTTGAACGAAGGGTCGTGTTCTTCATCAACCACTATGCCGGCCAGGTGAGACAACGGCACCAGAACCGACAACCGGGTACCAACTATTATTCTGGCCCGGCCTTCGACAGCCGCAAGCCAGTGTGCTGCCCGCTCCCCCTCTGACATGCCGCTATGTAAAACCGCAACCGCTCCGGCCAGCCGCTCACTCACCCGCGCAGCCAATTGTGGGGTCAAGGCAATCTCGGGGACCAGCAACAACACCTGGTTTTTCGGGTCAGCGGCCAGGCGCGTCGCCAGCCACTGCAAATAGACTTCGGTCTTGCCGCTGCCGGTCACACCGTGCAACAAACTAACCTGGAAGCCAGCATCACCTACCAGTGAATTCAAGGCCTCCTGTTGCTCTGTGTTGAGCGGCGGCAGCGATTTGACCCCAGAAGGCTCACCCTCGGGTCGAAAGTTTTTCCGCGCCCGCTCAAATGCTGTGGACTGCCGCCGACCTGTGGACGAAGCCGAGATTTCTCGCGGCACCGTGCGCAGCAGCTTTGGGATCACCGGCAACAAGATCTCACCGGGTTGTCGATGGTAGTAACCGGTAGCAAAACGACCCAAGCCAAACCAGTCCGCTGGCATTACCGGTGCATCGTCAATAGTCCGCTCCAGGGGCCGAACCCGGTCAGCGGCAATCTCCGGCACATCAGCCAGGGAGCTGACAATTCCTACCCGTCGGCTCTTGCCCCAGGGAACCACAACCCAACTGCCAGGCTGAACCCGGTCAGCCATATCAGCAGGCACCTGATAATCAAAAGCTGCGGCGATCGGGACATCGAGCAATACGCGGGCGAAGCCGTCCGAGCCCGATTTTGTGATCGTCATGCAGCGGCACCAATGACCCACGGCACTCGATCCGGGCGGCGCGCGTCATCAAAACGTAATAGAGAAATCACTTTAGGTTCGGGCCTTAACAATACGGTCATAAAGCGCTTTTTCGAGTCGTCAACAGAACCTGTGGATAAGCTTGTGAATAAAGTTGTGGAAAGGCAGCAATAGCAACCGCTAAAGTGGTTTGCCGATTTTTTGAACACTAATTTTCTTCAATATAATCAAGTGACTATAGATGTCCATTGCACATCGTCGAATCTCTTTTCAATCACAGGATTAGCCCAATAGCTGTGCACAACCATCCCCGACCCGCCACCAAAAGAGATCAATTCACAAGAGTATTGTCAAATCGGCGCCCCGTTTGCGCGCATCTCTTTCAGTGCTCTTAATCAGCGCCTGATACTCACCTAATTATCATATTATGGGATTCGCACCGTTCGGGTGCAATCCTTTCAGAGGCTTTTCCGCTGCTCACGGCTGAATCCGTGTACCGCCTCAACCAGGGCAGTCACACTCTGCGGCGGAGTGAACTGTGAAATTCCGTGACCAAGGTTAAACACGTGCCCGTGCCCGACGCCGGGTTCGCCATAACTTTGCAACACCTTGATTGCCTCGGCTTGAATCTGCGCCGGGTCAGCCATCAATGCCATTGGGTCAAGGTTACCTTGTAAAGCGACCCGGTCACCGACCCTGGCCCGCGCCTGCCCGATGTTGACAGTCCAGTCCAGCCCGACCGCATCCGCGCCGATATCGGCGATCTGTTCAAGCCACTGACCACCACCTTTGGTGAAAACAATCGATGGCACCGGCGCCGACTGGCCTTCAGCGCCCACTGTCGGTTCGAGGCCACCAATAACCTTGCGCATTGGCTCAAGCGAAAAACGCTGATAGGCGCCATCAGCCAGCACTCCACCCCAGGTATCGAACACCATGACAGCTTGCACCCCGGCTTCAATCTGGGCCTGCAGATAAAGGACAACGGCTTCAGTCGTTACGTCCAGGATATGCATCAGCAGATCAGGCCTTTGGTACATCATTGTCTTGATCCGCTGGTAATCTTTGCTGCCCTGGCCTTCAATCATGTAACAAGCCAGGGTCCAGGGACTACCCGAAAAACCTATCAGCGGCACCCGGCCACCCAGCGCACTGCGAATAGTGCGAACCGCATCCATGACATAACGCAGCGAATCATTGGGGTCCGGCACCGGCAAATTCAGGATGTCGCGCTCTTCGCGCAATGGCTTGTTAAATCGAGGGCCTTCACCCTCGACCATTTCCAGTTCCAGGCCCATCGCATCCGGCACGGTCAGAATGTCGGAGAACAAAATTGCCGCATCCAGATCGTAGCGTTCCAGTGGTTGCAAGGTGACCTCACAGGCGAGCTCCGGTGTTTTGGCCAGGTTTAAAAAACTACCGGCCCGCCTGCGAGTCGCCTTATATTCGGGCAGGTAACGACCCGCCTGACGCATGAGCCACAGCGGCGTGTACTCGGTTGGCTCGCGGCGCAGCGCGCGCAGAAAAGTATCATTTTGAACAGTGGCAGTCATGTAGCGGTCCGGATCCGGGTGTCGGTGATTGGCAAAACAAATTCTTTGCTCCTAGGGCCAGGCCCGTCGGCTTGCGCCGACTTAACTTTGTCAGCAGCCCCCTGGTTAACAAAACCTGACGTGGCCAGCCGTGCGCTTCGGTTCGCGGTTCGGCGCATGGCGATGTTATTAGCAATCAGTGCAATGATAACCAGAGCAGCACCCACGAGTTCAAGCCAATGGAATCGGTAGCCCTGCATGAATCGCACGCCAAAAGTGATGACGGGAATCAGGTTGGTGAACAACATCGCATTGAGCGGGCCGATACGCTGAGTGCCCGAGTTCCAGCACACCATAGCCACCAGCACTCCCGCGATTGCAAGGAACAACAATTCGTTTCGGGCGGCCATCCAGTCGGCTAAACCAGGCGACACAACCGCACCGGTAACGGTCAACACGATAAC
This sequence comes from Burkholderiaceae bacterium, assembly GCA_049680625.1. Classification (GTDB taxonomy): domain Bacteria; phylum Pseudomonadota; class Gammaproteobacteria; order Burkholderiales; family Burkholderiaceae_E; genus JAUIAI01. Next base: position 19,214 of record JBAUID010000103.1, on the reverse strand, counting down.
AAGGGCAAAATGGCCCAGGGTGCCGGACAACATGGTCAGGGTCGTCAGCCTCAATACCGACCAACTGCGGAAATCTTCGCTCGCAACGGTATAAAAAACCCAACACAGGCACCCGGCAAAAATTAAGATATTGCCACTCAACTCAGTGGGTGATGCGGTTAACAATGTCGGGTCCCAGCGAGTTACCGCCGTGACCACACCAATGAATGCCACAACGATACACAACAGCGAAAAAGGTGCGGGACGCCGGCCACGAACCAGCCAGGTCACCAAGGCAGTCAGGGCGGGTTGAACAGCAACCAGAATGGCCGCAATTTCCGGCCTTGAAAACATCAGGCCGGTAAACACCAACGCGGGTGACCCGAACATACCGATCAACCCGATTAAAGCCGCATCACGCCCCTGGCGGTCAAAGCGCAGGACTGTCCAGCCTTCCCGAATCAAGAGCATCAGCAACAGGCCACAAACACCAACCCCATAGCGAAACGCGGCGGTATGAAAAGAGTCGAGATGCTCGAACGCCGACTTTGCAATCGGAAACTGCGTTCCCCAGATCAGCATTGTCAATAACAGCATGGCAACTCCGCCCGCCATACCGCCTGACGGCGCGTAAGCGACGGCCGGACCAGAGGATGGGCCAGAGCCCGGGACCGCAACCGACGGGCCGCCCGCGGCCCCGATACCCGGTACATTGACCGCATTCCCCGGCGTCGACAAGCCCCGGTCAGACCGCATTGCGGGACCGGTCAGGCAGGGCCGGGGAAATTTTCATCAACATTATAAATCCAGTCGTGCGAGCATCGGCCCGGTATGATTGGCGGCACCACACCATCAATTCAACAGGGTAGATCATGGGTGAAACTACAGAACTAAAAGCGGCAGATGGCCATCGATTTAAGACCTATCGGGCCGAGCCATCAGGCAAAGCAGTTGGGGCCGTGGTTATAGCACCGGAAATATTTGGTGTGAACCCCCATATTCGCTCGGTAGCCGATGGATTTGCCGCGGACGGCTTTCTTGTCCTGGCTCCAGCCCTTTTTGATCGGGCGCAAAGAGACTACGAAGCGGGCTACGAAGACACCGACATTGCCGCAGGCCGGGCAATTATTGGCGAAATAGAGATGGACACGGCATTGCGCGATATTGATGCCTGCGTTGCCGCCGGTGCCGAAGCCGGGAAAGTTGGTTTGGTTGGATATTGCTGGGGCGGAACCATTGCCTGGCTGGCCGCAGCGCGAACCGCCGGGCTCAGTTGCGCCGTTTCTTACTACGGTGGCGGGATTGCCGCCTACCAGAATGAAAAGCCAGCCATACCGCTAATGCTTCACTTCGGTGAACAAGACACCCACCCATCGCTTGAAGACGCCAGAAAAATAGCTGGTGACAATCCAACCGCGCAGTCGTTTTTCTATCCGGCCGGCCATGGATTCAACTGCGATGCAAGAGGATCTTTCAACCCTGACGCTTCAGCCCAGGCCCGCACCCGGACAGTGGAGTTTTTTCGCCAGCACCTGTAACAAACGACGGCCTTACCTGCAAACTAGCCGTACTTGCGGGTAAGCGCCTGGCTCGCGCTTTGTACCCAGTTGTCGCGGCGGATCCGGCCGCGAAAGTCTGCGAGATGGTCATCGAAGAACTCAATGTCTTCCTGTGTCCATGCAGCAATCTGGCGAAACTGAAAAACGCCCAACTGGTTCAGACGGCGTTCCAGTACCGGCCCGATCCCTTTGATCTCTTTAAGGTTGTCCACCTGGCCGGGCGAACTGTGGAACTGCCGTGGCGCACTGACCTGGCCGTCTTCGGGTAACACCGAGTCGCCGCCGTTCACCGGTCCGGATTCCGCACTATCGGTTGCAACCGAGTGACCTGGCATCACATCGTTTTCACCAGCCGGCGCTGATCGCAGTTCTGACAATCCAAGCCGGTCAGAGTCGTCAACTCGGTGTTTCTTTTTTTTCTTCCTTTTCCGCTGCCCGTTATTACCTTCGTCCGTTCTTTCTGAATCTTCACGGAGCCGGTTAAGTTCCGTGCTCAGTTGTTGCTCACTGGCACGCAATCGTTCAACGGATTCATTAAGCCGAACCAGTTCCTGCTCGCGAGCCTGCAGACGGCCCGCCAGCCGGTCTCGTTCGGCCTCCCGGGCTGACACAGCCAGCGGTAAACCCAGCAAAGGTGCAATTTGTTCTTTTAGACGGGCGATTTCGGCCTGTTGACTGACGACTTGCTCATGCAGTGCGTCTGGCGCGTCCCCCACGACGCTTTTACCCCCCCAGTTGGCGGAGTCATCGGCAACCCGGTTGGCGGGGTCATCGGCAACCCGGTTGGCGGGGTCATCGGCAACCCGGTTGGCGGGGTCATCGGCAACCCCCTCGGATCGCGGATGTTCAAGTGCGCCAGCAACAGCGCCGGTCCGCTCGCCAGGATTCAGATTCAGTTCTATTTCGCGAGTTAACGCCTCACTGGTTCTGGTCAGTTGGTCCTCGAAGGCTTCTAATTCACGCAACGTTGCATCCCGGTCGGCCCCGGCGACCCGGTCGGCCCCGGCGACCCGGTCGGCCCCGGCGTCCCGGTCGGTCTGGCCATCGCGGGAACCCCAGGCTGCCGCTTTTTCGTCGGTTGTACCTGGTGTTGATCTTTCATCAGGCCCGCTGTCATGCTCAAGCCCTTCAAACCAGTCGTCATCATCATCCGCAAGACCAACAATCCCTTGTTTGAGGTTGGCATAACTTGCCACAAGCCGGGCATGCTCCGCTTCCAGACTTTCATGTGCGGTGCGCATTTCAGAGAGCGCCTGATCACTTTCGCCGCGATTGAAGTTGGCGGAGTCCAGGCGAACACTGGTCTGGCTCAGACGATGGGCAAGCGCCCGCCGGTCACGGCGCAGCCGGGCCGCCTGGCTTTCCAGGAATGCCAATCGCTTGCCACGCCAAATCCAGGCAACTAGAAAGCCGAAAAATACGGCCAGAAGGAGGGCTACCGAGCCCGAGAAGAAACTGCTGGTATTCATATAAAGGGAACCGTAACGCACAGCGGCGTTGCCGTCATCCCGGTACTGTCTGGACTACCGACAAATGGTAGGCGCCAGACATTGGCTGGTCGGCAGTGTTGTCTGTTGCCGTCGGCCGGGCCAGCCCCAAAGCAACCAAAGCAACCGAGCCCCACCAATTACAAACGATGCGGGGTTAAACAAATATTCAGCGAATACTCAGCTACTCCAGCTGTGCCGACAACATGAGGCGAGCAATGACTCAAAACAAATCCAGCCATCGGGGTTAGCTGCCTGGGCGATTCGAGCCTGAACTTTGCAACATCGAGTGACCCGATCAACCCGGTGAACTTGCGTCAAATTCCGAGATCTTCAAGATTGTAGTCATGCAGATCGGGCTTTTCATCCAAAGACCATGGATACTGGTCCATAGCCTGCGCTAAAGGTTCGTACGTATACGGCTTTTCGTCGGGGAAGCGTTCCCGCCGGGCGTTGATGCCGTAAGCGATCAGGCGCGAACGCCGCTGAATGTAACCGGCATCATAAAGCGACACCGGGTTATGCACCCCGCCACTGCGAACGTTCAGTACCGATTTGCGCCGGTGAAACCCAAAGTTCAGTGTTACCCGGATGTTGGGGCTGGTATTTGCAAACGAGCCGTGAACCATCTGCCGGTTGCAAATGGCGATATCTCCAGGGTCACAAATCAACGGCACCGCATCGGGCAACCTATCGGAGCCCGCTGCTTTAGCCATCGTCCGGATGTCGGCTTTGCCATTTCGATGAGTCCCTGGCACAACCCACAGCCCATTGGCAGCATCACATCCGTAAAGCTGGGCCATGAAATTGAAGCCGTGTGTTCCTGGGTCAAGATCCGGACTATCCCAATGGGTCCAACCGTCCTGATGCCAGGAAACTGAACCACCAAGGCGGGGCAGTTTGACCCAGATCGCTTCATTGAACGGCACAAAATCTGCCCCGTTAACCGCTTCGGCCACAGCCAGCATGTCGGGATGACCGTACAAACGCAGGTGGGCCTCTGAGTGTTGCAATGGCCCCAGTAACAACTGCATCACATATGCCGGCGCTTTGTCCGGCACACCAGGCTCGGACATGGCTACCGGGTGACGACCATTGTTCTTTGATGTACCGCCGTACAGATCAGACAGTGGCTTTACCATGGTCACGCTACGGCCAACACAGTTAACACCAAGTGCCGGGCGGCCAAATTTATCAACCTCTGCGCCTTTGGTGATTGGCGCCCGATCGAGCAAATTGGCAATATCACGCTCCAGATCGGCTCGCTCAGCGGCACCGATGACACCTTGGAAAATATAAAACCCGTGCTCCCAGTAGGCATCAAGAATAGCCGGGTCAATTTTTCCATCGACGAACCGGACCGGCCCCCGGTTGCCCAGGGCAAGGGCGCGCTCGGTGCCTTCAAGCCGATAGCGGACCATGTCCGCTTCGACGTTCCCAAAACCTGCCGCACTGACACGGGGCAGTGAAGGCTTAACTGGTTGATCCGATTGCATATTCACCATCCAAAATAAGAAAAGGCCAAGCGGCTTACCCGAATAACCTTAGCACTAACCGGCACTATTGGGCAGGTACGGGCATTGGAAAAAAATCCGGGTTTTTCCCTGCGCTAACCTGATCAAAGCTACGATGTCATGCATCCAACCACCTAATGTGCCGCCGCAGTGTCCAAACCTAAAATTACATTTCTGCACACCGCCAAGATCCACGAGGCAAGCTTCGACAAATTGTTGCTGAAAGAAAAAGCCAACTTCATCGTTGAACACGTTGTCCGTGACGACTGGCTGGCGATCGCGCGTGCTGACGGTTTAACCGATGAGCTCATCGACCAGGTGTCCGTTTTCCTTCGAGCCGCCGCAAAAGAATCGTCAATCGTTATTTGTACTTGTTCAACCCTTGGCCCGATTGCTCAATCCGTTAACCTGGACAACGTCATCCGGGTTGATAAACCAATGATGGACAAAGCGGCAACGATTGAAGGCACCGCGCTACTCGCCATGTGCCTGGACAGTACCGTTGACGCGAGTATTAATCTGCTGGAAACCGCCTACCTTGAGCAAGACCGGACGCCAGACTATGAAGTGGTTTCCTGCGCTGCGGCATGGCCATTGTTCGAACAAAACAAATCTGCCGAATTCGCCCGTGAAATTGCCTACCTTGTCCGGGTAGAGACGGCATTAATTCCAAACCTTGGTTGTGTCATCCTCGCCCAGGCATCAATGGCGGTCGCCGCCCGAGAACTGGCAGATCTTTCCGTGCCGGTGCTCACCTCACCCGAGCTGGCAGTAAAAGCAGCGCTGGCCCGGGCCGGCGCCAGCCCGGTCGCAGAAACCTGATTGACTAATTTTTTCCAATAAAGTGAACCTTCCCGGTCAGCACAACCACTCAGTATTGTTCCTCCAACTGCCCGCTCGGGCATTCGAGCCCGCCTAAATGCGGGCTTTTCTTTTTTCCAAATAGTTGTGGGTAGGTCCGGTTTGCTGCCTATCGCAGCAGGCTCTGGCCTCTGGTGGGTTTTTGGCGGATCTTTGGTGGGTGCTTGGTGGGTCTTTTAACCCAATTACCCAATAGGGAAGATGGCGACGACACAAGGCAACAACCCGGTACAACTGTGAAGACCAAGAGGATTCAACGACATTCGAACATCCCCGGTGCAAAAATTGCAAATTGACGGCTAATTCAAGCCCTCGTAGAGTCAATTAGACGGGTACCAATTTTTTCCTCTACGAACCATTGCACTTTTCATATCCAAAACTTCCGGAGAGTTTTTTATGCCATCACTTCACTGCATTACAACTAAAGCAGCTGTCACAATGAGTCTTGCGCTGACCCTGGGCAGTCCGATGGCTGCTGATCATCCAATGAGTTTCTTTGTCACCAGTAAAAGCATCGGGCAAGGTGGCAATCTCGGCGGCCTGGAAGGTGCAGACGCACATTGCGACAAACTGGCCACTGCTGCTGGCGCCACAAAAAAAACATGGCGTGCCTACCTGAGCACTCAATCACCCGATGGCAAAGCCCGCGGCCTCTCGGCACGCGACCGTATCGGCAATGGCCCCTGGTACAACGCGAACGGCGAACTGATCGCCAGTGACCTGGACCATTTGCATATCAACCCGAATATCGTGAAACGCACCGCTCTGGACGAAACCGGAAACCGCATCAAGGGGCGTGGTGACAAACCCAATGAGCACGATATTCTGACCGGCTCAAAAGCAGACGGCACTGCGTATTTTCCATGGGAAGAAGGGGATCACACTTGCAGTAACTGGACCAGTTCCGAGGCTGGTAAAGGCAGTGCCCAGGTTGGACACCACGATCGACATGGCGGCGGGAATACCTCCTGGAACTCAACCCATGGTTCACGCGGCTGCAGCCAGGAGAACCTGGTCAGCACCGGTGGCGCCGGACTTCTGTATTGTTTTGCTGCCGACTGAACCGCTAAGGCACTAAGCGGCGGCCCTCAGGTTGGCCGCCGCTTACTCTTCTTTGCGCGGCCGGGCCCGTAGTTGTGTCCGTCGTGGCCTCGTGATAAACAGTCAATCTGTGACCCAGAGGCCAAGAGAGATGAAAATAGTCATCGCGCAGATGAAACACGAGACCAACACGTTCTCGCCAGTACCAACCCCCATCGAACGCTTCGCCGGCAGTAACCCGCTGCCAGACGAAGGCGAGCAGGCAATTACCGCTTTTCGTGGCACAGGCTCCGCCATCGGTGCGTTTATCGAGTTGGCCGAAAAAGCGGGGGCGACAATTGACGTCCCTATTGCCGCCAATGCCTGGCCAAGCGGCCCCGTTCACGACGCTGCCTTCGAATACATCTGCGGGCGAATCTGTGATTCGGTTGCCGCCGGTTGTGATGCGGTCCTGCTCGATCTGCATGGCGCCATGGTGACCGAATCCCTCGATGACGGTGAAGGTGAATTGCTGACCCGCTTGCGCAAAATAAACCGCGATGTACCGATTGGCGTTGCCCTCGATATGCACACCAATTTGTACCCGGCCCTGGTCGAACAATCGACTGTGATTGCCGGCTACCAGACTTACCCGCATGTCGACGTTTATGAAACCGGTTTACGCGCGGGGCGCCCTGTTTTTTCGATGCTTGAAGGCAGAACCCGACCGACCATGGTGTGGGGCAATCAACCGATGCTGCCGCACGTCATGCGACAGTCCAGCCTGGACGAACCGAACAAATCATTGCAGGCCCGGGCGATTGAAATGGAGAGCCAGGGCGCATTGGCCGCTTCGCTCTTTGTTGGCTTTCCCCATGCCGATATCGTCAACGCCGGTTTGTCATCCGTTGTTGTAACCGATAACAATGTCTCGCAGGCGGCTCTGTGGCGTGACGAATTACTGGATGCGGCATGGTCACACCGTCGTGACTTTGTCTACGAAGTAGAGCCGCTTGAGCAGTCTCTGCAGCGCGCTCAGGCCCTTGGCGACGGGCCGATCGTGTTACTCGACCATTACGACAACGCGGCGTCCGGTGGCACCATGGACACCACGGCCGTGTTAACTAAGATACTCGAGGCCGGGCTGCAAAACGTCGCCGCATTTGCGATTTACGATCCCGCCGCCGTAACCCAGATGAGTGAAGCCGGCATCGGTGCCAATGTCACGCTGTCATTGGGTGGCAAAACCAATATGCCATCGATTCAGCAAACCGGACGGCCTTGTGCTGTCACCGGCACGGTTAAGCAGATCACCAACGGACAGTTCAAGAATCGCGGGCCAATGTCCAAAGGGGTGATGATGAACATGGGGCCAACTGCCGTGCTGGATACCGGTGATGTTGAGATTGTGGTCATTTCCCGCCAACAAGAGCCCAACGACCTCGAGTGCTTTTATTCGGTGGGGATCGACCCCCTGAAAAAGCGTTTTATCATGCTCAAAAGTCGGGTTCACTGGCGCGCCGGCCTGGGTGAACTGGCCAGACACACGATTGAATGTGCCGGGGTTGGGGTATGCACCTCCGACTACTCAACCCTGGACTTCAGACGGGTCCGGCGACCCGTCTTTCCACTAGACGCCATCTAACTTAGGCAGGCACCCCGGATAAGCCGGCAACACCGTGGCGGGGTCGTTCAGCATTCAACTTTGAATCAACAACCTCAGCGACCATCTCGGCCGTCATTGCTGATAACGTCCACCCGAGGTGACCATGCCCGGTGTTATAAAAAACACCGGGCCGCTTACCAGCACCAACCCGCGGCAACATATCCGGCAACATCGGGCGCAAGCCGGCCCACGACACAACCCGGTCCGTGCCCATTGCCGGAAACAGGCGTCGACACCAGGCCACCAGGGGTTCAATCCGATCGTTTCTGATATCGTAATTCACGCCGTTGAACTCTGCAGTCCCGGCAACCCGTAGCCGGTTTTCCCCAAGGCGGCTGGTCACAATTTTGGCATCATCATCCAGCAGGCTGACCCATGGCGCTGCCTCACGGCTTGCGACGTCATCCAGGTCGACTGTTATGGAATAGCCCTTCACGGGGTAAACATTAACCCGATCACCAAGCTGGGCGGCCAGGCGCCGACTTTCGATACCGGCGCATACCACCACGCCGTCGAACTTCTCTGTGTTCATTCGCTTATTCGCATCACACTCGATCACACTGTTCCAGCCCACCAGAATCGCTTCCGACTGGTGGCTTAACTGTTCAACATGAGCTTCGTGCACAAAACGCACCCCACGCTTAACGCAGGCCGTAGCCAGGCCCCGGGTGAACTTATGAATGTCACCGGTTGAATCGCTTGGTGTGAAGAAGCCACCATAGAAGTTGCCGCGCAACGCCGGTTCAATCGCACGCATTTCATCCGGCGTAACACTGCGGCGTTCCAGCCCGCCCCGGGCCAGCAAGCCGTTTACCCGTGCGGCATGGTCGAAACCTTTTTGGCTCGCATAAATATGCAGGATGCCGCGGGTTTCATGATCAAAGTCAATGTTCTCGCGTCGGGCCCAGTTAAACAAGTGTTCGCGCGCGGCAATTGCCAGACGGGTCGTTTCGATGGTGTTCTGTTCGTAGCGATTGATATTGCTGACAAACTCTGCCATCCAGCTGAGCTTGTGCCAGCTGGGGCTCGGGTTCACCAGTAGCGGTGCATCGCGCTTAAACATCCAGCGGATACCCTTGATGATGGTTGACAACTGATTCCAGACTTCAGCGTTGGAAGCAGACAATTGGCCACCATTGGCAAACGATGTTTGCATGGCCGCATAGCGGTGGCGGTCAAATACGGTTACCTGATAACCACGATTAAGCAGGGAGTAAGCGGTAGTTACGCCGGTTATTCCGGCGCCAATAACGGCAAAATGTTTCAAGAGTGTGCTCCACAAACAGAAGACGAATACCAATACACAGGCGCAAACAACGCCAATGCTGTTATTCCCCATCTGTCTTGGAACCTGAGAGCTTAGCCCACCGAAATGATAGGTTTTCTCCTTCGGTGGGTTGGGCACATTATCGAACCAACCGCTCTCCAGATAGTCAGTTGGCAGAATTCGTCAACCCAATTGGGTTAAGCACTGCCGTTGTTGCGTGGTCCGTTTGCCTGAGAGTTTGCCCGGGGTGTTGCTCCTTCGGCGCCAGCCATTTGCAGGTTCTAACTGAATACCCACTTGCTGGTCTCTTCCACGCGTCATACTGACCCGCGCATATTGCGGTGTGATTCTTCAAAACTCAAGTACAAAATGCACAGCTTTGGCATCTTTTTTAGTGAGCTCAACCACCGACGCCACCCGCTTGACCGAATCGGCCATCCGCACCGACACTGAAAACAACCGATCAACCATTTGTTCCCTGTAATCAACCGATGCCGACCAGTATCATTAATCACTTAATCACCCACCCGATCTCGCTACCGTGCACAAAATATTTTTTGTCCGTTTGGTAATACTGTCCCGGGTCATGCTCCTGACCGGATTGCTATCAGCCTGCGGCAGCGAAGGCGTACTGCCAAACCCACCGGGCGGTAACTTAACCGTGCCGCCAGATCAGTTGGTGTTCAACGGCCAACAAAGTGGCAACTTTGAGATTTATACGATTGGCAAAAACAGTGCGCAGGCCACCGCGCTGACCAATGACACGGGTTATGACAGCTGGTGGCCCCGCATTTCTCCAGACCGAAGCCAGATCCTGTTTTACCGAACCCCGGCAGGCGCTGGTAGCAACTACGCGCTATCCGCTTTGTGGTTGATGAATGCTGACGGCTCCGGAGCGAGAGAAATTATTTCCCAGGGGCAGTATGGCTGGACAATCCAGGGCCATGCGGAATGGTCACCGGACGGACAACAACTGGTTATGTGTGGTACAGCCAACAGCACAGTCCACATTTTTGTTACTGATGCCCAGGGCGCTAACCCTGTTCAAAAAACAAATGATGGCACGTTCAATTGTGACCCGGCTTTTTCGCCTGACGGCGCGCAGATCATTTTCAACCGTTGCACAATCACCGGCCCATGCGGCGACCCGACGGTAAAAGAAGATCTCGAAATTTATCTTATGCCCTCAGGCGGCGGCACAATCAACAGCGACGCCATGACGCGGCTGACCAATAACAACCTGGCCGACTATGACGCCTATTTCTCTCCTGACGGCAGCACCATCGCCTGGCTGCAATTGATCTCTCCAACCGCCTGGGGCGGCGTAGGCGCATGGTCAGTGCTGGCAATGAATGCCGATGGGTCAAACCCGCGCGCCGTCGTGAATGACGGTTTCATCAACAGTAAGCCGGCCTGGGCTCTGGACGGCTTGTCAATTTACCTGCACCGACTGGACGGCGCCTCAAACGGAAAATGGGGCTTGTTCAATGTCAGTGCCAACGGGTCCAATCTGCGGCGGATCGAACCCTTGCTGCAATCAAACCTCGAATATCCGTCAAACTGATTCGGTTCGCAATAAGACCAATTAGCCCATGAAACCCATTAAACCCATTAAGCCCGTGACTGCGCGTATCGAATACTTCTATTCCACACATTCCGCATTTGCCTACCTTGGCTCGTCCTTGTTCCAGCGAATAGTGTCCGTTTCGACAGACACTGTACGTTACGTGCCCTTCGACTTGCGACGTGCACTGAAAGCCAGCGGGCACGACACCACCGGTTCACTCACCGAGGCCAGGCGCAACTACTTTTTTGGTCGCGAAATCGAGCGCTGGTCCCAGTACAGACGCGCACCGGTAATGGGAGCCCGACCCACCTGGCACGATCATGATCTGACCCTGTCCAGCACCCTGGTTATTGCCGCCCAGCAGCGCCACCAAGATGTCGGCGACCTCACCCATGCCATGCTGACAGCCCACTGGAAAGACGATGCTGATCTTGCAGACCCAGACGCACTGGTACAAATTGCACACTCGGTTGGCATGAACGGGCACGAATTACTCCAGGAGGCGGCCCAGGCCAAGATTCTGAAAATCTACCGCGACAACACCGATGAGGCTATTGAGCGGAACATCTTCGGTTCACCAACTTATTTTGTCGACGGTGACATGTTTTACGGGCAAGACCGGTTAGAACTAGTTGAACGCGCGCTGCAAAAAGCGTTCGATTAACAGCGCGGGTTTTAGCATGCAGCGCTGAACCGACAGCGCGTATAATCACTGGCTGACAACCCCCCCCTTTCTGATCTGACTGTTGACAACGGAACCTGGGCAGATCCATATTTATTAGTACCAATTGATGGATCCTGACTATTGTGGGCCTACCGGAATTACAAGATTTCTCCGAGCCAGCCGTGTCGACTTAAGCGTTCTGCGCTAGAAAATAGACCGAGTAGCCCATGCCTGATGTAGCAAATCTCGAAACCCGACCCGACCGGTTGGAAGAAAAATCTGTATGGACGGCGGCCGACTTCCCTGACCCGGAATCGTACCGACGACCGCTGACACGGGAAATGCTCGCCGAGTTGGAGGTGGCCGCAAAAGACCTGCTCGCCACTAACAAGTCGCCGCATGAAATTGCATTGCGCGCAGCACCGCTCGACGCGACAGCGACACTCCTTAAATCTGCCTACGACGACGTTGAGAACGGCTACGGCTTCACCATGCTGGCTGGGATGCCGGTGCAGGAATGGGGGCTCGAAGTTTCACGCGCGGCGTTCTGCCTGATCGGTAGCTACTTCGGCCAAATCTCGCGACAAAACCGTGAAGGCGAATATGTTGTCGACGTAACAGACAAGTCGAAACCGCTTAGCTCGCAAGGACGTGGTTATCACAGCAATGACTTTCTCGACTATCACAATGACGGCACAAATGTTGTCGCATTGATGTGCATGGAAACAGCGAAAGTCGGTGGCGAGAGTATGCTGCTCAGCGCTGCAACCATCTACAATATTATCGCCGAGGAAAGGCCCGATTTGCTGCCCGAACTCATGCGCGGCTATCGCCACAGCCGGCGCAACCAGGCGGAGCCGGGGCAGGCACCGGTGATGGAATCACCGACGCCCGTGTTCAGCTTCATTGACGGCGTGTTTCACAATTGCTATTCGCGAGTGTCAATTGACTCATCGCTGGACCAGGGGCTGGTGCACTCCGCTCAAGAAAGCGAAGCGCTTGATTTCTTTGATGAGGTGATGTCGCGACCGGGGTTGGCGCTTCCCATGGAGTTCCGCATCGGCGACATCCAACTCGTCAACAATTTCACGCTGCTGCACTCACGCAAGGCATACCTCGACCACAACGCTGAGCGCCGCCGCCATCTGCTGCGCCTGTGGTTGACCGACCCATCGAGCAAGTACAACGGCCCGGGGAAAATGGATTTCTACATGCCAGCCGAATCGCGATTCCTGCAGACGCGTGGCTATGAAATTTTCAGGTAGCGAACCGAGAGCGTTTCCGGTCACTCGAATGTCAGATTATCGGTTTTACTGACGCCGTGGAGTTGATCGCCTGCGATATGCCAGGATTCGGGTTCGGAAAATCGATCATTGCCGGCTACGCAGCTGGTGTACTCGGCAAGCTCACTGTCGATTCCATTTAGGAACTTCAGTAATGTCAGCCAAGAATGTCAGCGGTCGATTCTTTAGAGCCAGTTCGTATGCGTGGGTTTCGATGCTGCATGGCAGCGAATGTTAGTTCGCCAGGCGTGAACAAGTGTGTGTGCCGGCGGTGCGCCTTGTTGTTAAAGATTTCATTTGGCTCAGGCCGACCGATTTGTACCAGACGTCAACACTGAACGCTTATTGGTGTAGATTGCTTATGCAATGGCGTGTGAAGGTCTCGTCGGAACGACCTGAAAAATGGCGTCATCTGGCCGCCCCGTCTCTTGGTTGCTGGCATTCTTAAATGAAATTAATAACATTCCTAAATGAAATCAACATGCTGAGAGTCCACTGATGCAAATTCGATTGGCTATCCCCGACTTGGTTTCAAATTCTTACTTCCCGGCATTGGCCGCGGTGCATCTGGGACACTTCGAAGACCAAGGGCTCGATGTACGCATTGAGCATATCTTTCCCGTACCCGCGTGCTTTGAGGCTCTACGCGACGGAACGGTGGAGATGGTTGCCACATCAGCGCACGGGCCGTTATGGGCATTCCCGCGCTGGCAAGGCACAAAGATTTTGTGTTCATTGAGCCAGGGTATGTACTGGTTCCTGGTCGTGCGTGCCGACCTCCCAATTAAGAAGGGCGAGACCCAAGGTCTTGCGGGTTTAAGCTTGGCGGCCGCGCCAGGGGTAGAAACCGGGTTACGCCAGTTGCTTGAACTCGCAGGCGTGGAGCCCGAGCAGTGCGGTATTAGTATTGGTTTGCCCCCTGGCGGTATCCCGCCCGGTAGTTCCTTTGGGGTGGCCGCGGCCGACGCTTTGCAGCGCGGGGAGATCGATGGTTTTTGGGCGAACGGGATGGCGGCCGAAGTTGCCCTTTCATCAGGTGCCGCAAAATGTGTGCTCGATGTGCGCCGTGGTGATGGGCCACCCGCGGCGTTTCACTTCACCCAGCCGGCATTGATGACCACGGATGCGTTCATCCGTGACCACTCAGAGGTCGCTGGCGCCGCGGTACGTGCGATCGTTACCACCCACCACGCGTTAAAGGCAGATCCGTCGCTGGCGAACACGGTAGCGCAGACGTTGTTCCCGGCCCGTGAGGCCAGCCTTATCGAGCGACTCATCACTCGCGATTTGCCGTTCTACGATGCCGCGGTATACCCAGCGCTCGTTGAAGGAATGAACGAGTTCGCTCGGCGAGCCGGATTGCTTGAGGGGCCGCCGGTCGCGATGCACGATATCGCTGCACTTGAGTTTCGATCGCTTTGGGGTTGAGCTGAACGATCCACCGTCGTGACCTACGAACGCATTTCACCGGAATGAGCGGACGTTGATGTTCAGCCGTCAGGGTGGGTTAGGTCACGAAGAAGTGATCACCTCGCAAGAGAACCGCTCACTCAGGCTTCTGCAGAGTAGCCCGCCTTGCGTTGCCCCTGATTACCAAGACAAATACTGTGTTGATCAGTTCTACATACTCGTAGAGGGCTACGTGCCCCTTTGATTTTTGGTCGTGCGAAAAAGCTTCAACTGCCATTAGTTCGGGCAGCAGCATCAAATGCTCGCTAAGGGCGACAAAGCAGCCGGTCATAAGCTTTTGAAACCAACGGCTGCTTTATGGTTCCGGAAGCGGTCTGGGCTAAATGTCGTCGTTAAGTGTCGGCCGAGCAAATCTAATTTACGCGCAGCACATCGGTTCACAAGCTCGTGGACGGAATTACTCCGTCATGTGCAGCACTTCGCCGCCCAAATCAATAGTGTCACCCACAACAATTTTCCGGCTCTTGCGCAACTCAGGCTGACCGTTAACAAGCACCTGGCCGTCAGCGATGAGCAACTTGGCTGCGCCACCACTACCAACCAACCCCTCAAACTTCAGTACTTTGTACAAAGCGACGGGTTGACGGGTAAGGACAACGTTGCGGGCGGGTTTACTGTCAGGCACGGTACTGTCTCGCTGAAAACGCGTGATGCCTCAGCCTGGGTGGCTGGGCGCTCGACAGTGTAGCCGCTTGGGCCCGGGCCCGCCAGACTCAATGCGTATCGAACCAAACCAAGCCGGCGCAAATTAAGCCCCTATGCTTTCTCCCGCTCTAGAGAAATCAAGGCGTCAACCACTTGCATCGCTGACGCATTAGAACCGGCCATTGAAGGTGAGGTTACGTATTTACCGTTAACTGCCAGGGTAGGCACACCATCAACCGCGTATTCCGAAACTTGTTGGGATGCGCGCTTCATCCGGGTACTTACCCCAAACGACTTGTAAGTCTCCATAAAACTTGCCCGTTCGATGCCCTGCCGCTCCGCCCAGTCAAAAACCAATTGATCGGTCTGCAGCCGGTTACGACGATCATGAATTTCGGCAAACACAGCCGGGGTCATCGCATCGGCCAGCTTCAGCGTTTCCAGTGTGTAATAGAGCCTCTGATGTGTTGGCACCCGAAAATTCACATGAACTTTCCTAAAAATTACGTCTGCGGGCATCTGCTTCTCCCACTGCAAGATTGTTGGGTCGATTGCCCGGCAGTGGGGGCAGCCAACCCAAAAAAATTCGATCACTTCAATTTTCCCAACATCAGCGTGTGTACGCCGGGGTGAGGCTAGCTTGCGATAGTTTCTACCGGGTTGCAGCACGCGCTGGCTCAATGCCGACAATGGAGATGCGGCGGCTAAACCTGCAACCACTTTCACCACTACCGGGGTCAGCAGCGCCTGGTTGAGAAATACTCGTTTTTTCATCGCTTAATTTCCTCATAGTAGAATCGAACAACCTCAGAACCTTCCAGACCTATCCCAACGCTTGACCGACGTAACACCCATTGTTTAATCACTTAACAAGTCGAATGACTCGTGAGTCTGAAAACCGCTGGGTGATGACAAGAAACGTCTTCAGTGCAACAACAAAGACGGCCAGCACCGTTAGCGCAAAAATGATGAGCAAAGAGAGCATTGTCATGTCGCCTCTCGGGAAAACATATGCCTATTGGGGGCCAGCATTCAAATCATTGACAAGAACTCGAGCAGCTCTTTTTGAGGTAAATCAGAAACAGCCGCAAATACAAGACCATCCGCAGCCCAGGTCGCCGCCGCGACACCATCAATTGTTGATGCAGACACCTGTCGTTCACCAACCTTGACAAGGTTGCTATCAGGCACGCTTAGGCCCCGATCGTTCATCAGGTACAAAGAAACACCCGAACCGGCTTTCTCGTAATAAATAAATACCAGGCGACGGTTTAGAAACGAACATAAGCGACCACCAACCAGGCGAAAGCCCTCGGGCGGAGCGGCGCTGATTGCAATATCAAAATCGACCCGTTCAGTCAGCCAACGCTTAAGCGGCTCCGGGCTATTATCAATAACGTTCAAAGTCATACCACCCGCACGGAAAGTCAGAAAATCTGTAACGGCCTCAGTCACGACATCAGGTGATTCCGCGAAAAATCGCGAATATCCAGTCACCCCTGCCACGACAGACGCAGCAACAGCACCAGAGATCAGAAAAGACCGTCGCCCCGATAGTTGCGCAGGTGCCGCATGGATTGTTTGCCCCTGGGTTGCGTCATACTCGTCGAATGCACCGCGCACTTTGTTCCAGAGCGTTTCGACTTCCACCGACACCTCCTCATCGCTGGCAACCCCCCTGCCCAGCTGAATACGCAGCCCCGCTGTTTCGTGCCACTGTGCCGTGCATGCAGTACACGACTGCATATGAACATGCAAATCGCTTGCCTGCTGGTCATTCAATTCGCCATCATGATCAGGCCAGATCAACTCACGCGCTTGGTCACACTGCATAAATATTCCTGATTAACCACTACTTGTTATCGACTTGCCGCTTTAATGAATCGGACGGTTGCCGTATTGCATAAAGCCAATCCCGTTGGACTCGTTTGTCGTCGGATCGTCTGAATAATTCGCCAGCAATTCGCGCAGCCTTTGTCGACCGCGATTAAGCCGCGAACGTACCGTCCCTACGGGACAGGACATGATGTCGCTTATTTCTTCATATGACAGACCGTCGACCAACGCCAGACTGATCACCAGTCGAGTATCTGCAGGTAACTGGGCAAAAGCGGCACCAGCGTCAACGACAAATTTTTTACGTACCAACTCCAGCTCAGGCTGGCAGCGCATGATTCACGAACGCCCGCTTCGCACAGTGCCCCTGCCCTGTCTGGTAATTTGATACTCAATCAGATACATGATTCCGTACAATTTTTCGAAGTGGGGGAATGCCCCAGTGCAAGCGCTAACGCCGGTGCTGCCGAAAGGTTCCCGCGGAACCTTTTCCTGACCTTGTCGTTCACAGGTCTGACAAGGCGAAACTTACGCAATTCGCCTTAAAATCGATCAGGAGCCGGCAATTGGCCATCAAACACACAGGATTGACCCAGGCGATATGGAAGAAGCGCCGTCACTTGTTATGGTCTGCCGCTGCTATCAGAGGGTCGGCTTATTGGCTTAAAACTCACAAAATGGCTCAAGCGGCGCCAACAGCACGCGCTAATCAGACAACCCGTACTAACCCTTATGGCATCACCGGGCAGATGGCGCCAGAGCTCAAGCTTGACTACTGGATCGACCCCAAAGGCAAGCCGACGGAATTTTCCGTGCTGGCCAACCGCGGCAAATGGGTTTTCTTAAAGTGTTTTCAGGACTGGTGCCCTGGCTGTCATTCCAGCGGATTTCCAACACTGCAACAATTTGCCGCTGAATTTGCCGACCACCCAATGGTAGCCATCGCCGGCATTCAAACCGTATTCGAAGGTTATCGGCACAACACGATCGAGGACGTTCGAAAGCTCCAGCTGAAGTACAAACTGCCAATCGTAATGGGGCACGACCCCGGCGACGGGAGTCAACATTCCCGCCCGCTAACAATGAGAAAATACAGAACTGGTGGCACGCCGTGGTTGATTCTGATTGCACCAGACGGGCAGGTCATCTTTAACGACTTCCATGTTCATACGACCAACCTGATTGAATATGTTCGAAAAGAAATCGGTTGAATCAGACCGACAACCCAGATCACTGACCGGCCTGCTCGGCGGGCTTGCTCTGCTATTGGCGGTCGTGCCCGCGATTTTTTATTTTCGTAGTACCACCCCTGGTTTGTCGGCATCTGTCACGCCGCCCCCCGCAGCACTGCTAACGACAGGCAGACAATTTCTAAACGAAAATGACGCGTTTCGCGTTACGGCAACTTTGGACGGTAACAACCAGCTAACCGCCAACTTCATTGTCGCTGACGGATACTATTTGTATCGGGACAAAATCAAACTCGTTGCTCTCGATAAGCACGCGATTGGCTCCATTGAAATACCCATCGGAGAAGAATTAACCGATCAGTTTTTTGGTAAATCGAAAGTACTAAGAAAACAATTTGAGGTAACCGCGATAGTCACAGCATCAGACACCACAATCGTCACAGGCACTATGGGCGCTACGGACTTCAACGCCAAGCCTGATGCCGTGACACCCAGGCTGCAGATTAGCTACCAGGGTTGCGCCGACGATGGTATCTGTTACCCGCCGACGCATCGAAACCTGGAACTCCACGGCCACTGAGGCTTATCGGTCGCCAAATAAGTTGCCCAGACCGCCAATAACCGAGCCTTCCCCTTTGCTACCGCCAACGCCTGCTGCCTGGATCACCCGGTTGGCGAGACGGGAAAACGGCAGGCTTTGAAGATACACGGTGCCCGTGCCCTGCAGGGTGGCCAGGAACATGCCTTCACCGCCGAATACCATCGACTTCAAATTACCCGATCGTTCGATATCGTATCGGATACCCGTCGTGAAAGCGGCAAGACAACCCGTGTCCACCCGCAGGGTTTCACCGCGTAATTCACGCTTGATTACTGTGCCACCGACATGAATGAAAGCCTTACCATCGCCGCGCAGGTGTTGCAGAATGAAGCCCTCCCCGCCAAAGAAGCCAGCACCCAGGCGGCGCTGAAAAGCAATATTGATCGAAGTACCAAATGCTGCACACAAAAACGCATCTTTCTGGCAAATCAATTCTTCCCCGAGGCTGGCCATATCGAGGGAAATGATTTTTCCCGGGTACGGGGCGGCAAAAGCGACGCGCTTCTTACCCGAACCAATATTCGAAAAATGGGTCATGAAAATTGACTCGCCGGTCAGTGCACGCTTACCCACCTGGAGCAAAGATTCAAGCACGCCAGCTCTCG
>JBAUID010000102.1:0-125446 GCA_049680625.1 Burkholderiaceae bacterium | reverse complement strand
GGTGGTACTGATGGTGGCGGTACGGACGGCGGTGGAACGGACGGGGGCGGTACTGACGTAAGCTGGCCAAACGGTAGCGAACTGTTCGACATTACGAACGGTCCTTTTGATGCAATTGATACGACTGGCGTACGGGTTGTCAAAAAGGCAGGTATGCATGCCAAATTCCAATTGACTGACACGACAATTCTTCATTTGCAGACGGGAAAAACGTACCTTGGAGAAAACTATTCTTTCGCCATTTCCAACCTTGAGGGTCCGGAGCTTTTGCCAGCGAAAGCACTTCATGGTGTTTCATATACCCTAGGGAATATCGTTGATTTAAATGGCGGCTCAGTCGCGGAATTTTTTAGCATAGATGCAGATAGCGAATTTCCCAGCGGGTCAATACTCGTTTTCGCAGATCGAGTAGACACTATAGATAATCGAGGCCAGCGCACGTCTGCGTTGGTACGTGCAATCCTGGTAAACCGGACTGCATACAATCATCTAATACGTTAATATCAACCATTACTCAAAGAAGCTGGCGGGGTCGTAGTTTGGCCAGACGCCGCCAGAGCAGTCAATAGGGGGGCTTTTTCCCTCAGGAGAAAAATCATATGCCATCCATTTCACCGCTAAAGAAAAGCGCGCAGATCCTCTTCGTTGTCCTTACGGGGGCGTTACTTTCTGGCTGTCTTGCCGCATTGCCAGCAATCTCGATGATCCCTGGAATTTCCGGCGCAGCCGGCGGCTCATCTGCAACTGATGCCTCCGAGTCGCTCGAAAAGTGCAGCAATACTTTGGGTACGCTTCGGATTAGCGAAGACACTAATGCAAGTTGGTACAGAAATTATCGTAGCCGCTACGGTAGCCTTGGTTCGACTGTCCCGGCTCTCCGGGTACTGATTCAACAATCTAACTGCTTTGTCATTGTTGAACGCGGCAGAGCCATGCGCCAAGTAGAGGACGAAATGCGACGCGGCCGTGGTGATGAAACGCGCGCGGGCAGCAGCGTCCAAAAAGGCCAGCGAGTGTTTGCCGACTACACAATGGTTCCAGAAGTTACGGTGTCGGCCCAGGGTACCTCCGGTGCCGGTGGAGGTTTATTTGGGCGCGGGGGTGGTCTTTTTAAAGCTATTGCTGGTGGCTTTCGAAAAAATGAATCCAGCACCACCTTGTTGTTATTAGACAATCGTTCTGCTGTCCAGATTTCGGCCTCTGAAGGGTATGCATCGAGCACAAATTTGAGTATCGCAGGGGGACTATTCGGCGGCCGTGGCGGCGGTGGCGCTGGCGCGTTTTCGAAAACACCTGAAGGAAAAACCATCATGTCGGCTTTCGTTGATTCTTACAACAAAATGGTCAAGTCCTTGCGTCAATATAAGGCTCAAACCGTCAAGGGAGGCCTTGGCCGTGGGGGCAGACTCGGAGTGCAGGGAGGACAGACGCCAGCTAGCAAATAGCCTGAATTGTTACTAGGAAGAACAAATGATTGCCAATCCCCGACTATTAGCGCTTTTAAAGACCGTTGCTCTAGCCGCCATTTTGGTTGTGCCGGTCGGGGCTAAGGCTCAATACTATGGATTGTACTTAGCCTGCCAAGGCGCGATAATTGCGGACGGCAAGTCCAAGCCTGCCGATCTCACGTTGGCGATGCGTGACAACAATGAAACCGCACTTATTCAAAGCTCGAATGTTTTGCCAGTGGGTGAAACCGTTAAGTACAAAACATCACTTCAGGCATATACGGTCAACTACAGAATGCCCGGTCATCGCACAAGATACTGGTACAACTGGTACCACGGCTGGATCATAGGCTTCTATCCCAATCTAAAGTCTCTTGCTTGGGTGCGGCTTTCGATAAACAGAAATTCGGGAAAGCTGTCCGCTAAACTTCAGAACGTTAAGGGTAATTCGCTGGGCACTTTATCAATGACCTGTGAAGGCAAGCAATTTGACGAACTCCCGAAGCCTAAGTTTTAGTACTATCCGTATCTGCAAACCACCACTGCAATATTGAGCAAGAGCAAGTTCGACGCAGGTAGCGGCGAACTTTTTTACCGAATCAGCCGACAGTTGTCGACCGCAGTTGAGCGCTGGGTTTCATTAGATGGGCGATACGATCCAGGACCCAATAGTCACCGCAAAGACGTAGACAACTGGAATTGTCACAACATCCAGCATCGCGCCGACCCGCATCATCTGCTGACTGCTGACCAAGCCTGTGCCAAAAGCGATTGCATTTGGCGGTGTTGCTACTGGCAGCATAAAACCTAACGAAGCGGCCAAGCCAATCGGCAGTATTAGCTCGATTGGTGCTATTCCAAGGCTCGATGCAGCGGCACCGGCAATAGGCAAAAATATGGCGGCCATCGCGGTGTTGCTCGCCAGCTCGCCCAAGAAAACCACAACTACCATCGCTACGATGATTAACACCGCCACCGGTAATGCATCAGATGGCGTGAATGCATGACCAATAAATTGCGCAAGACCACTGGCTTCGATAGCCGCGGCCAGAGCCAGGCCGCCTCCAAACAAGATTAAAACATCCCAACGAATTGATCGCGCCTGCTCCCAACCAAGCAGCCGATTATCATCGTTCGAAAAGGCTGGCATCGCGAACAAGATCAACGCGCCGGTCATCACAATGGCCGCGTCGTTTAGTACGATTGTCGGCATTACCGACTGTAACAATGGACGAAGCATCAAGCCTGCACCGGTAGTCGCGGTAATAAGCGCTGTTAATCTGGCGGCTGTAGAAAGCGGTTTTCGATAGTGGTATGAATGGATCAGCGAATAATCGGTAGTCGCGAAACGATCGACGCCCCCGGTCAGCGCAAATCGGGTGAGAACCAACCAAGTGATTGCCAGCAAGGCCGTTGCCATCGGCACACCTAATAACATCCAGTGGCCAAAGCCAATGGACAAACCGTGTGAAGTCTGCAAATAGCCCGCTAACAACGCATTCGGTGGTGTACCGATCAAACTGGCCATCCCACCTACGGTGGCTGAGAACGCAACTGCGAGAATCAGCGCGGCCAGGAACGGATTGTTTGTTTGTGTATCTTTGTAGTCAGCGTCGCCAAATTGCGCCTTCGTTTGCGCGATTGACTGAACAATTGGGATCATCAACATAGCAGTCGCCGTATTACTGATCCACATACTCAAAAAAGCAGTGGTGGCCATCACCGCACCGATCAATCCGGCCGGGCTCTGTGGACTCAATCGCAGTACGGTCGCCGCCATACGGGAATGCAGTTCCCAACGCTCCAGCGCTTTTGCTATTAGGAAACCACCCAGGAAAAGAAAAACCAATGGGTGCGCGTAGGCCGGGACAACTGCTTCGAGCGTCTGGACGCCTAGCATCGGTACCAGTACTACTGGCGCTAAAGCAGTAGCGGCCAGTGGCATTGCCTCGGTTAACCACCAAATCGCCATTAGAACCGTTAATGCGCAAACTGCCCAACTCGCATCAGACATCGTGGACGGTGCCGACAACAATCGCATTGCGGCAAAGGACAAAATCCCACCGATCAAGCCAATCTTTTTCATTAGGACAATTTGACCCGCAATAAATGCTCACACGCGCATTGGAAGGAACCATCAGGAAGCAGTGTGCCGGTTACCCGCCGCTGATCCGCTGCCAGCGCGACAGTTAACAAGCTGTGCACAAGAAATTGGCCATCGGCAACCCACGGCCACAAGGCTGGTATAGCTGCGAATGTTCAAGCTTGAACGATCCTGATACTGACGTATTAATCACCATCAAGTCTTACAGAATTGGCCGTTATCGTGACCGGATCCGTGCACTATCACAGGACTCCATGTATGCAGCTCATACGGTTGTAATGCGGGGTGTAATGCGTGCGGGGCTAAACGCCTGCGTTGATGTGAAAAATTTTTTCAGTCGACCCGGCGGGCCAGCCGCACAGCGGTTTGCCCGGGAGCGATTCGCCTGGTCGGCATTATCAACAGGCAATTATCGTGCGGAGTAACAACTGCCTGGCCACCGTCATGAGCAATCACGCTTCCCTTTTCCGCCAGCACCTCCCCACCGTGAAACTCCTGGGAAAAACGAAAGCTCTCGGACTGAATCGTGATGACATCAGTAACCTCAAAGCAATCGTTTGGCGGTAAAACCCCGGCACCCACATCAGCCATAAAATTGTTATCAACAACACCGGTCACCCGCAGGAAGCGCAGCGTACTGTCCATTGCCATGGTGGCGGAGCTTGCGGCCCAGTGTTGACCGCACTCAACGAGCAAACTGTTTCGCTTGCTTTCGACATCAATGAACGGGGTGTAGTCCCGCATCCGCTTGCCCTGTGGATGACCGGCATCAGTAATGATGGTTTGCGGTGTGCCCACCTGGCGAGCCAGAGCCCTCCCCTTGGCAACCGGGCCGGCCATCATGAGTGGAATAGCCGCATGCTGCATTGAATGGATGTCGAGTAAAAGATCGACTTCGTGGATGATCGGGCGCACTTCACGTGCCCGGATTAGTTCGACGCTGGCGCCCGGGCCATCGAGTACAGCTTCTGCCCAGAGACGGTTGAAGTCTTCGTCGACAAAGCGTGAAGTATTTGGACGCGCGGGATCGTAAGAAAGAAACGCCGCAACGTTCATAAAGCCAAGTGACAACGTGCCGCGCGCGGGTTGAACCCCGGCCTTGAGCAGGTGATCAATGACTATCGCACCGCACAATTCGTTGCCATGAACAACAGCCGTCACCATCACGTGGGGCCCGGGAGCCTGCGCCGCGAACGACCAGACGTAAGGAATGCCGGTGTTACCTGGCGCCCATTGAGAGATGTCGGGCGGCTGAATCTCGAGTGGATATTCGTTCGGGGTGTCGGGGCTCGGCATTTCGTCTCCTGCAAGTATTCTCTGGTATTAGCCCCGGGTTTTGAGCCCAGGCTTATTCATGGTGCACGTAAAGTGGATAATTCTCAGAATCGGTACGAATTTTTGCTAACCGTGGCACTATACGCCGCACATCTTAGTATTTCGAGGAGGATTTATGAGACAAAGAAGCACTGTGTTGGCAGCAGCCGCATTTGCGGCTGTGACCGCTGTCACCCTGACAACCGCAGCCACAGCGCAAGCGGAAACCATCACCATCGGCCTGTCGTCAGAAGCGACATCGATCGACCCCCACTTTCACAACCTGACCCCAAACAGCCAGATTGGTCGTCACATTTTTGACGGTCTGATCAACCAGGGCTCTAAGCAGGAACTGATTCCCGCGCTGGCTGAATCATGGAAGCCGATTGACCCGCTGACCTGGGAGTTTAAGTTGCGCCAGGGTGTGAAATTTCACGACGGATCTGACTTCAATGCGGATGACGTCGTATGTAGCTTCGAACGCGTGCCGAATGTGCCAAATTCTCCCGGTAGCTTCGCCTTGTATTCCAAGGGTAAGACGGTAGAGAAAGTTGACGACTATACGGTCCGGATTAAAACTGCCAAGCCCTACCCGTTAATGGGCAATGACGTTTCCACCATCATGATTGTCTCTGATACCAAGGGCTGCCCATCTACAACCGCTCAATTTAACAGCGGCGAGGCAGCAGTTGGTACCGGTCCATGGAAGTTCGCCGAATACGTTCCCGCCGACCGTATTGTGCTTGACCGCAATGATAGCTACTGGGGCAAAAAGCCCGAGTTCTCCAGGGTTGTGTTCAAGCCAATCAAGTCAGCCCCAGCTCGCCTGGCGGCCTTGCTTGCCGGTGACGTCGACATGATCAACGCAGTGCCTACAACCGATGTCAAATCGGTCAAAAAGAACAGCAAACTCACGGTGAGCGAGGGCATCTCCAACCGGGTGATCTATATCCATATGGATCAGTTCCGTGAAGACTCCCCGTTTATTACCGGCAACGACGGTAAGCCAATCAAGAATCCGCTGCTCAACACAAAGGTGCGTCAGGCATTGTCGATGGCAATTAATCGGCCTGCAATTGTTGAGCGCGTGATGGAAGGCCAGGCGATTGCCGCCGGACAACTGCTGCCGCAAGGTTTTTTTGGTGTGTCTGACAAGTTAAAGCCGGTTGAATTTGACCTGAAGAAAGCCAAAGCGCTGCTAGCTGAAGCGGGTTATCCAGACGGCTGGAAAATGACTATTCACGGCCCCAACGATCGCTACATCAATGATGCCAAAATTGTCGAAGCCCTCGCCCAGATGTTTACCCGACTAGGTATCGAAACCCAGGTAGAGACCCTGCCACGGTCGGTATTCTTTAAACGCGCATCAAGCGGAGGCAAAGACAATCTGCCCGAGTTTTCTTTGTACCTGGCGGGCTGGGGAGCCGGTTCGGGTGAAGCATCATCACCGCTTCGCTCGCTGATTGCCACTTACGACAAGTCAAAGGGAATGGGTACAGCCAACCGCGGCCGCCACTCTGACCCGGAAATCGACAAACTGATCGTGGCAGCATTAGCCAATGTCAACGACGATGAGCGGGCAGCTCTCCTGGCACACGCAACTGAGTTAGCCATTGATAAAGCAGCAATCATTCCGTTGCACTATCAGGTCAATGCCTGGGCCTCGAAAAAAGGGCTTACGTACGAAGCACGTACCGATGAGTGGACACAGGCCCACTCCGTCAGGAAGGTCAAGTAGTACTGCTGCTCAAGTTTGAAGTGCGGTACTACTGAATTGTCACCTTAGCCACCGGCAAATTGCTTGCCGGTGGCTCCGAATCGCACGTACCGGAAAGTATTAGCCCGCATTAATGTCCGTATTTATTATCCGCCGCCTGTTGCAAAGCCTGGCCGTTGTGGCAGCCATGTCACTGATTGTTTTTATTGGTGTCAGCGTTGTCGGCGACCCCGTCGACAGCCTGGTCAGCCCCGATGCTGACCAGGAAGAAATCGAACGGGTTGTCAAACAATTTGGCCTGGACAAACCCGTTCCAGTTCAATACTGGTTGTTTCTGAAAGGCGCACTCCAGGGCGACCTGGGCAATTCGTTTCGCCTTGGAACCCCTGCGCTAACCGAAATTCTGGCCCGCATGCCGGCGACCCTCGAACTGGCCCTGGTGTCATTGTTAATGTCCATTGTGCTGGGTATTCCGCTGGGTTTGTACGCGGGGCTCAGGCCCGAGAGCTGGTTTTCGAAAACGATAATGGCCGGCTCAATTGTTGGCTTTTCGTTGCCAACTTTCTGGGTTGGCATCATGATGATTATGGTTTTTGCAGTGATGCTTGGCTGGGTGCCGGCTACCGGCCGTGGCGACCTCGGCACTTTTATGGGCATCGAATCGAGCATATTCACCGTCGATGGCCTGCGCCATATATTACTGCCGGCTTTGAATCTGGCCTTGCTGAATATTTCACTGATAATTCGTCTGACCCGGGCCGGGGTTCGCGAAGCCGCTTTGCAGGACTACATCAAGTTCGCCAGGGCCAAAGGTCTGGGCGCCGGCCGCGTCATTGGTGTACACCTGCTGAAGAACATACTGATACCAGTGGTTACGGTTTTGGGGCTCGAATTTGGTTCACTGGTTGCGTTTTCTGTTGTGACCGAAACTATTTTTGCATGGCCCGGCATGGGGCACTTGCTAATTGAATCCATTCTTGACCTGGATCGGCCGGTCATTGTTGCCTACCTGATGGTGATCGTTTTGCTCTTTATCGTGATTAATCTGATTGTCGACCTGGTCTATTCAGTCCTCGACCCAAGGGTTCGTTTGCAGGATGCAGGCCAATGAGCACCAGTACAGCAACCGGCGCAATCGACATCGAAGAAACGGTCACTGAGGTCAAAGTCGAAACCCCCTGGCGCCGATTCTGGAGTCAATTCTTTGAAAACCGACTCGCAACCGCTGCTTTAGTGTGCTTGCTGATGATCGTCATCCTGGCGCTGATTGCACCATGGATCACGCCGCAAAATCCTTACGACCTCGCACAGGTGGATATTCTGGACGGACGCCAGCCCCCCGGTGGTGAGTCTTACTCCGGTTATACGATGTGGCTTGGCTCTGATGGCGCGGGGCGCGATTTGTATTCGGCCATTTTGTACGGATTACGTATTTCGCTGACGGTCGGCTTAATGTCAGGTGTCCTGGCATTGTTGGTTGGTATGGCTGTTGGTCTGCTCGCAGCCCATCTTGGCGGTCGGGCCGACAACCTGATCATGCGTATTGTCGATATGCAGCTGTCGTTTCCCGCCGCGCTCATTGCCTTGATGCTGATTGCGGTTCTCGGCAAAGGCACGGACAAAATTATATTTGCCCTTGTCGTTGTCCAATGGGCGTATTACGCCCGTACGGTTCGGGCATCAGCCCTGGTCGAAAACCGCCGTGAATACGTCGAAGCCGCTAACTGCCTTGGTTTATCGAGCGCTCGCGTCATGTTCAGCCATATCCTGCCGAACTGCCTCGCACCCCTGATTGTGGTTGGCACAGTGCAAACCGCGCATGCCATCTCACTTGAAGCGACGCTGTCGTTTCTCGGTGTTGGCCTGCCCCAGACCGAGCCATCGCTTGGCGTGCTGATCTCCAACGGATTCGAATACGTGTTGTCAGGCAAGTACTGGATCAGCGTGTTTCCCGGGCTGGCCCTGCTGGCGACCATTGTGAGCATTAACCTGGTGGGTGATCAGTTGCGTGACGTACTTAACCCACGTTTATCCCGGTAGCCTTATGACGCAACAAAAACCAGACTCTGGTGAACCAACCCTGGTCGTGTCCAATTTGCAAACTCACTTTGACACCCGTGCGGGCGTCGTCAAAGCAGTTGACGGGGTCAACCTGCAGGTGAGTGCCGGCGAGATTGTTGGCCTGGTTGGGGAGTCGGGGTCTGGTAAATCAGTGACCGGATTTTCGATTATTGGCCTGGTAGATCCACCCGGCAAAGTTGTCGGCGGCTCAATCCGATTTAAGGGTGAGGAACTGGTTGGACAGTCTGACGACTCGCTGCGGGCGCTACGAGGCAATCGGATCGCAATGATTTTCCAGGACCCGATGATGACCTTAAACCCGGTGCTGCGCATTGACACCCAGATGGTTGAGGCAATCCATGCTCATCACCAGGTCAGCAAAGCGGCGGCCATGGACCGCGCCCGTCAGGCACTGGGTCAGGTCGGGATTCCATCACCAGAATCGCGTTTAAAAAACTACCCACATCAGCTGTCGGGTGGGATGCGGCAACGGGTCGCTATCGCCATTGCCCTGCTCAATGAGCCTGACCTGATCATTGCCGATGAACCAACAACAGCGCTTGATGTCACCATCCAGGCCCAGATTTTGTTTGAAGTCCAGGCGCTGTGTCGTAATACCGGTACGGCGATGATCTGGATTACCCACGATCTGGCCGTGGTTGCCGGCCTGGCCGACCGTATTGCCGTGATGTACGCAGGCAAGCTGGTGGAAAGCGGTCGAACCGACGAAATCATTGATCAGCCGATGCATCCGTATACAGTTGGATTGCTTGGCTCTGTGCCATCAGCACATCCGCGCGGCGAACGCCTGCCGCAGATTCCCGGGCTTACCCCCAGTCTGATCAATCTGGCTGAAGAGTGCAGTTTTCGCACGCGATGCAATCGCGCGGTTGACGCCTGCGCTCAGTCTCCACAGTTGTCGTCACCCACAACCGAGCGCACGCTTCGCTGCCATAACCCTGCCCCGGTTACCGTTGGGGTGAACTCATGACGGCCCCGGCAGCCGAATCGGTTGCTCAGCCGATCATCGAGGTCAGAGACGGCTCGCGGCAATTCATCAAACGGCTCGACCTGGCCGGAAAAATTGCGTCGCGCCTGGGCTCATCAATCAAAGAAGAAGTGGTCCACGCAGTCGATCGCGTCGACATGGCCATCATGCCGGGCGAAGTTGTTGGCCTGGTCGGTGAGTCGGGCTGCGGCAAATCGACTCTGGGCCGAATGATTGCCGGAATATTGCCCCCGTCCTCGGGTGACGTACTGTTTGAAGGCAGGCAAACCAGTCAACTGACCGGGGCCGACCAGGTTGCGGCCACCCTGGCCGTGCAAATGATTTTTCAGGACCCGTTCGCCAGTCTTAACCCCCGAAAGCGGGTTGAAGACATCGTTGGCGAAGCACCTATTTTTCATGGCCTGATCAAGCGCAACGAACGCGCTGACTATGTCGCGGACATTCTCGAGAAAGTTGGACTGGACGGTTCAATGCGACGCCGTTACCCGCACCAGTTTTCCGGCGGCCAACGTCAGCGAATCGGCATTGCGCGCGCGCTCGCGGTAAAGCCCCGATTTCTGGTCTGCGACGAAGCCATTGCGGCCCTGGATGTATCCATTCAGGCGCAGGTAATTAACTTGTTCATGGACTTAAAGAACGAATTTGATCTGACTTATCTGTTTATCAGCCACGATTTGTCGGTTGTAAAACATATCGCCGACCGGGTGATGGTCATGTACCTGGGCCGGGTTGTCGAGTCGTCCACTGCTGAGCGATTATTCGACGGACCTGCCCATCCGTATGCACGGGCTTTGCTGGAACAAGTGCCACGGCTGGATCAGCGCAAGCAACGGTATACGCCGATACAAGGCGAAATTCCGTCACCGTTGAACCCGCCTGCCGGCTGCCATTTTCACCCACGCTGCACTGTTGCCATTGAACGCTGTTCCCACGAGCCTCCTCGGTTGCGCAGACTCAATTTGGAACAGTCTGCTTCCTGCCACCTGCTGGACACTGACGCCTGACCAAGCCGCCTGATTATTTGGCAGGCCGGCACTGACAATTTTCTCAACAAGAGCGTCGAAGCGTTTTACGACCGACCAGCGCCCTCCCCCGGTTTGTGCAGCCCACTTCAAAAACAGTGACACATTTCAACCCTGCATTCGCAACCCCTACTTATAGTCACGGGTTGAGGAGGCGGGATGTCGTTTGCCAGGAAAATATCAATTGTCGCCGGGTCGATGCTGATCACGGTTTTGCTGGTACTTGGTCTGGCACGGTTGCCAGCCGCCTATCCGTTCAAGGCGATCCTGTATGTGTCTGCTGAACAATGGCTCGGCGACTCGTTCGAAACCCAGCTAGCCCGCGAACTTGAATTGATGCGTTACCCCGAGCATCGTTCAATGCTTTATAGCCTCGCCCTGCTGCAAGTCGCTGAACAGGCGCGCAAAGAGCGCCTGGAAGCCATCAGCCGGGCGGATAGAACTGGTGGGAACTTGAATTGGGGGCAGCGTGACAGCCTGCTACGAGGCGCCTCAAGCTACCGGTTTAACCTGGCAGGGCTTACTGGCCAGGATGAAATGATCCAACGAAATTCGCAACAGGAAACAACCAAAGACTTGCTGCTGACGATTCTCTGCTTTGTTTTTGTGATCATCTGGCTGCTGGCTCGTAAGCCTTAGCGCCGTGCACCTGATCCGGCAATGTGGTTGCACAAATCGTCGGCTCAATCGTCCGCACGAAAGAAAAAAGGCGCACCAGGTGCGCCTCTAAAATAGCAGCAAAGCTGCCTCTCCTCCTCCTCGATACCTGGTGACCGCAGTGCGGTAACACCAAGAGAGGGGATCGTACGAAAAGCGTAATCGTCTGTAAACGAATTTGTTGTCCTAGACAGTATGTCGACAAACCTTACACTTTTGTCGCCACACTTTGCCAATGTAACCAGTGGTCTTAGCGCGCTCCACCCACGCGGGACAGCATTATCAAGGCAATCGTCAGGGCAACGGCACTGGGAATACTGACCGATAGCCATGGTGGCCAGGTATTGAGCAAACCGAGATGTGAAAACAAACCATTCAAAAAATGGAACGCTACACCAACCATGATGCCCGCGAAGACTTTGTAGCCGATGCTGCCAGCCCGGGTATGCAGATACGCGAACGGCAAGGCGAGCGCCATCATGACCAGAATCGCGAACGGGTAAGACGCTTTCTTCCATAGGGCAAGTTCGTACCGCAAGGCGTCCTGCTTGTTGGATTTCAGGTGGCCAACGTAGCGGCCAAGATCCCATGCCGACATACGATCCGGAGCGACAGCGATAATTTGCAATAGCTCGGGGGATAGCTCCGATGTCCAGTCACGAGAGCCAACCATCGTTCTTTTAACGCTTATTGCGGTTGGTGCCGCATTTTCAATCGATTTAATCGATAATTCAGTCACATCATTAAGCGTCCAGCGGTCGATTCCGACAAAACCACCGGCTGGCGCCCACAAAAAGCTTAGCAATCGCATGTCGTTGTCGAACTCGTAGATGCGCACATCTTTCAGCGAACCGGCCGGACTGAGTTGCCCTACATTGACAAAACGCTGACGGAACGGCTGCCCCTGTTCATCGCGGACAGTATCGCGAATCCAGATGCCGGACCGAAACTGGCCGGTAATCTGACCACCCATCGCACCCAGGCGAATGTCTTGCGCAAGCTGATCAGCCGGCGGGGCCAGGGCCTCGCCGATCACCGCCGTCAGGATGGCCAGCACCAGGCCAACCCGCATCAGCGCTGCCATTGCGCGGCGGCGGCTCAAACCGGCCGCCCGCATTGCGGTGAATTCTGAATTAGACGCAAACTGAGCCAGCGCGTAAATTGTCCCGATCAAGGTAGCAACCGGCATCAATTCATAAATATGGTTCGGCATATTCAGCAGCACAAACGCGATGGCATGCTGAAACTGATAATTACCCCGCCCGATATCCTCAAGCTCGGCGATAAAGTCAAAAAAGGTGAATAAAGCGAGAAAGCCCGCCAGAACAAAAGCAACTGCGGCGAACGTCTCACGAGCAAAGTAGGCTCGCAGGATTCTCACTGGCCAACCTCATTCGCGACTGATCGGTTGCGCCAGGCGGGCATCTTTGGCAGTAGACGGGTCAGCGACATGCGCCGCCAGAACATACTGACAATGACCGCCAGCGCCGCCGCGTGGATAGCCCACACCCCAAGCCAGAATGGCATTTTCCCCTGGCCAACCCAGGCCTGGGACAATGACAGCAGGTTGGCGTAAATCATGTACAGCAACAAAGCAACGACCAGGTTAATTGAACGACCCATGCGCGGATTCGCAGCCGACAGGGGAATAGCCAACAGCGCCAGCAAAATTGCCGATAGCGGCACCCCGATGCGGCGGACCAGTTCGCCCAGGTCGGCCTGGTCGCCGCTAAACAACAGTTCGCGGGTCAGCTTGCTCTTGCTTCGGGTCCGTTCTTTGGACACGGGTTTGGGGTCGATGCGTAGCCCGTAGCGCTCAAACTCCATCATCCGCATCTCAGCATCGCCCAGCCTGCCGTCGTAACGCCGCCCTTTCTCAAGTACCAGATACCGCTGGCCACCATCCATGTTCTGAACCTGACCGCGCCGGCTAACCACAACAATCAGACGGTCATCGCGCTGCTGGGTGACAAAAACATTGCGGACCTCGGTCTGCTCGTCATTAAGGGATTCCACAAAAAAAACCCGGTCCGCGCGCGACGACTCGCGAAACTGGCCGGCAGCCACCATCGAGACATCTTCGCGCTCGGCAAATCGTTGCTGATACTCGAAAATTTGCTGATTTGCCCACGGAGCCAGTAAGAAGGAGATCATCCCGGCCAGCACCACAAACGGGGCCGCAAACGACAAAACCGGCCGAATCCATGCCGTCATGCTCAGGCCAGCGGTTTGCCAGATCACCATTTCAGAGTCGCGCCAGGCCCGGGTCAGGGTCATCAGCACGGCGACGAACAAGGTCAGGACCAATAAAGGGCCGAGAATATTGATCGACGAGAAGGCAATCAGGGGTAGAACGCTGGCAGAGTCGACCCGCCCGCTGGCAGCTCGCCCGAGAAAGCGGACCAGGCTGGTGGTCACCATAATGGTGAACAGCGTGGCGAACACAATGCCGGCAATGCTGCGCAGTTCGCGCTTTAACGCTTTATTGAACAGCATTAGAGATCTTCAACCAATGGGTCTCTGGGAAACGAGCCAGACGATAAGCCGGTAAGGGCAATTCATCGGGGCAACTGCGTCGCGGTGGCTATAATCTCAGCGTCAGCTAACAACAGGCGTTGGCGTAACGGTAAATATGTCTAAAACGATGACGATGACGATGACAACGACTATGACAACGATTAGACAAAGCCACATTACCAAGTCACCACATCTCCACGTCTGAGCTACCCGTAAGTCACCCACTAATTCAAAAGAGCCGCCGGAGTATTCGATGCAATTTAGCACAAAGCCGCTGCCAGTCGACAAAGTCAAAACCGACTGCCTGGTAATCCCCGTACTGAATCAAAAGCGGGCCGACGGATCCGCGATGGCGAAAGACGTCGAACTTGCCATCAGCAACGCACTGCGATCGGGCGATTTACCCGAGACGGTTGGTGCCGATCTGCTTGTCCGGATCGACTCAGCCGCCAAGCGGGTTCTGCTGATTTCGATGGGTGACGGCAAGAAGGCAACCGCCAACGGTTTTATCGATGCCTGTCGGGCAGCCTACAAGCGCCTCAACACCCTGGGAGTTGCCGATGCGATCAGCCTGCTTGGCCAGGCTCCGGTCCAGGACCGCGAACCCGAATGGCAAGTCACCCAGGAAGTCCTGGCTGCCCGCGCGGTTGCCTACCGCTTTGACCAGATGAAGTCTGAAAAGCCAACTGAGAAAAAGCCAGCGCTGGCCAAGGTTGCTCTGGCCTGCACTGCGGCGCGACAGCGTAACTTCAAGCCACTGGTACTCGATGCCGTCGCCGCTGCCAACGGCATCGACCTGACCCGGGACCTTGGCAATCTGCCGCCCAATATCTGCACACCGACTTATCTCGCGGACACCGCAAAAAAATTCGGCCGACAGTTCAAGCTCAAGGTTGACGTGCTGGACGAAAAACAAATGCGAGCCCTGAAGATGGGTTCACTGCTTTCCGTTGCCCAGGGGTCAGCACAACCACCCAAACTCATCGTGATGCATTACAAAGGCGCGGCGGCCAGCAAGAAACCTGTTGTCCTGGTTGGCAAAGGTATTACTTTTGACACCGGCGGTATTTCCCTGAAGCCGGGCGCCGGCATGGATGAAATGAAGTACGACATGGGTGGCGCAGCTGCCGTACTTGGCACGATGCGCGCGTTGGGTGAAATGAAACCCAAAATTAACGTGACCGCTGTCATCCCCGCCTGCGAAAACATGCCCGATGCCAAGGCCACCCGCCCCGGCGATATCGTCACGAGTATGTCCGGACAAACTATCGAAATTCTCAACACCGATGCGGAGGGCCGCCTGATTCTGTGCGACGCACTGACTTATTGCGAGCGTTTCAAGCCCGAAGTTGTTATCGACATGGCCACCCTGACCGGAGCCTGCATTGTTGCTCTGGGCAAACACCATACAGGTATGTTCAGCAATGACGACAAGCTGGCCCAAGATCTGATTGATGCTGGCAAAGACAGCCTTGACACCTGCTGGCGCCTGCCGCTGGATGAGGCTTATCACAAGCAACTCAAGTCACCGTTTGCCGACGTTGCCAATATTGGCGGGCGGGACGCTGGCGCGATAACGGCAGCGTGTTTTCTCGAGCGCTTTGTGTCCGGCTACCGATGGGCCCACCTAGATATCGCAGGAACCGCCTGGCACTCCGGCGCCAGTAAGGGTTCGAGCGGTCGTCCGGTGGCTATGCTGTTAAGTTACCTGTCCAGACACAGCGGCTGATTCGCAAGACTTCTGATGACGCGAGTCGACTTTCACTTCAATACGCCGGATAAGTTCATCTACGGGTGCCGGCTTTTGCGCAAAGTGCTAAAAACCGGTCATCGCGCCATCGTGTATAGCGAAAACAACAGTGAGCTGACCCACTTTGACCAGTTGTTGTGGACATTCTCGCCGCAAGACTTTATTCCCCATGTCATGGCGGACAACAAGCTCGCCGACCAAACACCTGTGGTGTTGACCAGCAATCCGTCACAGGCAAACCACCACGACATTATTGTGAATCTCGGGGCCACTACTCCGCCCGATTTTGGCCGCTTCGAACGCTTACTCGAGTTGGTAGGTGACAATGAAGATGACCGGGCGGCCGCACGGAACCGATGGCGGTTTTACCGCGACCGTGGCTACCCAATCGAACGATACGACCAGGCAGCGGTGAAAAAATGAATACCAAAACGATCAACCGGGCAGGTAAACGCATCCCAACAAAAGCCGATGATGAATCACGCGCCGCCGCAGCGGAAATTGCTGCGGCCGCCCGCGAAGTCGCCCAGATGGGCAAAGCCGGGGCGAGAGACATTGATGCTGCTTTGGACGATCCCGACACCATACCCATGCTGACCGACATCCTCGGTGACGACGAGCACGAGGGTGATAGCGTTGCGACTTCACCGGAACCAGCATCACTACCGCATGCCGGTGGTCAGGCCACGCTGGCAACTGCAACCGAGGCCGAATGGAATCAAATGGCCCTGCAGGTTGAAAAAAACGTGATGAAATCCCTGACCAAGAACACGGACGAATTGGTGGACGGCGATTTGCGGGACCAGCTCGACGAAATTCTCGACCGCGGTACGGAGCGATTGCTGGCCGATATCAAGATCACCATGCAACAAGCGATTCAAAACGCCGTGGCCGAAGCCATAGCCAGCGAAATGAGTAAAGCCCGCCATAAGGCCAGCGCGTCGACGGCAAAACAGGAAAAGAATGTCTGAAACAGCAGCACAATTGAATCTTGCCAAGAGTTTTGAACCTGGCGAAATAGAGACCAACTGGTACAACACCTGGGAGAGCCGCGGCTACTTCAAAGCCGGGCGAGAACCAGGCAAAGAACCGTTCTGTATTCAGCTGCCGCCGCCCAATGTCACGGGCACGCTGCACATGGGTCATGCATTTAATCAAACGATCATGGATACCCTGACCCGCTATCACCGGATGCGCGGTGACAACACATTATGGCTTCCAGGTACCGACCATGCCGGCATTGCCACGCAGATAGTTGTCGAGCGCCAGCTGGAGAGTGATCAAAAGTCTCGTCACGACCTGGGCCGGGAAAAATTTGTTGAGCGTGTCTGGCAGTGGAAACAGGAGTCCGGATCGACCATCACGAATCAAATGCGCCGTATGGGGGCGTCAACCGATTGGTCTCTTGAATACTTCACCATGGATGACAAACTGTCTGCTGTTGTTCGCCATGTATTTGTCAAACTGTTTGACCAGGGCTTGATTTATCGTGGCAAGCGCCTGGTCAACTGGGACCCTACCCTGATGACGGCGGTTTCAGATCTCGAGGTTGAAAGTCAAGAAGAAAACGGCTCACTCTGGCACATTCGATATCCGCTAACCGACGGCAGTGGCCATATCACCGTGGCCACAACCCGGCCGGAAACGATGCTCGGCGATACCGCCATCATGGTGCATCCGGAAGACGAACGCTACGCTGCCATGATTGGCAAGACGATTCGCCTGCCCTTGTCCACGCTGGCTGACAACACGTCAGCAGACCCGGTCGACAATCCTTCCGTATGGCGCGAGATTCCGATTATTACCGACGACTATGTTGATCGCGAATTTGGAACCGGCGCGGTTAAAGTCACGCCGGCTCACGATTTCAACGACTTTGCCGTCGGTCAGCGTCATCAGCTGCCGATGATTGGCGTTCTGACCCTTGACGGCAAAATCAACGATGCTGCGTCAGTTCGTTACACGGGTATGGACCGCTTTGCCGCCCGCAAGAAAATTGTCGCTGACCTTGAACAGCTCGGATTACTGGAATCGGTTGAACCACACAAACTGATGGTGCCACGCTGTGAGCGGACCAACCAGATCGTCGAACCAATGCTGACCGATCAGTGGTTTGTTGCCATGAGCGAACCGGGCCCGGCGGATTCCCCGTTGGCCGGCCAGTCGATTGCGCAGAAGTCACTGGATTTAGTGGCCAATGGTGATATTCATTTTGTACCGCAAAACTGGACATCAACCTACAACCATTGGCTTGAAAATATTCAGGACTGGTGTATTTCCCGCCAACTGTGGTGGGGCCATCAGATTCCGGCCTGGTACAAGGCTGATGACAACGGGCAAGCCGTACACGACGGCACAGTTTTTGTTGGTCTGGACGAGGCACAGGCAACACAACGCGCACGCGATGCCGGATACCAAGGCTCACTGGTGCGAGACCCTGACGTTCTGGATACCTGGTTCAGCTCAGCGTTGGTTCCCTTTTCCACACTCGCCAACCCGGACGAACCCTTTCGCGACGGCGCGCCGAACCTCGACCCGGAACTGCTCAGGTTCCTGCCCTCGCAAGTATTGGTAACCGGGTTCGACATTATCTTTTTCTGGGTGGCGCGGATGGTCATGATGACAGCCGCCTTTACCGACAAAGTGCCTTTCCACACCGTCTATGTTCATGCTCTGGTTCGCGACAGCGAAGGCCAGAAAATGTCGAAGTCCAAAGGCAACACGCTCGACCCAATCGACTTGATCGACGGCGTCGATCTGAACAGCTTAATCGCTAAAAGAACCACCGGCCTGATGAATCCAAAACAGGCAGAGTCGATTAAGAAGAGGACAAAAAAAGAATTCCCGACAGGCATTCCGGCATTTGGTACTGACGCCCTTCGATTCACCTTCGCCTCGCTGGCTACACCGGGCCGCAACATCAACTTTGACCTGAACCGATGTGAGGGTTATCGAAATTTTTGCAATAAGTTGTGGAACGCAACCCGCTTTGTATTAATGAATTGTGAGGGTCAGGATTGTGGGTTTAAGCCTCACACCCCGGACCAATGTGTCCCTGGTGGCTACTTGCACTTCAGTCAGGCCGATCGCTGGATAACGTCGCAATTGCAACGGGTTGAAGCGGACATCGATCGTCATTTGAACGACTATCGCTTCGATCTCGCCGCACGCAGTCTTTACGAATTTGTCTGGAACGAATATTGCGACTGGTATCTTGAAGTTGCTAAAGTGCAGACCGCAAGTGATGACCCGGCCAGCCAGCGGGCGACGCGGCGAACCCTGCTTCGAGTCCTGGAGACCAGCCTGCGCCTGGCCCATCCGGTAATTCCGTTTATTACTGAAGAGTTGTGGCAGCAAATTGCGCCGCTGGCTATGCGCTATGGTGAACAAGGCGTGCAAAGCCTTACCGGCGACGCGCTGGCCAAGGCCCGCGATAACCGTCAGTTCTCGGTAATGACCCAGCGTTTCCCACAGGCGGAACCCGCGAAAATTGATGAGCAAGCCGAGCAGTGGATGGATGGATTACGTGCTCTGGTCGACGCATGCCGGGGGTTACGAGGTGAGATGAACATCTCACCCGGAGAAAAACATCCGTTAATGTTAACCGGCGACCAGGCACAAATCGTCAGCTACGAGCCCTACATCAAATCGTTGGCAAGAATCAGTGAAGTCAAAGCCGTCGACATGCTGCCGGAAGACTCAATAGCCCCCGTTCAGATCGTCGGTGATTTTCAGGTGATGCTGATGGTGCAAATCGATCGCGCAGCGGAAGCCGAACGCCTGGGCAAAGAACTGACGCGCATTGAGGCGGAAATAGTCAAAGCTCAGACCAAGTTGAACAATCCACAATTTGCGCAACGCGCCCCGGAGAAAGTTGTTAATCAGGAGCGAGATCGCCTGGCCGGTTTTGAGGCAACCCGCAATCAGTTGCGCGAGCAAATCAACAGACTGGGATAGTTGGCAAAGGACACAAGCCGGTGATTTTCCGGCGCCTACCTACCGCCAATAAGGATATTCACGCCCCCACTACGGGGGATAATATTTATCCGACTCGCCACCA
Organism: Burkholderiaceae bacterium; assembly: GCA_049680625.1. Taxonomy (GTDB): domain Bacteria; phylum Pseudomonadota; class Gammaproteobacteria; order Burkholderiales; family Burkholderiaceae_E; genus JAUIAI01. The sequence continues at coordinate 105,787 of JBAUID010000102.1, read as the reverse complement.
CCTGACCCTGACTGACTTGCCCGACCACCTGGATGCGAGCGCCAGTCTGAATTAAGTTACTCATGCCACCGGCAGAGTCAGCAGCAATCGCAGCCAGCCCGTTGATCGAAACTTGGTTAATGAAAAACTCAGTGATCGACTGGAAGTCACTGACAAAACCGTCAAGGTAAATTGTGCCGCTGCCGGGCAACGGGCTACCCGCAATCCGAACGTCTGACGCCTGATAGTTGTCACCAGCCCCGGAAATTTGGTAGTAGACCTGGACCCGCGCGCCTGGAGCCAGGGTTTGATGCGGCAGATTAACCTGTGCTGTATCAATGGTCAGACCATTAAGTACGATTTGACTATTTTGGCTGTCTATTGATTCCAGGCTTCCGGTTAATTTGTATTGCCCCGGGTCAACCTGGCGAACCAAGGTTGCAACGACGGCGCGGGCAGTCGGATCGTAAAGGCCGAAGACCTCAATCCAGTCGCCAACGCCGAGCCGTGTTCCAGGCGTAACTTTTGTTGAATTGTCCGCCGTGACAAGCATGCCATTCACCATGAACCCATCGCTTAACAAGCGACTGATCGGGCCTCTGGCTTCACTCTTTAGCCGCACGACGTTGGCCCTGGCCAACAGCTCGCCTGATCCCTGAAACTGCCCAACGGCAGCGGATGTCAACTGGTTTTCGGGTGAAAAAACCGAAGAATCAATGGAAGGTTGCGAAAAAGCATTACCCGGTTGGCCGCCATTAAAACTCCGCTGACTATCCTGCGGCTGGTCGCTGGATTCGACAAATACGCCGTGCAATTCAACCACCATGCCGGACTGCAATTGGGATTTTTGAATAATCGCGCCAACATCGTTGGTGACAATTACCGCCTCGGTGCCATATGAAATTGAACCCATATGCAGACCGTCGGTATCATCGATAACACCGCGGGAAAACACCGGACCAGAAGATCCAGTACCGCCGCTGCCGGGCCCTTTCAACAAGTCATCACCATCTATACCGGCACAAGCCGAAATAATCGCCCCAATGCCCAGACAAGCAAAGAGGGTTGAAAGTTTCTGAAATTTTGACCGGCAACTCATTTTTCTTCTCCACGCCCGCGAACCGGCCAGGGTTGGCCCCGTTCTTTGTCTGTTGCGGTTGATTGGTTGATTGATTCGGCAACGGTCTCTCGGTGCGCATACATACCGACCCGTACCCTTTGATTCGCCAGCCTGCCCAATTGGCGATCCTGCTCGGCGAGTTCTTCCATCAATGGGACAAGGTCTCTCATCAAGTCGTGCCACAACTGACGACATCGTTGATCCAGCACCGTTGCGGCGTGTTCTGACAACCCTTCATCAAATACAGACTGTTCCAGCCTGGGCGAACCAATCCCAAGTACGTTGGACACCGCCGTGCCGAAGTGATCCCCTACATTAGCGGCGAGCAACTCAAAAAGTTCGTCACCATTCTTGTCCGGAACAAACCCCCGCTCAATTAACGTAACCACTTCAGTTTGTTCGTTAACCGACAGCAGTCCGAGTCTTTGCATTTCTTCGAGCAAGGTTCTGGGGTGGGCGTCTGTCGTAAACTGCCTGGCCAGCGATTCGAAACACAGCGCTTTGCCCGGCGCACGGTAAGGCAGACGCATCGGCGCCCCATCTTCTTTGTAGAGTGGTGACGAGCTCCAATAGGTATACAGCGCAGACGCTGCCGACCGGGACCCAATAGTGTTTTTTTGAGGTTTCTTTTTCTCTTCGGTCAGGCGCTTGACATCTTTTCGATGCACACCGGTACTGACACTCAACCGACTCATATTAATTCGGATGTCGGCGCGCTGCAGCTCGGTGCGTCCTGCCTCGATAAGCGCCCGCTTCAGTACCTCTTCGAGCTGGGCAAGCCGCACACCGGATGCAACTGACAATTGCGCCAGCGGGGTCAGGATTCTCATCGCGACGTCTAATACGCGACCATCGCTTGTATGGTCAACATTGTCTCTAGAGTCAGAGTCTGACTTGTGTTCCTCGTGCACGTCCCTGGCCCGATTGGGCAGATTGATTTAATTGCGCTCACTCTAAGAGCAAACGCAACACGGACGAAGGAGAATTGTCACGACCCGGCAAACCCCGGCGCGTATAGAGCAGCAAAGCGAAAATCTGTGATCTACGTCACTAGCAGCACAAAGCGTAGTGACCCGGCTTGGCAGGTTTACCTATAGCTAAACAGCCAGGTACTGCCAGCCGAAACCAGGTATCGCCAGACGAAAACCCAGGTGTATTCCTGAGAAAACAATTCAACAGGCGGCGATCAAAAAGGTGCGGGTAGGAGAGAAAATTAAAGCGCAGGTAAAACCCAGCAGCAACAACAACCCAGAGTTAATCAGTACCGTTAACTAACCGCAATCGCTTACGCTCTTCAACGCGATCGGGGTCAAAAGTATGTACCTGCATTGCAATACCAACATGCTGATCGCCCGGACGACCTGTCTGCTCGTCATCCAGATGCAATCTTTCGAGTAACGGGCCAATTTGTTCCAGTGCCTGGCGCCAGATTTGTTTCATCCGGCGATTCAGTACTTCGGCTGATTCGGCTGACAAGTGCGCTTCAATGCGCTGATCCGGCCCAATAATGGCATCGTTAGACGGGGGCGACGCGTCCTGACTGATTTCATTGTTCGAACTACCTGGCTCGGATTTTGGATTCATATCATTTAGGAAAGACTTGCTGGAGGAAGACTGCTTTGGAGCAGTTGAAATGAAGTCTAACTAAAATTTATGACTCGGTACGTTGGTTATCTCACCGTTTCACAACAAGTGATAGTTTCCGACCGCAAAACGTCGAAAAAGCACCTGTCGTTGTCGGGTTTATTGACACATCGCGTTAAGTTTCTCGACATCCGCGCTGGTTTGGTGGGTTAGTCATCCGTTTGTCGCCGTTCTTTCTTGAGGAGTGAGCGCTGCGACTTTTTCAGTAAGCGCTTCTCTTTTGCCGCTCGGCCCGGTCGGGTTTCGACCCGTCGTCGCGCCGGCACGGCGTGCTGATCAACCAACGCTTGCAAACGATCCATGGCGTCTGTCCGATTACGCTCCTGGGTTCGGAACTGCTGCGCCTTGATAACTACCACGCCATCAGCAGTAATTCGATTGTCGCCGCTGGACAGCAAACGACTTTGAACATCAGCAGGTAGTGACGACGCGTGAATGTCAAAACGCAGGTGAATTGCGCTGGCAACCTTGTTGACGTTTTGCCCGCCCGCGCCCTGAGCGCGCACGGCGGTCATCTCAACTTCGCTGAGTGCAACGGGCGGCCCGCTGGCCGGTGCCCTGGATTGTTTTGCTCGAGTGTTCACGGGCGCCGATTCTACGGCACACCGACGCTGCCGGCCATGAACTGTTTGGCGCATAGGCAGCCAGCATTGGACGCGCAGGCTGAGCCATCACAACGGGAAATCCGCACATCGCGCTACACTCGCACGCACTAACGCATATCAGGGCGGGCAATGAGCAGACAAACTCCATCGAAACCCCCGAGCCGGGTAAATCCACAACGGCGAGACTTCCTGGGTAGTTGCAGTTCGGCGGCAGCATTTGCCTGCGCAGCCAACCCGGTAATTGCCGCCGCCGCGGGCCCGGCAAAAAAATTCGCCCCCAGCCTTCTAACCGATGTGGACGGTGCCCCATTGCACCCGGACAATCTTCAATCAGGCACGGAATATATTTTTCACTACCCGTTTCGCAGTACGCCGTGTTTTCTGGTGGATTTAGGCAAGCCGATTAGTGGGGGCAAAGAAATGACTCAGTCCAACGGCGAGACTTACCAATGGCAGGGGGGCGTAGGCCCTAATCGCTCGATCGTCGCTTTCTCCGCGATTTGCGCCCATAAGCTCAGCCACCCTTCTCCGGTGGTTAGTTTCATTGGCTATCGGGAGTATCCGGTTGGATTCCTGAATCGCAGTACCGGCCAAATTGAACAGCGGGCCGGTGTTATTCAGTGTTGTTCAGAACACAGCATCTACGATCCCGCCGAAGGTGCCGCCGTGGTTTCCGGGCCGGCCCCTCAGCCGTTGGCGGCCGTTGCGCTATCGATTGCCGATGACTCCGTCGTGGCCACTGGCGTCTACGGTGGCAATATGTTCAATGAATATTTCGAACGCTTCGGCGACCGTCTGATGCTTGAATATCGCAGTGATTCGTATGCCGACCCGGTTGGGCCATCCACCACGGTGGTCCCCGGCGACCAATTCACCAAAAATAAAATGCGATGTGGGTGAAGGCGGGGTTTCAGCACGCATGCGTGCTGCCGCCGGAACCGGTCGCGCCTGCCAGCGCGACCGTGGGTGGGGACAAGAACGAACTCTTTGTTTAACAAACAAAGGAACAAAGCGAACCCTTTGTTTTTCGAACAAAGCAAACCGGCCACCCTTAAAACAATCTCCCCCCAAACGACGAAGTCCGAGCGAAAAATGCCGCGCCAACCCCAGCGCCCCCCGAAGGACAAGCGAAAAATACCCCCCAACCTAAACTCTCGCCCCGACGGACAAAATTCGAGCGGGCAAACCACCACCATCTCACCGCCCCTTCAAAACAGCCTCCAGAATCGCCTTCGCCGTCAGCCCCATCGAATCCGCTGTCTCCGGGTCCGCCCCGCGACGAACCAGCATTTCATACAAACCGCGATTACCCGTTGCAGCTGCCAGGTGCAATGCCGTTTTTCCACTGGCGTTGATCCGGGTAAGGCTAGCCCTGCCTTCATCAATCAGAACCCGGGCAACCGCATCCCGCTCGAGGTTGCAAGCCCTCATCAACGGCGTCCAGCCATAGACATCCGGCGGATCAACCTGGGCACCAACCCGCAACAACAGACGCACCGACGCCACGCGGCCTTTGGCCGATGCCATCGTCATTGCGGTCCAGCCGTTGGAAGCGGCCTGCTCTAAAGGGACCCTGGCATCAATCAATTTTTGTAGTACTTCAGTATTCCCGCTCCAGGCCGCATAGATCAGACCCGAGGCCCCTTTATAGTTAACAGCGGCCGGGTCGGCGCCGCCGTCAATCAGATGGCCAAGCAGGACGGGGTCGCCGGCAGCCGCTGCTGCCATCAACGCCGTTTTGCCATCAACCGCGCGTGCATCAACCGCACCAGCCCTGATTTGTGCCGCCAGGCCACTATGAAGTTGGGCAGTCTGATTGCGTTGCACAGCAACAAGCCAGTTTTTGTGTGGGGGCTGAACTTGCGCCGCCGTTGTGGGGCTGAACATCGGCGCGGCCAGAAGGCCCAGAAAAATCGCCATCAACCCGATTGGGCCGGCATATCGCCGAAGTCGTGTCGGTACACAGCCTGAAAAGTCTTTCAGATTCATAATCTATCCAATGTTGTTACCCTATTTTGGCCCACCCGGGCACAATCGTGCTGCGGTTACTTCCATATATCGGGCTGTACCCTGGCCTGGAGGCCACACCTGTCGATTGGCACAAGCAACAAGGTTCAATGAATTCAAATCCTGAAACGCCACCTGATAAACGTGTACCGATGCAAGACGGGCCCGAGCTGCTGGCCCGCGTGCCCGTCAGCGTTCTTATGCAGATTACTCCGACCCCGGAGCATCGCTGGCTAAGCGAAAGTCTGCAAACTCTGGCGGTGATTCCGGCCGATGCTGCGACTGCAACAGCAACGACAACCATAGCGGCTGGACCGGTAGCAGCGGTAGCAACGCCAAAGGCAGGCGATCAACGGGGGGATGATGAACCGCGCCTGATACGTCATGATGGCCTGATACTTGAACTGCATCCAGACGAGGCCGAAAGTTACTACCTGAACCTGATGGTTGAGAATCCACGCTGCTTTGTCGTCTTTGACTCTGACGATAGCGGCCGTCCGCTACCGTTTCTTGTGACACCAAGCTTTGACCTGGCGACCTCTTATGAAGAGAATGATCGTCGGGTAGACTCTGTACCACTGGACTCGGGTCTCTACTCAAATGTCGAAGCCTTTGTGCTGAACTACTACGTTCCGGAAAAAGTCATCAAACGTAAACGCCGCAACTGGAGCGAGAAATGAGTAAGCAACGGGGCGGCAAAAATGATCAGGGATTCGAGGGTTTTGCATCGCGTTGGTCACGTCGAAAATCGTCGGCCCGTAGCAAAACCGGTGATATCCCCGTTGACCACGCCGACACTGTTGACACTACTGCCGACGTCAATCAGCTGCTGGCATCTGCATTGCCAGCTGACGCCGGGACAGATACCGCCGAATCAGTCACCGATCCGCGGTTGAATGAAGAGCTGGCCAACAAATCTGACACCACAGGTGAATCGCCACCCACCAGCGTCAGCGACACCGCCGCTGGACAGCCGGAGCTTCCGTCACTTGAATCGTTAAACGAAGATTCCGACTACTCACCTTTTATGGGGCCCAACGTCAGCAAAGAAATTCGAAATCTTGCGCTGCGCAAATTATTCAGCTCACCCATCTATAACATCACGGACGGCCTGGATGATTATGATGAAGACTTTACGACTTTCGAAAAGCTCGGTGACATCGTCACCGCTGACATGCGCCACCATGCGCAGCGCAAAGAAGCATTGCGGGCCGAGGCCCAGGCACTGGAGAATAAAGAAGGTCGGGAGAATCAAGCCAGCGAAACGGAACCAGCAACCGACCCGACCGAACCATCTGATGCAACAGAGACAGCCGATGCATCAGATGCCCAGACCGGGGCTACTACCGCCGGAACAACGGCTGAAACAACAGTCAACGCCGGTTCGCCTGATGATGCCGGCAAGTCAGCTGACATAGACATTGACAACCAACCGTACTCCACCCACGCGAACTCCCAGGGCAGGCAAACTGATGGCCAGTCTGCGGCCAATTCGCCGTCCACCCCGCCGATACACGGCAAAATTCGCCGCCGAACCGACCAGGTATGAACCAGACAAGCACCCCCCAGTCACCGAAAGCTTTGGCATTAGCCGTCGCTGCAACAATCAACCCGCAGGCTACCGGCCTGGTTGAATACCGATCCGAAGGGCGCCTTCTTATTATTGGCGACACTAACCGGGTCAGCGAGATCCTGCCGCGCATCAGTGACAAGCTGCGTGCCCATGCGCTGCTGACAGACAATGCAACGCAGCCACCGTTTGGCCTGGTATTTGAACCTGTTGACGGTGGCTCAATTCAGGTCTCGGGATATCTTGGCGCTTTTGAAGTCACCAGCAATGCGCCGGTGCAGCGAGCCGATATTGTCCTCGATTTACAGTCAACCCCGTCATTGACCATGTACCTCAAACCTGCGGGTTACTTCAGCCCGGGAAACGACGAGGCGGCACTGACCACTGCGATCGACAGCGCCAACGAGTTAATCGGTCGCTTCGACAAACCGCAGTATTTTGGCTACAAGGAAAATATCTGCGCCCACAGCGCCAGTGAAATTGAAGGCTGTCGCGCCTGTATTGACGCCTGCCCCGCCCAGGCCATTATCTCAATTGGCGCAAAAGTTGAGGTCAATCCGCATTTATGTCAGGGGGGCGGCACCTGCGCAACAGTTTGCCCAACCGGTGCGATGACTTATCGATATCCATCGCCCAACGACACGCTCGACCGTATCCGCCGACTGTTGCGCACTTATCATCAAGCCGGCGGCAAAGACGCCCAGCTTGTTCTTCATGGTGAGTCGTACGATCCACCGGCCTCGGGGTCAGACCAGTTACCAATGACTCTGGAGGAAATTGGCAGCGTTGGTATTGAGATATGGCTGGCCGCCCTCGCGTTTGGCGCGCGTGGAGTTCATCTGGCTGTCCCCACTGACTCAATGTTGGCGGACCCGATTATTCAATCACTGCAGCAACAGGCTGATATTGCCAATAACATTCTGGCGGGCCTGGGATTTCCACCAGCGATTCAATGGCTGGACAATGAAGCCCCGCGCGCCATTATGCCGACCATCAAAGCGGCCACCTTTGGCGCAACCGGCGGCAAGCGCGAAACCCTCTTTGCAGCGGTCGACCACCTGGTTGCCCAGGCGGATAACCCGCCAGCAGTCATCAGCCTGCCGGTTGGCGCACCGCTCGGTCGGATTCAGGTTGACACCAGCGGATGTACGCTTTGTATGTCCTGCGTTTCGGTTTGCCCCGCCAAAGCGCTGGGTGATGGCGGTGGCGAACCGGCGCTGCGAATATACGAAGCCAATTGTGTTCAGTGCGGCCTTTGTGAGTCAGCCTGCCCTGAACAAGTCATTACCCGCGAACCGCGCCTGCTAACTGATGGGAAGCGCCGACTTGAACCCGTCGTTCTGCATCAGGAGCCGCCTTTTCACTGCATTCGATGCGACAAGGCTTTTGCCACTCAATCGGTTATCGAACGCATGACAGAAAAACTTGCCGGTCACCACATGTACCAGGATCCGGCAGCGATGAACCGCCTGAAAATGTGTGCGGACTGCCGCGTTAAAGACATGATGAGTGACGACGCCTGAACCAATGCAAATGCCGCAGCGCAGCATTTGCATTCCAGTATTAAAACCACACCAGAACCAGATCACCTTGCATAGACATTCAAGCCACTTGGGTTCAGATTGCTCTATTATTACGAGAATAAAATAACGTGGCGCCGGCTGGCCGGGCATCGGTCAGAGTTTCTTCTAACAAGGCATCTTGCATGCTTGACGAACAACAGGACACATCTGCCATTTCTGCACAGGAAATCCCCGTTGCCGGGCCTATAACCAATGAGCAGCGCCTGCGCGCGGGTGCCTATTCCCTGTTGGGTTCATTGCTGAGCGAAGCGCCGGATAAAAACCTGCTCGAGCACCTTGGCCAACACAATGCGACCGAGGTTGTAGTTGATGACACAGCAGCGGCGCTCCAGGCACTGGCAGATGCCTCTCTAATGGCCAAGGCCAATGCCGTACGCGAAGAATTCCAGGATTTGTTTATCGGAATGGGCCGTGGTGAACTGGTTCCCTACGGGTCCTGGTACCTGACTGGCTTTCTGATGGAAAAACCACTCGGCGTACTTCGTACCGATCTTGACCAACTGGGTTTTGAACGCCAGCAAAATGTTACCGAGCCGGAAGACCACGTGGCAGCACTTTGCGAAGTGATGTCGTTACTGATCCTCGACGGTACCAAGCACTCTGTTCAGCAAGAGTTTTTCAATAAGCATATCGCAACCTGGTTCCCAAAGTTCTTTAGCGATTTGCAAAAAGCAAAGTCGGCAACCAATTTTTACCGCGCCGTCGGACAGTTTGGCCGCGCGTTCACAGAACTCGAAATTCAATACTTTTCGATGCAGGTCTGAGTTCAGCCAAATCATGACTGTACCAAATCATGGCTGTACTTTTTATATACAGATTACGAGACTCCACCCAATCTTTAAGCGGCTCTACCGCCGGGAGACAACCAAATGAAAAAGTCCAAACATTTTCAATCTGACCGCCGTCGTGCATTGCGCGGACTGGCCAGTGCACCGGCAATTGCCGCAGTTGCTGTAGCCGGGCAAGCTCAGGCTACACCGGTAGTTGCAGATAAAACTGAACCGGTGAAAAGTAAGGGTTACCAGGAAAGCCAGCATGTCCGCGACTACTACCGTACGGCCGACTTCTGAACCGGACCAGATAAAAAAAATTAAGGAGCAATGATGAAAATTCGCAAGATCAGTAACGATCCCAACGCGTCAGTAGTCCACGAATCGCAAACCGGTCGCGGGGTATCGCGCCGCGGTTTCCTGCGCAATTCAGGCCTCGCTGCCGGTGGTGCCGCTGTCACAACCATGATGGCGCCGCGCATGATGAAAAAAGCCAACGCGGCGGCTGATAACCCACGCACTGGCGAAATAAAAACGGTCCGTACAGTCTGTACGCACTGCTCGGTTGGTTGCGGTATTTACGCCGAAGTTCAAAACGGTGTCTGGACTGGCCAGGAGCCGGCTTTCGACCATCCGTTCAACCTCGGTGCCCACTGCGCCAAAGGTGCGTCAGTTCGCGAACACGGGCACGGCGAACGTCGCCTGAAATACCCGATGAAAATGGTCGGCGGCAAGTGGGAGAAAATCTCCTGGGATACCGCGATTAACGAAATTGGCGACAAGCTGCTGGAGATTCGCGAGAAATCCGGCCCCGACTCTGTCTTCTGGCTTGGTTCGGCAAAGTTCAACAACGAGCAAGCCTACTTGTTCCGCAAGATGGCGGCCTTCTGGGGCACCAATAACGTTGACCACCAGGCGCGAATTTGCCACTCTACAACAGTAGCCGGTGTTGCCAACACCTGGGGCTACGGTGCGATGACCAATTCTTACAACGACATTCATAATTCCAAGTCGATCCTGGTCATTGGCGGCAACCCGGCTGAAGCACATCCGGTATCACTGCAACACCTTTTCCGCGCCAAAGAAGCCGGTGCCAAGATGCTGGTGATCGATCCACGCCGCACCCGCACAGCTGTGCACGCCGACCAGTACATGCGCATCCGCCCAGGCACTGACGTTGCCGTGATCTGGGGCATGCTGTATCACATCTTTGAAAACGGCTGGGAAGACAAGACCTTCATTCAACAACGTGTTTACGGCATGGAAGAAGTCCGCGCCGAAGTCGCCAAGTGGACCCCGGAAGAAGTCGAGAAAGTCACCGGCGTTGGCAAAGAAGACATGTACAACGCAGCCAAGCTGATGGCCGAAAACAAACCGGGCACGTTTATCTGGTGCATGGGCGGTACACAGCACACGTCAGGTAACAACAATACCCGCGCTTACTGCGCCTTCCAGCTGGCCCTTGGCAATATGGGCGTCTCCGGTGGTGGTGCCAATATTTTCCGCGGTCACGACAACGTTCAGGGCGCAACTGATCTGGGTGTGCTGGCGGACACCCTGCCCGGCTATTACGGTTTGGCCGTCGGTTCCTGGAAGCACTGGTCGCGGGTATGGGATGTTGAGTACGACTACATGAAGTCGCGTTTTGACAGTGGGTCGTACGAGAAGTCCAAAGACAAAGACGTTCACGTCATGAACACCAAAGGTATTCCAGTTTCACGCTGGATCGACGGGGTTCTCGAAGAGCCCGGCAACATCGCACAGAAAGATTCGTTCAAAGCTGTTTTCATGTGGGGCCACGCGCCTAACTCACAAACCCGCGGGCTTGAACAAGTCAAAGCGATGGACAAGGTCGACTTGCTGGTCGTGGTCGACCCATTCCCGACCGCCACCGCGGCAATGCATAACCGCAAAGAAGGCGCTTACCTGATACCGGCAACAACCCAGTTTGAGACCTACGGTTCAGTAACAGCCTCAAACCGCTCCATCCAGTGGCGCGATAAAGTTATTGACCCGCTGTTCGAGTCCAAACCTGATCACACCATCATGCATTTGCTGGCTAAAAAGCTGGGCTTTGAAAAAGAGATGTTCAAGAACATCAAGGTCAACGGCGAAGAACCACTCATTGAAGACATTACCGGTGAGATCAATCGCGGTATGTGGACTATTGGTTATACCGGTCAGACTCCAGAGCGCCTGAAAGAGCATCAGCAAAACTGGCACACCTTCCACACCACTTCATTGAAAGCGGAAGGCGGGCCGGCTAACGGCGACTTTTACGGTATGCCATGGCCTTGCTGGGGTACAGGCGACATGAAACACCCCGGCACACCCAATCTGTACGACACCAGTGTGCCTGTCGCAGAAGGTGGCCTTACCTTCCGTGCCCGCTTCGGTGTAGAACGCAACGGCACCAACCTGCTGGCCGAAGGTTCGTACTCAAAAGGCTCAGAAATTCAGGACGGTTACCCCGAGTTCACCCATGAAGTCCTCAAGAAACTGGGTTGGTGGGACGACCTGACCGACGCTGAAAAAGCAGCAGCTGAAGGCAAGAACTGGAAGACCGACATGTCTGGCGGCATTCAACGCGTAGCCATTAAACATGGTTGTGCGCCCTTTGGTAATGCCAAGGCGCGGGTGGTTGTCTGGACTTTCCCAGACCCGGTACCCATCCATCGCGAACCCTTGTATACCAACCGTCGCGACCTGGTCGAAAAGTACCCAACCTACGAAGACCGCAAGAGTTTCTGGCGCCTGCCCACCCGGTACAAGTCCATTCAGGATCAGGACTTCTCCAAAGACTTCCCGATTATTCTGACCAGCGGACGCCTGGTTGAATACGAAGGTGGTGGTGACGAAAGCCGCTCGAACCCCTGGCTGGCCGAATTGCAGCAGGATATGTTCGTTGAGCTCAATCCAAAAGATGCCAACGATGCAGGCATTAAAGATGGCCAGATGGTCTGGATCCACAGCCCGGAAGGCGCCAAGATCAAAGTCAAGGCCTTGATTACTTACCGCGTTGACCCGGGTGTTGCCTTTGCGCCATTCCACTTTGCCGGACACATGCAAGGCGAGAACCTGGTTGGTAAATACCCTGAAGGTGCGGCACCGTACGTTCAAGGTGAAGCCATTAACACGGCGATGACTTACGGCTACGACTCGGTCACTCAGATGCAAGAGTCCAAGTGTTCACTGTGCAAAATTACTGCTGCCTGATTCGGCGCATCTAAGGAGAATTAAACATGGCACGAATGAAATTCCTCTGTGACGCCGAGCGCTGCATTGAATGCAACGGCTGCGTCACTGCCTGTAAAAACGCGAACGATGTCCCCTGGGGGGTTAACCGCCGCCGGGTAATCACGCTGGACGACGGCCTCGCTAACGAAAAGTCTATTTCAGTGGCGTGTATGCATTGCACCGACGCACCGTGTAAAGCGGTCTGCCCGGTGGACTGCTTCTACACCACAGACGACGGCGTCGTTCTGCACGACAAAGACCAGTGCATCGGTTGTGGTTACTGTTTCTACGCCTGCCCGTTCGGCGCGCCACAGTATCCGCAGGCGGAAGCCTTCGGGGTACGTGGCAAGATGGACAAATGCACCTTCTGCGCCGGTGGCCCGGAAGCCGACAATTCTGCCGAGGAGCGTACAAAATACGGCTCAAACCGTCTTGCTCAGGGCAAGCTACCGTTGTGTGCAGAGATGTGCTCAACCAAGGCCTTGCTCGGTGGAGATGGTGACCAAATTGCCGACTTGTACCGCAAGCGGATTCTGCGTCGTGGTGGACGCCCACAGACCTGGGGCTGGACCAAAGCCTACGGCGCTTAAACCTTCAAGGAGACGTTGAGATGCGAGTTATTTCAGTTCTGGCGCTTGGCGTCTTCCTTGCAGTGCCTCTGGCCGGCTGTGACAGCGAACGAGCCTCGGTGGATCAACACACACCGGGGAAGTACACAGGCCAGATAGATCCACTGCTCGAGAAGACCAAAGGCGGAGCCAACGATGAAGCGATTAAAAAGCGCTTCGCGATGATCCAGACCGACCGATAAAAAGAAATTAGGGGGAGACAAGTTTGAATACTCCGTTCAGAAAAACGATGCTCGGGAAAACAATCCTGTTTTTTGGTTCGCTATTTGCAATGGTGGCGTTGTCGTTAGCCCTGCCCTTTTCGGGGCTGCTGATGACTGACGATGGTGTTGCTATTGCCCAGGACAAAGAAGCGTTGAGTGGTACCTTTGGTGACAAGAATCCACGTTCAGATTTCTGGCGTGCAGTTCGTGACGGCAATTCCGGGCGCTCTCAGGTCCAAGGTGTTGATTCAGGCATGCTGATCAACAACGGCGGCGAAAACTGGCGTCAGTTACGTAATGGCCCGATTTACTACTGGGGCGGTATTGTCCTGGCGGTGATGGCAGGCCTGATCGTTTTGTTCCACTTGTTGAGCATGGCGACAAAAAGCACCCGTCTTGAGCACGGTCGCAGCGGGGTCAAGATTCCGCGCTGGGATCAGTTCACCCGGCTCCTGCACTGGGTGACTGCTATTACGTTTATTTTGCTATCGGTCACTGGCTTAAGCCTGTTTTACGGCCGCGAGTTGTTGATCCCGCTGATCGGCAAGGACGCATTTGCCGCCTGGGCATCCGTTGCCAAAGAGATTCACAACTACGGTGGCCCGATCTTTGGTGTCTCGCTGACCTTGATGCTGCTGCTGCTGGTTCGGCACAATATTCCCAACGGCACTGACGTCAAGTGGCTGCTCAAAGGTGGGGGATTATTCAGCAAGAATAGCCATCCCCATGCGGGCCGGATGAATGCCGGTGAAAAAGTCTGGTTCTGGCTGCTTGCCACGGTTGGTATGGCAGTGGTTGTTACCGGGTTTGTCATGTTGTTCAACCTTGGAATCAGCCGGGCTGATTCACAAACGGCTATGCTGGTTCACGGCATTGCCTCGCTGGTTATTATGGCGGTTGCCCTGGGTCATATCTATATTGGTACGGCTGGCACCGAGGGCTCTCTGGAGGCTATGACTACCGGCGAAGTCGACCTGAACTGGGCTCGCCAACACCACGACTTGTGGGTTGACGACCTTGAGCGCAGCGGCAAGATCTAGGGAAGCATTCATTGTCATCAAAAAAGCTCCGCTGATACCGGGGCTTTTTTGATGACAATATTTCTGTCAGGATGAGCCTGGGCATGACAGCAGACTTTAAAAGCAAACACGGATTTGTTCGCGGTGCCGACTCGGTCGCCAGAGCGCTGGTCAAACTGCACGATGGCCAGGCTGACGTGTCGCGGGAAACGCCGCAAGAGCAATGGCGGCGTGTGACGGAACTGGCCTGGCGCCCTGCCTGGTCAATTCGCAGCCGCCGCGGTAGTTTGCGTCCGTTGCTGCACTGGCTGCGTGAAAAAAGAAACAGGAAAAACCAGCTTTAACTCAAAGCAACAACTCAGCCTGCTCGCTACTCCGCTTCGATATCCAGGCCAAGTATCAGAAAGCACCACGACTTGCCATGGCTGTCCAGACCAAGCGACGAATTCACCCCACCCTCGAGCGCCTCCCCGAGGATGAAATTCAAACCGTGCAAATGATCCAGCTCGTAACGCCGAACTTCTCCGCGAATCAGATTGGGGAAGGCGGCCTTAACACGCTCGGCCGTGAGCTGCGCCTTGATCAGCAGATAATTTTCCGGCTCGTAAGCCCAGACTGAAATATTTGATGTATCCCCTTTATCACCAGCGCGGGCATGGGCAATCTGATGTAGTTTGACTGTTCGGGTTTTCATGATTCGTAGACCTCCACCCGGGTAGACACGTCATGGCGATCGATCATTGCCGAATGGGTAACGACACTCGGTGTGATGTAGCCTCGATAGCCACCACCACCGGCCGGGCCGCAGCAATACAAAGATTCAACTTCCCAAAGCATTAATTCGATCATTTCCCGATCCATTGACCGCATAGCAACTCTGACGCGCACGTCTTCTGATGTGTCCGGTTCTTTCGGCCTGGCCGTTGCGTGTAATGCGTTCAGTCCGACCAGATCGATCCGGTAATTTCCGGCAATACCCGTAACGCGATCGAGGCGCTCTGCAAGAATGTCACGCGCAAGCCGTCCTCTTGCCGCCGCATTGATGCCGGCATAGCTGATACCGCCCTCACCCAGCAGGCCGCCGTCAAAGCCAACCGTCACTTTTAACTGGTGTGGCCGTTGATGGCCGCCCGCCCCACTGACGCGGACCTGATCGGAGCCACTTTCAGCAATGTGAACCCCCGAAAAATCAGCCGTAACATCCGGCGTCAGGTAGCGGGCGGGATTATGGACTTCGTACATCAGTTGCTCTTTGACCGTCGCCGCATTCACCACACCGCCCGACTCGTCGAGCTTGGTGATAACCGCGTCACCCGTGTCATCAACCAGGGCAATCGGAAAACCGATATCGGCCGGACGTTTGACGTCTTTGACCCCAGGGTCAGCAAAATAGCCTCCGGTGATCTGCATGCCACATTCCATCAAGTGGCCCACCAGGGTGCCCTTGCCGAGCTGTTCCCAGTTGTTGGTTTCCCAGCCAAACCGGGTGACAATTGGCGCAAGAAACAATGACGGATCAGCAACCCGGCCGGTGATAATGACATCAGCACCAGTCTGCACCGCGGGTATCAGTGCATCGATGCCAAGGTAAGCATTGGCGCCGGCAAACGGCATGTCAACCTCGTCAAGTCGGCGCCCACCGTAATCAAACAACACGGTGTTGCCACGCATTTGATCAGAGACATCATCACCAATCAGCGCAGCAACCTTCAGCCCCTTGATACCGAGTTCGCGGGCAACACTAATAACAACCTGCGCCGCGGCTTCAACATGGGCAACCCCCATGTTGGTCATGATGCGCGTTCCATTGGCCCGACAATGCGGCAGCACCGCACGCATGCGCGCGGCCAGTTGTGGATTGTAGCCGCGATCCGGATTCAACTGACGGTCACGACGCCCAAAGGCCAGGGTTCGCTCGCCGATAGTCTCAAAGACCAGCCAGTCCAGCGCCCCTTTCTCGGCAAGATCCACTGCCGGCCCCAGGCGGTCGGATGAGAAACCTGCCCCTGTCCCGATTCGTAACATCATCAAACCCTTAATCTGAAACGATTTATCAAAAGACTAGTAAGTACGGCGAGTGTAGCCCGCAGCAAGCGGCTACTGCTAGTCAGCCCCCGACAGACGTTTTTGCATCAAGGCAAAACCAGCGCCGAGGACCAGCACCAGGCCGGCTGCCGCTAAACCCGGTGCCAGTGAATGGGTTTGATCCGCGACAAAACCTGCAGCGGCAGGCCCAATCATCTGGCCAACGGCAAATACGGTGGTAAACAACGAAACGGCGCCACCCCATTGGGATTGCGGGTAATTCTTTTTGCTGAAATTGGTGACTGCCGTAGGCACCATAAAGAAGGCCATACCAAACAAAGCAGCTGACAACAACATACCGGGTGCTCCGTCCAGAATCAGTGGCAACCAGGTTCCCAGAGCGGTAAACAACAAGGTCAGGGTAATTGCTGCGCCGGCTTTGGATGCAGCCAGAACCGGTCGCCAGATAAATGGTGACAACATCACCATAATGCTGAGCACCGACCAGGTTGCCATGACCAGGTGAACACCTTCACCCTGCGACCGCATCCAGGCAACCAGAAATGTCATGTACACAAAATAGCCAACGCCAAACATGAAGTAACTCGCGAGTGCCGGAAATACCCGCCAGTTGGCCAGCTGGTGGCGCTCGCCCGAATCTGCAGCGCCGGGCTCCGGTGGCATCGCCGATACTGCCCAGGTTGCCGGCAACAGACTCAGGGCGCTGGCCAGGCCAAGTAACATCCATGTATGTGGCCAGGCGCCGGCCCCCAGCGACTCCAGTAGTGGCGGTATCCCCAGGCCAGTGAGCAACATGCCGAATCCACCGCCGCCAAAGTACACCGCAATCGCCATTGCGTTGCGCGAGGGGTCGTCTTTAAACAAGGTCGATGCCAGAACTCCACCGGCAATGAATACCGGCGCGCCACCGATGCCGGCAAGAATCCGACACAAGGTTAGCAGGCCCAGGTCGCGCGCCATCCCGGACCCGACCAGGGCAATTGCCGTTAGCATCATGCCGGCAACAAACATCGGCCCCGCCCCTATCCGCCGGACAAAGCGCAGAGCCAGAAGTGCACCCACCAGGTAACCGATTGCATTAGCGGTGTTGACCCAGCCAGCTTCTGAGAAATTCCAGCCAAGATCACTTTGCATAGACGGCAAAATCAGGCCGTAGGCAAAGCGTGCAAATCCGTTGCTGACGGCTGGGCCAATGGATAAACCAATAATGATGAGCCACAAGCGTCGGTCACTCAACGTCACTGTCGGCGAATTGAAGCGCCGCCCCCTGCTGGCAGTTGACACTGACACGTCAGTGCTTCAGCGCATCATAAGCACTGACCATCACCCGGGC
Source organism: Burkholderiaceae bacterium (assembly GCA_049680625.1). Classification (GTDB taxonomy): domain Bacteria; phylum Pseudomonadota; class Gammaproteobacteria; order Burkholderiales; family Burkholderiaceae_E; genus JAUIAI01. The sequence goes on along the minus strand of JBAUID010000102.1, from coordinate 88,042 downwards.
CCGGGTAGCCACCAGGCAAGCATCATCACCGGGTTTGTACAAAGCGGAGCCAATGCCAAAACCGTTGGCGCCCGCGGCAATCCATTGCGCAAAATTGCTGTCATCGACCCCGCCCACGGCAAATATTTTTGTCTCAGCCGGTAGTACGGCACGCATGGCTTGCAAGCCATCGTAACCAAGAACAAAAGAGGGAAATATCTTCAATGCAAAAGCACCGGCGCGCAGCGCAGAAAAAACTTCAGTTGGGGTCAACACGCCGGGCATAGACAGCATATCGTGTTCACGGGCTGCGCGAATGACTTCGGGATTACAGTCGGGAGAAACAACCAGTTGCCCGCCGGCATCAGCCAGTCGGGTCACTTCGCTGACCCGCAACACCGTACCGGCGCCAACCCGGGCATCAGCACTTAATTTGCTGGCGACGCGTTCGATGCTGACAAACGGATCGGGCGAATTCAACGGCACCTCGATCTGGGTTATTCCGCACGCCACAAGGGCCTGGGCAATATCAACAACCTCGTCAGGGGTCACCCCGCGCAGGATCGCGACTAAATCTCTCATTGGTAAAAGCTCGGTTGCGTTGGCTGAGTTTGTTGCTTTTGTTGGGTTGACTACCTTTGTCCCGGTGAACTAAGCGCTTGGACTTGCCAGGCGGACGGCGGTCAGACCGGCAAGCGTCAGTCGTGTCGCGTCTGCCAAATGAACCTGTGCGCCGATAATGCCCAGAGCCTCATGATACAGCTCGACAACCCCACTGGCACCAAGCAGGACCACGGGTTTCTTATTGGTATTTCCACACATCGCATTGACCTCGGCTCCAATTAGCAAGCCTGACAGGCGTGCCCGGGATGCCTGCGGACTGGCGTCGTGCAGTAAGTCAGTCGCTCGCACGCTGAACAACTCAGCGAACGAATGGGCACCGGATATCACTTGCCGAACCGTGGAGGCAAAAACAACCCCGTCTAGTTCGTCACTGCGAACTGAATGTTTCAATACCGATTGTGTTGCCAGCAATCCATACAACTCGCCGGTCATCCAGGTTTTAAATGACTGGATGTGACCCGCGCTGACCTCAACCCATTTCGTGTGCGTACCCGGCATACAGAGCAAGCCATCGAAATCCGGATTCTCGAGCAGCCACCCCGCCACTTGTGTTTCTTCGCCTCGCATGACATCAGCCGGATCAGGCTGGCACAAGCCGCCGATAATTAGCATCCGGATGCGCGGGTCCTGGGTCGGTGCCAGCTGAATTCGTGACGCATCTGTTGGTGCACAAGGCACCGGCGTGTATATAACTTCGATCCAGCCCTGGCGGGCGCCAACCATGCCACAGGCAAAAACAGGGGTTACCTCGCCCGACACGAGCCACGGCTCAATACCCTTGAGCAAGGCTTGTTCATACTGGCCGTTGGCAATCGAGGACATACCGTCCGGGCTACTCACCGACGCCAGCGGCTGATCGTCAGAATCCATTGCCCATAGCCGCAGGTTAGTTGTTCCCCAGTCGGCGGCAATCCAAGCCGGTCTGATTGAACCGGGCTTACCGGTGGCTGGCATCAGACCGCGTTGGCACAGCCCACAATCGGGCTATCCGAAACTCAAAATCAGGCCGCATCGAGTTTGTCCTGAGTCTTCAGATCGAAGTCACTGGCATCGTGGCGCTCGGGCAATTGACCCTCAGTTGGCCCAAACGTTCGGTTCACCATACAACCCCGTTGAACGGCCGGTCGAACGTCAATCTCTTTTGCCCAGCGCATCACGTTTTTATACGACGGGGTATCAAGAAACTCTGCCGCTTCGTACACAACGTTCAGTGCCAACCGTCCATACCACGGCCAGATCGCAATATCGGCAATTGAATAACCGCTGGCGCACATGAATTGCTTGTCAGCCAGATGACGGTCAAGCACATCGAGCTGCCGTTTCACTTCCATAGAAAACCGGTCGATACAGTATTCAATTGGTGCCGGCGCGTATTTGTAGAAATGGCCAAAACCGCCACCCAGATAAGGCGCACTGCCCATTTGCCAGAACAACCAGGATAAACACTCAGTACGCTGCGCAGGGTCTTGCGGAATCAGGTGGCCAAACTTATCTGCCAGGTAAAGCAACATGGCTCCTGACTCAAACAGGCGCTGTGGTGGGTTCACCGAGTGATCCATCATGGCGGGGATTTTGGAATTGGGATTGATAGCGACAAAGCCACTGCCAAATTGGTCACCATCACCAATCTTGACCAGGTGCGCATCGTATTCAGCGCCGGCAACACCCAGGGCAAGCAATTCTTCGAGCATCACGGTGACTTTCACCCCGTTTGGCGTGGCCAGTGAATACAGCTGGATCGGGTGTTTGCCCACTGGCACTGCTTTGTCATGTGTCGCGCCCGCAATAGGCCGGTTGATGCTGGCCCACTTGCCGCCACTGTCGGCATCCCATTTCCAGACTTTTGGCGGGGAATACTGTGCTTTGTCGCTCATGTGTTTTATACCTTGATGGTTAAAAGTGATATCAGGTGAAGCGCTGGAATTTCAGGTCAATCGTTCAGTAGGACCAACAACCTTGCAAGGGCCGCATGGCGTTAGAAAGCGTAATCTGCAAAGGCCGCTGCTTACGCCACTGTTCGGGCCTGGTTACTGAGCTCAGGCATCGATTACAGAAAAGTGGTTTGCAAAATGCATTGCGTGGGCGCGCGCGTATTGTTCTTTACTCAAGCCACCATAGGCGAAATGCGGTTTCAAGGCCCTGGCAGACCGAAATGACGCTATCGCCGCATGCATTCTTGCCATGGCAACGTCATTGGTCACTGTCGGATTCAGGTTCGGCGCCCCGGGAATTGCCTCGCTCAGGTTGTGGCTCATGCGCCCCCGCCAGTCGAATACCCGGTACGCAGCAGCCCCTACCGTGCGCTGGAACAACGCCGATTTCGGCTCAGGAAAGCCCAAAACAGAATACTCAATACTTTGTGCACAATGCTCCAGGATCTGCGGCAGCGACCATCCGGCATCAAGCTTGAGGTCTTTGATCGACACCAGGCGCTGGGCTTCGCGTATCGCGTCATCCAACGACGTCAGAGTTAGCTGTCGGTCGGTCATGCCCCCCGACTGGCAACCGGATGTCCCGGCCAGGAGCATCGCCAGGGGAGCCGCGACAGTCAGGCGCATAAACTGACGACGGTTATTATTGGCAAATCTGTTCATCACTTGGCTTTTTTTTGCTGACCCTTGCGGCCATTATTCAGAACTTAGACCCAACAGGCAAATGACTACTTCAATCGGACAGCATTCAAAAGAAAAACCGGCAAAATAAGCGTTTCCGAATGGCTGACCCCAAAATGAAGCAATCTGACTCCGAAACAGACAACTCGCTACCGCGGCGACAGCTGATGCGTAAGATGTTTGATGCCGCGGTCGGGTCGGCCCAGCCAAACCTTTGCGTACCAACCCATCTGCCGTCGCCAGATTCACTGGGCAATGGCCGCCTGGTGGTGATTGGGGCCGGTAAAGCCTCAGCGGCGATGGCGCATGCGGTTGAACAACACTGGGCGGGCCATTTGTCAGGCCTGGTCGTGACCCGTTATGGCTACGAAGTTGCCTGTTCTCAAATTGAAATTGTGCAGGCCGCACACCCCGTTCCAGATGCTGCCGGAGAGCAGGCAGCCCGTCGCCTGCTGTCACTAGCCCACGGACTGGGTGAGAATGACACGGTTCTGTGCCTGATTTCCGGCGGCGGATCTTCGTTGCTGCCATTAGCGATTAATGGACTGACTCTCGAGCATAAGCAACAACTGAATCAAAGTTTACTGGCCAGCGGCGCGACGATTACCGAAATGAATGTTGTGCGTCGTCACCTGTCAGCTATTAAAGGTGGGCGGCTGGCAGCGGCATCTTATCCGGCAAAAATGTTGACCCTGATGATCTCTGACGTCCCGGGTGACAATCCAATTGATATTGCGTCGGGGCCAACAGTCGGCGATCCGACAAGCTGCCAGGATGCACTCGATATTGTTCGGCGCTACGGCATTGAGCTTGCGCCCGAAGTGTTATCTGTTCTTGAATCAGGCCAAGGGGAATCGGTTAAACCGGGCGACCCGTTACTGTCCAAGGCTGAAGCCCAAATTATTGCAGCCCCGCAGATTGCCCTGGAGGCTGCGGCAACCGTTGCCGCCGAAGCCGGCTATACCCCGTTTATTCTTGGCGATTCGCTTGAAGGTGAAGCCCGCGAAGCCGGTAGAGTATTAGGTGCAATTGCACGCCAGGTGGCCAGACGTCAGCAACCGTTTCCAACCCCGTGCGCCATTTTGTCGGGTGGAGAAACCACAGTGACGCTACGCGGCACGGGTCGCGGCGGCCGCAATGTCGAGTTGTTATTGTCAATGGCGCTGGCGCTGGACGGGCAGGAGCGCGTACACGCAATGGCTTGCGATACTGACGGTGTAGACGGTGCTGAAGAAATCGCTGGCGCAGTACTCACCCCGGATACACTGCAACGAGCTCGGGCAATGGGTATTCGTCCGGCGGACAGCCTGGCCCAAAACGACGGGCACGGTTTCTTCAGCGCGCTCAACGATTCGGTCGTCAGTGGGCCCACCCTGACCAACGTCAACGATTTCAGAGTCATTCTGGTTGATTCTCCAACCTGAAGGCACACCGATCTGAAGTTCACCGACCGGATTGCGAATGACCAGTCGACTCAACCTAAACCACCTACGCCACTTACGCCGCCGCACAAACGGTGCCGACTACCCCTGATCACACGGTGGACGCCCCCGGCGTAAAGTTTCGCCGTTAGCCGCCGAAACGCAAGACAGTTAACTGCCCGGGTAGTGATGAACGTGGTTCTGTGCTTAACTCAGCTAAATTCAATTCGTCTGACGACGATCAATAGTTGGCGCCTGTCGAAAATGCGGCGCGCGGCGGGGTCGTTGGCCCGGTTGGCGTTATTGGCGTTATTGGCCATAGCGATGACTCAACCGGCGACGGCTGCCGCTGTCCATGAATTGAATACGTTGCGCCCGGTAGCCGTGCCCCTGACTAGTCACCGCCACACCAACCAAATGTTCAACCAGACATTGGCACCGCATCAAGAAGTCGGGGCAACCCCGCCAGGCAAAGATCCGATCACCAAGTTACTCGACAATACCTTGCCGCTGCACAGCACAAGCGGCCATAACTCGAAAGCCAACACCCAAAACCCCAAAAACCCAGGTCAGATTATCCTACCGCCCCCAAGGCATTATTCGGGTCGGGATGACAGCTTACCGCCGCGACTGGGGCCGGCCGACTGCGATAAGGCAACGGGGTTTATCAGTCGCGCAGCCAGCGCACGAGATACCGGCATGAGCGCCGGTTTGTTTCTCACAACACTTGAGCGGGATATGACGGTGTTGTTGGCTCGGCCACCCGCTAATCGCTGGTTTGTGCAGTCTGAGGCTGAAGCCAGCATGATTCGCATTGCAGCCGTGGGCGTGTTCAATCACCCGAGAGATGCTGACACGCACGCCCGGCGATTCTCCCGGATATGCCGCCACTACCTGCGCAGCAAATCCGGGGGACGCTGATCTGAAACGGATCCCCGCACCCGTATTAACGCGCTTAAGCTGCCTCGCTCAACAGCTTCCAGACGCGGGCCGGCGTATACGGCATATCCATCGGCCCCACCCCGGCACTGCGCAACGCATGCATCATGGCATTGGATACAGCCGGTAAAGAGCCGGAACATCCCGACTCACCCACACCTTTTGAGCCAAGTTCGTTCAACTGGGTTGGTACCGCATACGAATCGCTGTGAAAGTGACCCACCATGCCGGCGCGGGGCATCGCATAGTCCATAAAGCTGCCCGATAGCAACTGCCCGGTTTCGTCATAGACGATGGCTTCCAGAAAGGCCTGTCCGAGACCCTGCAGAACGCCGCCGTGTACCTGGCCTTTGACCAGTTCCGGCGAAATGATATTGCCCAGATCATCAACCGAAACATATGACTTCACCTCGGTCAGACCAGTTTTGGGGTCAACCTCAATTTCGGCGATGTGGCAGCCATTGGGGTAGTTTGCACCGGTGACAGTCTGGGCCTCACAGTTGAACGGATGTTTACCATCTTTTGGTGCGACCGCTTTAGCCAGTTCGATCAGGCCAACAGACTTCCCGCCCGCACTGAATTGGCCATGGGCAAAACTGACTGAGCCGGCTTTTGCACCGAGATGTTCAGCAGCATGCGGAGTTGCCGTTTCAATAATTTTGCCAATCAGATTTTTGAAAGCAGAGCCGGCACCATACAAAGAACGTGAACCACCCGTGCCATTGCCGATCAAATCTTGAGACGGGTCGCCCGCACGGTAGCCAATCCCAGCATCATCAATACCCAGCCCTTGCGAAACAATCTGTGAGAACGAAGTTTCATGGCCCTGCCCGCTTGGCCCGGTCACGGCGAACAACATAATGCGGCCGTTGTTGTCGAACTCGCAGCTCACCTGGTCTTTGGGTGCGCCACCGGCGCCGGATTTTTCGAGATAGTAACCAAGGCCAATACCGCGTAGCTTGCCGGCGGCTTCAGACTCTTTGCGGCGGGCATCAAAACTATCGTACTTGGACAGCTTCAGTGCTTTGTCCATAACCGAAGAGAAATCACCACAATCGTAAGTTGTGCCATTGGGGGTCGCATAAGGAAAAGCGTCCACCGGAATGAAGTTCTGACGTCGAAATGCCACGGGATCAAGGCCGTGCTCAGCCGCCGCGTGATCCACCAGGCGTTCGATTGCAAATGCAATGTCGGGCCGACCCGCCCCGCGATAGGCTGACACCGGCGTTGCATTGGTGAAGTACAGCTTCGACTGCATGTACATCGACGGAATCTTGTACGCACCACCCATCGTAACGGACAAATTGTTCGAACCGATGAAACCACCGAAGTAGCAGTTGTAAGCGCCCAGATCAATTTCGTCATCCCAGCGAATTGCCGTGATGTTGTTATCAGCATCCATTGCCAGCGACCCGTCGAGGATCAGCGAGCGGCCATGCCACTCTGCCAGGAACAATTCGCTGCGGGTGGCTGTCCATTTCACCGGCTTACCAAGTTTGCGCGAGGCCAGAACAACCAGTGCGGTCTCTGGATAACAGCCACCACGCAAACCAAACGAACCGCCAACATCATCGGCCACAATTTCCAGTTCTTCCGGTTTGGAAGCAGTAACCGCGGATAACGAGGCTTTCATCCCCAAAACACCCTGGGTTGGGGTGTACACCACGGTAACTCCGCGTGCGCTGTCAAAAGCGGCCATGCAGGCGCGCGGTTCCATTGGCGCGCCAGACAGGCGTTGACTGTGAATTCGAATGCGTGATGTTTTTGCTGCTGACGAAAATGCGGCCTCAACAGCCGACTTATCACCGGAATCAAAAGTAAGCGAACAATTACCGTCGATGCCATCATGCAACTGCGGAGCACCAGCGGCCTTGGACTCGGCAACCGTACTCGCAGCCGGTAGCTCGCCATACTCGATGATTACTTGTTCAGCGGCATCACGCGCCTGAATTGCCGACTCGGCTACAACCATTGCAATCGGCTGTCCGACGAAGCGCAGCTTATCAGTGGCAAGCACCGGCAACGGTGCCTTTTTCTGTTTGGAACCATCAACGCCGACAATATCAGGGCCACTGGGAATAGTGGTGAATCCGGCCTGCTCAACATCCGCAGATGTGAACACGGCAACTACCCCTGGCGCTGCGCGCACGGCATCCAGATCAATTTTATCCAGGGTCGCATGCCCGTGATCTGAACGGATCATCACTGCGTGCAACTGTCCCGGCAGATTCCAGTCGGCAGTGAATTTTCCATTACCTGTGATCAAGCGTAAATCTTCATGGCGCATTAAGCTCATGCCTGCCCCCTCATAACCTTGGCCGCAGATTTCACCGCGCGCTCGATATTGACATACCCGGTACAACGACACAGGTTTCCGGCCAGACCGACTCGAATTTGTTCATCGGTTGGATCGGGATGACGCTTGAGTAAGTCGGTTGTTGCCATGATCATCCCTGGAGTACAAAACCCGCATTGCAAACCATGACAATCCGAAAACGCCTGTTGAACCGGATGCAGACTCTCACCATTGGCCAGGCCTTCGATAGTTGTCACGTTACGGCCGACAGCCTGTACCGCCAGCATTGAGCATGACTTCACAGCGGTGCCATCAAGATGCACAGTGCAACAACCGCATTGGCTGGTGTCACAACCGACGTGAGTGCCGGTCATGCCCAGCTCGTCACGTAGTGCATCTGCCAGCAAGGTGCGATCTTCGACGTTAAGCGAGCGCGCCTGACCGTTCACGTTTAGTTTAATTTCCCTGGTACTCATGTTCACGCTCCGCAAGCTGCAATGGCGCGCGCCGTCATCACCGAAACCAGATTAGCCCGGTATTGTGCTGGCGCATGTAAATCGGAATTCAAACCGCCGGCGTCAACACTCAGACCAGCGATCGCTTCGCTACTGAAAGTTTTTTCCAGCGCGTGTTCTGCTGCAGTCCAGCGGAACACACTCGGTGCTGCTCCGGTGACCGCAACGCGGATTTGGTCGTCAAGCCGGGCCACCATGACGCCGGTCATTGCATAACCCGACGCGGGATGATGGAACTTTGCATAGGCTGCGCTGGTTGGTACCTGAAAGGCAATTTTGCAGATCAGCTCGCCCGGCTCCAAAGCGGTTTCAAACATGCCCTGGAAAAAATCGTCAGCGGCGATTTCCCGGCGATCAGTATGAATAGTCGCGGCCAGACCCAGGGCTGCTGCCGGATAATCAGCAGCCGGGTCGTTGTTGGCCAGCGATCCGCCGATTGTTCCACGGGCCCGCACCTGCGGGTCGCCAATTTCACCAGCCAATGCGGCCAGTGCCGGAATGACCTTGGTTACTATCGGGTCGGATGCCACCATCGCATGCGGCGATGCGGCGCCAACGATTAACTGTTTTCCCTCGTGGCTAATGCCTTGCAGCTCCGGCAAGGCAGCAATGTCAAGCAATTGGGTCGGGGCCGTCAGTCGATGTTTCATCGACGGAATTAAAGTCATGCCACCGGCAAGCGCCATGGCTTCTTCGTCACCGGACAACAAGCTGAGCGCTTCAGCAAGACTCTTCGGTTGCTGATAAGTAAATTCGTACATGGGGTTCTCCTCGAGGCGCAAGGATACCACCGTCACGGTGAGTTCTTACTGCCCCAAAGCAGTCATTCGCGCTACGAAATTCGGCAGCACGCTGCTATATTCCGGGGCATGAAAGCCACTCGACTCTTGATTGCTGGCAGCGTACTGGTTGCGCTTGCTTTTGGAGCCTGGCAAGCATGGGCAAAATTCAATACCCCCAAGGTCAGCCCGGTCCGCTCGGTCGAGCTGCACCGCACACGGTTGCAGTCAACCCTGAGCGCCGTCGGACACTTATCCTCGCGCGATGAAATCTCCTTGAGCGCGCCGGTATCCAGCACTGTCCGCACCCTGCACGTGGCGCTGGGCGATCACATCCGGGCCGGCCAGCGGATTATTGATTTTGACCCAAAAGACTTTGCCAACCGACTAAACGCCGCCCAGGCAAGCCAACGCGAAGCCTTGTCCGAACTGCGTAATGCGCAGCGCAATCTACAGTCTTTACGCCCGGTCGTCGCTGCCGGCGGTGCGCCGGTGCAAACCCAGCGTGACGCACAGGCCATGGTGGCCCAGGCACGGGCACGGCTGGATCGCTTCTCAGCGCAAACCAGTGGCTTACAAACGGAACAAACCAACTACCACCTGGATGCCCCGGTAGATGGTGTCGTGATCAGCCTGGACGTGCGCCAGGGTCAATACTTAACCACCGGCAAACCCGTGCTCAGCCTGGTGCCAACCGACAACCTGATGATCCGTGCCCGAATTGATCAGAGCGTATCGCCATCTCTCAAACCGGGCACCGCTATCGATGTAGCCTCTGAGAATCAGGCCGGCATTACGCTCAAACTCAATATCGACAGCATTGACCCGGCGGTCGAAAGAGAAGGCAGTTCCAGCTACGTCATCGCCTGGATTCGATATCCATCAGATGCGAAGCTGAAACTGCGGCTCAATCAACAGGTTGACCTGAACGTTGTCACCGAGTTACGCGAGCAAGCCCTTGCACTGCCACTGGAAGGCCTCGTCACCAAAGGTGATGACGAGTTTGTCCGTGTCATTCACGACAACCGCATTGTCATGTTGCCGGTAACAACGGGCATCCAGGATGCCGACCTGATCGAAATCACCAGTGGGCTATCGGGTGAAGAGCAAATTGTGGTGCCCATGAGCCGCAACGTACGTGAAGGCGATCGGGTGCAACTGACTAAAGGGAAAAAAGGAAATAACGGTAATGAACGGGAAAATGGAAAGGCCGCACAATAAGCGCGCCAAATAAAATGCGCGCCGTGCCACTCCCTCGGGATTCTGCTTGCTAATCGAACTCACTGACTGTTGTAAATCGTACTGGATGGGCCAGGTCGAAGTGCCCGTTCTGCGCGATATATCCCTGTCGGTTGCTGCCGGTGAATTTCTTGCTGTCGTCGGGCCGTCGGGTTCGGGTAAATCAACCCTGCTGAACATCCTGGGGTGCCTGGACAATATGGACCGGGGTCGCTACCGTCTTGGCGGCGAAGTAATCGACCAGGCCAGTTCAAAGGCGTTGTCAAAAATCCGCAATCAGCGCTTTGGCTTTGTCTTTCAGCAATTCAGCCTGGTGCCCCGTTTAAACGCCTTGAGCAATGTTGAATTGCCGCTGATGTACGCCGGGGTCAACCATCGGCAGCGTACCCGGCGCGCCACCGAAATGCTGGACAGGGTTGGGCTGGCTGATCGCGCCAGCCACAGTCCGATGGAGTTATCCGGTGGCCAGCAACAGCGGGTGGCGATTGCGCGTGCACTGGCCAACGAACCCGACATCTTGATTGCCGATGAGCCAACCGGCGCCCTGGACTCGACCACCGGCAAGGAAATCCTGCAGATTTTCGAAGACCTGGCTCGTGCCGGAAAAACAGTGATCATCGTGACTCATGATTCAGCGGTCGCGGCGCGTTGTGACCGTGAAATAGAAATTGCAGACGGCCGGATTCGCAATGACAAGCGGCGCTAGACCATAGTGATCACGTTTATTCGCGATCAGTTTTCTCAGGCACTGATGAGTCTTGGTCAGTACAAGTTACGCACCGCCATGAGTGTCCTGGGTATCACAATCGGAATTGCTGCCGTCATTGTGATTGGCGCGGTTGGCCAAAGCGGAAAAGAAATGGTGTTTGAAGAACTACAAACTTTTGGACTGACTTCAGTCTGGATTTTCCGCGACCGTGGCGCCGTAGACCCCTCGCGAGCCGAAGTCCCTGGCAGCGGAATCCGCAACCAGGACCTGGAACTCTTAAAACCCGGCGTTTGTTGCCGCAGCATTCGTCTGGTCACCCCAATTGTTTACGGTTCGAGAAATGCGCGCGGAGAACTGTTGATGGCTCGCTACCGCGACCGCTACAGCCGGGGCCGCCTGCACGGAATAGGGGTACCGTACCTGAGCATTAACAATGACACGATCGCCCAGGGCCGCGGGCTTACTGAGCAAGATATCCAACAAAAGAAGCAAGTCGTCATTATCGGCCCACAAACAGCTGATGAATTGTTTGGCAACGCCCGAGGGGTCGTTGGACGAATGATCAGCCTGGGACGTGAAAAGTTTCGGGTTGTCGGTTTGCTACAGGCCAAAGACCGCAGTTTTCTGTCGAGCATTGGTTCGGCAGGTGGCCAGAACGCCAATACAAGAATCTTGCTGCCCTTCACAACGTTTCAGCGAATTGTCGGCAGCAATGATATTCATTCGATTCAGGCGGAAGCGATTTCTTACGAACGCAGCAAAGAAGCCGGCGATGAAATCATTGCCACATTGTTACGCAACAACAATCGACGGTATACCTATCGCTCTAACTCGATGTCCGATCACGTGGCCACAGCCGACCGGATACTTGGCGGGGTGTCGATAGTTGGAGTGATTGCCGCAGCTGTTTCCCTGTTGGTGGCCGGGCTTGGAATTTTCAACATCATGACCACTGCTGTTCTGGAGCGAACCCGCGAAATTGGTATTCGCAAAGCACTGGGCGCCACTGAAGCTTCGATCCTGTCACAATTTCTGATCGAAGCATCACTGGTCAGCTTCATTGGCGGGCTAAGCGGCCTGGTACTCGGGCTCGTCGGCATCTGGGTTGCGCAGTTGCTCAGCACTTTTGCGTTGCGCCCGGCCTGGTCTATTGTGTTTGCCGCATTGCTGGTTTCTGTTCTGGTCGGAATTGTGTCAGGCCTGGTGCCGGCCTTGCGTGCGGCCCGTATGCGCCCGGTGCAGGCATTACGCTATGAATAAAACGCTATTCGGGCGGCGACCTGGCCGCTTTTTGATGATGACAATGGCCGCGGCCCTAAGCACAGTGATGCTCAACAGGCCTGTCCATGCACAAACCGGCAAGCCAGAAGCGATGGTGGTCAGTCCGGGGGTTACAGTGATGACGCTTGCTGACATGATTGAACAAGCGGTGAGGCTCAGCGAAGATACCGCGTTGGCATCCTTGTCGGTTGATGCGGCCAGGGCCAGGCTTGATGCCGTCAATGGCGCCGGGGCGCCCAGGCTTGATCTGAACGTGTCAAACGATGTCACATCACTGTACGACCCTTTTACCGGGGTCGTGGCTACAACGGTTATTAACGGACAACCGGTCAGCGTTGATGTCACCCGCTCACAACCCCGGTCGATATTGTCAGCCAATCTACGATTGAGTTATCCGATACTAACGGGCGGACGTCTAAAGGCTCAGGGTGATGCGGCGCGGGCTGGGGTTTCCGCGGCCCATGCACAGTCAGACATTACGGCGGTTAAAGTCACCCGGGACGTCACCCTCGCCTGGTTCGAAGCTCACCGGATGAACCAGCGTGTCGCCACCGAGCAGGCTCAACTCATTCTAACGATGCAACTGGCTGAGCTGATAAATCAACGGGTTACCCGGGGGCTCAGCGCCCGTATCGATGGTGAGGCAGCTGACAACGATATAGCCAGTCGCCAAGCCCGGATCGAACAACTCATGGCCAGCCGTAGTGCTGCCTGGATAAGCCTTGCCAGGGCTCGTGGCCTGGCTGACATTCCACCCGAACCCGACTGGGCAACTTTTACCAATAGTCAAAAGCTCGGGGATTCGATTGCCCAGTTGCGCGGGTTGATCAACTCCAACGCCCTGCCCCGTCAACAAGAAGAACTGGTGGCGGCCGCCCAAGCCGAGGTTCGGTCAGCCGGCGCCACCGGAAAACCCAATGTTTCGCTATTTGCGCAATACCAGGCAATCGGCAGGAGCGATGGCACGGAGTGGCTGGCCATTAACAATCTGCGACGCAGTGATCTCGTAATTGGCGCCCGTGTTGAGTGGAACCTGTTTGATGGCGGACAGACCACGGCCCGCGTTGCGGAGAAATCTGCAGAGCTTAACCGCCAGCAACTGCAACGCGATCGGACGCGGCGCTATCGTCAGTTTGCGACAGCCGAGGCCCAACAGAAACTAATTGCAGAGCGTCACCAGCTCGACGCACTCAATTCAAGCATTCGCTTACACAGTAGAAAAATTGAAATTGCCCGGATCAAACTAAAAAGTGGCCGTGCTGATCGCCGAGACTTAACGCGGCTGCAGCGCGAACTTGAAGAGCTAACCGGCGACATTCGGCAGACACAGCTGGACTTATTACTCGCCCATACCCGCTTGCTATTCGCCCGCGCGTTACCGCAATAACAAACCCTACCCGGCCAGGCTTACCGCACCTAAGCTAATTGCACCTAGGCCTCTTGCTTTGGCCACGGCGAGCGGCTGCAGTAATCCATCATTTTCTGGGTCAGCGCCCAAATCAGCTTTTGCTTAATCGCACTTGATGCACAGTCATCCCAAAGATTTTTGGTCTCTTTTGGATCGGTGGTTAAATCGTACAGCTCACCCCAATCGGCCCCCAGATAGATTGTCATGCGATGGCTTACCGTCACCAGGGTGCGTGCCCGGAACTGACCACTGAAACCGTAAGCGTCGACATCGTAGCTGTCTTCTTCAACCAGGACAGCATCGCGGCCAACCGTCTGGATAGTGCCGTCGATGAGACCGGTCAGATCTTTACCCTGGATGTCGTGATACGGGGTTAAGCCTGCGGCGCTGAGAATACTGGGCGCAAGGTCGATACTGGAACCTAAAGTATCAATATGGCTGGGCTGTTCAATACGGGGGTCTTGCCACAACATCGGCACGCGCAACAAACTCTGGAAATGCGGGCCGCCTTTCAGCACCATACCGTGATCACCCATGAAATCGCCATGGTCACTGGTGAAAATCACAATCGTATTGTCTGCCAGCCCCGCCTGCTCCAGACTCTGCTGAATCTCGCCAACCGCATCATCGATCATCGCAATCATGCCGCAGGTCAGCGCCATGGCTTCGCGTAACTCCTGTTCAGTCAGGCTCATCGCGCCGGTGACGAAGTTTGAAGGGCTTAAAGAATCCAGCCCACGGGAAACCGTTCGTTTGCGAACCCATTGCAAACTTTGTGGTGGATTCTGATGACTACCAAGGTTGTCTGGTAACACCATGTCTTGTGGTTTGTACATATCCCAGTACTTACCTGGCGGGTTAAACGGGTGATGCGGATCAGGGAAAGAAACAAAGGCAAAGAATGGTTTGTCCTGGCGCGCCGGTTCCTCCAGAAACTGTTTTGTGCGCATCTTGATATAACTGGTTGAGTACAATTCTTCCGGCATTTGCGTACGAACCGCCTGCGGGCAAGTGTACGCGTGGGGCAACTGTTTGTACGGATCACGAATGGTGTCGACATCATCAACTTGCTCGCGCAGCCAGCGGTAGTGCGCGCCGCCGGTATTTGTGCCATGAAAAGTAACAATATCCGCATGATCGAAACCATAGAAAGGCAGCTTCACCGGATGCTCGTCCATACCCTCCCAGGTCGATTTGTCTTCAGACAGATAGCGCGACTCATCACCGATGTCCACCGCATTGGCCAGGCGGCCTGTGCCGTAGGGGTTCTCTCCGATCGGTGCCGGGATACGGGTGAAGGTTTGTAAATGTGACTTACCGATCAATGCAGTGTCATAGCCACCGGCACGCAACACCTCGGTAAACGTTGTCATGTGCAGGGGTAGGTCATTACCGTTTTGTCGCACTCCGGTGACCGACGACATGCGCCCTGTCATCAGACAGGCGCGATTGGGCATGCATACCGGGTTCGCCACGTAAAAGCGATCGAAGATTGACCCGTCTTCGGCTATCCGGTCGATATTGGGTGTCTTGAGAACCGGATGACCGGTACAGGCAAGATAATCTGCCCGCTGCTGATCGGTAATTACAAATAGAAAATTGGGGCGCTTAGTCATGGGGTCACCCCTGATGGCCCCCATAGATCAACAATTCCCATGAATTCCTAATGTCATACCGGGGCTAACCCATCGAAATGTAGCCACCGTCAACAGGCATCACTGTACCGTTCATATAACTGGCTGCATCAGAACACAAGAACAGAATTGGCTGCGCGATCTCAGCGGGATCTGCCCAGCGATCCATTGGAATTCGCCCCATGATGTGGGCATTGCGTTCCGGGTTCTCCCGGGCACCACGCGACAATTCGGTAATCACCCACCCTGGCGCAACGGCATTGACCCGAATACCGTCCGATGCATAGGCGCAGGCAAGCGACATGGTCAGGTTCCGGATAGCCCCTTTGGCGGACGAGTACGCCGGCTGAGCCGGGCCACCAAAAAACGACATCACTGAACCAAGATTGACAATTGCCCCGCCTTGTTTCTTCAGAAGCGGCCTGGCTGCAGTACTGACCCGCATTGAACCACTGACGTGAACATCGAGTACTTCGTCAAATTTGTCAGGAATGTGTTCTTCGTTACGGCGAATAATGCCAGCACAATTGACAACAAAATCCAGGCGCGAAAGGCTGCCGATTAGTTTCTCAACTGCAATGCGATCGGTCACATCTAACCGTTCAATCTGGGCGCCGGACAACTCAGGGTTGGCTGCAGCAGCGTCCAGCTCTTTGTCCGTAATACCGCAGGCGACGACTTTTGCTCCTGACTTCAGAAATGCGATACTGGTGGCCAGGCCGATGCCCGAAACGCCGCCGGTGATGAAGGCAACGCGATCTGAAAAATCAAACTGTGTATTCATGAAGTTGTGTATTCCAATTTGGTGGGCTTACTTGTGCTGAAGATAAAAACTCCAACTCGCCTCGGACTCGACCATTCTTAACAACTCATGCCCGGTCTGGCGGGAGAAAGCCTCAAAGTCGCGGCGAGAACCAGGGTCAGTTGATATCACTTTCAGGATTTCGCCCGCCTCCAGACCGGCAAGCGCCTTTTTCGCACGCAAAATCGGTAACGGACAATTGAGTCCGCTGGCATCAACTTCTTGTTTGGCTGCAATAGGCTCTGATTCACTCATATGGGTTCCGTTGTTACTCTTGGTTGGTACTTTGAATTTTTACGTTGCGTGTCGTCGTATGGACTAGGCGTCATCGTCGGGTAATTCGCGTGGCGAATCAACCCATTCGAATGACAGATTCCGGTCTTGCATCCACTGGGCCATTGCGGGGCCGGTGCCCAGTCGCCAGGGGCGTAGTTTTGCCGGCTCGACCAATCGGTATTCGGCCAGTTCTTCGGATAACCGGACGGTACCAGAGGCTTTGACCGCGTAGCAAATCAACAATTCGTTGCGCCGCTGAAAGTCGTATACACCGATCAAGTCTATCTGGTCTGCATCCAGATCGGTTTCTTCTTTGACCTCACGGGCAATGCCATCTGCCGGTGATTCGTCAGCCTCAAGAAACCCGGTGACCAGGGCAAACATCTTCGCCGGCCAGGCCGCATTGCGAGCCAGCAGAACTTTGTCTTTGTATTCGATGATGGCGGCAACCACTGGCGTCGGATTGTTCCAGTGCACCCAGCCGCAGCCGTCACATCGTAAACGCAGTCGCCCTTCATGATGCCAGTCGGATAGTTCAACAGCACATTGGGGGCAAAACGCAAAGTGGGTTACTGCCATCAGATACCGATCTCCGGTCAGGTGTTCAAGTGTTCAGGTATTACTGCCAACCCATTCGGGTACAGACGCCAGTGCACCAGCCAATGCATTGATATCAGAGCCGCCAGCCTGCGCCATATCTGGCTTACCACCACCCCGACCACCGACCTGGGTAGCAACATGGCTGACAAGATCACCGGCTTTCAAACGACTGACTGTGTCTTTGGTTACCCCGGCAATGAGGGTGATTTTTTGTCCGTCATGACTGGCCAGCACTATGGCGGCAGTCTTGAGCTTGTTCTTTAACTGATCGACTGTCTCGCGCAGCGTCTTGGCATCAACACCATCAATTTGGCATGCGAGCACCTGAATGCCATTGACGTCAACCGCGCTGCTCGCCAGATCCCCCCCCTGGGAGGCGGCCATTTTTGATTTGAGCGTGGCGACTTCTTTCTCAAGCGTCTTGAGTTGATCAACCATTGCCTGTACTTTGACCGGCACTTCAGACGCCGGCGCACGCACCGCCGCAGCGGCTGATTCAACCAGGTCATCGAGCGCATTGATGCGTTGCAACGCCCCGAACCCAGTCACTGCTTCGATCCGTCGTATGCCGGCCGCAACCCCGCCTTCACTGACAATTCGGAACAATCCGATATCTCCAGTACGTGCGACGTGAGTCCCCCCACACAGCTCGCAGGTCGAACCAATATTCAGCACCCGGACTTCATCGCCGTATTTTTCGCCAAACAAGGCCATGGCACCAGTTTTGACCGCATCGTCAAAAGACATCAGGCGGGCCTGGGTTGCCGTGTTGTCCAACACTTCACTATTCACCATGTTTTCGATCCGGCGAATCTCTTCGCGGCTCAGCGGCGCGTTGTGTGAGAAGTCGAACCGGGTTTTATCCGCGTCGACTAATGAGCCTTTTTGCTGAACATGATCACCCAGAACTTCCCGCAATGCCTTGTGCATTAAGTGGGTTGCCGAGTGGTTACGGATGGTCCGGGCACGAAAATCTGTGTCCACCCGTGCAGTTAATTGATCGCCAAGCTTGAAGCCACCTTCCTGCACAACCCCGTGATGGCCAAAAACTGCTGCCTGAATTTTCTGCGTGTCTTCGACTCGAAATATCGACCCGCCGCTGACCAGTTCGCCGCGGTCACCGACTTGTCCGCCGGACTCGGCGTAAAACGGCGTGTGATCAAGTACAATTACCGCATGGTCACCCGCTTGTACTGCATCTACCTCAGTCCCGTCGCGGTACAAGGCCGTAACAACGCCGCTGTGTTCAAGGACGTCGTAGCCATGAAAGTCGGTTTCAACGCCGCGGTACTCAAGCGCCTGAGCCATACGGAACTTACCCGCTGAACGCGCCTGCTCTCGCTGATGCGCCATCGCGACATCAAAACCCGCCTCATCAACTGAAAGCCCGTTTTCGCGACAGACGTCGGCAGTCAAATCGAGGGGAAAACCAAAAGTGTCGTGCAGCTTAAACGCAGTCTCTCCATCCAGGACCCCACCTGATGTCCCTTTTAACGGCTTGAGCGCACCCTCCAGAATTTCCATGCCGTGGGCAATTGTTTCGAAGAACCGGCTCTCTTCCTGCCGTAATACGTCGGTTATCCGCGTTTGCTGCTCGCGAAGCTCGGGGTAAGCATCACCCATTTCAGTGGTCAGAGCCGCCACCAGCTTATGAAAAAACGGCTGGCGCGCCCCAAGTTTGTAGCCATGCCGAATGGCCCGTCGAGTGATCCGGCGCAGAACGTAACCACGGCCCTCGTTGCCCGGGATGACACCATCAACAATCGTGAATGCACAGGCCCGAATATGGTCTGCAAGGACTTTCAGCGAAGGACTGTCTGCCGGCGGCTTGCCTCCGGCCTCAGTGACTGCGCCTGCAGCTGCCGCCAGGAGGTTTTGGAACAAATCAATTTCGTAGTTTGAATGCACGGACTGCAACACCGCGGCAACGCGCTCAAGACCCATGCCGGTGTCGACGCTTGGCCTGGGCAAGGGATTCATCGTGCCGTGTTCGTCCCGGTTGAACTGCATGAAAACCAGGTTCCAGATTTCTATATAGCGGTCCCCGTCTTCATCGGGGCTGCCGGGCGGACCACCGGCAATATCGGGGCCGTGGTCGTAAAAGACTTCACTACACGGGCCACAAGGGCCGGTATCACCCATCATCCAGAAATTATCCGACTCGTATCGGCCGCCTTTGTCTCCTATGCGAATGATGCGATCAGTCGGCACCCCAATTTCGTTGGCCCAGATGTCAAAAGCTTCGTCATCTTCGGCGTAAACGGTTACCCACAGACGTTCAGCCGGCAGCGCGAACACACCAGTTAACAATTCCCAGGCAAAGCCTATTGCGTCGCGCTTGAAATAGTCGCCAAAACTGAAATTACCCAGCATCTCAAAAAACGTGTGATGGCGGGCGGTGTAGCCGACGTTTTCCAGGTCGTTGTGTTTGCCACCGGCACGAATGCACTTTTGGGAGGTAACTGCCCGCTGGTAGGGGCGCTTGTCGAACCCAAGGAATACATCCTTGAACTGGTTCATTCCGGCATTAGTAAATAGCAACGTCGGGTCATCACCAGGAACAACCGGGCTTGAGGACACGATAGTGTGCTGCTTGGACTCAAAAAAGCGCAAAAAGCGCTGACGTATTTCGGCTGATTTCATGTGTAAAAACGCGGGTTAACCGACTGAAAATACACTAAATCGGCACGGTATGGCAGAGCCAGCCCATTTCGTCAGCATAGCGCCGGGGTGTTGATGTCTAAAAATCGCCCCTGATGTCTATTAATAGACTCAATAGCCGGTTCTAAAAAACCAGACATCAGGCGGCTCTGACCGATGATTCATAAAGCCTGAATCCGGGCTTCAGATTTTACCGGCTTCTTACCGGTTTTTCTAACAATTATCAGCGACTTTTCTTGCCGGCTTTGGTCTGCGGGCGAGTAGCGCTACGCCGGTGTTTTTGCACAAATTGACCCTCCTGAGCAGAGCGGACTTCGTCATAGACCCGACCACGGGCGCGAATTGCCCGGGCTCGAGACACCTCACCTCGAGCCTGGTCTCGCTGGGTCAGCTTAGCACCGTCAAAAAGAAGCCTTTGAGCCGGCCCCATACGGTCGATATCGCTCGCATTAGCCGCAACCGGCACCGCGGTGGCAGCAATCAGCGTTGCGATCAGTCCCCACTTCATCATTATGTTTTCTCCTGCTGCGTCGGTTCATTATTACCCCGTACGGTGCTGATGACACTTGGATTGTCGGTAAATCGTGACAATCGGATTTTTTGCATCGCCGGAAAAAAAGCGGCGCCATCCGGCGCCTGCTAAGAAGGGTTTCGCCACCTGTCAATGGCACTGATCGAAATACGGCAACAACACGCCAGGAGGGTGTCACGAATGTCGCCCCGCGACGGGTTGAACCGCATCCCAGCCCCGCGCCTCAGCAGGGAGGTGAAGCGGGTGCAAACGAAAGGGGAATCGATGCACCAGCGACCACTGTAAGATGCGCCGATTCGAACCGCCAGCGATTCGAGGTAAACCCTGTAACAAGGCGTTAAGCTATGGGCGGTAGCACCACTCGACATTTTAATCGGAGATTCAATGGCAGCACCTCTTGACGGCATCAGAGTCGTGGATATGAGTCGCGTTCTGGCCGGACCAACCTGCGCCCAAAGCCTGGCGGATCTGGGCGCCGACGTTATAAAAATCGAACGTCCCGGCGCCGGCGACGACACCCGTGGCTGGGGGCCTCCGTTCCTGAAAGACAGGGATGGCAACGACACCACCGATGCTGCCTATTACCTGGCGGCGAACCGCGGCAAGCGTTCGGTGCTTGCCGATCTGAGTATCCCGGCTGGACAACAACTCATTCGGGACCTTGTCAGCAAGAGTGATGTACTTATTGAAAATTTCAAAGTCGGTCAACTCGCCCGCTACGGGCTGGATTACGAAACTCTGAAAAAACTGAACCCCGGCCTCGTCTATTGCTCAGTCACCGGCTTTGGACAGAACGGGCCGCTGGCCCATCGCGCAGGTTACGACTTTGTTATTCAGGGCATGTCCGGATTCATGTCCATTACCGGTGAAGCCGACGATCAACCGGGCGGAGGGCCGCAAAAAGCCGGCGTTGCAATATCCGATTTGATGACCGGAATGGCCGCAACCCAGGGAATCCTGGCGGCGTTGTTCCATCGCGAACGCACCGGTGTTGGCCAGTACCTCGATATGGCTTTGCTTGATGTCATGGTGTCAGCCCTGGCAAATATGAATACCAATTACCTGACCAGCGGCAAGCCACCACATCGGTGGGGAAACGCCCATCCAAACGTTGTGCCCTATCAGACTTTCCAGGCATCCGATGGCTGGATCATCGTGACTGCCGGAAACAACGAACAGTTCCGCAGGTTTTGTGCAGCGGGTGGCATGGCTGAAGTTGGAGAGGATCTACGCTTCGCATCGAATGCGCTGCGTATTAAGAATCGTGATCAATTGATTCCATTGTTAGCCGGCATGGTTGCCAAAAAACCAGCAGCGCAGTGGATTTCTGAACTGGAACAAGTCGGCGTACCCTGCGGACCAATTAACGATTTGCGTCAGGCGTTCGAAAATCCACAAGTCGTTGCGCGCGGGCTGCGCATCGACATCGATCGCGAAGATGCCGGCCCGGTGCCTATGGTCGGTAGCCCGATCAGACTGTCGGAAACGCCGGTCAACTACAAACTGCCACCACCGCGCCTTGGCGAACACACTGAACAAGTGCTGCGCGACACCCTTGGCTACGACTCCTCAGCAATTACTGCGTATTTAAAAACGGTAAAAACCAATGACTAAATCTACCCCTGTCCCAACCGTGCTCGCATTCGACGTATTTGGAACCGTCGTTGATTGGCACGGCAGTATTGCCCGCGAAGTCGAGGCCACTTTTCCAGGCGTGAACGGCGGTGACTTCGCCAGTGCATGGCGTGCGGGATACAAACCCGCCATGGACCGGGTTCGAACCGGCGAACTGCCGTGGACAAAAATTGATGATTTACACCGGATGAACCTCGACCAGGTGTTGAGCGATTTTGGGCTCGATCATGTCGACGAAGCGCAGCGCATTCATCTGAACAAAGCCTGGCACCGGCTTGATGGCTGGCCAGACGCATCAGCAGGGCTGACCCGGCTGCGCCAGCGTTTTATGTTGTGCTCCTTGTCAAACGGTAACCTTGGCTTGCTGGCCAATATGGCCCGCCATGCGAGACTGCCTTGGGATTTAGTGCTTTCCGCTGAGGTTTTTCACCACTACAAGCCCGATCCGCAAGCCTACCTCGGCGTCTGCGATGTGTTCGACATTGAACCGGCACAAATGATGATGGTTGCCGCTCATAAAGATGACTTACATGCAGCCGCGGCCACGGGATGTCGAACAGCCTTTATCACCCGACCGCAAGAGTTAGGTGCAGGAAAAACAGTCGACATCAGTGTCGAGCCGGCATTCGACTACCATGCAACCGACTTTCACGATCTGGCAACCCAGCTGGGCTGTGACTAGCGGTACAACCTGGCACCAAACACCCTTGAATTAACTTCGCCAAGAACTCACGGACAAACAGACTCTTATGGATACTAAAGTCACCCCGGCCGGCCCTGGCTGGCATGCACCTTTTGACTGGCATCGGGGCTACCCGACCCCCCGGACACCGGTATTTGCCCGTAACGTTGTGGCAACCTCTCAACCGCTGGCCGCCCAGGCTGGCCTGCATATCCTGCGATCCGGCGGCAACGCAATTGATGCAACCATTGCGGCCGCGGCAGCCATTGCGATGACTGAACCAGTGTCCAACGGTTTAGGCAGTGACGCTTTTGCAATTGTCTGGGACGGGCAGCAGTTGCACGGGCTGAACGCCTCGGGCGTTGCGCCGGCAGCCTGGGATAAGGCGTACTTTAACAAGCGGCACGGAGAGGCAATTCCGCTGCGCGGGGTCGACACGGTTACCGTGCCGGGCGCGGTCGCGGGCTGGGCTGCCCTGCACGAGAAATTTGGCCGGCTTCCGATGGCCGACATACTCGCGCCGGCAATAGAACTGGCAGAAAAAGGTTACGCAGTCGCGCCAATGGTCCAGAGAAAGTGGGCCAACCAGATCGGTGAACTCGATACCCAGCCCGGGTTTGCCGAGGTGTTCATGCCACGTGGTCGCGCCCCGTTGATTGGTGAACGGATCACCATGCCCGGTGCTGCCGCCACTTTGAAACGACTCGCGCAGTACGGGGCACGCGAATACTACGAAGGGCAAACCGGGGAACAACTCGCCGCCTATATTCAGCAACACGGTGGATCACTGACGGCAGCTGATCTGGCGGCTTATCAACCTGAATGGAGTGGCACGATCTCGCGTCATTACCGCGGCTATGATGTGCACGAGATCCCACCGAACGGCCAGGGTATCGCCGCACTCATGGCCATGGGTATGCTGGAAAAATTTGATGTCGCCGGCCTTGACCCGGACTCGGTGCAAAACCGCCACCTGCAAATTGAAGCAATGAAGGCCGCATTTGCCGACGTCTACAAATACGTTGGTGACCCACGCAGCATGACGCGGGTGACAGCGGACGATCTGCTTGATGACGCCTACCTCGCCAGTCGGGCAGCGCTGATCGACCCCAACAAAGCCACCGACTTCGGGCCTGGCGATCCACCCAGGGGCGGCACAATTTACCTGACGGCCGCCGACGACAACGGCATGATGGTGTCATTTATCCAGTCAAACTACATGGGTTTCGGTTCAGGCGTCGTTGCACCGGAACTTGGTATTTCGTGCCAGAACCGGGGTCAGGGCTTCTCACTTAAGGATGGCAGCCCGAACCTGGTGGCACCGGGTATGCGCCCTTTCCATACGATTATTCCAGGCTTTCTGATGCGTGATGGCAAGCCGCAAATGAGCTTTGGAGTCATGGGCGGCAATATGCAGCCACAAGGTCACATGCAAACCGTCAGTCGCATGGTTGATCACGGACAAAACCCCCAGGCCGCCTGTGATGCCCCGCGCTGGAAGGTCAACCGGGGCCTGGCTCTGGATGTTGAAGACAGCATGGAACGCGACGTCGTCAACAGTCTGCGCCAAATGGGCCATCAGATTGAACGCGCCGTGGACAGCTATATGGATTTTGGGTCCGGGCAATTTATCTGGCGACTCAGTGACGACAAAGATGACGGATATGTTGCAGCCAGTGACAGTCGGCGAGACGGCCACGCGGCCGGCTTCTGACGAGCGGCGACGCTGGCTGGGTAGCGCCATTGCAGGGGTAGCAAGTACGCTGAATGGCTGCGCCAGCGTTAATTGGTTTGAGGTACAGGCCCCCGGAAACCAAGGCTACCATCCGGCCTTATACCGGCTTAACGGTAGCGCAGGTTATCCAGGTGCGGGATGGCTGTTGGGTGCTATTCACGCCGGGCAGACCGATTTGTTCCCGTTGCCAGAACCAGTGATGACCCGCTTTTACGCTGCCGATACGCTTGCTGTTGAACTCAATGTCAATCGCCGGCGAGCTGAATTACATGCCGCGTTTTCCGCGCGGGCCTTGTTGCCGAATTCGGGAAAGATCAACGACTGGGTCAGTGAGCCGACCATTCGCTGGCTACAAAAGCGATTCAGCATCACCGACACTCGTTGGCCCGCCCTTTCCCGACTTCAGCCCTGGGCATTGACGCGTGCCCTGCATGGTACCGACCGAAGCGACAACCCGGGTTCGGTGGTTAGCGTCGAACAACACCTACTGCTGCTGGCCAGCCAGAAAGACAAAGCGGTCATGGAACTGGAACGCCCAATTGAGCAAATTGAGGCCCTGGCTGGCGGCAGCCTTCGCTGGCAGGCACAATTACTTGAATTTCGTGTCACAGACAAGCGCTTCTGGGACAATACCGTCCCATCACTGATCCGAGCATGGCGCCGAGGCGACCAAACCCGGTTGCTGGCAATCAAAAACGCCGCCTTTGGCGCAGACCCCCTGCTGGCAGATTTGCGAGAGCGGATGTTTGATGGCCGGGATCGTCTGATGGCGCAGCGACTGAGCCAGCTACTGCGCGAACCCCGCAAGGTATTTGCGACGGTGGGCGCTTTTCATCTGGTTGGCAGGAACAATCTGCGCACTGAATTGCAGCAGTTGGGCATCACCGTTGAACGAATTGACTATCATTCTGAGATTAGCTGACCCGTCCGGGTCGAACCACCCGGCAACCAACTACAAACCAATTAACAAGGAAACCCACAATGACCGAAAAAACCTATGAGCCCGTACCTGCCCAAAAAGTGGCCTTCCTTGGCCTTGGCGTCATGGGTTACCCAATGGCCGGACACCTGAGTTCAGCGGGTCATTCGGTCACCGTTTATAACCGAACCGCCGCCAAGTCCGCCGACTGGGTCAGCAAACACGGCGGCGCTTCGGCCGGCACACCGCGCGAAGCGGCAGCCGGTGCTGATATCGTTTTTGCCTGCGTCGGCAATGATGATGACTTGCGCTCAATAGTCCTGGGTGACGACGGCGCTTTTGCCGGCATGAAACCCGGCGCAATTTTTGTCGATCACACTACCGCATCAGCCGAGGTGGCGCGCGAGCTCTATGAAACCGCGACAACCGCAGGCTTTGGCTTCATTGATGCACCAGTCTCGGGTGGTGAAGCCGGTGCCGTCAACGGCGTGCTGACTGTCATGTGTGGTGGTGAATCACTGAGCTTTGACAAGGTGAAACCGGTGGCCGGCGCCTTTGCGCGCGCGTTTACCTTAATCGGACCATCCGGCAGTGGGCAATTGGCCAAAATGGTTAACCAGATTTGCATCGCCGGTTTGCTCCAGGGTTTATCGGAAGGAGTGAACTTTGGCCTGGCCGCCGGCCTTGATATGAAACTGGTTGTCGATGTCATCAGCAAAGGGGCTGCGCAGTCCTGGCAGATGGAGAACCGCGCCGAAACCATGATCGACGATAAATTTGACTTTGGTTTTGCGGTTGAGTGGATGCGCAAAGACCTCGGTCTGTGTATCGACGAAGCCAACCGCAACGGGGCCCCCCTGCCAGTGACCGTTATCGTGGATCAGTTCTACAAAGAAGTACAACGCAGTGGCGGTGCGCGATTCGATACCTCCAGCCTGATTCGGCGTCTTCGAAAAGACGGCTGAAGCCACTGACCTTAATGCCAGGGCGAGTCTGGCAGCGACGAATCAAATTCCTGATCGCGCTGCCAGTCGCCCTGCTTCTTGTTTTCACAGCCATCAATTGTGCAGGAGGATCTATGGGATTGCTCGCGGGCAAGCGCCCCAGTCTCGGGGTGACCGATGACGGCCAGCTGACGCCGGTGGACAATAAACCCAGAAACTCGGTATCCAGTTTTGCAACCACAAAGTACAACCAGATTGCCCCCCTGGCTGCCGGCAATGATCCGGAAAGCGGGTTCCAGATTCTGGCCAATCTGCTTGAAACCATAGAGGGTGCAAGCATCCTGAGCCGTGACGATCGATACATCAGGACCGAATTTGTCTCCCCACGCCTCGGTTTTGTAGATGACGTAGAATTTTTGCTCGATCCTGCCAAGCGGCGAATCCATGTACGATCCGCTTCGCGCCTTGGCAGGTCAGACCTCGGCGCCAATCGCAAGAGGATAGAAGCGATCCGGCTGCGACTGGCTGAATCTGTTGATATCAGCGACGCACCGTCAACCACCGTCATCGTGCAGGAAGAAATTGCTGCCTTGGCACCAAACGGAGAAAACACAGTGGAATTCCACACAAAGCCCAGTGGGCTGCAGTACGCCGACCTCGAAGTCGGTGAAGGTGAGGCCGCCACATCGGGTGATAACGTATCTGTACATTACACCGGCTGGTTATATGAAAACGGCGAGGCTGGCAGCAAGTTCGATTCCAGCAAAGATCGCGGAGATCCGTTTCAGTTCCCGCTTGGGGCTGGACACGTGATCAAGGGCTGGGATCAAGGGGTCGCCGGAATGCAGGTTGGCGGTAAGCGCCATCTGATTATTCCGCCTGACCTTGGCTACGGTGCTAATGGCGCGGGCGGGGTCATTCCTCCGAATGCTACTTTGTTATTCGAAGTTGAACTGCTCGGCCGATAACCCCTGATGTCAGAACCCACCCCAGTCAGCAATTTCATCCGCTCCAATATCGACAAAGATCTGGACAGCGGGCGCTATGCTTCACGGCAATGGGGCGGAAAACCCGGGCTGGCCGAGTCACACCGGGCCGGCCCGCCAGACCCCGCAACAATTCGTACCCGATTCCCCCCAGAACCAAACGGGTATCTGCATATTGGCCATGCCAAGGCAATTTGCGTCAACTTCGGCCTCGCGAGCGACTACAACGGTCGCTGCCACCTGAGGTTTGATGACACAAACCCGGCCCGTGAAGAGCAGGAATTTGTGAACGCCATTATCGACGCACTGCAATGGCTCGGTTTTAGCTGGGAAAACGACGGTGAATCTAATCTTTATTTCGCGTCC
Source organism: Burkholderiaceae bacterium (assembly GCA_049680625.1). GTDB lineage: Bacteria > Pseudomonadota > Gammaproteobacteria > Burkholderiales > Burkholderiaceae_E > JAUIAI01. The sequence goes on along the minus strand of JBAUID010000102.1, from coordinate 60,468 downwards.
GATTACTTCGACTGGTTGTACCTCTTTGCAGAGCACTTAATCCAGGCCGGCCATGCCTATGTTGATTCACAAAGCGCCGAAGATATTCGTACCAATCGGGGCAATCTGACAAACCCTGGTGTTGAATCCCCCTTCCGTAACCGAACAGCCCGGGAGAACCTGGATCTGTTTCGCGAAATGCGTGACGGCAAGCACGCCGACGGCGCCCATATCCTGCGCGCCAGGATCGACATGGCGTCGGCCAATATGAACATGCGCGACCCGGCGCTATACCGGATCCGACATGAGCATCACCACCGAACCGGTGATCGGTGGTGTATTTATCCGATGTACGACTTTGCCCATCCGCTCGAAGATGGTCTGGAGAAAATCACCCACTCACTGTGCTCTCTCGAGTTCCAGGATCATCGGCCGTTTTACGAATGGATTCTGAATCGCGTTGCCGAAGCGGGTTTCCTGGATCAACCACTACCGCGACAAATTGAATTTGCCCGGCTCAATCTCGAACATACGATCATGAGCAAGCGCAAAATTCAAACACTGGTTGATGGCGGTCATGTTTCCGGCTGGGATGACCCCCGCCTGGCAACCCTGGCCGGCCTGCGCCGTCGCGGTTACTCGCCGGAATCGATTCGCTTGTTTTGCGACCGAATCGGGATTTCAAAAGCCCATCAATGGATTGAATACTCGGCTCTTGAGCAAGCCCTGCGCGACGATCTGGATAATCGGGCCGCGCGTACCATTGCCGTATTAAATCCGCTGGCCCTTGAACTGACTAACTGGTCGGCAGACAAGGTCGAACCCTGTTCGGCCCCGGTCCACCCCCACTTCCCGGAGCGCGGACGGCGCGAGTTTGCCCTGACCCGCGAGCTATGGATCGAGCGCGAAGACTTCATGGAAGAACCGGTCAAAGGTTTTTTCCGGTTATCACCGGGAAAGCAAGTTCGCCTGCGCTATGGATTTGTAATTGAATGCACCGGTTTCGAAAAGAATGCAGACGGTCAGGTCGTCAAAGTGCTTGCCAAAGTGATGCCCGATTCGAAATCGGGCACCCCGGGGGCTGACAACTACAAAGTCAAAGGAAATCTGCATTGGCTGTCAGCCAGCAGTGCACGCGCAGCCGTCATCCGTTTATACGACCGACTGTTCACTGACCCGGCACCGGACGAAGGGGGGAAAGACTTTCTGGCTGCGCTGAATCCGGATTCAATTCGCGAGGTCAATGCCTTTGTTGATCTATCCGCAGTTGACACTGTCCAGCCGCTTCAGTTTGAACGTCATGGCTATTTTGTTGCTGATAGCGTCGACCACACCCCGACCAACCCCGTTTTTAACCGGGCCGTGACCTTGAAAGACTCCTGGCGTACGGCAACCAAAGCATCAAAACCAGCAAAGCCGGAGAAAACCAAAAAAAAACCAGGACAATAACAACAGCGTAATCACAAGGGTGACCAGTCCTGGCCCCGGCAAGACTGGCCTGCTGTTAAAGGACTGTTAAAGGACTGTTAAAGAGCTGTGAAAAAGCTGCTCAGACTGCCAGGTCGTGTCCGTAGAGCCAGGCGCTTTGGCGCAGCGGATCGCCACTCTCAAAACCAAGGTCCCGCTCTCTTTGATCAGGGCCATCTGGCAAATGATTGCGAATCTCCCGGCCCCGGCTCATTAACTGTACCTCGCTTGCCCTGGGTCGCCGAATGGCTTCGTAGCGCTGCAAGCTCTCGGGTACTGAGCGGACATCTGCATCGCGCAGACAGGCCGCAAGTACCAGGGCATCTTCTATTGCCTGCGCTGCGCCCTGGGCGAAGAACGGCAACATTGCGTGCGCAGCATCGCCAAGCAGGCTCACCCGATTATCCGTCCACCGCTGCAAAGGGGTTCGATCATACAAAGCCCAGCGCTTTGTATCGGTAGCGGATGCGATCATCTCGAGAACCCGTTCATCCCAACCGGCAAATTCCTGCAGCAAGTCAGTAACACTGCCATCGGTAATCCATGACTCGGTGCGCCAGTTGCCAGCAGGAACAATCGCAACAATATTGACTAGTTGGCTATTAGAAATTGGATAGTGCACAAAATGCCTGCCAGGTCCGAGCCACAAGCTTTGCACCGGTCGATTAGCCATTGCCGGCGCGCGGGTGGTTGGCACCAGGCAGCGAAAAGCACACAGCCCCGAAAAACGCGCCTGCGCCGGCGGCGTGACCACCTCGCGCACTGTGGAGTGAATACCGTCGGCACCGATAACGGCGTCAACTGTGACTGCGGTCTGGGCGCCATCTGCGCTGGCCAGGGTCAGACGCGCTGACGTTGCGGTTTGTGTCACATTCACACAGCGCAGGCCCAGATGCAGCTGATCCGGCGGCAGGGCTGTTTCAAACAAGCGCATCAGGTCTGCACGATGGGCAACAAAACACGGCGCGCCGTACATCTGGACGCACTGCTCACCCATCGGCTGTGAGAATAAAACCTGACCGTCCTGCCAGCGCCGAAACTCCCAGGCTGCTTCAAGCTCAACGCAAAACTCTGGCAATCGATCAGCAAGCCCGATCCTGGCCAGAGGTTTAACCATATTAGGCGGCACGACGATGCCCGCGCCAACCTCACGCAGGGCGCTGGCCTGCTCATAAACATCGGCACGAATGCCAACCTGGCGTAATGCCAGCGCACAGGCCAGCCCACCCAGTCCACCACCAACAATTGCCACCCGGCACGTCATCGGAGCTGACTCGATTGATATAGTTTATTCAACTCACCTGGCTCACTCATCGAACAAACGGTCAGCAACAAAGGCATTGTCTTCCCGCTCCTGGCCGAAGGTTGACATTGGCCCGTGACCCGGAACAAATTGTGTGTCACTTCCCATAGGCCACAACTTCGTGCGAATAGAATCGATCAACGCTCGGGTATCACCTCGCGGAAAGTCGGTGCGGCCAATCGCTCCGCGAAACAATACATCGCCAACAATAGCCAGGCCAATCTCAGGTTGGTGGAACACAACATGACCAGGGGTATGCCCCGGACAATGCCAGACGTTCATCTTGATGTTGCCAAAGCGCACGGTGTCACCTTCAACTAACCAACGGTCCGGCTCAAAAGCATCGAGGTGCTCAAAACCAAAACGTTTACCTTGCTCGGGTAGCTGATCAATCCAGAACTTGTCTTCCCGGTGAGGACCTTCGATCGCAACGCCGTGACGTTTCGCAAATTCGGAAGACTGGCCACAATGATCAATATGGCCGTGGGTCAGAAAAACTTTTTCCAGGCTTGCGCCGGTACTGTCCAGAGCAGCGTCAATTTTCTCAAGATCACCACCGGGGTCCGTCACAGCGGCCCTACCGGTTTCTTCACAGACCAGAACACAACAGTTTTGCTGGAACGGAGTAACCGGGACAACAACTAATTTCATCGAATCGCCTTCATACCGAGTCACTTTGTTTTTTGTCAGGGCCGGCTGCACACGCTTGCAAAGCGGTCAAGGGCACAATGTCCAGGGCGCGCTCATGAGTGGCCTCCATCACAACCGGGGGTGCAACCCCATCTTCGTAGGCTTGCAACCAGCGCAGAGCGCAGACACACCAGCGATCACCGGCTTGCAGGCCACGAAACCGAAACTCGGGCCTCGGAGTGCTTAAGTCGTTACCCTGGCGAATCGAATAGGCAAGAAACTCATCGGTAACGCGGGCGCAAATGGTATGGCTGGCAGTGTCCTCCGGGCCGGTTTCACAACATCCCGTGCGAAAAAATCCGGTCACCGGATCGAATGAGCATGCCTGGAGTGGGCCCCCGAGCACATTCAAGTCATGCATAAAAGTTCTCCTTCCGATCGGGAAACTGTGGACAAACCTCAAAAGCTGGACGATTAAGGTTGAAAAGGTCGCCAATTCTTACGACGCGATTTTTGGTGATCACAAGCCCCTCAATTTTCTCTCTATATTTCAAGTACTTACCAATTATAAAAAAACTGGCACGCCACTTGCATATACCTGTGTGCATCCGCTTTTTGGATGCTGACGGACCGGGAAATCTGTGTCGCAGCAGTGCTCCCGGTAGCGATCACTCCTAGCATCAGTCCTTGAGCCGCCCTATGGGGCGGCCTTTTTTTGCCTGTCAAAACAGCAGACCATTTTTAGCCAACAAATCGTCGGGATAACTTGCATCCCGAGCCGTTTTGTCGGTCAGGCTTGCAGTTCAGGCTTTTGTGTACCAACCTGCCCGGGGCCCCGGGTGAGGTCGTGAAACTCACTGTAAAGCCAATCGCGCATCGCCAGCACCATCGTAAACGAACTCTTATGTGCCGGATCGAGATTATGGTCCGTCAGGTGCTGACGTGAGAAGTCACTCGCCAGGCGACGTAGCCGGTCATTAAATGCGGGCACAGACGACGTCGCAATCGAACCGTGTACCAGCACAAGTAGTTCCCCGTCTTGATCAAAACCTGACGAGAAATAGTCGCTCATCGCTTTTTGGCGAAAGTAAGTCATTACCGGGCCGTGTGGGCGCCAACGAAACCCTTTTGCCAGTTTCAGACTGTAGCGGTTGTTGGCCCGTAATTCGATGAGTCCGAGTTTGTCGAGACGGGTCATAAAACCAACGAGTTGGGCTTCGGAAAAAACGAAAAACTCAAGCATTTGCTCAAAGCTCCATTCGCTTTGGCAGCTCAGCGCAATCATCATCAGTTTGCGGTCGGCAACCAGCGCTTTTTCCTGAGCATGGCTCAACTCAACCATTTCGGGACGGGTCTGCGCGATTCGGCGCGCGACGTCCGCAAAATCAAGCGATAAGGCTTTTAGAATTTCGTCCACCCGGGACAAGGTCATATCACGTCGAGAGAACATTCGTTTAACCGTTGACTCACTGGTACCCAGTGCGTCCGCCAGGTTCGCATAAGTCATGCCGGCCACTTTTAGTTCGGCGCGCAGTGCGGTGATCAAATCCTGAGTGTCAGCCATAGTGGTGAGTTCCAACGGGTTAGCCCTGCGTCAATCGTAGCAAAATACGCTACTCAGAAGGTCGTTTGTTGGTTCTCCGTATCAATTGATTGAACCCCGGTCATCATTAGCCCAGACTGGCTTCATCCGTTCAATCACTTCGGTGTCTTCATGAAAGCCCCATCCGAATCACAATCAGAAACATCAGAGGCTGCAGAACGCGGCCAGTTCGCCCTGCTGGGCGAGCGTCGCTTTGCGCCTTTTTTCTGGACCCAGTTTCTGGGCGCCGGCAACGATAACCTGTTTAAATTCGCCTTTACCGTCATGGTGACTTATCAGTTGCAAGTCAGCTGGCTGCAGCCGGAAATTGCCGGCCTTGTTATCGGTGCGTTGTTTATCCTGCCCTACTTGCTTTTTTCCGCAACCAGCGGTCAACTGGCCGACAAATTCGAAAAGTCGATGCTGATCAGGAAACTCAAAGCAACAGAAATTGGAGTCATGGGCATTGCCGCCGTTGGCTTTTATCTGCAGAACATTCCGTTGCTCTTGCTGTGCATTTTTCTCATGGGTCTGCAATCCGCGGTCTTTGGCCCGGTCAAGTACGCCTACCTGCCACAGCAATTAACCGAACGCGAATTAACCGGGGGAAACGGCCTGGTTGAATCCGGAACATTTGTTGCAATTTTGCTCGGCAATGTTGCCGGAGGATTACTCGTCTCTATTGATGGGTTGGGTCAGAGCCTGGTCGCAGCAACCTGCCTGCTGCTGGCCGGGGTCGGACGCCTCACTGCGGGCATGGTGCCCAACGCGCCTGCAACCGACCCAACGCTGAAAATCAACTGGAACCCCGTTTCTGAAACCTGGCGAAATCTGAAACTGGCCCGAACCAATCTGGTTGTGTTCCGTTCGATCCTCGGTATTTCGTGGATGTGGTTCTTTGGCGCAGTGTTTTTATCGCAGTTTCCATCTTTTGCACGCGATGTCCTCGGCGGTGATGAAACCGTTGCATCATGCCTGCTCGTGATCTTTTCAATCGGCATTGGCGCCGGATCACTTACCTGCGAGAAACTCTCCCGTCGCCACGTAGAAATTGGCCTGGTTCCCTTTGGCGCCATTGGCATGAGCGTCTTTGCAATCGACTTATACTTTTCGACCCGCGGTCTGCAAACCAGCGGCATGGCAACGGTTAGTGAGTGGCTCGGCGCAGCGGGAACCTGGCGGATTATCCTCGACTTGTTACTCCTGTCGTTTTTCACCGGTTTGTTCAGCGTACCCATGTATGCGTTGATTCAGTCGCGATCCAGGCCCACACATCGGGCCCGGATTATTGCCGCCAACAACATCATCAATGCCATTTTCATGATTGTCAGTGCTGTTCTGGCCGGTTCTGCCCTGCAAGCAGGCTTGAGTATTCCGCAGGTGTTTCTGGCCACGGCGATTCTTAATGCCATTGTTGCCATTTATATATTCAGCCTGGTGCCCGAGTACCTGCTGCGCTTTTTTGCATGGATTGCATCGCGTATCGTATATCGCTTCAAGGTGGCCGGTGATGAGCATATACCCGAAAGCGGGCCAGCTATTCTGGTCGCCAACCATGTGAGCTTTGTCGACGCAATTTTGCTGATGGCGACAAGCCCGCGGCCAATCACTTTCCTGATGGATCACAAAATCTTTAAGACACCCGGCCTGGGCTTATTATTTAAACTGGCCGGGGCTATCCCGGTGGCGCCCCGCCATGAAGATGAGCATGCTTATGATCTGGCGATGCAGGCGGCCAGCAAGACATTACAAAGCGGCGACCTGCTGGGCATTTTTCCGGAAGGAAAAATCACCAGCGACGGTTCATTGCAGGAATTCCGCCCCGGACTTCTCAAGATACGCAGTGCAGCCCAAAATGCAGCCACGAATGCTTCTGAAATCAACAATCAACTCGTGCCAATTATTCCGGTTGCATTGCAGAACCTGTGGGGCTCGTTCTTCTCGCGAATTGATGGCCGCGCAATGTCCCGACCGTTTCGTCGCGGGCTATCGAGTCGGGTCGGCATTAATATCGGCCCGGCCCTGATCAGTGATGCTGTTGATATGGTTAGCTTACGGGACGCGGTTCAAAAACTACACGATGACACGTTACCCGGGCTTTAATCTGAGTTCATAAGATCGTCGGGCGGTTTGGCAGTTCGTTTGGGTTTTGATCACCGGGTGGATACGCCCCCGCCAGCTCAGAATTCAAAAAGCGCACCGCTTCGATGACACCTTCGTCAAAACTCCCATACTGAAACGCATCATGCATCAGTTCGCAAGCCTTATCCCAGACAGCTTGCGGAATCGTCCGATTGGCACCGCGGTCAGCGACAATTTCAACCGCCTGGTCTGCCAGCAAAACGTAAATCAGGATGCCGTTATTGTCTTCAGTATCCCAGACTCTCAAATCACCAAAAACATCGAGCGCCCGCTCCCGCGGCGACACAACGTCGACCACTATGGCCCACGGACTGAACGAATGTTCAATCGCAACGCGGACTTCCGCCGCATGGGATTGCTCACCACTGGCGATCGCCATTTCGATAGAATCAAGGGCCGTATCGGGGAAACTTCGCCGGATAGTCCACGGCCCTGAAACCAGGTGGGACAACAAGCGTACAAAGCGATTCCGTGTCATGACAACTCAGTGAGCATTCATCGGTGATAATCATCAGGTCAACAGGTATGAGATAAGACCCTGCTGATACGACGGTCAACAGAGTCGCAGTATATATTGAGGTTCTGACAGGCCCTGGCTACTACTAAAGACACCATATGACGCAATCGACACAAGATATTCTTGAACAACTCATCGGCTTTGACACGGTCAGCCGCCATTCCAACCTGGCGCTGATCGACTATGTTGCCGACTACCTTGACGGCCACGGAGTGGCCGTTGAACGGGTATTTAGCAGCGACCAGACAAAAGCGAACCTGCTGGCGGTTATTGGCCCGCCAGACCAACCAGGTATCGTACTGTCGGGCCACACCGATGTTGTTCCGGTTGACGGGCAAAACTGGTCGCATGACCCTTTTGTTCTACGTGAAGCCGATGGTCGCTTGTACGGTCGCGGGACAGCTGACATGAAAGGATATATCGCCAGTGTCTTAAGCCGGGTCCCTGAAATGAAACAAGCCCGTCTAAGCAAGCCGATAATCCTGGCATTTTCTTATGACGAAGAGATTGGCTGTGTCGGCGTCAGAGACATGCTCAAAACCATGGCTGACTGGCCGGTTAAACCCGCTGGCTGTATTGTCGGTGAACCCACCAGCATGTCGGTTGTCATTGGACATAAAGGCAAACGCTCACTGCGGGTAACCGTGAAAGGCACTGCGGCACATTCGTCACTGGCACCCAGCGCAGTCAATGCGGTTGAGTATGGCGCCCGACTGACGGTCTATATTCAGGACGTTGCCCGCAAACTTATCGTAAACGGCCAGCGGGACAGTTTGTTTGATGTCCCCCACACCACTGCCCATGTTGGTGTCATCAACGGGGGCACACAGTTGAATATTGTCCCGGAACAATGCGTACTTGATTTCGAATTCCGCTCATTGCCGGAAGACGATGTCGACGCAATGGTCGAGTCAGTAAAACAATTTGCAGCTCTCGAGCTCGAACCACAGATGCAGGCCGTTGTTGCCGAAACAGGGATCAGCTTTGAGGCCATTTCAGGGTTTCCCGGACTGTCTACACAACCTGGCCACGGCTTTGTTGGCAGCGTTCGCAAGCTGGCCAACAATGCCGCTATTGGTAAAGTGGCTTTTGGCACTGAGGCCGGGCTATTTACCGAACGAGTTGGTATTCCGGCTGTGGTCTGTGGCCCGGGCAGCATTGTCCAGGCCCATCGGGCGAATGAATATATTGATCTGAGTCAGCTGCAGCAGTGTGACGACTTTATCAGTAACGTTGTGATCAGCTGTACCGAAGGTGCGCCGGCAGGCTGATCACATAGCGATCCGTCTTTATCGGGACAGCGCGGCGACCCACAACGGGTTCGGTGCGGCGCGCAGTGTGCTACCAGCCACCAGACGCACCACCACCACCGAATCCGCCACCGCCACCACCGAAACCACCGCCACCGCCACCGCCGAATCCGCCACCGAACCCACCACCCAGACCACCACCAAACCCACCTCGGCGGTAAGTGTGTGGCCCAACCCGGCGCCAACGGCCACCGCCCCCGCCAATCAGCATCAACATCAGGAAGGTCGCAATCACGCTGGCAATGGTGCCGGCAATAGTTGCACCGCCCAGGCTAGCCAGCACACCACTGGCACCAATGCCGGCGCCGGTTCCCAAAAATCTGCCGACAATGCCAATGGCAATCATGCCAAGAATAAAACCCACAAAAACGGGGCCAAACCAATCACCGGAATTAACATCACGTTGTCTTGGCTGAGGTTCAGGTAAGGGTTCACCGTCAATCAGGCTCGACACAGACGCCACCGCGCGCTGCAGCCCACCAAAGTAGTCCCCCTGTTTGAAGCTCGGGCTGATCTGTTGCGAAATAATGCGCTTGGCCATCGCGTCCGGCACGGCCCCCTCAAGCCCGTAGCCTACTTCGATGCGTAGCTTGCGATCACGGGTAGCAATCAGAATCAACAAACCATCATCAACGGCTTTGCCATCAACCTGACCGCGACCCAGCTGCCAGCTTTCGACAACACGGATACTGTATTGGGCAATATCCTCGTCACCGGTCGTCGGTACGATTAGAACGGCAACCTGGGAACCTTTACGATCCTCGATCGCTTTCAGCTGGGCCTCAAGAGCCGCCAGCTGATCAGGTTGCAGCAGGCCTGCCAGATCGGTGACCCTTGCCTTGAGTGGTGGTACCGGTACCAACTGCTGGGCAAACGACGGGCTGGCACCCAATAGGTTTGCACCCAATAGACAGGCTAATAGACACAACCCGGACACAAAGCGCGACCAGCGCAAGCCAGCGAGGCCAATTCGGGAAACACGGGCAACACGGGCAACACGGGCAATCAAGCCGCCGTGCGTCGATACTGCCATTGGTGTGGCCGCAGGGTTGTTGGCGATCACGTTGGCATCACAAGGTCAGGTTCGCAGTGATTCACGCTCCAGGCGGTCAGCACAAGCTAGTTCGAAGCCGGTGCCGGCTTGTTGAAATCAACCTTCGGTGCCTGCTGAATCTCAGCTTCGTTGGCCACCGTAAACTGCGGCTTTTCCTTGTAGCCCATAACCATGGCGGTCAGGTTTACCGGAATTTTTCGAATCAGCGTGTTGTACGACTGAATCGAATCGATATATCGCTTTCGCGCCACCCCAATTCGGTTTTCAGTGCCCTCTAGTTGGGCCTGCAATTCGCGGAAATTTGCGTCAGACTTTAATTCGGGGTATTTCTCCACTGTCACCAGCAAACGGGATAGCGCACTACTCATGCCTGCCTGGGCTTGTTCAAATTGCGCCAGGGCAGCCGGGTTATTTGGATCAACATTGATTTGTGTTTGCGATGCTTTGGCGCGTGCTTCAGTAACTGAAGTCAGGACGTCTTTTTCCTGCTCGGCATAACCCTTCACAGTCTCGACCAGATTTGGTATCAGATCAGCACGCCGCTTGTACTGGTTCAACACTTCAGACCAGCCTGACTTAACACCTTCATCAGACGCCTGGATATCGTTGTAACCGCAGCCACTCAGTGCCAATGTCATGGTCAATGCAGCCGCCAGACCAAGCCGTCGCAAAAGGAAAGCGCCTGTATCGTTTGTGGTCATTGTTGAATCACTCCATATTATGTTTAGTCATTCGCTGGCCATCGACACTGTACGACACCGCAGAAATAAGTGTTCCCGCCAATGTTGGTCACAGCGAAATTACAGACCAATTCTACCCTCTGGGCCACAATTGGCCCGGCATCTGGTGACAATGCCGCACGGGGCGGGTTAACCCTCGTCAACACTGGCACGGCACATCAGGAAAATTCAACGTCAGTGCCAGCTTGCGCGATAATAGGCGATGCGGTATCAAGCCCGGCTTGAGCCTTTTCAGCGAAAACTCACTACGGATCCGTTATGCCTGACGCCAAAACGCCACTTGCCGACCTGCGCGAAGAATACAAGATGGCCACGCTCAATGAAGCTGATGTTGATGCCGACCCTTTAGTTCAATTCCAACTCTGGTTCAACCAGGCGCTAACCGCGCGGATGCCAGAAGCCAACGCAATGGTCTTGTCAACAATAGAATGTGACGGGAGGCCCGCATCCCGGGTAGTTCTTCTCAAAGGGCTCGAACAAGGCGGCTTCACGTTTTACACCAATTACGACAGCGCCAAAGGCCGGCAAATGGCTGCGAATCCGAATGTTTCGCTGGTATTTCTTTGGTACCCCCTCGAGCGTCAAGTCCGCGTCGAGGGCACCATCGAAAAAGTACCCGCGCAAGAATCGGACGACTACTTTGCGCAACGCCCGTTGGGCAGCCAGCTCGGCGCCTGGGCATCGCCTCAAAGCGCAGTCATTACCCGTGCCGAACTGGAGCAGCGCCTGGACGATACGAAATCCCGTTACGCACAAACGCCACCGCGGCCACCACATTGGGGAGGCTACCGGGTCATGCCACGCATGATTGAGTTCTGGCAGGGACGTCGATCACGCCTGCATGACCGTATCCGTTATCAGCATCAGAATAGCAGCTGGATCATTGACAGGCTCGGCCCGTAAGCCGGTGCGCGCAACCCACTTGTTTGCCCGCGCATTTGACAGGGTTAACGCACCCCGTCTGGCGCACGGCCTTGCAATCTTTGTTGCAACCACCATCATTATTACAGCGACGACTGAGTCGCTGGCGGCCGACCGGGCGCTGGAAAAAGTCAGTCCAGTGCTCGACCCTTACCACCACCGCGCCATGTTTGTCGGCAGTTGGCTGATGAGCCGTCCAACCCGCGACGGCGGCGAAGCAAGCTGGCTGGTCCGGCGTGAACCCGGCGGCACTTATAAGCGAACCACCCGGCTTGTTCAGGCCAACGGCAAGGTGACCGAATTTGAAGACGTCGGCCGCTGGGGCATCGTTAACAAGACCTTGTTCACGATCATGCGTGGCCGCACCCGACCGGGCCAGTCTGCACTCAATCGCGCTGACCCGTCCGACCCGTATTCATATGATGCATTCTGGGTTCAAAGGGCTGGCAAAAGCCAACTTAAACTGATTTCAATGCACTCCGGCGAGTCGCTAAGCGAGCGTCGGGTGGCAGATTCTTTTGCCTTTCCGCGACCGTAAAAATACAGGTACGGGTAAAAACTGTTTACCTGAGCACCGGCTACCGAACCGCCAGAATCAATAACACGACAAATAAGACCACCCCGCCCAGCAATATGGCCGTGGTCATCCAGTCACTCGAAGAGCCAACCGGACCGTTCTTCATCCAGTGCATGGCGGTTGGCCACATGCGCCAGATCATAACGGCCAGCAATAAGCCCCAGATAATGTTGTACCAGCTGAAATCCTGCATCGACGTGTCTCCTATTGGCCTTTAAAAAAGAAAGGGCCATCTGGCCCTTTCTTTGCGAGCACAAAACAAGCTTAGTCGTCACCACCCATGATGCCAAGCAAATGCAGCAGGCTGGTGAACAAGTTGAAGATGTTGATGAACAATGAAACCGTCGCACGAACGTAATTAGTCTCACCACCGTTCACAATCCGACTGGTATCAAACAATATGAAGCCACTCATCAGCATAATCATGACGGCTGATATCACCATCGACATGACCGGAATCTGCAGAAACAGATTCACAAGAATCGCACCAAAGAGAACCAGAATCCCAACGAACAGGAATCCACCCATAAAGCTGAAATCTTTCTTGGTCGTCAGCACGTACGCAGACAGGGCCAGGAAAATGATGCCGGTTCCACCCAGCGCAGTGGCAACAATTTCAGTGCCGCCCGGCACGGCAAGATATCGAGACAGCATCGGCCCAAGACCCAGACCCAGCAGGCCGGTCGAAAGGAAAACGAGCCCGATACCAGCGCCGGAATTTTCGAACTTAGGCAATACAAACATCAGCATTACGATTGCCGCAATTGATGCAACCAAGGCAAATGAATGTGGCACTGCCATCACCACCGAAACAGTCGCCATGACAGCACTGAACAATAAGGTCATCGCCAGCAACGCGTACGTGCTGCGCAACACCTTGTTTTTTTCTAGAACGGAACTACCACCCCAGGAACGGCCACCAGCCGCCAGGGTGTCAGCATGTTGGGTATTTCTATCCATGGAGTTACTCCTTTAATGGGTCAATGTAACAAACTAAGAATACCCCGACCAGAACTACAAATAAACCGTATTAAATTGCGAATTTGTTCGAAGTTTTCGTATATAAAAGGCTATATAAGTGATTTGTACTAATTGCTATTTTAGGCGCTGACCTGTCCCTGCAGGCTTTTACAAGGCTTCTCATGAATCATAACCAACTGAATTATAAGCATTTATTGTACTTTTGGGTGGTTGCCAAAGAAGGCAGTATTGCCCATGCTGCTGAACGGCTGGATATTTCCAGTCAAACAATTAGCGGGCAGATCAAACGACTGGAAAAATCCCTTGGAAAATCGTTGTTTGCGCCACGCGGACGTGGCCTCGTCCTGACCGAAGCTGGCCGGGCCACCCTGGGTTATGCCGACCAGATTTTTGAGCTTGGTGAAGAGCTGGTCCATGCACTGGCCAGCAGCGAGATGGATTCAACCATCCGGCTTCACGTAGGCACTACCGATGCCCTGCCAAAACTGGTTGCCTATGAGTTACTAGAGCCGCTGTTCAAACAACAGTCCCCGGTTCGCCTGCAATGCCATGAAGGTGAATTCGATGAATTATTGGCTGAACTGGCGCTGAGTAAGCTGGATGTAGTGCTCGCGGACCGGCCCACGGCAGAAAACAGTGGCTTACGGGTATTCAGTCACTTGATTGGTGAGTGCGGCATGTCGATGTACGCGACCGACGCCTTATACGAGCAATTTGCCGACGGCTATCCAGCCAGTCTGATGAACGCGCCTTTACTCCTGCCATCCCGGCACACCGCAATTCGTACCCGCCTCGACCTGTGGTTACAGACGCACGGGATTGGCAAAAAAATTATTGGTGAATTCGAAGACAGTGCATTGCTGGCGACTTTTGCCGCCACCGGCCTGGGTATCTTTCCGGCGGTAACCGTCAGCGCCCAGGACTTAGCGTCTCAATATGGGGTGAAACCGCTAGGCCCCATTGAAGGTGTACGCGAACAAGTGTTTGCAATTACCAGCGAACGGCGTATTAAACATCCGTTGACCGAACAATTACTGAGTAATGGACGTCAGCTTTGGCAGCAAAGCGGCGAACCGCAGTAACACCACTAGCCAGGTAGCATGGCAGTCCGCTGCACGGCGTGCTAGCCCGAATCAGCGGTGAGCTTGTGAACGGCTGCTTGATAATAATCTCCGCCCGCCACCATTGATAAGTCAATGCCATGTTTATCCAGCGCGGTTGTGACAGCAACCAACCGTCGTCGCAACCGGCGCCCGTCCTCGTCGTCATGACTCGACAATTCGTCACAGGCAAGGGTTAGCACTGCCTGCAGGCTGGATGAAGCATTCAAGCGGGTGACTTCCGGCGGTACGAAGCCGGCATTTTTCAGCACGCGGTAGACGACCCGAAGTTCTTCAGGAACCATTGAGTCATCATCGAGTTGTAGCGGTTTGCCGGCACCGGGCAGATTGTCAAACTCTCCGTCGTCCCGGGCCTGTTCTATCCGGGATTCAACAAGGCGATTTAGTGCGCTGATCATGCATTGAATTATCGCAGGAGTTTTGCCCCTGGTGCCACCCAGGCCAAGAGCCCTGGTCGACTGAATATTACGGACCCAGCGGCAGCAATTGCCACAGCGGCCGCATGCAGGGCTGGAGCTGTCTGCGCGCTGTCCCAATGAGTAACAAACTGACTGTCAATCGCTACTTTTACTGCCAGTCCAACTGCCACAAACAAGCCAAATTGCCACTGCCGTTTTTCACCATTGGTGAAGCCTTGCGCAAGCATCTGTACAGCTACCCAGGCCACCACAGCATGCATTGCAGTTGACAGTCCAGCCACCCACGGATGATAGCCGGCAGTAGTCACTGCCCAGTGCGTAGCCGGTGCCGCGACCAGCAAGGCAAATAACCAGGCTGACCCGGTTACTCTGCCAGCAAAGGCAATACCTAACAACATCAGCCCCAGCAGATTGATGAAGAGATGCGACCCGTTAATGTGTAACAGCGAGGCCAACCAAAGATTGGCATTGACAGTTCCGGTAGCCGCGATCCCGGGAGCAGAATAGCCAAGCATGAATAATGCGAAGACTGATGCACCAAGTATCGCCGAAAACTCGGACGAATCACGCTGACCATCCAGCAGTCGCCGGCGTCCAATCCATGCCAGCAATAACAACACAGCGCCATGAAGGCCCAACCCACCGCCACCACCGGGGTTAAGGTTGGCTGAAACATTAGTGCCTTTCACCAGCACCGACAAGTCTATGGGAACGCCGGAGCCAACTGCGTCGAAGGGTGTTACGACAAAGGTAAACAGACCTGTTGCCGGCGCAGTCCAGACGACCTCGTTAGCATCAACGCTCACTCCGTTTGCAGTGGCATTGGCATCAACTGCAATCGCCTCGGGTACACCGCCATCAGCCAGTAACACTGGCAAGCGCAGGGCAGCATTCGGGTCAACTTCTATGGTGCCCAATGGTGCGAGTACGGGCGCAATTGTGACGGCTGTTGAGCCGCTGGCAATGCGATTCAAGCCGGAAGAATCGGTTACCGATACGGAAAAGCTCAGGGTTTCGTTGACCTGCGGCGCAACAAACGACGCGTTCGCCGTATTAGCGCCAGTCAGCGTCACCGTTGTACCACCCGTTTGTGTCCACTGATACGACGGGTTGTTCGTCCCGGCAGTCACGGTAGCCGACAGGCTGACAAGCTCATTCCCGCGTGCAGCCGACGGTGAAACATCGGCCGATACACTGAAGCCTTGCGAAAAAAGTGATGCCTCAACGTCGAGCAGGCCCGCGCCACACATGCCATTGTCACAACCGCCTAATGCAAACGCACGAGCTGAATTAACCAGTGCGCTCTCGATATCGGCCGGCGTCCGGCTGGGGTTACGCTCCAGCAGCAGGGCCGCCGCACCAGCAACGTGAGGGGCCGCGAAACTGGTGCCCGCGCTCACCACGTAGTCAGCTACAGTACCGTCGTGATTGGCAACCGGTACATAGTTATAAGCACTCGAAAAACAAGTGGGATCAGCACCAGCGCGGCAACCACCACCGGGGGCAGCCAGGGTTGTGCCCGCACCGGCGTTTGCATAGTCCGCACGATTGCCAAACTTGGACGATGCGGTAACGGCAATGACGCCGTTGCAGGCAGCGGGGACCGAGATCGCATCGGCATAGTCATTGCCGGTACTGACTATTATGGTGGCGCCGGTAGCCCGAACCTCGTCAATAATCGACTGCACAGTCGAATTGCAAGCTGCGCCCGGTTGAGTTGTTCCCAGGCTGAGATTGAGAATTTTTGCAGGATTGGGGTTCAGAGGCAATCCTGCAACAGGTAAACCCACTGCCCATCGCATGCCATCAAGTACATCGCTAAGCCAGCCGCCACAGCTTGAGATGACCCGAATCGGCTGAATATTTGCCAACGGTGCCACCCCGGCAATGCCTTCATTGTTATTCACCCGCGCACCGATGATGCTGCCGACTTGCAAACCGTGTGGGTTCCCGGCGACAAAACCGCTGCCATCATCACACGACATTGTGTCGGTTGGGTCAGGGTCGCGCGCATCACCATCGCCTGCCAGCGACAAGTCGGTGATCAGATCGTAACCTCCAGACCACGCACCCACCATATCGGGGTGGTTGACCATCCCGGTATCGAGCACTGCCACGGTGACACCAGACCCCTGACCCTGTGGCCAGACGGGTTCGGCCGCTGCTGTTCCAACACTGTCTGTGCCAAGATTCCACATCACGTAGTTCAGCGTGTCATTGGTTGCAATCGCATGGCGCCCAACCCGTCGGTCAACCAACACGGCGGCTACTGCCGGATCTTTTTGCAACTCAGCCGCGTACGCTGCCGCAGCCGCCATCGAGACAGGTACCGCAAAGACAACTGGTGACGAATCGCCAAATTGGGACTGCAAAGACAACTGATCATTACGCACAAAGTTGTTATTCGGTGTATTCGGTGCGTTTGATGGACCGACGGGGTCAGCGGGCTGAGAGTCCGGATCTGGATCTGTTAGCGGGCGATACCACCAGTTTTCATTAGAACCGTCTGCCGGTCCGCCATCTTTGATCGTGGCCGACTGTGACGAAGTCGTAGTCGTAGTCGTAGTGTCCCGATAGTAAACAATCAGGCGGGTCGCCACTTCGGACTGCGAATTGGTGGTCACCGGCTGTAAGTCGATGAGCACACCGAACCCAGGCTGGGCCTGCGGCACGATGAGCTGGCCAGTGGTTCGGTGCGATTCGTTGCCTACCGTGGCGCTATCCGGGCGGCCGTCAGAGCCGCCATCCGGGCTGACGTTAGAGCCGCCATCCGGGCTTTGCGAATCGTTAGTTTCGTCGTCTGATGAACTATTTGAATCAGAATTACGGTGGGAATTATGTTGGTTATGCGCGTACTCCTGCGCTGGTCCGGCCAGCGCGACGGTTGCCAGCGACATTACCGTCACGAAACCAAGAAAACTCCGAAGAAATGAAATCTGCTTCATCTATTTGACCCGTTCTAACAATCGTCTCGCGGCGACACCAGTCAGCTGAAAGCTGCCAAAAGTTGCCATTTCCCAATTGTTGGCCGGGACGGGCCGGTTCCGATCCATTCATCAGACCCAAAATGCATGACCGGCAGATGTGACCGACCAACGGTCGGCCAATTCGGCACGTTCGTAACTGCCGAAACATATCGAAGCATTTAGGCCCTGACTGTCAGAGCTGACTGACAGAGCTAACCATCAGCGCTGACTTAGCCTGGTTTGTTATTAGCCTGCGAACAAGTTTCCGGGTTGTGATTCGATAACGTACGCGCAACGGCGTCACGCCAACCAGCGATCAAGCCGGTTCGCTCTGGCTTACCCATCTGCGGGACAAATCGGTGTTCGAGATGCCAGGCCTTGGCAAAACCAGCCTGATCGGGCCACGCACCCTGATGAGAACCAGCAAGCCATGCGGCGCCCAGAGCCGTAGTTTCCAGCACCTGGGGGCGATCGACAGGTGCACCAAGAATGTCAGCCAGTCGCTGCATAGTCCAGTCAGATGCCACCATGCCGCCATCAACCCGAAGTACGGTTTGACCATCGCTTTCCCAGTCGCCACGCATTGCATCCAGTAAGTCGCGCGTCTGGAAACACACCGACTCCAATGCGGCTCGGGCAAACTCAGCAGGCCCGGTCCCCCGGGTTATGCCGAACATTGCGCCACGCGCATTCGCATCCCAGTGGGGAGCGCCAAGGCCGGTGAACGCCGGCACCAGATAGACCTGCTGATGTGGGTCTGCTGTGGCCGCCAGTTCACCGGACTGCGCCGCCGATTCAAGCGTACCTATGCCGTCTCTCAACCATTGAACAGCAGCACCGGCGACAAAAATAGAGCCTTCAAGCGCATACGTGGTCTTACCGCCGATACGATAGGCAATGGTCGATAACAAGCGGTTTTTCGATCGCACCAGATCGCTGCCGGTATTAAGAACCGCAAAACATCCCGTGCCATAAGTCGATTTCAACATCCCCGGTTCAAAACAAGCTTGACCAACCGTGGCCGCCTGCTGGTCACCAGCAACCCCGCATATTGGTATTGCAACACCAAAGATCGCTGGATCGGTTGACCCGAAATCATCCGCACTATTCATCACGCGCGGCAGCATTGACGCTGGTATGTTCAACATCTTGAGTAAGTCGTCGTCCCATTGCCCACGATCAATATCGTAGAGCAAGGTACGGGATGCGTTGGTTGCATCGGTAGCATGGACTCTGCCACCAGTCAGCCGCCACATCAGAAAAGTATCAACCGTGCCAAAAGCAAGCTTTCCCTGCTCTGCTCTCGCACGGGCACCGGGTATGTTCTCGAGGATCCAATGGATTTTTGTACCGGAAAAATACGGGTCGAGCAGTAAACCGGTTTTTTCGGTAACAATTGGCTCGAGACCATCCGCTTTGAGTGATTCACAAAAATCAGCGGTACGCCGGTCTTGCCAGACTATTGCCTTGTAAACGGGTTTGCCGGAATCCCGTTCCCAGACAACTGTTGTTTCGCGTTGGTTGGTAATCCCTATAGCCGCAATCTGATTGGCTCGGACGCCCGAAGCTTCGATGGCCTGGCGCGCCGTGGCCACCGTTGTGTTCCACAAATCTTCGGCATCATGCTCTACCCAGCCCGAATCAGGAAAATGCTGCTCAAACTCCTGCTGACCAGAAGCGATCGCAACAAAATTGCCATCAAAAACAATGGCACGGGAGCTTGTCGTTCCCTGGTCTATGGCAAGAATATGATTATGCATTGTTCACCTCCGATATCAGGACACCGATGAATAATACCGCTGCGTAAATCCAGATTGAGGCCAGGGTAAAGGCCGCGTCATTGCGCGGAGCCAACAAGACACCGAAGCATGAAACCACCAAATGGTGAATTGAGTTGAGGCCGGTCAGACAAACAAGAAGACAATCAGCGCCCATCCAAGCGAAGTTATGATTGCTCCCGTCAACGGCGTCCCCAGGAAATACAACCAGCCCAAATGGATGAAGGCCGCGCCAAGCAATGAAATGAATAGTCGGTCACCACGAGTGGTATTGAGCGTCAAAATTCCCCGGCGAGCGCCGCCACCTGGCGACAGGCGCTCCCAGACCACCATTGCGATCAGCAAACCAAGAATTACCAGGAAAAACGTGGCGGTTTGCCAGGTCCACGCCATCCAGGACAGGCCAGTTGGATTCATGATCGAATCCTCACACCCGTCCAAGGGCAAAACCCTTGGCAATATAGTTGCGGACAAAATAGATCACGAACGCGCCGGGAATAATTGTCAGCGTCCCGGCCGCCGCTAGCAGACCCAGTTCGTATCCTGACGTACTAGCCGTTCTGGTCATCGTCGCTGCTATTGGCTTGGCGTCAACCGACGTCAGAGTTTTTGCGAGCAACAACTCGACCCAGGAAAACATAAAGCAAAAAAAAGCTGCAACCCCAATACCTGCTGCAATCGTGGGCAGGAATATCCGAACAAAAAATTTATGGAATGGATAGCCGTCGATAAACGCGGTTTCATCCAGCTCTCTGGGCACTCCGGACATGAAACCCTCGAGAATCCAGACCGCAAGAGGAATATTGAACAAGCAGTGCGCCAGCGCGACGGCGATGTGGGTGTCAAACAAACCCACGGCGGAGTAAAGCTGAAAAAACGGCAAGGCAAATACAGCCGCCGGTGCCATGCGGTTGGTCAGTAGCCAAAAGAACAGATGTTTGTCACCAAGAAAACGATAACGGGAGAACGCATATGCCGCCGGCAATGCAACCGACACAGAGATCACGGTGTTAAGCACGACATAAGTCAGTGAATTCAGGTACCCGTTGTACCAGGTGGGATCGGTGAAAATTTTTCGGTAGTTATCCAGGGTCAGTTCCCTGGGAAATAACGAGAACCCACCAAGGATTTCATTCGTAGTCTTGAACGACATGCTGAGTAGCCAGTAAATTGGCAACATCAGGAAGACGATATAGATCAGTGGCACCAGCCATTTGTATCGGCTCATCGTTTAGTTCTCGTCATTTCGAGTCATCAGGGTATAGAACACCCAGGAGGCCAGAAGAATTATCAGGAAATAAATCAACGACATTGCAGACGCCGGCCCGAGATCAAATTGCCCCAACGCACTTTTAACCAGGTCAATTGATAACAAAGTGGTGGAATTTCCTGGCCCACCACCGGTCAGCACAAAAGGTTCGGTATAAATATTAAAACTGTCCATGAAACGCAATAAGACGGCGATCGTGAGCACGTGCTTCATCTTCGGCAATTGTATGTAGCGAAAGACGGCCCATGACGATGCACCATCAATACGGGCCGCCTGATAGTAAGCATCGGGAATTGAACTCAGGCCCGCGTACGCCAGCAATACGACCAGAGACGTCCAGTGCCAGACATCCATAGCGATCAGCGTAGCCCAGGCAGAGAACGGTTGCCGGGTAAAGTTGTAGTCAAAGCCAAGCCAGTTCAGCGTGTATCCAAGTAAACCGATATCAGGCAGAGCAAAGATGTTCCACATGGCGCCAACAACGTTCCACGGAATGAGCAATGGCATTGCCATCAAGACCAGGCAGACCGAAACCCAGAAACCTTTTCTTGGCATCGCCAGTGCAATCAGGACACCAAGCGGCACTTCAATCAGCAAAATGATGCCGGTGAACATCAGCTGCCGTTTTAAAGATTCGTGAAAGCGTTCGGACCCAAGCACTTCCTGAAACCAGATAACCCCTTCAAAGAAAAAGACGTTGTCGCCAAAGGTCTCTTGCACAGAATAATTGACCACGGTCATCAGCGGGATCACCGCATTGAATGCAACCAGGACAACTACTGGCAACACCAGAAGCCATGCCTTTTGATTGTGTACCTTGCGACTCATTCGACCAACCTGCCATTGTTATAAAGATAGGTATGGGCCGGATCAAACTGAACAAAGGCCGATTTCCCGGCTTCAGGCACCACCACTCCCTCGGGAACAACAACGCGCAGAGTTTCAATAGAATCCCCACAATCACACTGGGTCTCAACAATACGTGACCGGCCGGTATCGCTGATCTTAATGACTTGCACAGCAATGCCATGGTCGTCGAATCGAACAAACTCCGGCCGGATACCGAGTTCAGAACTGGCGCCGCTGACACTACTGACACTACTGACACCGTTAACGCCGTCAACCCCACCCAGGGGGGCTTGGTGGGGCCCAAAAGACGCCAGTCCATCGTTGGCATGGCAAGGCAGGAAGTTCATCCCCGGTGAGCCAATAAAATGGCCGACAAAGGTATGACCGGGACGCTCAAACAACTCAATAGGCGTACCAACCTGAAGCACCTCACCTTCCAGCATAACGACCACCTTGTCAGCAAACGTCAGGGCCTCGGTCTGATCGTGTGTTACGTAGATCATCGTGGTACCCAGCCGCTGGTGTAATTCCTTGAGCTTAGAGCGTAGATGCCATTTCAAGTGAGGATCAATAACCGTCAATGGTTCGTCAAACAAGATGGCCGCCACGTCACGACGGACCAGTCCACGTCCGAGTGAAATCTTTTGTTTCCCATCTGCCGTCAGGCCCGATGCTCGCTTGCTCAGCATGTCGGTTAGATCAGTCAGTTTGGCAATTTCCCGAACCCGTTGATCAATTTCTTTTGCCGGCATACGCCGATTGCGCAACGGAAAAGCGAGGTTGTCGTACACGGTCATCGTGTCGTAAACCACCGGAAATTGGAACACCTGGGCAATGTTGCGTTGATCAGGGCTCAACGTTGTGACATCGCGATCCCCAAAAAGGATGGATCCTTCGGACGGTCGCAGCAGACCCGAAATAATATTGAGCAAGGTAGATTTTCCACAACCCGACGGACCCAACAGAGCATAGGCACCGCCGTCCTCCCATTGGAGGTCAACATATTTCAGCGCGTATTCGTCATCCGGGTTTGGCTCACTAATGTAACTATGGCGGATTTCCCTCAGGTGAATCATCGCCATAACTTGCTCCGAAAAATCAGACCGCACTTCAGATGATTCTTCATGCGAGAACCAAAGAACCGTCAGCATCAAACATTAGCGCGCGCGACAAGTCGAGCGAAAACTCTGTTAATTCACCAACATCGAGAGGGTGAATCCCGTTTGCCTGTGAAACCCAGGCATGGCTGTTGAATTGAAAGTGAATGGTACTTTCAGAGCCACTGAGCTCGGTGACCAGAACAACCCCGGGCACGAAAGCTGATGCATTTTTGGCTTTAAGCGGGCTGACATGATGTGCCCGGATGCCAAGTTGGTACTTGCCATCAGCCAATCGCGCAATGTTTTCCGTGGCGCTAAATTGCACGCCTTCCTCTGCCACAAGCGTATTGCCCCGCTTGGTTACGGCAATGATATTCATTGGCGGTTCTGAGTAAACCTGGGCGGTAGTCAGGTCATCCGGGTGGCTATATACCGAAGCCGCCGGACCAAACTGAGTCACCCGCCCCTCATGTAAAGTGGCTGTCATTCCGCCGAGAAGTAAGGCCTCGGTCGGTTCGGTTGTGGCGTAGACAACCGTGCAGTCGCGGTCAGCAAATAACCTGGGAAGTTCATCACGCAGTTCTTCGCGTAATTTGTAGTCCAGATTGGCCAGCGGCTCGTCGAACAGAACCAAATCTGCATCTTTTACCAGGGCGCGCGCCATTGCACAACGCTGCTGCTGACCGCCTGACAATTCGGATGGGCGGCGTTTAAGAAACGGCGTCAGGCGAAGCAATTCGGCAACAGGTTCTACTCGCTCTTCTATCTGCGCACGCCTGAGCCCGGCGACCTTCAGGGGAGAGGCAATATTGTCGTAAACCGACATGTTCGGGTAATTAATAAATTGCTGGTAAACCATTGCCACGTTCCGCTTCTGAACTGGCAAATGGGTAACGTCCTTACCCCGGAACCAGACCTCACCTGTGCCAGGCTTCAGTAAACCGGCCATCAATTGCATTAGGGTGGTTTTACCTGCCAGGGTGGTTCCAAGCAACACGTTGAATCCATTGTCAGCCAGATCAAGACTGGTGTCATGGATATGCGGCTGGCCATCGACCCAAAGGGAAACGTTTCTTAGCGACAGGCTCACGGGATCTTCAGTTGACAGAGTCAGATTGAGGTTTAGCCAGTCAGTCTTCGACGGTCGCGGCCGTCGAAGACTGAATCGCGATCTTTCAGTGCGACATCACCGCCAGAACCTGTGCTCCGTTTAACTATGGTTCCGGCGGTGAACTGACGCTTTACTTGCCCCAGCGTTTGATCAGCTCTTCATACTTAACGGTCTGACCTTTTGGCTTCTCGTTAGCAAGCTTTGACTTGGCGCCGCCCTTACCCAACCAGGCCGAGGGATCTTTCTTTTCGTTCAAACGCGGACCACAGCCACCGTAGGTTTTGGCCTTTTCGTCGGCACGCTGCATCCGAGACATAACGGTGTCCATCTCTCCGGCCAGGCGATCCATTGCCTGCTGAGGAGTAAACGTACCCGAGTTGACATCACCAATGTTCTGCCACCACAACTGTGCGAGTTTTGGGTAGTCCGGCACGTTCACACCGGTCGGTGACCAGTTAACCCGATCGGGCGACCGGTAGAACTCGACCAGGCCGCCCAACTTTGGTGCCCGCTCCGTGAAACTGTTATGTCGGACAGTGGAGTCACGGATAAACGTCAACCCAACATGACTTTTTTTCACGTCAAGCGTCTTGGAGACAACAAATTGCGCGTATAGCCACGCTGCTTTGCGACGATCAACCGGTGTGGACTTGAATAAAGTCCAGGAACCAGCGTCCTGGTAACCAAGCTTTTGCCCTTCTTCCCAGTACGGTCCGTGTGGAGAGGGCGCCATCCGCCATTGCGGGTTACCAGCGTCGTCAACGGTGTTGTTGCCTTCTGACTTTGGGGCAACCATTGATGCCGTGAACGCGGTGTACCAGAAAATCTGCTGGGCAACATTACCTTGCGACAGCGCAGGCAGGGACTGATAAAAGTCGTAGTCAGCAGCACCGGGGGGCGCGTATTTACGCAGCCACTCGTCCCACTTGCGAATTGCATAGACCGCTGCCGGGCCATTGGTACCGCCACCACGCTCAACCGATGCACCAGCGGGATTGCACGACCCCTCTTCCATGCGAATGCCCCATTCATCAATTGGTCTGCCGTTGGGTTTTCCCTTCGAGCCAGCCCCGGCCATCGACAGCCACGCATCGGTCATCCGCCAACCAAGGTCAGGCGCACGCTTACCGTAGTCCATGTGACCGTAGACTCTTACGCCATCAACTTCTTTGACATCGTTGGTAAAGAACTCGGCAATGTCTTCGTAAGCAGACCAGTTGACCGGCACACCCAGATCGTACCCATACTTGGCTTTGAATTTTTCCTGCAGCTCCTTTTTGTCGAACCAGTCTTTGCGGAACCAATACAGGTTGGCGAACTGCTGGTCCGGCAACTGGTACAGTTTGCCATCCGGCCCGGTGGTAAACGACGCCCCCATGAAGTCTTTAACATCAAGCATCGGGTTGGTCACGTCTTTGCCGTCACCGGCCATCCAGTCTGTCAGGTTTACGGCCAGTTGCAGTCGCGAATGGGTACCAATCAAGTCGGAATCGTTAATGTAGGCGTCGTACAGATTGCGATTGGTCTGCATCTGGGTCTGAACCGCCTGCACGACTTCGCCCTCACCCAACAACTGGTGGTTGACCTTAATACCGGTAATTTCCTCGAAAGCTTTGGTCAGCGTTTTGGACTCGTATTCGTGAGTTGGAATCGTTTCAGAGAGGACATTAATTTCCATCCCCTTGAACGGCTCAGCGGCTTTGATAAACCATTCCATTTCCTTGAGCTGCTCATCTTTGGAGAGCACTGAGGGTTGGAACTCACTTTCGATCCATTTCTTTGCCTCGTCCGGCCCGGCATTGGCGCCGGTCACAAACAAAGCAGCCACAGCGACAGCGAGCGCCGCCTGCGTTCTGATTTTCATGTTGCCTCCATTTGTCCGTTTTTAGATTTTTCGGGTATTCCCTCGCCCATCCTACATTCGAAAGAAAATGAATGTCAATAATCTAAACACCGGAAATGAAATCGACGAATATTTATGATTCCAATAAGAAAATTGTAGAAAAAGTAATTATTTTCTTATTAATTTCAATAATTTAGTAGATATTTTACATACAGAACAATAGGGTAATCATTAAATACCAATCTCAGGTGTTTTCAAATTCGACCAAACACGAAATAATGTGCACCTTGAAACGAACCCAAATTATGCAAGCCGTTAGCCCACGCCAATCCGACATCGTGCAACTCGCCCGCAAGGCGGGGCGGGTGGATGTTGACGGATTGGCCGCCCACTTTCGCGTTACCCCACAAACCATCCGCAAGGACTTAAACGACTTGTGTGAGCAAGGACTGATGCGCCGCTATCACGGGGGAGCGATGCTCACCTCGGGCGTAGCCAATGTCGACTATGAAGCGCGTCGGGCCCTTGAACCGCGGGCTAAATCGCTGATCGGACACCGGACTGCCCAGCTCATTCCGGATAATTGTTCATTGCTGATCAACATCGGCACCACTACGGAACAAGTTGCCACGGCATTGCGCAACCACACTGGATTGATGGTGATCACGAACAACATCAACGTCGTGAACATCTTGCAAACCTGCCCGCAAATTGATGTCATTGTTGCCGGCGGCAACCTGAGACATTCTGACGGCGGCATTGTCGGTGACGCTGCGGTTGAATTCATCCGTCAGTTCAAGGTCGACTATGCCGTGATGGGGGTTAGTGCAATTGACACTGACGGAAGTCTGCTTGATTTCGACTATCGCGAAGTCAGCGTTGCCAAGGCAATTCTGGCCGGGAGCCGACGCTCGATACTGGTGGCAGACAACATGAAGTTTTCACGCTCGGCGCCAGTTCGAATCGCCCACATTGCTGAAGTCGATACCTTGGTCACCGACAAAAAACCGGCCGACGCATTTATGCAAACCTGCGCCGACAACAACGTTTCTGTCGAAGTTGTAGGAGATCCGGGTTGAACGCGACCGACATGCCCCGCGCTTCGGGGGCCATAGACGC
This sequence comes from Burkholderiaceae bacterium, assembly GCA_049680625.1. GTDB lineage: Bacteria > Pseudomonadota > Gammaproteobacteria > Burkholderiales > Burkholderiaceae_E > JAUIAI01. Next base: position 33,689 of record JBAUID010000102.1, on the reverse strand, counting down.
TAAAGGCGCTCCCAGGCAACGGACCGCCGCTGATGATCGAGTCGTACTCGTGGCCCGCCTGTCTCAGATTGCGCAATACGATGTACTGGTTATCGGCGGTGGCGCGACCGGCCTGGGAGTCGCCGTTGACGCGGCCAACCGCGGACTATCCGTGGCACTGGTTGAATCAGACGATTTTGCCAAAGGCACTTCTTCTCGCGCAACAAAAATGCTGCACGGTGGGGTTCGCTATCTTGCGCAGGGAGACATCGCGCTGGTTCGGGAGGCTCTGCGTGAACGAACGACGTTAATGAAGAACGCACCCCACCTGGCGCAGCCCATCCCATTCCTGATGCCAGTGTTCGGCGCCCGGGGTCGCTTGTTTGACAAATGGTTTTATGGCGCTGGTTTAATGGCCTACGATGTTTTAGCAGGCAAGGCCGGACTGGGGAAAACAGCCTTCCTCAGCAAGGCTGAAACAAAAAAACGCATGCCCGGGGTTCGTGACGATAATCTGACCGGCGCAGTGGAATACTGGGACGGTCAGTTTGATGATGCCGGGCTGGCAATTGCTTTGGCGCGCACTGCCTCAGCGCTGGGCGCGTGTGTAGTCAACCATTGTGCAGTAACCGGTTTGCTGCACGAAAAACAAAAGGTTGCCGGGGCAGTCGTCACCGACCGGATAAGCGGTGGCCAACACGAGGTGCGGGCAAAGTGCGTCATCAACGCTACCGGCGTCTGGGTTGACTCGATTCGCCGGATGGATCGCAGCGAAGCCTCCGAAATGGTGGCCCCAAGCCAGGGGGTCCACCTGGTGGTAGACAGCAGCTTTCTGCCAGGAAAGCACGCAATGCTGGTTCCAAAAACGGCAGACGGCCGGGTGTTGTTCGCCGTCCCGTGGCTGGGCAAAGTGATTCTCGGTACTACCGACACTCCCCGCGACGACATCACCCGTGAACCGAATGCCTTTCCGGAAGAAATCCGCTTTATTCTCGATGAAGCTGGCAATTATCTCGCCCGCAAACCAAGCGCAAGCGACGTACGCTCGGTCTGGGTTGGCTTACGACCACTGGTTAGGCCTCCGGATGACGACGGTGACAACACCAAAGGTTTGTCACGCGAGCACACTGTCCTGGTGGGTCAGTCCAGCCTGGTTACCGTCACCGGCGGGAAGTGGACGACTTATCGCGTAATGGCGCAGGATGTGCTGGAGCAATGCATTACTTCGGGGCTGGTTCAACCGCCCCGCTCTACCAGCACAACTAATTTGCGCTTGTGCGGCACCGGCCCTGGCGATCGGCACGCAATCAGCGACCCACCAGGTTTGCACTTATACGGCAGTGATGCTGAAACCATTCTGGCCCTGGACGGGGCTGGCAATGAATTGGCCGGTGGACTAACCGAAGCCATGGTGCGCTTTGCTGCGCGCTACCAGTACGCGCGGACCGTTGAAGACGTACTCGCGAGAAGATCCAGACTGCTATTCCTGGATGCTGCGGCGGCGAACGCCGTTGCCCACGAAGTGGGGTCGATACTTCGCGACGAGCTGGGTCAGTCGTTTGCTGCTGACACATCGGTTGCCCAGTTCCGGCAACTGGCCCAAGGCTACCAACTGGCCGCCAGCCCAGCGCCGGCAACCGCAAAAGTCTGAATCGAGTTTAAGTCAGGCTATGTGTCATGTGGGCCGGTTCTGATCAAAGGTTGATACCTCAGGGTCGGTCAGGACCCACGGACGAGCACTTTGTCGCCAGATATTCATCACAACTTTTGCATCCGACGAGTCATCAAGCGAGCCAGCTTTGAGCACCAGTTTATTCATCATGTTGTGCCGTTGCGAAAACAGAGATGATCCGCAATTTCCGCAAAACGCGCGGTTTAATTGAACACCGCTGTCACCGGTATCGACAAAAACTTTCGGTTCCCCGCTGGTGTACTTAAATTTATCAGTGTCTACAAGGATGTTGGCGCTGGCACCGGCACCAGAGATTTTCTGGCAGTTGCGGCAATGGCACTGAACAATTTTGTCGGTGGGTGAGCTGACTTCGTAGCGAATCGCACCACACAAACAGCCACCACTCTTCTTGTTACTCATTATCGTCTCCGTTAGAAATGATATGCAACCGGGTCTGAGCCGGTCGGCAAATTACTGGCTCAGGCAAAGCCTAAATGTTCGGGGATTTTTCGCTCCGCAGGTACATCCTCACTCGCCCAAAACCCAATAAGAATGCCTTGCCGAAAAGACAAGCCCTGCTTTTTTTTCATCATCTCGGCGCTGACTGGCACCCTGTTCTTCAGGCTGGCGCTCCAGTCGAGCAATTGACCTTTTAATTGTTCACGAACCGCGGCATAACCCGGGTCACCGCCAAGATCGTGTAATTCCTGGGGGTCTTCCTGCAAATCGTATAGCTGGGAAGGTAACCCGGGATGATGAAATAATTTATAGCGTCCATCGTATGCCATGGTCATGTTGCAGTTATCCAGAGTTCGGTCCAGCCGCGAAAAGAACGGCATTCGCGCATAGTCTGCTTCGGCAACAATAATTTCGCGCTCGGTTCCCGAATGCTTGCCATGCAGAATATCTACCAATGACTGACCTTCAAGCCAATGCCAGGCGGGGCTGCCACCAAGACTCTCAACAAAGGTTGGCAGCAAATCGATGGCCCCCGTCAGCGCATCGCAAGTCTGCCCACGGGTCAGATCAGCGTCCGGCGACGGGTCGACAACAATTAGCGGTAACTTTGCCGCCTGGTCAAAGAAAACATCTTTTTCGCCCAGCCAGTGATCGCCGAGAAAGTCACCGTGGTCAGTGGACAGGGCAATCATGGTGTTACTGTCCAACCCCTTCAACTTCAGGTGCGCCAGTAAGCGGCCAATTTCATCATCGACTTGTTTGATCAGCCCAAGATAAGCGGGCCACACATGGCGCCGCTTTGCATCGTCAGCAAAACAGCGGGCGACCGGATTACTCATGTAACCCGCAATCACCGGATGCGCATTGTCACGTTCGGCGTCACTGCGAACCGCCGCCGGAATATCAGCATCGCGATACATCGCATGGTACGGCGCCGGCACCATGTACGGCCAGTGCGGCTTGATATATGACAGGTGCAAGAAAAACGGATCGTCACCAAGGGCATCGATAGCCTCGATCGCCCGACTTGTCATATAGGCAGATTCAGTGAACTCAGCAGGCAGGCGGGCCGGACGGTGGGCGTGCTCCATAAAAAACCCAGACAACAAACGGCCGTTTTCATCTTCAGCAGCATTGGCCCACTGGAACCATGGGTTTTCACCGCCAAAACCTTGCTCGCGAAGCCACTGGTTATAACGCGGCTCTTTCGGGTTATATCGCCCAGCCGGCCCTTGGGGATGCAGCCCGTCATCATGCTCGCCGCTTAAAAAGCTGGCGTTACCAAGCGCCATCGCCAGCTCTGATTCAGGGTCAATGCCCAGCCGGGCGATGCCAGCCGTATCGGGTTTCATATGGGTTTTACCCATCAACACAACCTTGGCGCCAGTGGGCTCGATATGATCGGCAATTCCCCACTCATCAACCCGCAACGGCCAATCGTTCCAGGTTGCGCCATGCGACCGGACATGGCGGCCGGTATAAAACGATGCGCGCGAATTGCCGCAGCTGGTTCCCTGGGCATAGGCTCGGGTAAAGCGCATACCCCGCGCCGCCAGACTATCGATGTTCGGTGTATCGATAATAGTGTTACCAGAGCAGGACAAGCAGTCCCAGCGCAGCTGATCGAGCATGATAAAGATTACGTTTTTGACCGCCATGTTCTCTCTCTTGGTTATCTGAGACAGCTTGATTTAACACATGATAACGGCTCACCTATGACTGACGCGCCACCAGGGTGGCCAGTTGTTGCGCCCCCGTCTCGTACGGGCGCGGCCAGGCCAGACCATCGTATTGATACTGCGCAGCTGCGTGTGCCGTGAAATTCGGATTAGCCAGATGGGGTCTGGCCAACGCAACCAGGTCAGCCCGACCAGATATCAGCAAAGTGTTCACTTGGTCTGCGCTGCTTATTGCACCAACTGCCATGGTCGGCATGCCACTTTCAAGACGCACTTGTTCGGAAAAGCCCGCCTGATACATCCGGCCATACACGGGGCGACTGTCCGGGTCGGTTTGCCCTGATGAAACATCGATCAGGTCGCAACCAGCGGTTTTCAGAGCAGTGGCCACGGCAACCGTATCGTCGACCGTTTGGCCACCCTCCATCCAGTCGACTGCAGACAATCGGGCACTCATTGGTTTGCCGGCGGGCCAGACCTTGCGTACGGCGCTAAACAGTTCGAGGGGGAAACGCATACGACTGGCCAGGTCACCGCCGTAAGCATCAGCGCGACGATTGGTAATCGGTGACAAAAAACTGGCCAGCAGGTAACCATGAGCCATATGGATTTCCAGCATATCAAAACCGGCTCGTTCAGCCAGATGAGCGGCCTGCACAAAATCGTCGATGACCCTGTCCATATCATTCCGGGTCATTTCGCGGGGTACCTGGTTCACGCCGTCACGGTAGGCGATCGGCGACGCCGAAATCAGTGGCCAGTTCTTATCGGAGTGTCGATCTTCGAGCGGGTAATCCATTTGCTGCCATCCGATCTGCGTTGAGCCTTTGCGACCGGCATGGCCCAGCTGCATACACAATTTTGCCCCGCTATGGTGATGGGCAAAATCGACAATGCGTTTAAAAGCCAACATCTGCTCATCGTTCCACAAACCCGTACAGCCTGGCGTAATGCGTGCGTCAGCTGACGGACACGTCATTTCCGTAAATACCAGTCCCGCACCACCGGCAGCGCGGGCACCGTAATGCATCAAGTGCCAATCGTTTGGCACACCGTTTTTTGCCAGATACTGAGCCATCGGAGAGACAACCACTCGATTTTCCAGCCACAAGTCTCGCAGTCGGAACGGGGCGAACATTGGCGGCGTATCTAACCATTTTTGATCGTCCGCCTTTTTGTTTGGCCGCTGCAACCCAAGCTGCCTGGCCTGATCCTGATTCCACCAGCGGGTCATGTCTTTCACCAGACCGGCATCACGCATCGCAAGATTGTCATAGGTGATTTGTTTACTGCGAGTCAGGATCGACGCGTTGAACTGAATCGGATTCATGCTCCAGAAGCGCTTTACGTTTTCAAACCACACTGAAGACACATTCGCCGAATGCTGTATTCGACCGGCTTCATCACGACGGGTCTGCTCATAAGCAGCCAGCGCACCGGGCAAATCGGCGAGAGGATCTCCCCCGTTTTGTTCAGCAACAGAAGCAATAGCGCCGTGCAGAGAAATAGCGTCTTCCAACGCCAGCTTCGTGCCAGAGCCAATCGAAAAATGGGCGGTATGGGCCGCATCACCAAGCAACACAACCTGGGTCTTGTCGATTTGTTGGTGCCAGTGATCACAGTGAACATTGGGAAACTGACGCCAATGGGACCGATTGATCAGCAGTTCAGCACCGTTCAAGTCGTCCGCAAAAATTTCTGCCACCAGGGCAGCAGTTGCCTGTTCATCGGTTGGTGACAAGCCGCTGGCTGCAAAGCACTCGTTGGTTGTCTCGATAATGACCGTACACTCACCCGGACCGTACTGGTAAGCATGCATATTCCAGACACCACCGCCGTGTTCCCGAAAGCTATAGAAAAATCCGGGTAAGGTCATCCGCGCACCCAGCCAGACAAACCGATTACTTTTCATTTTTACTGACGGACCAAAGTGTTCTGCGTTTTGGTCACGAATCATGCTGTTGATACCGTCGCTCGCGATAACAAGGTCCGCCTCACGGTGGGCAGCCAGACCACTGTCTTCGCAACCAAACCGCATGCTTACACCGAGTTCCCGCGCACGTTGTTGCAAAATCTGCAGCAAAGCGAGGCGACCAAGCCCCGAGAACCCATGCCCCGAAGACGTCATCCGCTGACCCCGGAATTGCACGGTGATGTCGTCCCAGTACGCAAAACTGGCCGCGATAGCTTGCTGTGACTCTGGGTCAGCTTGCTGCAGGTTTCCGAGGGTTTCGTCGGACAATACGATACCAAAACCGAAGGTATCATCGGGCTGGTTACGCTCAACCACTTCAATCTGCGCATCCGGAAACGATTTTTTCAGCAGGATTGCCGAATACAGGCCTGCCGGCCCTCCCCCAATCACATCAACTCGCATAAGTTCCTGCTCCTTATTCGTGGCGGCCGCTGTCCGGCGTTTCGTGCCGGGGCGTGGTTCCGGATCACAACAATTAGAATTTAGTTTAAGCTTAAAGTAATTTCCGAGCCGTGCGATAGGAAAAGTCGGGAAAAATACTCTTCAAGGCCACAGAGCAACCACCATGACGACACAGGACATGAGCTACGGGGACTACCTGAAGCTGGACGAAGTCTTAAACGCCCAGTCCATGCGCTCGGCCGATTCAAACGAAATGCTGTTCATCATTCAGCATCAGACCAGCGAGTTATGGATGAAGCTGGCCCTGCATGAACTGACTATCGCCCGGGACGCGATTCGCCGCTCAGAAATGGCCAGCGCTTTTAAAATTCTGGCGCGTGTTTCGCGCATCATGGAACAAATGGTTCAAGCCTGGGCAGTGCTCAGTACCATGACCCCAACCGAATACAGTAACCTGCGCGAGGCATTAGGCTCTTCGTCGGGTTTTCAGTCTTACCAGTACCGTATTCTCGAATTTATGCTGGGCAACAAAAACGCGGCAATGCTGGAACCTCACAGCCACCGCCCGGATATCCGCGCCCGAGTCGAATCAGCCTTAAACGAACGGTCGATTTACGACGAAACGCTTCACTTGCTCAGCCGAAGCGGATACGCCATTGATGCCTGTGAGCTGGAACGGGACGTAAGCAAACCGCGCGAGACCAATCGGTCGGTAGAACTTGCCTGGCTGTCTATATACAAAAATCCACAACAGCAATGGGCTTTGTACGAGCTGGCCGAAGAACTGGTTGACCTCGAAGATGCCTTCCGTCAGTGGCGTTTTCGACACGTGACCACGGTAGAACGCATCATCGGATTCAAGCGCGGAACCGGCGGTACCGCCGGGGTTTCGTATTTACGGCGTATGCTCGATATCGTCTTGTTTCCAGAGCTGTGGAATATCCGCACCGAGCTGTAAATTCAACTTTGAATCCTGACCTTCAAGCAACGCTGCAAAACCTGGAACCATGGAATTCACCCGCGATTACCTGATTCGCTTTGCCCACTGCGACCCAGCCGGCATTGTTTTTTATCCGCAGTATTTCGTGTTGTTCAATGATCACGTTGAAGACTGGTTTGCCCAGGCTTTGGGCTGCGATTTCGCTACCCTGCACCACAATCGGTTGCTGGGTGTACCCACCGTCCATATCACATGCGACTTTGCCAATCCGTCCCGGCTTGGCGATATAGTCAGCTTCAAACTGGCAGTGGAAAAAATTGGCGGCAAGTCGGTTCGTCTGAAACGCAGCGCCTGTGTCGGAAATGATATTCGCGTGTCAGTAACGCAGGTACTGGCCTGCGTTGACGTAAAAACCAGTAAAGCCTGTCCCTGGCCCGACGATCTGCGGGCCGGTATGACAAAATTCCTGCAACAAATAGAGGATTAAGCGACGCTATGAACAAACCCCAACTGCCGATCAGTCTCCAACCGCCCGATTGGGCAGCGCCCAAAGGTTATAGCAACGGCATTGCCGCCCGGGGCACCCAGGTCTTTATCGCTGGTCAAATCGGCTGGAATGCTCAGTGTGAATTCGAGCATCACGACTTCACCGGGCAGGCAGCACAGGCGATACGCAATATTGTCGCTGTCCTGGCGCAAGCCGGGGGTGGTCCGGAACACATCGCACGGATGACCTGGTATGTCACGGACAAAAAACAATACCTGGCCGCCGGCAAGGCCCTGGGCACTGCTTATCGAATTCTGATGAAAGGTGCCGACGGCAAGGTTTGCTATCCGGCGATGACTGCCGTTCAGGTTACCGCCCTGATTGAAGACAAAGCACTTGTCGAAATTGAGGCAACCGCGGTTATTCCAGACCCAGCCAGTTAAACTACGCACAACACATTTCACGCACACCGGAGCCATTCTTGAGCACAGCAAAAGCATCATTTAACTGGGAAGACCCCCTCCTCCTGCATAGCCAGTTCACCGAAGAAGAGCGCATGATCCAGGATGCCGCGGCGGCTTATTGCCAGGACAAGCTGGCTCCGCGGGTTCTCGAGGCATTTCGAAACGAGAAGACTGACCCGGAAATTTTCCCGGAAATGGGTCAACTCGGCTTACTCGGGCCAACCATTCCCCCTGAATACGGTGGCCCGGGCCTGAACTACGTCAGTTACGGCATCATTGCCCGCGAAGTTGAGAAAGTCGATTCCGGTTACCGCTCAATGATGAGTGTGCAGTCTTCACTGGTCATGACTCCAATCTTCGAATTTGGCTCCGAAGAACAGCGAAAAAAGTACCTTCCCAAGCTAGCCAGCGGTGAGTGGATTGGTTGCTTCGGGCTGACTGAGCCAAACCATGGCTCAGACCCTGGGTCGATGGAAACGCGCGCTAAAGTAGTTGCAGGCGGATACGAGCTCACCGGCGCAAAAATGTGGATATCCAACTCGCCAATTGCCGACGTTTTTGTTGTCTGGGCAAAGTGTCAGGGTGGTGACTACGATGGCCGAATCAAAGGCTTTATTCTTGAAAAAGGAATGAAAGGCCTGAGTGCGCCGGCCATTCACGGCAAGTTTGGCTTGCGCGCGTCGATAACCGGAGAAATTGTCATGGACGCTGTGCCGGTTTCCGAAACGCAACTACTGCCCAACGTCGAAGGGCTCAAAGGGCCGTTTACCTGTCTGAACTCAGCTCGTTACGGTATAGCCTGGGGTGCACTCGGCGCCGCCGAGAGTTGCTGGCAAACTGCCCGCCAATACGTTCTGGATCGCAAGCAGTTTGGCCGACCACTGGCATCTAACCAGCTCATACAGAAAAAACTTGCCGATATGCAGACAGAAATAACACTCGGGTTGCAAGGATGCCTGCGACTCGGTCGGATGAAAGACGAAGGAACGGCAGCAGTCGAGATCACATCAATCATGAAGCGAAACTCCTGCGGCAAAGCCCTTGATGTCGCCCGGAATGCGCGCGATATGCTGGGCGGCAACGGCATCAGCGACGAGTTCGGCGTGATTCGCCATATGGTGAACCTCGAAGTGGTGAACACTTACGAAGGCACGCATGATATTCATGCGTTGATCCTCGGGCGCGCTCAGACTGGTATCCAGGCGTTTTTCTGATCTGTCCGACCCTCCGCCGGTTCCGACACTTCCTTCCCATGTACCGAGTACACGATGGCCAAATCAAACCAGCCGGTAAAGATGTCGGCTAAACCCAGCAAGTCGTCCAAATCCACCAAAGCGGGCAAGCGAACCAAATCCAAACCCGCGGTGGGTCTGATTGGCCTTGGCGCCATGGGCATGGGTGTCGCACGCAACTTACGAAAGCACAACTTTGAATTGTATGCGTGCGACCTGAACAAGGCCGCGCTGAAAACGGCTGCAGGCCTGGGTGCGAGCACGTCAACATCACCTGCGCAAATTGCACCGCACGTCGACATTCTGCTGATACTCGTGGTCAATGCAGACCAAACTGAAGCGGTATTGTTTGGTGAACACGGCGCAGTGAATCACCTCGCACCCGGCGCCATTGTCATTACCTCAAGCACAATGCCGCCACTTTATACCGAAGCACTGGACAAGCGCTTGCAAGAGCGCGGCTTGCGATTGATCGATGCCCCTGTGTCCGGTGGCGCAGTCGGAGCAAATGCCGGCAACATGACCATCATGGCTGCCGGCGAACCGGCGACCATCAAGGCGGCCAAACCCGTTTTTGATGCTATCTCCGGCCGGGTCTATCAGCTTGGGGATACCCCGGGCATGGGCTCAAAGGTCAAAATGATTAACCAGTTACTGGCGGGCGTTCACATCGCGTCAGCAACCGAAGCCATGGCCCTGGGTATACGGGCTGGTATCGACCCGCAAGCCTTATTCGAAGTCATTTCCAACAGCGCGGGTTCAAGCTGGATGTTTCAGAATCGTGTGCCCCATATACTGGACGGCGACTACACACCGCTGTCAGCCGTAGACATTTTTGTTAAAGATCTGGGTATCGTTCTCGATTCTGCGCGGCAAATGAAATTCCCATTGCCCCTGACCGCCTCGGCACATCAGATGTTTCTGGCCACCAGCGCAGCCGGTATGGGTGGGGAAGATGACAGCGCCGTAATCAAGATGTTCGAGCGCCTGACTGGCATTGAACTTCCCAGCGGGTCAGGCCAAAGCGCCCGTGGGCAATCGGCACGCAAGAATAAATCGACGAAGAAATCAGGCAAGAAAGTCACAAAGAAACCGGTGACGGCAAACAAGCCTGCGACAGCGAAGAAAGCCAGGGGAAAGTAAACCATGTTGCTTGGATGTATTGCAGATGATTTCACCGGCGCAACCGACCTTGCGAATAATCTTGTTCGAAATGGCATGCGTTGCATTCAAACCATCGGATTACCGCCACCCGAACTTGCTGACGAATTAGCTGAACAGACGGACGCTGTTGTGATCGCATTGAAGTCGCGAACCACTGCGCCAGATCAGGCTATCGGCGAATCGATAGCTGCCCTGCACTGGCTTGAAGCGGCTGGCTGCCAGCAAATTTACTTCAAATACTGCTCTACCTTCGACTCAACGGATCAAGGCAATATCGGGCCGGTTACCGACGCGTTGATGAAAGCTATGGCGGCTGAGTTCACTATCGCCTGTCCGGCTTTTCCGGAAGCGGGCCGAACCATTTTCAAAGGGCATTTATTTGTCGGCGATGTACTGCTGTCAGATTCCGGCATGAAAGACCATCCACTGACCCCAATGACTGATTCGAATCTGGTTCGGGTGTTACAACGCCAGTCTGCGCACAAAGTAGGGCTCATTCCTTACGACACCCTGGCCGGTGGGGTTACGGCCACCCAGGAAAAAATCACTGCATTGAAATCGGAAGGTATTGGTATCGCCATTGCCGACGCCTTACACGATGCCGATCTGCATACACTGGCACAAGCCTGCGCCGGGCTGCGCCTGCTAACGGCGGGCTCCGGTGTAGCGATTGGTTTACCCGAGAACTTCCGGCGCCAGGGCGTGCTTAAACCCAATCAGACCGCCAGCACCCTGCCCGCTATTGATGGCCCGGCGGTTGTGTTGTCGGGCAGTTGTTCTCAGGCAACCTTGCAACAAGTCGACATTTATAAACAAAGCAACCCCTGCTACGTGGTTGATCCGCTACGGGCAGCACGAGGAGAGCCGGTCGTCGACGAAGCCGTTGCCATGGCACTCGATGCCCAAAGTCAGGGCAAAGCGGCCCTGATTTGTGCCAGTGCAGCCCCCGAACAAGTACGGGCCATACAAGAATCGCTGGGGCGGGACGCGGCAGGCGCCGTTGTTGAACAAACCCTGGCCGCCTGCGCTGCACAACTGCTTGAGCAAGGCACGCGGCGGTTTGTTGTTGCCGGTGGCGAAACCTCTGGCGCCGTCGTCAATGCGCTGAACGTTCTGGCCCTGCGCATCGGCCCGCAAATCGATCCGGGTGTTCCGTGGACAGCATCTGTCGGCCCAGTGCCGCTGGCCATTACGCTGAAATCAGGTAACTTTGGTGCCCCCGGGTTTTTTCAAAAAGCGCTTGATATGCTCGATAACAGGCCATCCCAATGACAGCTGTTAATACCCATGCCGATGAAAACCGGCTGCGTGAATCCATTTGCGAGATTGGCCGCTCGTTGTTCGAGCGAGGTTTCACCCACGGGTCCACCGGCAATATCAGTGCGCGTTGCGGTAATCACTTAATTGTGACGCCAACCGGCTCTCGGCTGGGGCGCCTTGACCCGGCGGCATTGTCCAAACTGGACACCCAGGGCAAATTGATCAGTGGCGACAAACCAACCAAAGAAAGTTTTCTCCACCTGGCAATGTACCAGGAGCGAGCGCAGAATCAGGCAGTGGTTCATTTGCACTCGACTTATTCAACCGCAGTCTCAATATTGCAGGATGTCGACCCGGCAGATGTCCTGCCCCCAATGACCGCGTATTACGTTATGCGCATCGGCTCGTTACCGCTCGTGCCATATTACCCCCCAGGCGACAGTGCGCTGGCAGACGCAGTTCGGGCTTATGCCGGCAAACATCATGCTGTCCTGCTCGCCAATCATGGGCCGGTTGTTGGTGGCTCAAGCCTGGACGCAGCCAGTGATGCGGTTGAAGAGCTCGAAAAAACGGCGCAACTATATTTGTTGTTACAAGGACAGAAATGTCGTTGCCTGACCGATGAACAAGCCGCAGCAATAAAAACCCCCTGAATCGGTACGAACTAACGACCAGCAGCCGACGGCCCCGGCTTCAGCAAACTTGCGCCGGCTTCCACGCTCAGTGCTGGTCAGGCCGTTTCAAATCCACTGCCACCACGCATCGCCACACGCTGAACCGCGCGATTGAGTCGGCCCAGAACGCCTTCCGGAATATCATCTGCGGTTACGGCAACAGCACCCACCGAAACAGAAATCGTACGCTTAACCGCACCAGCGACCATTGGCGCGGCACTAAAGTCTTCAACGATCCGGGCAGCCAAAGCTTCAGCTGAAGACAGGCTTGTCGACGCCAACAGAACAAGAATTTTCTGATCTTCGTAATGACCAACATCACCGTCGCCACTCAAAAGAGCGGCAATCCGCCTGGCTACTTCGTCAATCAAGGCGGTTGTTGCCACTGGATTTAGCTCTTCAGCGATTGTTGCGATCCGGTCAATTTCGATCAGTAAGCCAGACGCGCGGCTGGTTTTCGTTTGCACATCACACAGGCGGTGCAAACCAGACAAAATGGTCGCAAAATCCACAACGGTACCAGCTCGTTTGACTGAAAGCGCTTCCGGAGCAATGCAAAATTCAGGCAATTCGTTCATTGAGTCTGACAACAAGCTTGACGATTTTCCGAGCAAATACTGAACCTCGTGGCTTGCCGATTTCAACCGATCCAGGCGATTACCAAACAACGCCCGCTCATCCTCCGACAAGCTGGAGCTGAATTGCTCCAATTCATCAAGCAAGCCCGCTGCGCCTAGAAGGGATCCGTCGACAGCACGTTCGACTTGTTCAAGAGACTGAGTGAGTCGCATCATAACCTCATCCAGACCGGTGTCGGCAGGCGGAGCAATCAGGCGCCAATAAAGATCAGACTGTTCATCCACAGTCATTCGGCGTTGGCCAACAACAAAGGGCTTAAGTGCTTCGGCGACTGCCTCATTCTGATCGGCAAAGTGAAACCACAGGGTATACGCATGCGGGCCAAAATCCGCCGAATGTGTTGACATGAACTGCAGGGTTGCCTTGAGTATGTCTTTGTTTGTTTTTGTTTCTAGAGAGTCGGTCATGTATCAGTCTGATCGGTCACTTGTTTACTTTGGAGTCATACGGATTGCGTAGGAGTTTGTCCTAGAGACACTTCGGCAATTGGAGTACCAGCTAACCGCATAAAAGACCGGAGGCAATGCCGGTACGATAAACGGCCCTCTGACAATCCATCGAAGAACAAAAAAAACCGAATTTACACCGCATCAGACCATTCTTCAGTGCCAGGACGTATTGATTGTAAAAGCGCCGGACCTACTCAACGCTATCCGAGCCCATTACGCACCCTCCACGTTTACACCCGGATCACCCGCGGACCGAAAACCCATCAGGTGATGATAGAACTTCCAGAAGCCGCGCATGGAGATTTCCTGGGAGAGGTATCTTGTCGAAGCAATCAGGCATACCGCCCTTATCATCAGGCTCCTTTTGCAACGGCACCCCGACAAGATCGCCAGTTTCGCTATTTGACTATAAATGGTACGGACAAGTATGACGCTTCTGATTACCCCACACTGCGTCGACAATGCGCGCCACTATTTTTGAAAGAAAACTCGATCCGCTGCGTATATTTTCGAAAAACGAAAGCGATTTCCAATTTTACGAACGCTTTGGATTCAAACTAATGGACTCGCACACGGTGGTCTTCCGCCCCGACATACCAATGTCCGGGCAAGTTCATCTGATGTCATAAGCAGTATCGCAAACGTATTTTTTAACGTCAGTGCTTTTATGGTTTCGACAGGATTCCCATGAAGCGATGCAGCGCTATTGACATCCGGCAACTCGGAAATCAACCGCATCGATAAACAAAGACCTGGCGGCGTCAGCTGCAAACCAAAACTGCACACTGGTGGCACCCGGCGGTGCGATTACGTTGAATAAAACCGGGCCATAGGCACTGGAAGAATTAATCGTCTGTACCGAATCGCTCAGTTTGACTCCATTGCCATCCACAAAGTCCATACCCACGCCACTCCAGCCGCTAGTTCCCGACGATTTAGCAAGTGCCGACCCGGTATAACTTGTGCCCGCTACCACTGGCATCACATGGGTAAACCAGCCCGCTGAAACCCGAACAGCCTGCAAACCAGCCCCTGCATCGGAAGTGAATTCAGGGGTAGTGTTGGTAAACCAGCCCCCCAGGGTGGTTTCGAAATCCGAATTGGTTACTGCGTTACAGGCACTGCCAGTGCCACCGCCGGTACAACCCGTTGGGCGAAGATCGACGTCATCCATTGTGAGCAGACGGCCTGCATCAGCATAGAACCAAATTCGGATCGAGCTAGTACCCGTTGGCGAGGTAGCAGCCAGGGCAAACGGAACATAACCGGCGCTGGCTGCCAGGGTCTGCACCTCCTCGCCAATTTCGTTACCCGCGCTATCCAGGTAGTCGATTCCGTAACCACTCCAGCCGGCACCTTCAAGGCTCTGATAGTGACCAGAGAAGCTGTATTCAGTATTCGGCGCGCCAGGCACAGTCAGACTTATCCAACCACCATCAAAACGAATCGCACTGGCGCCACTGACCGCATCGGAAACGAAGCTCGGTGACACTGACGAACTCCAACCAGCCAGGCCTTGTTCGAATCCACCGTTGAGAATGCGATTGCAGTTTTCATTGGCACCACCCTGAGCGACTGTCCAAATGAAGCTGGTCTGACCAGTTTGTTGCGCATCGTCGGCAATAACCGTGACGTTACTGGAACCACTGCTGGCAATAGTGCCGGAAATGATGCCGGTTTGCGCATCAATATTCAGCCCGGACGGCAGGTTCGTGGCCGAGAAAGTAACGCTATCGCCTTCTGGATCGATAGCACTGATTTGCAGACTAACCGGGTCGCCAATTGCGTTGACCTGATTTCCCGGGCTGGCGACAAATGGCGGCTGATTACCCGTGCCACCAGTCGTGCAACCAGTCTTGCGCAAATCAATGCCATCAATTGTCAGCGTGCGTCCGGACTCTGTGTAAAACCAGGGTCTGAGGTAAACAGCGCTGGCGGGAACCTGGGCTTGCAGGCTGAATGGCGTGTACGCGCTCTCAATGGGCAGGGTGCGAACCAACTCCCCAATTTCCAAGCCGTTGACATCGACAAAGTCCACCCCAAAACCGGCCCAATTGCCATTTCCACCGCTTTTGTAATAGCCCGAGAAAGTGTACAAAGTTCCCGAAGTGACAGGTAAGACGTCCCCGATGTAACCGGCGCCAAACGACAGCGCCTGGCTTCCCTCGTATGCATCGCTAACGCGGCTTAACGTAGTGTCGGTCGACCAGGTACCAGTGCCAGACTCGAACCCACCGTCAATAATAAGGTTACAGTTGGTTTCCCCTGTACCCGACCCGATATTCGGATCGAGCGGGTCCAGGTCGACCGTATCTGGCACTCCGTCATTGTCGTCGTCGGTATCGGCATTGTTCCCAGTTCCGTCACCATCGGTGTCAACCGACTCGCTGGCATCTAACGGGAATGCATCGTTGAAGTCGTCAACTCCGTCGTTATCATCGTCCGGGTCAGTGACATCCGGAATACCGTCACCGTCGGTATCGGTCAACGGCAGTGGAGCGATTATCTCGGCATCGTCGATTTGCAACAAGTAACTCGCCAACTGATTGCGTTGAGTTGCACTCAGAGTACTCAGGTCAAAACCAACGCTGGCAGATGTATGAGCAGAAATAGCGTCTTGAATCGTGGCGGCAGCCCCGTCGTGAAGATAAGGTGCCGTTTGCCACAGGCCACGAAGCGTTGGTGTATCGAGCCCACCGTTCACTAGCGGCTGACCAGCGCGCCCGCCGGTTGCCGGGTCGACAGTACCAATATCGTGGAATCGACCCTGCGGGCTATCGGTGAACGTTTCCCCGCTATGGCAACTTGCACAGCCGGCTTGCGCAAATATGACGCGTCCTTCCTGTGCCTGGCTGGAAAACGCACCACCAGTAGATCGAAAGGGGCTGGAACCGACGTCATCCAGGCTGCTTACGTACGCAGCCAGTGAATCGAGCTCGGCACTGCGTCCGGCCTTCTGCGCTCCAAGGGCTTCACTGCTCGCCGCGAAGTCGGTATCAGCCATCAGCCCAGAACCGCCGAAAAGAGCACGAATATCGAATTCGAAGTCGTGAATTTCATCAAAGTTAGCTGTCCAGTGCACGTTGCCATGCGCGGTACCCGCTTTACCACGCAGATCAATCGTATTGCGCACCCCTTCACCCAGGCTGGTCAAATCCCAGGTCCGACCGTCATGACCACCGTCATTGTGACAAGAGGCGCAACTCATATAGTTGCTTTGTGACAGTCGGTCGTCGGCCGCGTCATAGAAAAATTGCTTGCCCGCGAGGATTTGGGCGCCTAGCCGTTCATTGCTTACCACGCTAATTGTGCCGAGATCTGTCGCAGTCTGCGTACCCCCAACAAGGATGTCAGAGACATCGAAGCGGCTGATGCTCCGATCCATGAAATTGTGGATAAACAAACGTTTGCCGTCAGATGATATGGCAATGCCTTGCGGTGCTCGGCCAACAACGAGCCTGGCCTGCTGAAATCCTTGATTCAGGTTGTAGACAATGACTTCGCGGCTCGTTTCAAGGGCAACAAAAAGGTGTGAGCCATCTCCAGTCACAGCAGCACCAGTCGCGACGCTGGCATTGTCGTGGTCGATTCGAATGTTCGGGTTTTCGGTGCCAAGCGCCAGGTTAATCCGCGATGTCACCGCACGTACGCGGTGCTCGAAAGTTAGTCCGGCTCCACCCCGGGCACTGCCCGCAAGAATGTTATCTTGTTTGGATGGCAGATAAGCAGTAATGCCATCCGGGTCGATTACAGGTGCATTTAAGTAATTGGCGATGCCCGGCCCGGTACTTTCGGTTGGGTTACTCGCGTTATAGCCCAATGAAATCGAACTCTGGACAGTCATTGAGTCTGTGGCAATTGTTCGAATCAGTGCACCGCCATTCACAACGCTTACATTCAAACCCTCTTCACCTGGTAGCGGCGGCGTAATAAACAGCGGAGCATATAGCGTTTGTCCATCACCACTCACGGCAAGGTGGCGGCCAATGCCGTCGAGGTTAGCGCCAGCCAGAATCTGGCCACTGGTGGCGTCAACCTTGTCCACCCGATTAAGTGCTTCAAGCACTACATAAAGAGTGCTCCCTGCAGGCGAGTGAATAATCCCGTGCGGTTGCGATCCGGTCGGTAAGACAATCGTTCGGGTCACCGACAGACTGGACGAGTCGATGACACTAATCGTCGCATCTTTCTTGTTGGTTACGTAGATGGCGGCGCCACCGGGCGAGCGCGTAATTGCCCAGGGCTGTCTGCCAACCGGAATCTGGGTAATGACAGTGCCGGCGCCGCTACTGACAGTAACAGAATCATTGTCTGGGTTAACGTTCCACAGGCGTTCGTTGCTTGCGGTGCCCTGAATGATAAGTGTCGTCGAATTCAGAACCGGGGCCGGTGCGAGAACTGACCGAGTGGGGTCGTCAGGAAACAGATCAGCATTGTCACCAACGCCGTCACCATCACTGTCCTCGGTTTCGGTCGGGTCGGTCGGAAACGCGTCATTACCATCAAAAACGCCGTCGCCATCGCTATCGGCAGGCGCCACGCCCGTAAGGACTTCCTGACCAATTGCCTGTTTCGAGATGCCAGGCCCGGCATAGCTAACCGTCAATCCGCTGGACCCACCCTGTTGGAAAAAACTGACCCTGATCGAGTGCAGCCCGGCCGGTAGATTCACGCTTGCCTGACGTTCACGCAGCACATGTATCCCATCGTTATCAACAAGCAGAGTACCGTTGATGAAAATCTGGCTGCCATCGTCGGAACTGGAATAAAACGTATAGTTCCCGGGCACATCAATACGTAACAGTCCGTCAAACCGGAAGCCGAAAGACGTGGCACGATTGCGCGGCGCCAGACTGAAAGCAGGTACTTTTCCCGATTTAACAGGGGTTAAGCCGTCAAAATTCGGCAGCGTTTCCCAGTTGCCTTCATAGTATCGATAGGTAACACCGGCAGGAACTGTTGAGTCGTTCGGAGCCGGGTCGGCGTTATCGCCAATGCCGTCATTATCAGAGTCGGCTGATTCACTCGGATCTCCGGGAAATCGATCGCCGTTGTCACCAACGCCGTCACCGTCGGTATCGACGGTCTCATTGGGGTCGTCAGGGAATTCATCTTCGAAGTCCGGCACACCGTCACCATCAGTGTCCGGTCGGGTTATACGAATCGTTCTACCAACCGATGGCCTGCCATTGGCATCAATCGCAAAGACCCAGTAGTAACCCGGTATCAGAATATTCGGATTGGCTTCCAGGCTAAGCGTGTAATTCCCGTTGCTGCCGGTGTGTGCAACGGTCAGGTGGCGTTGGTCAGTATTTATTGCGTGTGTCGTTGCCGACAGACGCACCATACTAAAGCGCACAACTGGCGCCTCCGTAGTCACTGATATGTTCTTAGCAGCGGAGCTTACCAACGGTGCATTGACGATCTGTGGCCGGCTGGCCAGCGAGCCGTCCGGATTAAACAGGTACGGTGGTGAATAGATTTCACCGTTAAGCTGATTGACCCCGCAGGAGCCACAACCACCACCACCAGCCGACAGCACGCGACCATCTTTGAGTAACATGGCGGTTGAATGATAGGTTCTGGGCCGATTCTGGGGGCTGGTCACCCGCCATCGGTTGGTTTGTGGGTTCCAGATTTCGCCGGAAAACACGGCGCTGTCGTTCGAAAACGGAATTCCGCTGGCCGTGCCGCCAACAACCAGTACTTCACCTGTGGGTAAGGTGACCGAATTGGCGAACGTGCGTGCCATCGTCATTGCCGAACCAGGGTTAACTTGCGGCGCGGCACCGTTTAGATCGACCATATAAACGTTATCTACGCTCGTAGGCGGGTACATCGCCCGGTCGGTACCACCAATCAGCAGAACTTTGCCACGGTCATAGGTGACCACGTTGCCATAAGAACGGGCACGGGTTCCAGCAGGTTGCCCCAGGCTCTGGGTTGCACCCGTACCAGCGGGATTAAACATATGCATGGTGGCGAGAGGCCCACCTTGAAATACCCTGCCGTCAGGCGCGACCGCAAGGTGAGCCAGCCATTGCATATCAATACTATTGCTCAGCGCGGGTGACGCGTTGCGGGCATTTTGCTCGGCAAGCAGGGTCTGCATGCTGGCACCGACGGTATGGGTCCAGGTATTACTGATCGGATCGTATCGTTCAGACGTATTGCCACTGCTCTTGGCGAAAGAAGCAAAAATGTTGTTGTCGGGCAACGTCGCATTGGCGCTGTACCAACGGGTGTAATTCATATTGCCCAGTGCCGACCACTGCCCGGTTTGCCAATCGAATCGACTGGTCCTCCGGTCTTGAGGATTGCCACCTGACGCCACTATCGTGCCATCGTCCAATGTCGACACACCGGCACAAAACATATCGTGAAATCCGTTGTCCACCGTTGAGAAACTATTGGTGACAGGATCGAATACAGAAGCGTGGGTAAATTCCCGGTTGAACGGAAACGCATTGGTTTCAGTTGACGACCAGGACAGCACCCGACCGTCTGGCAACGATGCCAGTGAAATTGCAATTTCAGGCCAGGTAATGACGTTACTCCAGGTGCCAACCTGTGCCGCCGAAGAAACAATGTTGACGGCGGAGTTGGAGAACCGCCATCGTTGATTTGCACCCCCACCCCAGTTCCACTGATGTATGTCCGCGCCGTTGGCAGTCGATCCACCAAATACATCAAGTACCTTGGCTGAATGAACAGCCGTTATTCGGAAATCGGTCGCGTTAACTTTATCAATTAGAAAACGCTGATTCGATCCGCCATTACAGGTGAACTGGTTGAAGCTCGTACCCTGCTCTAAGCGGCCGCCAACCGCGTCTACACATTTATTGCTATGAGCAAAGACGAAGGTATAGACATTGGTTTGATTCGCCACAGGTTGCAGACGAATTTGCTGATTCGCACCAGCACCGCATGTCCATTGATCGACATTGGCGCCATTCGCTTGCGATCCGCCGTTTAAGGTCAGACATTTACCGCTGCTCACACTGATGATTTGTGTCGTGACCTGAGCGCTGGCTACTGTCGGTGCTAACAAGGCCAAACAATGCACACCCACCAAGGCCATTAGACGGCAAAACGCGATGCTCGCATTTATAGAATTGTTTATTGGCTTTGCGGCAGGATTTTTCATTCAGTTGTTAACCGGAATTAGCGATTCGAAACCAATGGATTTGGTACGTATTGTCATAATGTCGCGCGTAATATAAATCAACGACGTGAACCAACTGACAAAAACGGCAAAATTTGGGCTGGGCGGCCAATGCCGGTGATTAATGGCCCGCGGTACCAACATAGCGGTACGGCCAAACTGTCGCGTTATTTGACACTGCCACTAGCCAACATGCGATTCAGAGAAATACCGATCAGGCTAAATAAACTCAGCTGAATCAGAACGTTCGAGCCCACACTCCGCGCAGCTTGCAGCCAGTATTTTCCAGAAGTAGTCGGCAAAACTGCTTCGAACCAGTAATTCAAACTGCGCCTGTTCATCCATCTTCCAAAGATGAATACCAGCCTGGTAGAAAAGACTCGACGCGACAGCACCCGGGCCGAATATCGCGGGATGTAAGTCCAGCGGGCAACCGCTGGCAATAATATCGATAGCCTGTGGACCGCTTAGTGTTATTTGTGCGTATCCACCGCTTACATCAGTCACCGCGCAATGTATGTGCGCTTCGTTAGCCACTGACATCAGTCTTTCAACCGTTGACTGCCCGCTGGCGGGCGGGCCAATCCAGAACCAGGTGTCCGGTCCGACCCAGAGCAGTCGATCAGCACTGCGCGATGTCACACTACCTGGCGCGGGCAAGGATAGGCCAAGACTCTCGTCTACTACATTTCTGAACGAAGCGAGGGTCGGGTCACCGCGCAGACTAACCACGGCGCATTCTCGTTGCTGCGCACGCAATGGCACAGTAACTGTGGATTCAAACATTCTGCCGCGCCTGATCGGGGTCGTAAAACACTGGCGAGGTGACCACCGCTTTACTAGTTGCCCCATCGGCAAGGGCTACCCAAACCGACTCATTGAGGCGCGAATGACCGCTTTGAAGCATGGCCAGTGCAATCGATCGACCGATAGTCGGACTAAAATAACTCGACGTGACATGCCCCTGCATTCTGACCGGTGGACGAAGCTCAGCCTGGCCAACTATTTGACAACCCTCAGGAATCACAAAAGTCGGATCGCTGCTCAAGAGGCCAACCAACTGCTTCCGATCAGTCCTTTGTGTGTCCTCTCTGAACAGCGACCGCTTGCCCAGAAAGTCTTTCTGCTGGGAAACCATTCGCTCCATCCCAAGATCAACCGGCGTCACCGAGCCATCGGTATCCTGGCCGACAATCACAAAGCCTTTCTCAGCCCGCAAGACATGCATGGTTTCAGTGCCGTATGGGGTGATGCCCAACGGCTGTCCCGCCTCATAGACGGCGTCCCAGATTTTCTGTCCGTATTGTGATGGCACATTGATCTCGTACGATCGTTCACCCGAAAAACTGATGCGCATCACGCGCGCAGGAATTCCCGCCACCGTACCTTTACGGTATGACATAAATTCAAAACTCTCGTCATCAAATGCGATGTCATCGCATAAAGATGTCATCAGGTCACGGCTTTTTGGCCCGGCAACCGCAATGGTTGACCAGTGATCAGTAACCGAGGTGAGATAAACCTTCAGGTGCGGCCATTCGGTTTGTAACCACCGCTCCATCCAGGCCAGCACTTTTGCCGCACCACCAGTTGTTGTATGCATCAAGTAGTGATTCTCGCCAAGATGAACAGTCACCCCGTCATCAAAGACCATGCCGTTTTCGTCAAGCATGAGTCCGTAGCGGCACTTGCCAATGGCCAGCTTGGACCAGTTATTACAATAGATCCAGTTCAGTAAGACGCTGGCATCCGGGCCTTGAATATCGATTTTTCCCAGGGTTGATGCATCCAGCATGGCCACGGCATGACGCGCCGCCCGAACTTCACGGCGCACCGCGGCATGAATATCTTCCCCGCCCTGGGGGTAATACCAGGGACGTTTCCACTGCCCGACATCTTCGAAGGCGGCCTTATGTTCACAGTGCCAGTTATGCATTGGTGTTGTGCGGACTGGTTCGAACAAATCACCCAGCTCAAGGCCGGCAATTGTGCCAAAGCTCACCGGCGTGTAATTTGGCCGGAAAGTAGTTGTTCCAACCTCATCAACCGACCGTTTGGTCAGCTGGGCAATAATGCCCATGCCGTTAATATTGCCGGTTTTACCCTGATCGGTTCCGAAGCCCATTGCGGTGTAACGCTTGATATGCTCAATGGATTCGAAGCCCTCGCGTAAGGCGAGAGCCAGATCAGATGCGGACACGTCGTTCTGGAAATCCACAAACTGCTTCGGCGCCCGAGTGAGCCGCCTTCGGTGAGGAACCAACCACAGTGGGCGGATATTGCCCGGGTCACACCGTTCAATGACCGGAAGTTTAACCTCGGGTGGTTCGAAACCGGCAGCAACAACAACTTGCTGGGCGGCGAGAAGCCCGCTTTGCAACGTATCGGACAAGTCCATCTGCCCCGCACAGGCTCCTGCACTGACCTGAGGCTGAACGGCTGAACCAGGGCAAAACTGCAGGTCTTGATCATTCCATTGCACGCGGCCGCCGGACTGACTGAATAAATGCACCACCGGGCTGTAGCCACCGGATATTGCCAGCAGATCACAATCGACCGTGTGTGCTGATCGGACAAGTCGCCCGGCATTATCGACCGGTTGAATTGTCACCTGGCGAACTGAACGCCAACCGCTTGCCTCGGTGACAACAAAACCGGTTGCCACCATGACACCCATCCCTCGCGCCCGGGCAGACAGCCCGCCGCTGACCTCGGCACGGGCATCGATGACTTGTACGTCAACCCCGGCCTCACGTAACGCAATGGCACAATCGTAGGCCAGATCGTTGTTGGTAAATACAACCGCCTTATTGCCCGGGCGAACGCCGTAGCGCCGCACATAGGTGGCAACGGCTCCGGCGAGCATCACGCCAGGCAAATCATTGTTCGCAAAGACCAACGGACGTTCGTGGGCACCTGTCGCCAGGACAACCTGCCGGGATCGAATGCGGTATAGCCGCTCGCGAAACACGATACCTTCTTTGTCAGGCAGATGATCTGCCCGCCGATGGGACATGGTCAGGAAATTATGGTCGTGGTAGCCAAAAACCGTTGCATTGGTGAACACCTGGACATTCGCCATGCCGCGCAGCTCATTCAGCGAACGTGCGAGCCAGTCGCTGGCCGGCACGCCGTCAATTGTTTCAGCGCAGGACAACAGCCAGCCGCCTATTTCGTGCTGTTCGTCAGCCAGTATCACCCGCGCGCCCGAACGCCCCGCGGTCAACGCAGCCATAACACCGGCTCCGCCCCCACCCACTACCAGGACGTCACAATAAGCGTATCGCTTGTCATAGCGCTCTGGGTCTGGCTGCATCGGTGACTCGCCCAGGCCACCGGCTGCCCGGATAAAAGGCTCAAAAAAATGCCAGGCCTTCTGAGAAGCCATAAAGGTTTTGTAATAAAAACCAGCCGGAAGAAACCTCGCAAATACGTTGTTCACAGCACGCCAGTCGAAGTTCACCCCAGGGTTCGCATTGACAGATCGGGCTTTTAAACCATCTACCAGCACCACCTCGGTTGCCTTGGCATTGGGTATCAGTCGGTTGCCCTGATAAAGCTGAACCAGGGTGTTCGGCTCTTCAACTCCGGCTGCCAGAATGCCTCGCGGTCGATGGTATTTCCAGCTTCGCGCGGTCAGCTGCACACCGTTTGCTAACAGCGCCGATGCAAGCGTGTCACCAACATAACCTGTATACGGTTTGTTGTTAAATTCGAACTGAATGGGTTGGCTCCGGTCAACCCGGCCGCCCGACGCGAGTCGGCGCAACATCATCGCGATTCACTTCCGAAAACATCCGGCGGATTTTCATCAATGCGGTAAGTGGCAACAATTCGATAACTCTGCGTATCGCGCACGGCATTAAACCAGCGGCCACAACCAGCATCATGACACCACTGTTCATGATGCCGCCCTTTAGGGTTCTTACGCATAAAGACATAGTCCCCCCATTGCCGGTCATCCATTGATTCGCTGTTGGTCGGCCGGACAAGCCCACCCTCACCGCCACAATGGAATTCAGTTTCTGCTCTCAGGCCACAATACGGACAGGCGATCTGCAACATGTCAGTGGGCAACCGCGGCAGCGCCGTGCTCATCAATTAAGTGGCCGTTATAGAAACGATCCAGGGAAAAAGGCGCGTTAATTTCATGCGGGCGATCCTGCGCGATGGTGTACGCCATCACCCAGCCCGAACCCGGGGTCGCCTTGAAACCTCCCGTACCCCAACCACAATTTATGTAAAAACCACTCAGCGGGGTTTTGCCAATTATTGGACACGCGTCAGGAGACACGTCGACAATGCCGCCCCATTGACGATTCATTCGTACCCGGGAGAAGATCGGAAACATCTCGACGATTGCCTGGATCGTGCCTTCGATTGTCTGATAACTGCCGCGTTGTCCGTAACCAGTGTATTGATCGACACCGGCACCAATGACTAGTTCGCCTTTATCTGACTGACTGATATACGCATGAATTGCATTACTCATGACGACAGTGGGAAATACCGGCTTAAGAGACTCAGATACCAGTGCCTGCAACGGATGAGACTCAATTGGCAGGCGAATGCCGGCCATTTGTGCAACAACACTACTGTGACCGGCAGCAACAACGGCAATTTTTTTCGCCTGGATAAAACCGCGGCTGGTATCAACCCCGACCACCCGGCCATCTTGCTGTCGAATGCCGGTCACTTCGCAGTTTTGAATGATGTCAATGCCACAATTGTCTGCAGCGCGGGCAAAACCCCAGGCAACAGCATCATGGCGGGCGACTCCGGCTCGACGCTGCAATGACGCACCCAGAACAGGGTAGCGCGTATTCAGGTTGATATACGGAATCATTTCCTGGATCTGCTGCGCACTAACGACCTCTGCGTCAACACCGTTTAAACGATTCGCACCCACCCGACGCTCGATATCACGCATTTCCTGCAAGGTATGGCCCAGGTTCAACACACCGCGCTGACTGAACATTACATTGTAATTGAGGTCACGCGACAAACCTTCCCAGAGCTGCATCGACTTCTCGTACAAGGCAGTTGATTCATCCCACAAATAGTTGGATCGGACAATTGTCGTATTACGCGCCGTATTGCCACCACCAAGCCAGCCTTTCTCTAGAACCGCAACATTAGAAATGCCGTGCTCTTTCGCCAGGTAATAAGCGGTTGCAAGCCCGTGACCACCAGCGCCGACAATAATGACGTCGTAAGACTGCTTCGGCGCCGGGCTGCGCCACTGGCGACGCCAGCCCTCATGGTGGGTCAGTGCATTGCGGGCAAGAGACCAGATTGAGTAACGTTGCATCAGACAAACCGGTCGGGAGTAAAAACTAACCGCGGAAGTTTTGGATGGCGGGATGCTTTTCTAATTGGACTACTACACCCTGGCGTCATCATCGGATCGCATGTGATGAGCCTGGCGCAAACCGGGTGGTTCCCCAAATATCCGGTATCGCTCAATGAACGAAAGCTTTTTTAGCAATGAATCCGTTGGTACACTACCCGGCAACCTGAACGTAGGGTCAGCGTACTGGCGATCCTGACAAGCAGTGAGGTAGTGCCGACACAGGTTTTCTGCAATGCCTTGTCGGCGGTATTCATCAACAACGTATAACAAGACCAACTGAGCACAGACGGGCTGCCCGGAAACCGGTGTACCACGTTGCAAGCGCCAGCCACAGATACCCACTATTTCATCACGAATCTTTGCCACCAGGCCCAGCTTGCGTTCAATGTTGAAATCAATAACTGCATGCACATCAGCACTGTCGCAGAGCATCGCCGCCAGATCGGGCGTTGGAACCGCACTGAATGCCCTGGTCAGCAACGAGACGATACGGGAGCGATCGACCATCGTCGGCGCCAGGTAATCAATGCTAGCCGTCCTTGAAGCAACGTTCGGGTTAGTCATCAATCAGGCCTTTGGAGATTCTGGGCGGACCGAAGCGAGCGCTGCATCAACAGCATCGATCATGGTTTTCACATCCTCGTCGGTGACAATCAGCGGGGGGGACAAGATTATGGTGTTACCCGAAACCCGAATCATGACTCCGGCTTTGAATGCTGCGTCGGCAATTTTGAGCGGCGTTTTTTTGTCAACCGGCGTTTTGCTGGTGCGATCGGACACCAATTCGATAGCAGCCATCAACCCTTGCGAGCGAACATCACCCACAATTTCGTGACGTGCCATCAGGCCGGCGATGCCGTCAGCAAGCGTAATACCTCGCGCGGCAGCATTCTCATTCACCTTAAGCCGGGCTGTTTCTTCAAGCGTCGCCAGGCCGGCCGCACAGCCCACCGGGTGTCCGGAGTAGGTGTAGCCGTGATAAATCGCACCAAAGCTGTCAGTATTGGATTCCATAACCTGTGCAACTTTTTCGCTGATCATCGCCGCACCAAGGGGGAAGTAGCCATTGGTGACCGCCTTGGCAATAGTCATCATGTCGGGTTTAACCCCCCAAAGCCGTGAGCCCGTCCAGGCGCCAGTACGTCCAAAGCCGGTGATTACCTCATCAGCGATCAACAGAATTTCGTATTTGTCACAAATCTGCCGAACCAGCGGCATAAAGGTTTCCGGCGGCACGATGACACCACCAGCGCCCAGCACGGGTTCCATTATGAATGCGGCCACGGTATCGGGCCCCTGGAAAACGATTTCGTCTTCGAGCGCATTGGCGCACAAACGCGCCAAACGCACCGGATCCGGCTCGCCAAAAGGGTTCCGATAAGTAAACGGTGACGGAATATGGAACACCCCCGGCAGGAGAGGTTCGTAGTTGCGGCGAAAATTAGCATTCCCGTTTACCGACGCAGCCCCGAAGTGGGTACCGTGATAACCACGCTTGAGGCCGATGAACTTGGTTCGGTCACGCTGGCCACGCACTTTCCAGTACTGGCGGGAAATGCGCAATGCACTTTCCACCGAATCGGAACCACCCGAAGTAAAAAAGGTTCTTACCATGGCTTCGGGTGCAAAAAACTCAACCAGTTCGTGGGCTAGTTCAATTGCCGTGTCAGTACTGGTGCCACGAAATCCAGAGTAGTAAGGCAATACATCAAGCTGGCGGCTGATCGCCGCTTTAATCGGTTCGCAGCTGTAGCCAAGGTTCACGTTCCACAGACCACCCACACCATCAAGAACCCGGTGACCGTTAACATCGGTGACGTGCACACCATCCGCGGCAACAATGACGGTTGGCGGGTTATCACGCATGTCAGCCGGATGGGCCATTGGATGCCAGACCGGCTTGGCATTGTTGTCCACTACAAATTGTGTATTTCGTCTCATGGCAGCCCCTCATTTTGGGTTTTTATGGCCAGAATTAACTAAATTTGCGTAGGAAACCCAGGCCCGGTATTTCTATACTCGAACTGTAGCGTCTTTCGATTAAGAAGTCACAGGCCAGGCGTTGTATCGGCCGGTCAGGCAGCCATACCGCACCGCGCAAAAACCCATCGCGGGCTTGATACACGCCCCGTTGAATGAGGCCCAAAACAGTGTTTTCTGAACCGGTATTTGCTGGTTTCACTGACCAAGCAGCCCTTTTAACTTGTCACCAATTTTGGAGGCTGCCTTTTCTTTCAACTCTTCAACCTTGGCTTGTGCTTTGGCCTTTGCCTGCTCTTTCTTTTCATCAGCCTGGGCTTTTAGCTCTGCCTTCTTCACGTCGACCTGCCCGGAAAGCTGCTCGGCAACCCGCGATTTGAGCGCACTTTTTGCCGCCTCACCCCAGTCAATTTGCCACTGCAGAGCCTCGAAAGCACCGGTTAGCCTGACAGGGATTGTCACACCACGCAGTTCGTCAATTTCTTTACCTTCCTGCCCCTTTGAAGTGCCCACAACCGACGCGCGCACGGTGTAGTCCAGGCTGCCAGCGGCAATATCAATCGTGCCGCCGCCCCCAAGGCGAAGCAGCGGTGATTTGCCTGACAAGTCAGTATTAGTCGCAACACCGTTGGCAATTTTGAAGCTGGCAGTCAATGCCGCAAAGTCGGTGCGCGCGCCCGCCACGCTGGCCTCGGACTGGGCACCACCGGCCTGAAGCAGATTTTTAGCATCCCGGATTTTTTGGCCCAGATTGATACCCATAATGGCGCCATCGCGCAAGGCAACCCTGGCATCACCGGCCAGCGCTTTTTTGATCGCACCAACAGTAGCACCGGAAGACTGTAGCCGCAGACGCACTTCGCCAGCGCCTTCAATCAAATCGTCTTTGGTCAGGTCTTTGACCAGTGGGCCGATGTTTACCCCGGTCAGATCTGAAGACAAGTTGAAGCGATTATTTTTTGTCTGTAGTGCAGCCTTGCCAGTCATCGAACCGCCGTACAAGTCCAGGCTCAACGGTGCAACGTTCACCTCCCCGCCTGCTGACTTAATTGTGGTTTCGATTCGGGTAACAGTTAAACCTTGCGCAAGGAGACGGCCAATGCTGACTTGGCCGTCAAACTTCAAATCGTTGAGCGCGGACAAATCTATAACGGCATCGTCAGCTTTAGCAGTCGCATTTGCATTTGGCGCATTGCTTTTCGAATCATCACCCTGAGCTTTGGTTTCAGCAGCCGGCGGCAGGTAACGATCAAGATTGATAGAGTCTGACGACAGATCCAGGCGAATAGCCGGTTTGCCAAACCCTTTCACATCTGCCGCCACGTCGACGATTGCCTCGGGTGCACTGATCTTTAACCGCGCTGCCACGGTTTCAGCATTAAGGTTAATGTTGGCATCACCACTCAGCGGAATCACCACAGGTTTTGGACTAACCAGCGGATCGGTTAAATCGATCTGACCTGATATTGCGCGCAGCTTAACCAGACCGCGTTCTGGATCGAACTCGAGCGGAAACTGAACGCGGGTTTGCAGCTGACGACCCGGTTGCTTCACCTGGCCAGTGAGCGCGATCATGTCGGCAGTCATCGATTTGGCACCACCGCGCAGACTGGTCACGGCAAGCTTTTGATTAATCGCCATACCATCGAGATTACCGACGACAGACAGGTCAGCTTGATGAACCGTGTAACGAGCAGCCGAAATTTCAAATTGAACCTGCCCGTCAAGCGCTATCTCGGCTTGCGCCTTAGGGTTGGTCGCGGTGACGCTGACTGTCAATTTGACAGGGGTTTTCTGGTTGTCCCGCAATTCACCCGTTTCGAGATTCAACTTGGTCATGGAAATTGTATTTTTTGAGACCTCATCCCGAACAGTGACGACGGCATCAAGAATTTCAACGCCACCGATACGAAAGTCAGACAACCCTGCTGAGGGTTTTTCGGTAGTTGACTGGGTTTCTGTCGGCGCGGCTGGTGCGCCCATTAAGTCGTCGATACTGGTAGAGCCATCAGCAAACCGAACCAGGTTTGCCTTGAGGCCGTGCAGTTGAACTTTCTCAGCCTCTACCCGACCACTGATCAAAGGCATCACCGCAACGCTGACCCGCGCCGAATCCAGGCTCAATGCACTGGTCTCTGACTTCGGATCGCTCAGACGACTGGCCGGCAACGCCAGGGCTACCCGCGGAAACACTTTCAGCGATAAATCCCCATCAATCGTCAGGGTTCGGCCGTAGGTATCTTTCACGAAAGATTCAATCTGGGGTTTGAACCGATTCACATCAACAAATATCACCAGCGCAATAGCCGCCACTACCAGCAATGCGACCAGAATTAAAATCCAGGTGACCGTTTTCTTCAACATGAGTTTCAGTTATCCAGAGAGTAGGAAATAGAAGCCGACACGTGTCGGCGGTGATATTGTTTTCGTTGCTTATCTTCGACTTAGTATCTACCAGTTAAACGATACACGTTGTGTACGCAGATACCACCGCCATTGCATAATTTTACTGACTGAAGCCGGCGGGGTTATTCGCCAGTGACTGCGCCGTCGATCGCATAATGGCGTTCACCATCCAGCGGTATTCCGGGCGGCTATCGTTTTTTTGAAGCCATAACGCGTCAACAGTGGCCGGTGCCATTGGATACGGCAATTCACGGACCACCAATTGATCCTGAAATCCGGTTACTGGCAGAAAATGCTCTGGCAACACGGTCAGCAGATCAGAATTAATCACTACCTGTCCTCCGGTAAAAAACTGATTGACCGTCAGCACAATCCGGCGGCTGCGCCCGATTGAGGCCAACGCCTGATCGGTAAAGCCAAAAGGACGCCCGGAATAACTCACCAGTAAGTGGTGGGCCTCACAAAAATCGTCCATGGACAGACCGTCTTTTTCAGCCAGTGGATGCCCTTTTCTCATCACACAGACATAGGGTCCGCCATATAAATGCTCCATGCGATAAATATCGGGCATGTCATCCTGCATCGAATGCAGTTTTATGGCCGCGATCGCAACAGGAAAATATCCGACGGCGATCTCAATTTCGCCCTGCTCCAGCAGATTTCTCGGGTCCCGTGTCATCAGCGGCATCACCCTGAGCGACATGCCAGGCGCTTCAGCCTCAAGATAACGAACCAGTTGTGGCAAGAAGGTGGTTGCGGTGGCATCAGCCATCGCCAGCCGAAAACTGCTGGTATCGGTTGCCGGGTCAAAATCTGACGGCGATATGGCCGCTTCAAGCTTTTCAAGCGCCTCTCTGATCACCGGCCACAAGGTGCGCGCCCGAGCCGTTGGCTCAACGCCGTAACCGGATCGGACAAACAAGTCATCGTCGAGGGCATCGCGCAGCCGGGCCACTGAATTACTGACCGCTGGCTGGGTTAATGCCAATTTTGCTGCAGCGCGGGTTAAACTGCGTTCAAGCATGACAGCATCGAACACCCGCAGTAAATTTAGATCCAGATTGCGAAAACTCATCGCAAGAAACTGTTTATATAAACAGTATATTTTGTTTTTTGTGACAAATTGATGCTGATTTCCTCGAAAGTTTGATTAAGTATCACCAATACTAATACTATTTATAACAATAATAAAGTAGACCGATACTTGCTGTGGTGCAACAATGCATACATAGACAGAGAGCACTGACAAACAAGTGCCTACCCCCCTCTTGAATGCTTTAAGGAATTGAGTCATGACCATCGCTGCAAACCCGAACGATTTTGCTTTCGACTACACCCGCCCAAGCGGCGTAAAGGCACCTGCAGCCAAGAAAGCTGGCGCATTAAGCCGCTGGTTTGATGCCTATGTTGCGCGCCGTGAGGCATCTGCGATGGCTAAGATTGCCATGTACGACCCGCGCCTGGCACGCGAAATACAAGCCGCAAAAGATCGCGCTGAGTGGTCTGACGCTAAGTAATTTGTTGTGTAGTACCCGGTGCCGATACAGGCACCCAGAATTCTGGCAGCAGCCACGTCCAAATGGGCCGCGCCAACCGATTGTCTCCTCCATCCCCTAAGGGTGGATTCAGCCCGCAACCTCGGTTGCGGGCTTTTTCTTTTGTATTTTGGTTATTCGTGTTTTGTTCCGAAGATGCGATCACCAGCGTCTCCGAGCCCCGGCACTATATACGCTTTTTCATTTAAATGGCTGTCCAGGCCGGCAACATAAACAGGCACCAGCGGGTGCGCCTCGCTAAAAGCCTGAATACCTTCCGGCGCCGCAACCAAAGCCAGGAATCGTATGGCCTGGGGGGCAACCCCGCGGTCAATCAGTACCTTGACCGCGTAAATAGCCGAATTTCCTGTGGCCAGCATCGGATCACAGACGATAAAACTTCGCCCTTCAATGCCCGGCAGTCGGACGTAATATTCCACTGGCTGGTTGTCGTCTCCCCGATACAAGCCAACATGCCCCTGACGCGCAGACGGAATTAACTCAAGCAACCCCTCTGCCATACCCAGACCCGCGCGCAAAACCGGCACGACGGCAATTTTTTTACCAGCAATCACCGGTGCCCGCATTGGCGAGATGGGGGTTTCGATATCTTCAGTGGTCATTGGCAGATCACGGGTAATTTCGTAACCCATCAACAGAGTCAGCTCGCGCAACAAGTTTCGAAAGGTACGGGTCGAAGTTGTTTTGTCCCGCATTCGCGACAACTTATGCTGAATCAGCGGGTGATCCATTATGAACAATTGCTTAAAGCGTGCGTCCTGCTTCATCAGGCTGGCCTGTTCTCAATATCGATTCCAGGCGTGAGAATGCCACAGGACGAGGCCGGTGTCGCGTGCCTACTCAAGCTTAATTGCGGACGGATCAAATCCGTCTGCGGCCGGGTATTGCGGATCCATATCGCGCAAGGTATGCACCAGAATGTTCATCACTGCGTAATCGCGAAACCACTTTCGATTAGCGGGAATGATGTACCAGGGCGCATCAGACTTCGACGTCTTGCGAATCATGTCGGTGAAGGCGTCCATATACGCGTCCCAGTGCTGACGTTGCTCCAGATCGTGCTCGTCAAACTTCCAGTACTTGGTGGGGTCGTCCAGTCGATCCTGCAGGCGTTGGCGCTGTTCGTCCTTGTCGATATGAAGGAAAATCTTAATGATGTGGGTTCCTTCGTCTGTCAGTAATTGCTCAAAGTTACTGATGTGTTTGTATCGCCTGGACCAGACCGATTTTGGCACCAACTTGTTAGTACGGACAACAAGTACGTCTTCGTAGTGTGATCGATTAAAAATCACAATTTCACCGCGAGCGGGTGTCTGCTTGTGGACTCGCCACAAATAATCGTGGGCAAATTCTTCGGCATTTGGTTTTTGAAAACGTGCAATCCGCACACCGTTCGGATTAACCCCTGAAAAGACGCGACGAATCGTGCTGTCTTTGCCACCCGTATCCATAGCCTGCAGTACAAACAACAAAGCTCGCGAGCTTTCTGCAAACAAACGCCGTTGCAAATCGATAAGTTCAACCCGCAATTGTTCAGTTAGCTCCTCAGCCTCTTCACGTGAACCGGAGAACCCCGGGGTTGCAGAACCATCAAGGTCGCCAACAGTGGTTTTCTTGTCGAGTTCCAGCCAGCATTTATTCATACGGATTCCCAGATTATTCGCCCCACGGCCCGAGGCCCAAGGCTCAGGTTTGCGGCTTACCCAAGATGGTAGGTTAGTTAGTTCCTGTCCGGAAAATCCGGACAAGAACTA
>JBAUID010000101.1:0-8624 GCA_049680625.1 Burkholderiaceae bacterium | reverse complement strand
GGTCTGCGCAATAACCATCGCTGATGGGGTGTACAGCAATTGCATCCATCCCATCGGACCGCTGTTTGACAAGTGTAGGTAAACCAATAGCCCAACCACGACAGGAGGCAGACCCATTAACGCGTTCAACAACACAATGACCAGGTTTCGTCCGCGGAAGCGGCAGGCTGCAATCAAAGCGCCAACTGGTAAACCGAGCAGGCAGGCGAGCACGACCGCGGTCAGGCTGACCCGGAGTGACAGGCCAACTATTTCCAACAGATCTGGATCTGCGCTGAGGACCAGGGCGAGGGCCATGCTGAAAGATTCGGCAAGAACCTGCATAATTTACGGAAATTGAGAATTTCGGAAGTAATGCAGGAATGGTACGGGAATTCTTCATTCGATGGGCGGTCTATCTCCCACGCTAATAGTTGGGCCATTCGAGCCGCTGGCGCGGCGTAAACTGCGGTTCATTGAGAAACACAAACACTAATTAAATTAACGCTCAGGCGTTTTACCAGGGAGCAAACCTGGGGCAGGTCACGTTGGAAACCAAGGGCGCAGTCGCGTGGGTGAAAATTTCGAATGTGGCCCGCCACAACGCGATGTCGCGAACGATGTGGCTGGAACTGATCGAAGTGATTGCCCGGGTACAAGCAGACCCGCAACTGCGGGTTGTGGTCTTATTTGGTGACGGCGACAAGTCGTTCGTGTCGGGGGCGGATATTTCTGAGTTTGAAGGTCGGGCCGAGTCAAAAGCCGCGTCAGACGAATACAGCGATGCGGTCCGCCGCGCCGAAAATGCGTTAATAGATTGTCCGAAGCCGGTTATCGCGATGATTCGCGGCCTGTGTTTTGGTGGCGGACTTGGCCTGGCGGTTTCCTGCGACCTGCGCTACACAACATCCGACACCCGCTTCCGCATGCCGGCGGCCCGACTTGGCCTCGGTTACGGACTAAACAATATGCAGCATATTGTCAGTGCTATCGGCGCACCGGGGGCTGCTGATATTTTTTTCACGGCGCGCATCTTCAATGGCACCGAAGCCGAACGAATTGGCCTGGTACATCGCGCTGTTCCGGATCAGGAGCTGCACGACCTGGTTAGTGACACCGCAAACATGATCGCTGCTAATGCGCCGTTAACCTTACATGCAGCCAAGTTGGCAATCCGGGTGGTTAGTCATCACGAACCGAGCAAAGACCAGGTTAGCGAGGTTAATGCTGCGGTTGCCCGCTGCGGTGAGAGCGAAGACTATACCGAAGGCCGAACGGCTTTTATGGAAAAGCGGGTTGCTAATTTTAAGGGGCACTGAAGGGCTTACTGCGCTTCATAGCGGCTAAGACCGCTTCAGCTTACATCACATGAACATTAGAAAATTCCGTTTCAGAGAAGACGGTGGTCGCAAGCTGCCGGGTTTTTATTTGAGTCAGTTACGAGGTGAATATGGTTGCACATGCAGAAAAAGTGGGTCCAAATCGTTTCCGGGAGAGTTGGGGGCGGGTACTGGAAGAATTTGAACCCGGCCAGGTGTTTGAACATCGGCCAGGGCGGACCATTACCGAGTCAGACAATATCCAGTTTTCTTTGTTGACGATGAACGCCCATCCACTGCATTGTGACTCGGCGTTTTCAGCCAATTCAGAATTTGGCCAACCGCTGGTCAACAGCTGTCTGACCCTGTCTATTGTTGCCGGAATGACAGTTGGCGATATCTCGGCCAAGGCAATCGCAAACCTTGGCTGGAAAGACGTGCAATTACTCGCCCCGGTTTTTGTCGGCGACACTATTTATGCTGAAACGGAAATTCTTGCGGTTCGGGAGTCCGGGTCACGGCCGAACCAGGGCATCGTGACATGTAAGACAACCGGCATGAAATCGGACGGCACGGTATTCATGACTTTCGAGCGGTCTGCTCTGGTGCCAAAAAAAGGCTTTGAAGTGAGCTACGACATCAAGGCGAGGGGTTGATCAATGACAGCAAATACACTGCCAACGGCTGAGGATGCCGAGCGCGATAATCTGATCCTTGATGCTGTCGATCGATTTCTTGAAAGAGAAGTGGCACCGTATGCGCATGCCCTCGAGGCAAAAGATGAATGGCCGGCTGACATTGTCGAGGGCATGAAGTCGATGGGTTTATTTGGCTGCATCATCGAGGAACAATACGGTGGGCTCGGTTTGTCGGCGAGCACTTATGCGCAAATCATTGAACGAATTGCCCGCGTCTGGATGTCAGTGTCGGGCATCATCAATTCACATTTGATCATGGCCTCGTGTGTCCAGCGGGCGGGTACTGAAGCGCAAAAACAGCGGTTTCTGCCGCGTTTTGCATCGGGCGAGGTCCGCGGTGGCCTGGCCTTAACCGAGCCTGGTTGCGGTACCGATCTGCAGGCAATCAGAACCTCAGCAACGCGCCAGGGTGACCACTACGTCGTGAACGGCAGCAAGACATGGATCTCTAACGGCATATACGGCAGCGCGTTTGCTGTCCTCGTAAAAACCGACACCAAAATTGACCCGCGTCATAAAGGCATGTCTTTGTTTATCTGCGAGAAAGGTGATGGCTTCACTCATTCGCGCAAGCTGGAAAAACTCGGTTACAAGGGGATCGATAGTGCCGAGCTGGTTTTCGACGATTTCCACCTGCCGGTCGAGAACCTGGTTGGCGGGGTTGAAGGCAAAGGGCTGCAACATGTCATGGGTGGGCTCGAACTGGGTCGTATCAACGTCGCCGCACGCGGGGTTGGGGTTGCCCGTGCCTGTCTGGAAGAGTCACTGGCTTATGCCCAGGTTCGCGAAACATTTGGTCAGCCGATCGCCAATCATCAGGCAATTCAATTAAAGCTTGCTGATATGGCGACCCGGGTTGAAGCCTCTCGCATGCTGGTGCTGTCGGCGGCGCGCAAGTTTGACGCGAAAGAGCGCTGTGACATGGAGGCTGGAATGGCTAAGTTATTTGCGACCGAATCGGCTCTGGAAAACGCAACCGAAGCCATGCGAATCCACGGTGCCTACGGTTATTCGAAGGAGTTCAATATCGAACGTTACTACCGCGATGCACCGCTATTGTGTATTGGCGAGGGAACAAACGAGCTACAGAGATTAATCATCGCCAAGCAATTAGTTGCCCGGAACCCGGTGTAATTACTCGTGAATGCCCATTCGATCACCGCTGAACTGACCGGCTTATTGCAAAGGCCGGTAAACGATGCCGCCCGTGTCCGGGCAGTTGCCCACGTGCTCGACTGGCTTGGTTGCGCTTACGCGGGGACTCAAACCCCCGAGGGCCGCCGGCTGTTAGCCTGGTCGGAAAACTTCGGATCTTCTGGCAAGTTTGCGGTGTTGACCCGCCCGACAGGTGATCGTGAGTCAGCGGTATTTGTTAATGGTGGCCTGGGAAATATTCTTGAAATGGACGACTTGCACCGCACCGCGATCCTGCATCCGGGCCCGGTTGTCATACCGGCGGCATTAGCTGCTGCGCAGGCAAGTAATGCCAGCGGTCCACAATTTCTGGATGCCATCGTCCGCGGTTATGAGGCGATGATTCGTATCGGGCAGTCGTTTGGTCCGGGCCACTACAAGCACTGGCACAACACGGCGACGGCCGGGCCTTTTGGAGCAGCCGCTGCGGCTTGCTCTGTACTGGGGGCTGACGACGATGCGATTGTTCACGCCCTGGGCCATGCCGGTACCCAAAGTGCCGGCTTATGGCAGACCCGGCTCGAAAACTCTATGTCCAAACAATTGCATACTGGCCGTGCTGCGCACAGTGGGTTGATTGCGGCCGAACTGGCTGTCAGTGGGTTTACGGCACCTGCCCAGATCCTCGAAGGGCCTCAGGGGTTTTATGCGGCGATGTGTCCGGACCCGCTTCCGGAACTGGTGCTTGCCCAGTCGTATGATGACTGGCAGATTCACGAGGTCAGTTTCAAACCCTGGCCGGCTTGTCGTCATGCGCATGCGGCAATTGATGCCGCATTGCTATTGCGTGATCAATGTGAAGCTGGGGAATTTGGTGCCATCGACGTTATCGAATCGATTGAAGTGCTCACTTACGATGAAGCAGTTCGGTTTTGTGATCGACCCGATCCGGCCACTGTAAACGAGGCCCGGTTCAGCCTGCAACACGCGGTTGCTGTATGCCTGGTTCGTGGCCAGCCGACCCTGGCCGATTTTGAGTCCGCCGCGTTTAACGACAAACAGGTGAGGGCAGTCGCCAACAAGGTTCATGTGTCGGTGGATTCGGCGATCAATAGTCGCTTTCCACATCGTTACGGCGCATCGCTGTTGGTCTCGTTTGGTGGACACAAGCCAGACGTCAAACCAGACCACAGGCCAGCTGCTCGACAGGTTCGCATAGATTCACCCCATGCCCTGGGAGATCCGGACAAACCGGTAAGTGACGAGCAGCGCCTGGCCAAGGCCCATAGTCTGATGCAGTGGGGCGGGCTCAGTCAGGGGGAGGCGCAGACCATCGCTTCCCTGGTCAGTAATTTACCCGGTGAACCCGATATTCACGCATTCACGCGAGCCCTCGCCGTGTTTGGATTGCGAGCAGTCGAGAACTGAACGGATGACTACAACAAATGGGGATGGCAATGCTTGAATCCGGTAAGGCAGATGATCCAATCTGGCGGCTCGCGCAACACGCCTTGGGCAGTCACAGCGATTCGATGGATAGCAATGCGGTCGCTGTTGCGCAAATGATCATTCTCGACACGGTTGCCGTTGGCATTGCCGGGTCTGCGGCAACTTATGCAGATGCTGTGCACGGGCTGGCACCGCGCTGGGGAGGCAACGGAGTTTGCCGGGTGCTTGGTCGGGGTCGTGGCCTGCCAGCGGCAACTGCTGCTTTTTTGAATGCATACCAGATTCATGGCCAGGAATTCGACTGTGTTCACGAGCCGGCTGTTGTCCATCCGATGGCTGCTGTCATGGCTGCGGCCCTGGCCGAACTGGAGCAATTGTCCGCTGGCAGTGACACGACCGGCGTCAGCGGTGCGCAGTTTCTTTCGGCGGTCAGTGCGGGGGTGGATGTTGCCATTGCTGTTGGATTAAGTGCCCGGGTAGGCCTGCGTTTTTTTCGCCCGGCAACCGCCGGGGCGTTTGGTGCCGCGGCTGTGGCTGCCCGCTTGCGCGGTATGGACTTAGCCACCACGGTGCAAGTGTTTGGTCACTTGTACAGTCAGCTATGCGGCACTATGCAGGCCCATTCTGAAGGCGCCGCGGTATTGCCGATGCAAATTGGGTTTAACGCACGTAACGCGGTTGTAGCCGCTGACCTGGCCAGTGCCGGTATATCGGCGCCCGAGGCAGTAATCAGCGGGCCGTACGGATATCTCGAATTGTTCGAGCCCGATGGTGACATCAGCGATGCCCTGGATCAGCTCGACAAAACCCGGCGTATTACCGAGTTATCGTATAAGCCGTTTCCGACGGGGCGGGCCACTCACGGCGGTCTGGACGGTATTTTGTCACTGCGTGCACAGCACGGACTGACGGCTGCACAAATAGAATCAGTTCGGGTTTTCGGGCCGCCGCTGATACCGCGCCTGGTTGGCCGGTCAGTCTCTGACGCCATGCCGGCCAACACTGCCCGTTTGTGTATGCAATACGTCGGTGCCGTCGCCCTGGTGAAGGGGGCGGTTGGTTTGTTTGACTTTAGTGCCCAGGCGCTATCTGATCCAGACGTCATGAACATCGCGCAGCGGCTCACCGTTATTGACGATGGTAATCCTGACCCCAACGCGTTATTACCGCAGCGGGTTGAAATCAGCCTTTTTGACGGACAGTCTTTTGCCGTCGACTTACCCGAGGTTCTGGGATCTCCTCAAAAGAACCTTGACGAAGCTGCGAAGATTGCAAAAATCCGCCACTGCTGCGACTTTGCCGGCCTGGCGCCTGACCGGGTTCAGGGCTTGATTGACGGCGGCAAAACGCTGGCTGGCCTGGCGGACGTTGGCGACTGGCTGCAATATGCATGGCAACCGGGGGAATAACAAAATCATGACCTGGTTCCACGACTTTGACGCTGAGTTGGCGCTTGATCAATATCCGGTCGGCGATGCGTTCACAAAAAAGTTTACATCGCTATCGCGTGATGAACTCTATGCGCAACAGAACGCCAGCTTTCTTCGTCTGGTCGCTCGTGCATCGTCGATTGCGTTTTATCAGAAACTCTGGGCGGCAAGCGGGGTGCAGGCCGGGGATATCAAATCGCTGGAAGATCTGAACAAGTTGCCTGCCTTTGGCAAGTCCGAAATTATGGCGTCAATTGAGGCGCATCCGCCCTATGGTGACTTTCATGGCATGAGCGCCGGCGACCGGGTGGTCTTGCACACCACCAGCGGTACCACCGGGCGGCCGCAGCCTATGTTGTACGGTGTCCGCGGTCGCGAAATTCAGAACCTGCTGCTGGCCCGGGCATATCGGTTTCAGGGTTTGCGTGACGACGACGTGGTTCACTCCATCTACGGTTTTGGCATGGTCAACGGTGGCCACTATATTCGCGAGGCGATACTGCATTTCACCCGGGCAATGTTATTGCCAGCGGGGACCGGGGTTGAAACCCGCAGTGCGCGGCAGGTTCAGTTAATGAACGACTTTCGCGTCACCGTCTTACTTGGCTTTGCCGACTACATGCGTAAACTTGGTGAAACGGCTATCGAACTAGGGCTGGAGCCTGGGCGTGATATTCCGCTGCGGTTGATTTCGGGCCATATGGGGCGCGAATCCAAAGACGCGATCAGCCATTTGTGGGGTGGGGCGACGGTGCTCGACTGGTATGGCGTTGGTGATACCGGGATCATTGCTGCCGAAGGCCCGGATCAAGACGGGCTGTATTTGTTCGAAGATGCCCACCTGGTTGAGATACTGGGTACTGAATCGGGTCAACCGGTTCCGGATGGACATCCCGGTAATCTTGTGACAACCGTTTTATTCAAAGACGACATCTACCCGATGATTCGTTTTAATACCCAGGATGTGACCCGAATCCTGCCCGGTCAGTCGGCTCTGGGTATCAACCTGAGACGAATCGAGGGTTTTCTCGGGCGCAGCGACAACATGGTCAAGATCCGAGGCATTAATGTCTATCCCCATGCTATTGCAGCCTGGCTTGGCCACTTTCGGGATCTGAACGGCGAATACCTCTGTGAAGTCAGCCGCCACGACGGCCGAGACGAACTGTGCGTGCGACTGGAAACTCGCGATGAGGGGCGACGCATTGACGACAAGCTGGCAATGGCGATCAGGCAACACCTGGCGACGCAGCTTGGCGTTGACGTGGTGGTTCAGCTTGAGCCGCCGGGCGGGTTGGATCAGCTGACTGAGGTCCTGGTCCGGCAAAAAGCCATACGTCTGGTTGACCGGCGATTCGACTAATAACGAGTGCACTCATGACCACAGGTATCACAACAACTGATGTCGCTAGCCTTGGGGTGTTGGGGCTCGCGGCGGCCTACCGAGACGGCAATATTACCGCGCTGGCAGCAGTCAGCTGGTATCTCGATCGGATTGCCCGGTGTGATCCGGCGTTGCACGCCTTTGTGCAGGTGTTTGCGCCAACCGCGCTGGAAAACGCCAGGGCAGCTGACGCGCGACGCGCTGACGGCCGTGCCTTGTCGATGCTTGACGGGATACCGATTGCGCTCAAAGATAATATTGATTTGGCTGGCACTACAACCGCCAACGGGGTTGGTGCATTGCGCCAACGAATACCCAGTGAGAATGCTTTTGTCGCCGCCAGGCTTCAGGCAATGGGATGTATCGTCCTGGGCAAACTGAACATGGATGAGGCGGCCTTAGGCGCAACCACAAACAATCCGCATTTTGGTCGCACTGATAATCCGTTCATGCCGGGTGACACCCCGGGTGGATCATCCGGCGGTTCGGCTGCTGCAGTTGGCGCCGGCCTTTGTGCAGCGGCGCTGGGTACCGACACTCTTGGTTCGGTTCGCCTGCCGGCTGCTTACTGTGGGGTTGTCGGTTTCATGGGTACCCGCGGCATGGTGTCGCGAGCTGGTGTTTGTGCTTTGTCGCATAGTCTTGACCAGGTTGGTGTCCTCGCGCGCCGGGTCGATGATGCAGCGGCATTGTTTGCCGGTTTGTGCGGTTACGATCCGCAAGATGACCAATCTCTGGCTATTGCCGATGATTTTGGCAAGGCGATTTTTCCGTTCTATCAGACTGCAGAACCGGCAAAGTATTCACTGGGTTTTGTGGATGTTGCCCACGCCTGTGACGGTGACAATCAAGCTGCTGTTGTCCAGGGCATCGTCAGGCTGGCTGAAAAAATGCGCGCCGCCGGTCACTGGGTAGATGATCCGGCTGGCCCGCCGGTTGGTTACCCGGGTCTCAGGCGAGCCGCATTGCTGGTCATCGAAGCTGAGGGATACCACGCGTGCGCCGACTGGCTGCAGCGTGATGGCGTCAGTGAATCATTACGACGCATGCTGAGTTACGGTGCCGGCCAGCCAGCAAGCAAAATTGAAGCGGCGCGCGCCGAATTGCGCGCGGCTCGTAAGGCCTGGCAGCTTGTCGCCAAGCCATATGATTTCCTGTTGATGCCGACCGCGCCACAAACGAGTTTTATCGCCGACGGCCCCGTCCCGGTCAGCCAGGCTGACTTCACAAG
>JBAUID010000100.1:0-5158 GCA_049680625.1 Burkholderiaceae bacterium | reverse complement strand
ATGCAAAAGCAGATCAGATCGGGATGGACTGCAACGCTGCCGGGCCGTGTGAAAAAGGCAAGCCAGGCGGTATGGTACCAATCGAGCCCAGTGATGCTGATAAAGCTCAACTGAATGGTATCGTTCAGGACTTCGTACTGGCACGCTGGGCGAAGCGTTGCGGCGAGGCCTGCGCAAAAGAGTGGAATGAAACGGTTGGAAAAGTCGTTGGCATGACGGCCAAAAGTAAGTGAGTCGCGCTAGCGATCTCATTTCAGTCAGCATCTGAGAAGCTGTGAGTTTTTTTGCCAGGGGGCATCTCATTCTTCAGCGCGTGTCGCAGATCGCGGTTTGGGTCGGCGGCGCTGCGTTGATGCTGGCGGCTGTGATGGTCACAATCGACGTTTTTTCGCGTAAGTTATTCGGAGTCACCATGAGTGGTTCCGATGAAATTACCGGGTATGTATTTGCGGCTGCTACCACCTGGGCATATTCGTATTGCCTGCTGTTCCGAACCAATGTTCGGATTGATGCCTTTTACGGGAAATTCCCACGGGGGCTGCGTGCATTAATGGATGTTCTTGGCCTGGGTTTGCTATTGCTCTTTATGGGGTATCTGACCCGCAAGGCAGTCGACGTTTTTGTCACCTCCTGGGAGCGTGATTCTGTTTCGGTCACTACCCTGGCAATTCCCCTGTGGATTCCCCAGCTGGTCTGGTTGATGGGTCTGCTTTTGTTTTGTTTTACTCTTGTGTTTGTCCTGCTATATGCGGTGCTGTCACTGGTTCGAAAAGATCTTGAAACCGTCCAGCGAGTAGCCGGTGCTTTGAGCGCCGAGGAAGAAATCGCACATGAGACGCGCGGCCTCGGGGCGAATAATCGCGATGTTTGATTGCCTGGTGGTTCAATAATGGCCGGCTGGATTGTTGTTATTTTGCTGGTCCTGGTCTTTGCCAGCGTGCCGGTTGCCGCTGTACTGGGCGTGTTGTCACTGGCTGTTGATCAGTTGTTCATGACCGGCCGGCTAAGGCTGGCGATTGGCGAATTCACCTGGGACAAAAGCAAAGATTTTGTTCTGGTTGCGATCCCAATGTTTATTTTGTTGGGTGAAATCATGCTGCGGGCAGGCATTGCCCGACGCATGTATAACGCAGTGGCACAGTGGCTGTCCTGGTTACCCGGTGGCCTGATGCACTCCAACATCGGCTCAAGTGCAATATTCGCAGCGACTTCGGGCTCAAGTGTCGCAACGGCAGCTACGGTTGGTACTGTTGCCGTTCCAGAGATGGACAAGCGTGGTTACAACGAACGACTGTTTTTGGGTTCACTTGCCGCTGGCGGCACCCTCGGTATCCTGATTCCGCCGTCGATCAACCTGATTATTTACGGCCTCATTACTGACACCTCGGTGCCTGAGCTATACCTCGCTGGTATTGTTCCCGGCGTATTGCTGGCTCTGTTGTTCATGTTGTCTATTGTCGTGGCCTGCTTGTTTCGACCCGCCTGGAGCGGTGAAAAAATAGCGACCAACTGGTCCGAGCGAATTCGCACTTTACCCGATCTGATTCCACCCTTACTGTTGTTCCTGGTTGTCGTCGGTTCAATCTACGCAGGCATTGC
Source organism: Burkholderiaceae bacterium (assembly GCA_049680625.1). Taxonomy (GTDB): domain Bacteria; phylum Pseudomonadota; class Gammaproteobacteria; order Burkholderiales; family Burkholderiaceae_E; genus JAUIAI01. The sequence goes on along the minus strand of JBAUID010000100.1, from coordinate 3,559 downwards.
GACCCCAACCGAGGCGGCTTCTATCGGTGTTGTTTTCGCTCTTATGCTTGCTGCATGGAACCGGAAACTGTCCGTGACTATGCTTAAAGAGGCCTTTGAAGGCACGATGCGCACTACCGGAATGATCATGTTGATCATTTTGGCAGCAGTATTTTTGAACTTTGTTCTGGGTTTCGCCGGGGTTACCAAGGCGATCCTGGACGGCATTAACGCTTTCGGTCTTACCCCAACCGAGACAATGCTGTTGCTGATCGTTTTTTATCTGATACTCGGTATGTTCATGGAAACGCTTTCCATGTTACTGACGACGGTGCCGATCGTGTTTCCGATCGCGGTTCAACTGGGTTTTGATCCCGTGTGGTTCGGTATATTAATTACTGTCCTGATGGAAACGGCACTAATTACGCCGCCGATTGGCGTTAACCTGTACGTAGTGCAAGGTGTTCGTAACCGCAAGGGGCCGTTTAATGATGTGGCTTACGGGGCGCTTCCGTTTGTATTGATGATGATCGTGATGATCGCCTTGCTGATGCGCTTCCCTGACCTGGCGTTGTGGCTACCCACGATGTTCTACCGATAGTTTATTCAGGAGATTTCTCATGGCCAGAGTGCGAAATGTTGAAAAGCACGAACTGCCTGCTGATGTTCAGCCCGTGTATGAAAAGTTTGCAACCCAGTACGGCCCGTTCCTGAACCAGGTAAAAGTCTTTGCTCATCGGCCACCGGCGATCAAACACATCATGGGATTGTTGCTCGAGCTGGCTGATGAAAATGTTTTGTCCAAGCGTTACCTGGAAATAGCGCTGGTGGTTGTTTCGAAAATTAACCAGTGTGAGTATTGCGTGGCGCATCATGCGCCCCGATTGGTTGAGCAAGGGCTACCAGCAGAGACGGTCAATGCAATTCTCGAACCAGAGGTGCCCGGATTCGATGTCGTCGACACGCTGGTACGAGACTACGCCGTGCAGGTGACTAACAATTTCACCATGATGCGCGATCAGATATTTGAAGACTTAAAACAACATTTCACTGAAGAACAAATTGTCGAACTGACATTGCGGATCGCATTGTGCGGCTTCTTTAATCGTTTTAACGATGCCCTTCAAATAGATATGGAGGAAGGTGTTGTTGCTGACATGCTGGCCCATGGCATTAAAGATTCAGCCGATGTAGCGCGGTAACAGAATCGAGCCCCAGACCAACAAAACACACAACATCGCAATTAACACCGCGGCACTGCCAACATCTTTGGCATCTTTAGACAATGGATGTTCTTCGCCGGAAATCCGGTCAATGGCTATTTCTATTGCCGTGTTGAGTAGTTCTACCAGGATCACCGTGACCAGGCTAAGCACCAGTAACAGCTTCTCCGTAGTGCCTGATCCTAACCACCAGCCCAACGGGAACAGTGGAATGAGCAATACCACTTCGACCCGAATTGATTCTTCTTTCCAGGCCCGTTTTAGCCCGGCCAGAGAATAACTTGAGGCATCGATCAGGCGTCGATACAGCAGACCTCGGTCTTCACTGTGATTATTTGGTTTCATGGCTCAAGTGTAACGGTACACTGCGGCTTCGCCGATTCGCTGGTGTTGTTCGCTAGCGACCGATTCAGCCCATTTCGACAGAATTAATTGAAAATCAGCAGTCAGGACAAGGCCATCCGCAACGGGCTGATCGCCGCGACGCTCGCATTTAGCGTCTGGGGTCTTTACCCAATTTTTTACAAGCAACTGAGTGCAATTGCCCCAGCCGAAGTCATGGCCCATCGGGTGGTCTGGTCATTTGTTTTCCTTGCCGTTGGCATGTTGTTCATGCCTGGAGGCAGTAATCTGCGCTCCGCGTTGAAATCCGGAAAAACGGCCTGGATGGTATTACTGGCGGCTGGATTCATTTCGATCAATTGGTTTGTTTTTATTTATGCTGTTGCCCACGATCGTATTCTTGAAGCCAGCCTGGGCTACTTTCTGAACCCGGTGCTTTCCAGTTTGCTTGGTCGACTGTTCCTGGGTGAACGCCAGAATCGTTGGCAGTCGGCAGCCGTGATGTTTGCCGGTGCTGGTATGACTATTACCTTTTTGGTGGCCGGGGTTGTCCCCTGGCTCTCGCTCATCATGGCCGCGAGCTTCGCTGTCTATAGCCTGGTCAGAAAACAATCAGCGCTGGACAGCACTGGTGGATTGTTCCTTGAGACCCTGGTTTTGGTGCCTGCCGCTTGTCTGTATCTGTGGATTATTGACGGGCAATTTCTTGGACACGGACCGACGCTGGCATTTTGGCTGGTTGCTGCAGGCGTGCTTACCCTGGTGCCGTTGTTGTCGGTTGTCTACGCCGCACGCCGAATCGAATTGGGCACACTGGGGTTTTTCCAATACATTGCGCCAACCACTCATTTTTTCATTGCCGTTGGCCTGTACCAAGAGCCCGTAGACTTGGCGCGCTTGATGGCGTTTGCTACCACGGTCATTGCAGTGGGGTTATTTATAACCGGTGTCATCTCGAATCGGCGCAGTCGTCGAAATACGGGTCGATAAAAAAAGGCAGACGCAGGCTGCCTTTATGCTTCGCTTATGAATACGTTCGAATCGTCATCGAATTGCTTTAGTCGGCAACGTATGGCTGGCTATAGACCCGGATGTAATCGATTTCGTACGAAATCGGAAATGATGCTTCATCAATACCGTGCCTGCCAGCCCACGACGCACCACCAACCGCAAGGTAGGCAATGATTGCAGCCGGATTACCTGCCACGCCTGCCTGGGTGACCCATTTATAGTTTTCGCAAGCGGTGCGAAAACCATTAATGTAGTAGCAAACACCTTTTTGATCCCACTCGACCCCGGCTTGAATCCACCGTGAGCGCAGGGTAACAGGTGAGCGCCAGGTGCCATAAACCGGATTGAAGTTGCTTGCCGTAAAGGTGAAGTCGGGTTCACCTGTTACAGTTTGAGCACCATTGACCTGTCCGTGCTGGGTAATATGGTATTTAGTATCTTCAACCTCGTTGAGCGCACCTTCCAGAATATCGATTTCCGGAGGGGTTGTACCTACGCCGGTTGGATCGAGGTCTGGGTTCAGATAAAAAGCGGGCCAGCTACCGCGTACGTTTGGCATTTTTACGCGGGCCGTAAAGTAATACTTGACGGCTGGGTCCGCCGGAAATTTCATCTTGCTTCTCAGGGCGGCCGCTTCGAAATTCTGGTACTGGCGGCTTAAGTCGGTTTGAGTCGCGCGTAATTTAATCGTGCCGTCGCTGACAACATGGAGGTCTTCGCCGAGTTTGTTGATGTCACGAAAACGCTGGTTCTCTTCTTCGTTCGCGTAATCAAGCGTACCCTGACCAATCCATTGGGTACATACCGCATCCGGTATTTGTAGGGCGGGGCCTCCGCCATAAGGCAGCCGCGTGCACCATTTTGATCGGTCCAGGCTTGTGCCATCAAATTCCTCTGAAAAAAGCAGGGTTTCGAATCCGGCAGGCAGGTAATCTCCCGCTGCAGTCACCGGTAGATCCGGGGTCGGTGAGTTGTTGGCCACGTTGATGTCGTCAAGCGTTGTG
>JBAUID010000099.1:0-14910 GCA_049680625.1 Burkholderiaceae bacterium | reverse complement strand
GCCCTGTTGCATCAGGCAGGCTACAAGTTATTTGCCCTGGGCAAACCTGCATCGGTTGGCCTGGAAATGCTTGCTGAAGGCGCAGCCACTGCGGACTTGCTGGCGACATCCCTCGCCACCGGAATTGTGTGGACTGGTACCGCTTCGTCTCAAGGCCCGATTGGTCCGGGGGGACGGTCCACAATGACAGTGGATCTGCCTGAAGGCATCGACCCGATGGCCGCCTACTTGTCGGCAGCATCCATGCTGGTGAATACAAACGATGCCATTACCGCGGTACGCAGCCTTTCGCTGCACGGGTTAAATATTGGTTCGAGTATCTCGATGGACATCAATAGCTACGATACCGGCACCGAAGCCAATGATGAAGTCGGGGCACATATCCCCGGGCCGGCTGGCGGCGGTATTGGTTTCGACGCGAATCGCAATGACATTATCAATGCGGTATTACCCCATCCCGGTGTTATTACTGCTGACGATGGCCTGGATGGCTCGGCGCTGTACGACATTCATCGCTGGAAAAATCCGGTGGCCCGCCTGCTGGTTCGGCGGGTGCAATAAATGGCTGACGGCGCTTTGGTCACTCATTGGCAATGATCAAGGCGCTGCCATTTCCGTTAAATTGACACTCAAGCATGATCAAAACCGGTAGCCCACTCCCACGTGAAGCAAATAAGAGTGGAACGTGTCTCGCCGGGGCTGAGCCAGAGCGTAGTCAAATTTCATTCGCTGGTAACGAATTCCCGCATGCACTAACCAGCCGCGATCACCGACTGGAACATCGACTCCGGCTGACAGGCCCCAGCCAACTCCGCTGGAAACAGGTACTGTACTGGTGATACCGTTTTCCCGAATGCTCATACGCAGATCTCCATGGTCCGCGTTAACGATTTGCAATCCAACAGACAAATCGAGCGGCCGCTCTGGGGTCAGATGGAGGATCAAACCGAGCACATAGGGGGAGTAGCCCTCCAAGGTAGCACTTTCGAATGTGGAATTTGCGCCACCAGGCGCAGACCTTGTTGATAGGCCACGGGCTTTCAGCACGCCCAATTCAACACCAAATCGATGCGAGATCATGTGCTCGAGCCTGATCCCAGTGTAGTTTCCGCTACCCAGGCCGGCAAAAACTCCGGTTGCACCGAACGGAATACTGTCCGACTGTGGATCAAGAATGCCAAATTCCAGGTGGATCCGCCAAAGCGCCGTGGCTTGATCATGGCCCTTGCCCCAGCTCAGGAGTGCAGAAAACTCAATGGATTCCGCCTCCTCGGGATCATAGTATTCGACCAATGCCAACTGCGTCTCTTCAGCACGAGTGGGTACTTGAAACCCGCCCAACAAAAACACCAGGGCGACGATGACCACCAAATGACCGCGCGGCGTTATCGGCAGTTTCGATTGTATTTTCATCACAATTCCCCATACGCGGCCAGTAGTTGCCGTCATTCCAGCGGTTACAACATGACCGCTGTGGGGAGTATTTTTTCAGGAAATTTGCCCGAGCCGGTTGATACGAGTCAACGCATCAACGAATGATCAGCTGATTGGGAAGCGGCCGTGCCTCAGCTGTCTGAATCATTGGCCGCACCTTCGGCGCTGGGCCAGGTCATCTTTTGCCAGGGTATGGCAGCGGCGCTGCGACCACCACCCCCCTCGCAGGCCTACATTAAAAGTGCGATATCACCAGCACACTCGGCAACCATAGTGCCAGCGCCGGAAACAGCAGCACAATCACCAGCACCACTGTATCTGAAATACAGAACGGGAAAGACCCCTTAATGACCGTCGTCACAGGCAACTTGGTCACACCGCTGACGGCAAACAGATTCAGCCCCACGGGTGGAATTACGCTGCCAATTTCAATACACAATGCGGTGAGAATACCCAGGTGAATCGGGTCGACATCCAGCGCCAGCGCAACAGGGAAGTAAATCGGCACGGTCAATACCAGAATGGCAACACCGGTCAGCCACATCGACAGCAACAACAAGGTTGCCATCAGCGTAAACAGAAATGCGTGCTTAGAGAGCCCTAATGAGCCGACCCATGCCGCAGCCTCTTGTGGCCAACCCATATTGGCAAGAAAGAACTGAAAGACGCCGACGCAGCCGAGCAGAAAAAACACGATGCCAGTCAGGTTCATCGTTCTGCGGGTCACGCCCATCAGTTCTTTTCTGAATTCCGCGCCCTTGAAGAAAACCCCGTAGCCCAGTGCATAACAAGCGGCCGCAGCCCCCGCTTCCGTTGGGGTAAACAACCCGCCATACAAGCCACCAAGAACTATAACCGGCATTAATAGAGCCGGCATAGCCTCAATAAACGAAGACCAGCATTTGGCCGGATCGAATTTTCCAGCCGGTAGTTTAACGATGAAAATAGACACGCCGAGTATGATGACCGCGTCACTGATTGCCAGCATAATGCCCGGTATCACACCGGCAAACAACAGCTCAACCACCGAAATCTCGGTAATGACACCAAACAGAATCAGGGTGATACTTGGCGGTATCAGCAAAGCGATGCCGCCGGCTGATGCGATCACCCCGGCTGCCATCCATTTCGGATAGCCCCGCTTCACCATTTCCGGATAGGCAATCACGCTCATGGCAGCTGCCATCGCCGTCGAGGAGCCGGAAATTGCGCCAAACAGCACAGCCACCATCAGGGTTGCGTAAGCAAAGCCGCCCGGCACCCACCCAATGAGCGAGTCGGCAAAGTTAAACAGGCTGCGCACCAGGCCGGTTTTGTCCATCAGGAAACCGGCGTAGATGAAAAACGGAATCGCGATCAGCGTGTATTTGCTGATGAAGATAAAGAACGCCTCGTACAGCGTGCTGAAGCCGAGGAAGTCGTCGAACATCACCAACACCGCTGTCGAACCAGCCAGAGCGATTCCGATCGGCACCCCGATAACCAACAGAACAACCAACATTAGCGCCAATGGCAGCATCAGAACGCCCCGAGAATTAAGATATTGGTATGGAAATCAAACATCGATGGTTGCCTCGATTTCAGCATCGAGATAGCCCTTGCGCACAAAACTTATGATGTCTTCAACCAGTTGCAGCAAGGCAACGAAGGACATCAGCAAAAAGCCAATCATCAGGATTAAGTAAAACGGCCACAGCGGGATCAGCAAGCTGTAGGTTGTCAGGTTGCGATCTATTGCGTACTCAAGAGTCGGCCAGCCGGTTACACCAATTGCAGCACAAAAAACAACGATAACGGCTGAAACCAGAATATGCATTAGGCCGACGGTTTTAAGAAAACCGCGCTTGTGCAATAGCTGCGAGATGGCGTTCATCACTAAATGACTTCGGCGAATCTGGATAACCCCGAAGTACAAGGCCACCGCTGAGACCATGCCAACGATAATCGCGTCCTGGCCCCACTCGAACACGGACCCAAAAATGTAGCGCCGGATAATTTCCAGCAATGCAAATAGGGTCAGCACTATCAGCATCAACGCCGAAACAAAGCCGATGATGCGCTCTATCCAGTCTTTAGTTAGTTTGGAAAATGCCAGGAAAGCATCCATTCGCGGCTCTGATTATTATGGTTAAAAATGAGTTTAACAAAGAGGGCCGCCCGAAACGGGCCGCCCTCTTCTAACGATCGCGCTAACAGAATTCGACAATACGCAGATCGCGCACAGCGCGCAGAACGCGCGGGAACAACTTACTTGCGGGCTTTGGCACCAGCCAGATCACTACCCTTGGTGTAACGGGCAAAGTGCTCAGCGTAGTCGCCGCAGTTAATCTTCTCAAGCGGATGTGAACCAGGAGGGTTAGCCTTAACCAGCTCTTCAGCTTCTTTGGAGAACTGGTCAACCAGGCGAGCGCCGTTTTCGTCGACCTTGGTCTTGATCCACTTATTGGTGGCGCCACCTTCGGCCTTCTTAATCACAGCAGCCTCTTCGTCGTTCATCACGTAGATGCCGGGAGCCGATTTGTCGTCAGTCGCAAACTTATCCAGCATACGCTTGTCATTGCAGATATTAATAGCGCGTTGGAACGGGATGAAGTCGTTAACAATGATATCGGTAAGCACAGCCTGCTGCTCTTTGTCCAGCTTGTTCCACCACTTGTTGGAGGCCCCAAACCAGTAGTAGTCGCCGACAATGCCATTCAGACCAGCAACGGTAAAGTACGGCGCTTGTTCACGAACAGCATTAAAACCGCCCAGCGAAGTCAGCAAACCGTCGATCACACCACTTTGCAATGCCGGAGGCACATCACCAAACGCCATTGACTGCGGATTAGCACCCAGCGCGGTTAACAGCGCATTTTCTGCCGGGCCCATCGATCGCATCTTTGTGCCGGCAAAATCTTCGGGCGTAATCATCCGCTTCTTAACCGCACCGGCACCCATGTACATGCTCAGGTGACCCGCACCGAAAATGGTTATGTCGTGTTCCTTATTAAAAACCTCGGTTAGCTCTTTGAAGGTTTTGGTGGAATCAATGCCAGCAGCCGCGCCGACGGTCGTCAACTTACCAGCACCCAGCATTACATTTGAGAGTGGCTCGACACTGGCTGTCTTGCCCCACTGGCCGGTGATCATTTCCAGGTTACCCTGGGTCATCGCTTTAACACCCTGCGGGATCGTGTACAGCGACTTGGCCCAGTAAATCTGAACTTTGCTGCCTGGGATTTTCTTTTCCACTTGCTCTGCGAAATAGACCTCAGCAATGGCCGCCGGATGTGGCGGGCCGCTATGGTCTGATGCCCAGCGTAGTTTGACCGGCTCGACAGCCAGAGCTGCGCCGGTTGACAGCGCGATTGCTGTTGCGATCGCGGTGAATTTCGCGGTTCGGATTAGGGACATAAAGCCTCCGTGTAAATAGTTAGTATTTAGCTGTGATTCAGAGCAACTGGTTTACAGAGCAACCTTGATTCAGCAGCTGTGTTTCAACTGTAGGTCGATCAATCCAACATGGCACGACGTATAGGCCAAAGCTATGCTGGTTACCTGACGACTGGCAGCGAAGAGTATCAGACCGGCTAGTTTTGGCAAACTAATCCATGGCAATGGGCACCGGGACGGTGAAAAAACTTGAAATACTGGCCAATATGTGACATGTCGCACAATCTGAGCCCCACACCCCAGTTCTTACCGGAAAGCCCTACGCCGCTGGCGCTACCGTGCCCACATCAAGTGCCGCACAAATAGCCGCTGCTGCGACCAGCAGCGCCCGGTCTGCACGAAAGCCCCCGACCATCTGAAGGCCCACCGGTAAGCCGGTAGCGCCGCGAAAGGCTGGCACGCTGAGCACCGGGACGTGCAGTGCAGTCCACGCCGTGTTGAAAACCGGATCACCTGTGGCCAGCAAACCCGGCCAGGCTTCACCCGGGGCAGATGGGGTCAGCAGCACATCGTACTGCTGCATTAATTTGGCATGGTTAATACGCTGCTCGGCAAGCGCAGCCTGAGCACCAGCAAACTCTTCATAACTGGTACGCATACCATCCTCGCAGCGGCCGAGTAACAGCTTGGGGCTTAGCTGATGACCGCGCTGGGTTCGCTCCCAACTGATGGAGCGGGCAAACTCGTAACCGGCGATTGTGCGGTGATGGCTGTCAATGTCGACAAAGTCGACATCGTGCTCGATCTCAGTGAGGCTTTCGACCAGTGCTTGCAGTCTGGCTGCCGCAGACTCGATCGCATCGCGGGTAGCCGGGTCGGCCTGAGCCCAGTGCGGTCCGCGAAACAGACCAACGCGTAACCCACCGAGTGCAGCCGGCTGCAACTCACGGACCGGCGACCGGAGTAATGCTAGCCGAACAATTTCAATGTCTTGAAGGCAGCGGGCGAACCAGCCGAGCGTATCAAAACTGGCCGAACACTCAAACACGCCGGAGCGCAGCACATCACCGTAACTCGGTTTGAAACCGTAAACGCCACAATACGACGCAGGACGAAGCACTGAGCCAGTGGTCTGGGTGCCCAGTGCGACCGGCACCATACCGGCAGCAACCGCCGCTGCGCTGCCGCTGGATGACCCGCCAGGCGTATGCCCGAGTGCCGCCGGGTTGCGGGTTTTGCCAGGGTGAAAGTGGGCCAGTTCGGTGGTCACGGTCTTGCCAAAACAAATGCCTCCCGCCTCGCGCAGCAATGCGACACAGGCAGCATCCCTGGCGGGTTGGTGACCGTGATAAATCGGGGTGCCAAGGCCAGTGGGCATGTCCTGAGTGTCAATAATGTCCTTAACGCCAAAGGGGATACCGTGCAACGGCGAAACTGCATCCGCTGCGTCCAATAGGCGCCCTGCCATCGCCGGCTTGTCCGCATCCAGGTAAGCCCAAGCCCTCACTTCAGGCTCACGATTAGCGCAGCGGGCAATGCAGGCGTCTACCAGCTCAGACGGATGAAGTTCGCCGGCAGCTATTCGTTTGCCTGACTCGAATGCCGTGAGTTGTGCCAGGTCATCAATCATTGTTATGTCTACTCAGTCTGAATATAGTTGGGTTCGGGCAAGCGGTTTTGCATGCCGGGGTTTTTAACGGCGGAGTTTCGAATTTCCCGGTTCATACGATTCGCTTGTTTCGTTCATGTTTTCCGAATTGCCGCGATAAGTCGATGGTTCTACTTCAGGAACTGCCTGGGCGCGCTTGTCGAGCCACCATCCACCGGCGGGCGGAAGTAATCCGAAACCGTCAGCGCCGAGCTTGCGAGCAGCATCCATTGGCCAGTTGGGGTTGTAAAGCATTTCGCGGGCCAGGGCGATCAAATCAGCGCGGCCTTGCTGCAGTATTTCTTCAGCCTGGTCGGCATGCACGATGAGGCCAACCGCCATGGTGCTGATCCCCGCCTGCACTTTTAATTTTTCAGCAAACGGCACCTGATAGCCATAACCCAGGGGCGTCGCGGACTTGCCACGCATCCCCCCGGCACTACAGTCGATAACATCCACGCCGCGCTGGCCCAGTTCGCGGGCTAACCGAACGCTGGCGTCCGCGGTCCAGCCCGCATCATCATCAACCGACAAGCGCATAAAGAGAGGCTTAGCTTTCGGCCAGGCTGCACGCGTGGCTTCGGCGACTTCAAGCGCGAAGCGAAAGCGATTGGTTTCGCTGCCGCCGTATTCGTCGGTGCGCTGGTTGGCTTCAGGCGAAAGAAACTGATGAATCAGAAACCCGTGGGCACCGTGGATCTCTATGATGTCAAATCCGGCAGCATCAGCGCGCCGCGCAGCGTCCGCCCAGGCCTGGGCCAGCGACTGAATCTCATGTTTTTCAAGTGCCCTTGGAACCGGGGAGTCATCGCTGGCAGCAATAGCACTGGGCGCTACTATCTGCCACTCGTCCCAGTCGGGTACAAGAGCGGCAATTTCGGGGGTTAGCTGCAATGGCCGGCCGCCTTCCCAGGGTCGCTGAATTCGAGACTTGCGTCCGGAATGCCCGAGCTGAATACCAATGGCCGTGTCGCAGGTATGGGCAAAGTCAACCAATTGCTTCAAGCCGGGAATGAACGCGTCATCCCACAACCCCAGATCACCAACAGTGCCGCAGCCCCGACGGTCGATTTTGGTGGACTCGACAAAGACTAACCCGGCTCCGCCGGCAGCATAGCGTCCGATGTTGACCAGGTGCCAGTCGGTGGTGAATCCATGAACCGCGGCATATTGATGCATCGGAGCGACCACGACCCGATTCTTCAATTCGAGATCGCGAATTTTCAGGGGGCTGAATAGCAAGGGTTGTGTCATGTCGGACTTGTTTTGGTTAAAACGTGAAAGGGACGGACTGGATCATATCGCGACTGCAGGACAGGTTTGGTCACACCCCGTCGGTCAGACCCCCTGGGTCACACCCCATCAGTACGCAGCTCAGCGCATAAACTGCGGCTGCTATCATCCTACGAGCTCGGGTGAAAAGCTAAACGCCCCACAAAAGCGCGCAGGAGACAAGGAAAGGCAAGGGGAAAGGCAAGGCACTTGGCTTTGCGAACAGGTGAACTATAAATGTTTAAAGCGCTTAACAGCTTATCCGATAACGCCAGCGGGCTGGTCGCCTTCGCGCTATCGGCATTTGCCATCTATATTGCCGGGTTTGGGGTGTTCGACAATTCGATCGTCTCGGCCACTACAGTCGGCCTCGCCCTACTGGTCGGCCTGCTTACCCTTAACTCCCGATTGCTAAAAGAGACCGACAGCAATCGCTTGCTCGTCGCTAAATACGCTGGGTTGCTCGCCCTTATCGCATTGTCGACATGGATTATGTGGAACTGGCTTTTCGTCATGCTCGAGCAGGAAGAGTTCTTCATCGAAATTGAGCATTACCAGCTCATCCTGGCATGGCTGGGTTTTGCCATAATTGGCCTGTTGACGTATCTGTACTTTGGCATGCCGATGCTGGCGATCTATGTGCTAATGGCGGTTTATGTTTTAACGTCGAGCTATTTCCCCGGCGCCCTGGAAGGGTCATCGGAAGAATGGACCCGCGTTGCGGAAAACATCTGGTACTCCACCGACGGTGTCTTTGGCCGACCGGTCGAAGTTGTCAGTCGCATCGTGTTGATTTTTATTATCTTTGGCGCAGTCCTGCAGACATCCGGTGCGGGCGCAACACTGCTGAAGTTTGCATTCGCCGCGACGGGACGTTTTGTTGGCGGCCCGGCGCATGCGTCGATTGTCGGGAGCGCGTTGTTCGGAACGATGAATGGTGCGGCGGTGGCGAACGTTGTGTCCACCGGCGTGTTCACAATTCCGATCATCAAAAAAGCCGGCTACAAACCCAGTATTGCCGGAGCCATTGAAGCGGCCGCATCAACAGGCGGGCAGATCATGCCACCGGTGATGGGGGTGGTGGCCTTCCTGATGGCCGACATCACGGGTATTCCTTACCTGACCATTGTCGTGGCGGCAATCGTGCCGGCCTTGTTCTACTACGCGAGCCTGTTTATCGTGGCATTGCTCGAGGCACGCAAGGGCGGCATGACGGCTATTCCAGAACAGGATCGAGAGTACCTGACCCGTGCGGACTGGATGAAGTCCCTCAGTTTTTTTATTCCATTGGGGATCATTGTCGGTGTATTGATTACCGGCCGCACCCCGCAGGCTGCCGGTTTCTACGCACTGATTGCCGCATTTGTGATGTCATTGATCTGTTATCCGTCGTATCGATCGGTCGCAAAAATTATTGAATCACTCGTTACCGCCGGGCGCACCTGCGCCACGTTAATGCTTATCGTGGCGGCAATTGGCCTGGTACTTGGTGTTGTCAACATGACCGGCATCGGCATCAAGTTCGCCGAAGCCATCATGGCGGCGTCCGGAGATGGCCTATTCTTTTCGTTGATCCTGGTAATGCTTGGCTGTCTGGCCCTGGGAATGGGCGTGCCGACCGGGGCTGCTTACCTGATTATCGCCATCATTATGGGCCCTGCCCTGGAGCAACTCGGCCTGCCCACGCTGACAGCGCATTTGTTTGTTGTGTACTTTGGTGTACTGTCGGCGGTCACGCCTCCGGTTGCACTGGCGGCGTTTGCGGCGGCGCCGATTGCCGGCGCCCCCCCGATGGAAACCGCCGTTCAGGCGGTTCGGATGGCCATCGCCGGTTTCATTATTCCGTTTGTCTTTGTTTATCATCCCAGCGTGTTACTGGTCCTGGAGTTTGACCCCGCTGCCTTCGTGTGGGCAGTATTTGCCTTTGGGCTGTGCACCTGGAGTCTGGCCAGCGCGTTAGCCGGATTCGACACCGCCCGTCTGGGAATCACCGAACGCATCCTTCGAGGGGCAGCAGGTTTATTGACCCTTGTTCCCCAAGCGTCGATCGCTTTACCGGCTGCCCTGGTGGCAATAGCACTGCTTCTCTACGCCCGCTTCACAAACAAGCGGGTCCTCAACCAGTAAGTACTCTGTACTCGATCTTAATCAGGAGACTCTACCGATGAACCGAATTCAATCTGCAGCGCTGGCAGCGGGTATCAGTGCCGCGTTTGGCATCAGTGCGGCCCATGCCCAAACTACTATCAAGATGGCAACAATTGCCCCCGGAACGTCGGCTTACCTGACCATGACCACGATGGCCAAAATCATCAACCAGGGCCAGGACAAGGTCAAGATCCAAGTGGATGCCACCGGCGCCGCCACCAAACACATGGTGGAAGTCGCCCAGGGCAAGCTCGATATGTCGATGAGCGCACCGACGGTCTACAACTTCATGAAGAAGGGTGTGGCCATGTACAAGAAGCTGAAATCGGCTCCCGAGCTTAGTGAAAATCTTCGCCTGCTCATGTGGTTCCCATATGGCACTTATAAGTTTGTTACCTATGAAGCTGACGGCATGAAAACCATGGCCGACATGAAGGGCAAGAAAGTATTTCTTGGCCCGCCCGGCGGTGGCGCGTTCGCCGCGGCCAAAGGCTGGGCCCAGGTCACGAGCGGGTTGGAGCCGGGTAAAGACTATAAATCGGTCAAAGCGTCCTGGTCCTCTGCCCTGCAGGGCTTTCAAGACCGGCAGATTGATGTTTACACCATTGGCTGTATTGATCCGTGCCCTCAACTCGAGCAGCTATCCGTCACCAGCAAGTTACGCTTTCTGAGCGCCGATGACGCAGCAATGTCGTCGCCGGCAATGAAAAAATTTCTGATCACGGGCCGCTCACTGGCCAAGACCAAAGGCGGCGCTTATGGCGATCAGGCCAACGCCGACCCGGTCAACGCGTTGCAGGCGGTTGTCGGCGTGACCGTGCGCAAGAATATGGACGACGACACCGTCTATACGATGACCAAAGCGTTTTGGGAAGGGGTGAAAAAAGAACGCGCCTCGACACCATGGCTGGCTGACATCACCTTGGAATATGCCGTTCAGGAAGGTGGTATGAAGCTGCACCCCGGTGCCCTGAAGTACTACCAAGAAGTTGGTCTGACAATTCCGAAGGGAAGCATGTAAGACCAACGCCGGGAGGCGGCAACGAGAAGCAAGTAGCGACAAACAACAAGCAACAAGAAACAAGCAACTAGCAACTAGCGAACTCCGCCGCCTCCCGGCACTAAAACTTTCAGCCACTCAGCTCAATCCCTAACCAGGTGTCAACATGACTGCAGGATTGTTCTTCACCCTGTTTGCGATTCTGATCGCCTTTGAACTGCTTAAAGGGCTCAGCACCAATGGTACGCCGCCGGTTCTTCAAAAATTTTCGTGGCAGCTCGACCTCGCCTACTTCCTGTGGAGCAATATTGTCCGAATCCGAACCCTCCTCGTTCTCACGCTGGGGATAGTCGTCGTCTTAGTGCCGGCGGCGCAGCGCAGCTCACTCTCATTTGTTATTGGCGGCATTTTGCTGGCCCTGCTCTGGGGTTTCATCTACTGGCTCTTTAACCACTACTGGTGTGGGCGGGTTAAGTTTTTGCCGCTGGAGAACCCACAATTTGTTGCCGCAGCCAACAATCAAATTGAGCTGTCCGAGCAAGTAATTGGCGTTGACCATAACGGCGTGCAAAAGGCCTACCCGGTCAGCATGGTTTTTTACCATCACCAGATTGGCGACGAGATTGGCGGGCACCCTATTACCGTCACTTACTGCGGCATGTGTCAAAGCGGCCGGGTTTACGACAACACCGTCGACGGACAACGCCTGACTTTTCAGCTGGTTGGTGCCATCAGCTTTAACGCGATTCTGAAGGATCTGCAAACCGGGACCTGGTGGCGGCAGGAAACGGGCGAAGCCGTTAAAGGCCACTACGCCGGGCGATCACTCGGTGACATGGAGATGGACCAAATGAGCCTGGAGAAGTGGCTGCAGCGGCATCCGGACAGCCAGATTTTGCAGCAAGACCCCAACCCGGCGTTTCAGCAAAAGTACCGGCGCTTTCGCGCCTTCATGAATTACGAGGCAAGCCTGCCTGCCTGGCACTTCCAGGAACAACCGCCACTGGTGATTGGCCTGCAAATTAACGACCACGCGCATGCCTACGACTGGATTAACCTGCAAAAGCGCCGATTAGTTAATGATGTCGTCGGCGACACCAATGTCGTCGTGTTGAGCTCAGCCGATGGCTCATCACCGTTTGCCTACGACCGCATGGTCGACGGCGAATTGCTCGTGTTTGAGATTGCCGGGGATGAAATGACCGACACAACAACCCAATCTAAGTGGGATTTGTTTGGTCGATGTACCGCAGGCCCAAAGAACGGCGCGCAATTAAGAAAGGTACAGATCTATCAGCAGTTTGTGCGTGGCTGGACAACTTTTCATCCGGATTCTACGTTTTATCAGTTCCAGGCGGCGGCATAACACGACGCCCCATTAACCGCGAAGTATTCAATTAGGAACGAAGCCCTTCGTTGCAATTACTGATGGACCAACTGCGGGTTGGTCGTGCTTACGACCCGACGATAGTTGTTCCACCATCGGCCACAATGATTTCGCCGGTGATGAACCGCGCCCACGGGCCGGCGAGAAATGCCGCAATGCCGCCAATGTCGTCGGGGTCACCAAGGCGGCGCACCGGGGTACGCGCAATCCGGTCATTGCGCAGGCTTTCGTTTTCCCACAAGGCACGCGCAAAATCGGTTTTGATTAACCCGGGCATGATGCAATTCACAGTTATGTTCTTCGGCCCCCACTCCACGGCGAGTGAGCGCACAACGCCGATATCTGCCGTTTTCGAAATGCCATAAGCCCCAAGGGTCGACGAACCGCGTAATCCACCAATTGAAGACACGACGATAAAACTGCCTCCACCCTGCTCTGCCATCAACGGCATTGCGGCATTGGCAAACCAGATCGCGCTATGCACATTGGAAGTCATTACCTTGTTGAACGCCTCGTCTGACAGTTCAGCCAAAGGCCCGTAGACCGGGTTCACCGCCGCATTGGCCACAAAAATATCGACCCGCCCCCATTGATCATGGGCGCGTTTAACCAGGTCTTCGCACTCATCCCTGCGCGAGATATTGCAGGCCACGGCGATGGCTTCGCCGCCTTTCTCGCGCACCGCAGCGGCCACCGCCTCACAGGTCTCAATCTTCCGACTGGCGATGACCACCTTGGCACCCAGTTCAGACAGATGACGCACGATCGACAGGCCAATGCCTTTACTGCCACCGGTAACAATGGCAACTTTGCCTGCAAGAGAAAATGGAATTGTCATGGGTCACTCCTTAAAGTTAATGCTTTGTTCTGGTGGGTGCGGGGTCATCACCCATTCGCAAGTTGCCGCCGGTCACGAGTATAAGGATGGGCCTCGGTGACTTTGACAAACAGCCAATAAGGTCCGCCGCGATGGATGGATCGATTGCCGACGACAAAGGTTTTTATCCAATGCACACGTTACCCGGCCAGGTAGCCACTTCATCATTTCAGCAACTCGCAATCATCAATACCGGAAAGCTGCAAAATTTGGGGTGAGTTGATTGTGCCTGCGCACAGCAAGACTTCGCGGCGTGCGCGATTCAACTGACGCGTACCACCTTGATCGAGATCGACGCCGACTACCCGTCGGTTCTTTATGACGAGCCTTCGAACCAGACTATTAGTCTGAATATGAAGATTCTTTCGGTTCCGCACGGTTCCCCGCGGCCAGTCAAATGTGCGATTACCGGCTGACTCGACGACTTCCGTGTCGTAGCCCCGGTTAAGCCTGGGGTTTACCATTGTTCAGTAGTAACCGATCGAATATATATCCACGGATTCCAGTCAGCCGGCCCGGCCTCCGGATGCAAGACGTTGAGGTCCGATCTGGCCGACCGGCGACTGGCAAGAACACAACCGCCTGAGCCGGCCCCAACAACAACATAATCGTATTCGACATCAAACCTGGCCGTGCCGTTCGTCCCGTATCTGCGCAAGCGCCTCACCTTCGTTGAATTTCTGTGGAAGTCGCATTCTGTAAAATTCACGATTCCCGCGGGCATTGTCACCTACTATTGACTGGCATCGTAACTCGCCGTTCATCCAGGCGGTGCGCTTCTTAGAAACAGTTTCGAATTTCAGACCCAAATCGAACCAACCCAGACTAGTTGCCAAAAACCCCTTTCGCATCAAGACTGGCAAAATCGAAACCAAGGTTTTCGCTGATCTGCCGGTTGTGTTCACCCAGCCCCGGTGTGACCAGCGTTGGCCTGGCCGGCTCATTGATGAACTTCATCGGCACACCGATGTGTTCATTGCCTTTGTCGTCGAACAACAGCATTTGCCGGGCCGCGGTATGCGGATGATCAAAACCTTGTTTCAAGCTGTTGACCGGCGCCCAGCACACATCCATACCGTCGAGCCAGGTTTCCCAGTGGGCCAGCGGCTGCGCTTTAAAAGTGTCCCGCAGAAAAACTTTTGCAGGCTCTTGGGTAGGGCCGGGTTCACCGACGCAGGACGCAATCAAGTCTTCACGCTTAAGCGCGGTCATCAGGTTGCGGGCAAACTTCGGCTCTGAACCGCCAATGGCAAGCCATCGTCCATCCCTGGTTTCGTAAAGCTGATACATCGCGTTGCCGCCCCAGGTTCGCTCGTTTTTGGGATCGGGGGATTTACCTTCAGCAAAAACCCGGCTGGTAATGTTTGGGGTCCAGGCCATTAACGTATCGTACATGGCCATATCGCAGTAGTCTCCCTGCCCGGTTTCGCGCGCGCGGTACAAAGCCATCAGGATTGCTGACAGCGACATCAGCGATGCCGACATATCAGCCAGGGCGATTGAGGGCAGGGTCGGCTTGTTGTCATGCCCCAGATTCAGACTGGCAATGCCGGCCTGTGCTTCAACCGCAATATCGTGGGCAACCCGATTGGCGAGCGGCCCCTCCTGCCCAAACGCACTGATTGAGCAATAAACAATATGTGGTGACCGGGCACGGACAGCGGCGTAGTCGATGCCCAGGCGTTTAGCCACACCCGGCCGGTAAGACTCAACAACCACGTGGGCATCTTCGGTCAGTTTGAGAAACAACTCCTGGGCCTGAGGGTTTT
>JBAUID010000098.1:0-1924 GCA_049680625.1 Burkholderiaceae bacterium | reverse complement strand
GAAGATCTTCTGCGCGACGGCTTGGTGGACTTTGTGTCGGATGCGCTGATCGCGACTGGTTTGCCGGGTGATCGACACGATGCAAGCCAAAATCATTGCCCAATTTCTCAAGGAGCATCGGATCATTGACCTGCAACTGGAACGCGCATGAGCTGGCAAGCAACTGGGATGGAGCCAAAGGTCATCCTGCTGTCGTTAGTGGTCGCTGGTCGTCGATTTGCACGGTGATGCGTGCCTCGCGTGGTATTCCCAAAGATGCGCTTGAGAAACTGGGCGGCGCTTTTGCCAAGATGAACGAGGGCAAAACACTCATGAAGACGCTGAGCTAAGGCTTCGACGTGATTGATTGTCCAGCCTGCGAAATAGTCCGCCTGGCGCAGTCAGCCTGGCACAAGACGCTGGTTAACCAATTAAAAGGTGGTAAGTGAAGTAGTAGGTGGCGCTTGGTAAGCGCCAGTTCGTTTTATTTGCTCTCACAGACGGAAAACGGTTCCCGATGGCTGCCCTGACTCAATTTTTCTCAGTTAATTTAAGAAGCCGGCCGCCGGGCCCGTTTTCAAGTAACCACAGGTTGCCATTGGGCCCTTGCTCCACTTCGCGAATTCGCTGGCCCATCGGAAAGCGTTCGACTTCGCGCGCGTTGTTACCGTCAAACGAAACCCGAATTAGCGCGCGGGACGACAAACCCGCTATCAGTGCGTTGCCGCGCCACGCTTTAAATTTATCGCCGGTGTAAAATACCAACCCGCCCGGTGAGATAACCGGGGTCCAGGCAATAAGTGGTGCGTTAAATTCAGGTCGGGTCGAATGATCTGGTATGTCTTTGCCGCTATAGTGATCGCCGTCCGAAACTATTGGGTAACCATAGTTGCCACCGCGCTTTATCAGATTGAGTTCGTCGCCACCGCGCGGCCCCATTTCATGGCTCCAGAGTTCGCCTTTGACGTCAAAGGCGAGCCCAAGCGGATTACGATGCCCAAGCGACCAAACCTGAGCAGCAACGCCGCCCTGGCTAAAAAACGGATTACTAGCGGGCACCGTGCCATCGTCATTTAGCCGGATCATTTTTCCAAGGTTCTGGGCCATGTCCTGTGCGGGTGTGAATTTCTGTCGTTCGCCTGAGCTGATAAACAAGTAGCCATCGGGTGAAAACGCAATTCGATGGCCGTAGTGCCCGCTGCCACTCACTTTTGGATATTGCCGCCAGATAACCGACAGGTTCTCGAGCGTTGGCGCGTCATCATTGTTCAGATTGAGTTTTGCGCGGGCCACAGCGGCACCTTTTAGTCCGCTGTTGTCCGCTTCGGCAAAGCTCAGATAGACCCAGTTGTTGCTGGCGAAGTTGGGGTGTAATACAACGTCACCCAATCCACCCTGGCCGCCGTAGGCAACTTGTGGCACACCGGTTATTGGCGGTGAAACCTGTCCGTTAGTTGTCACGATCCAGAGCTGGCCCGGTTTCTCAGTAACCAGCATCCGACCGTCAGGCAGGAAGGTCATTGCCCAGGGTTGATCAAATTTTGCAATGGCTTGAACGGTAAACGGATTGGCCGCAAGGGCAGGGTTTGTCACGGCCATGCCAACGAAGCTTAGGGTGCCAATAGCGGCAATAGAAATAGTGGTCAGTGTCCGCATGCGATGGTTCCTTTGGTGGTGACTACGGTGGTGACTGCGGTGGTGACATAGGATACGAGTCTCCGAAGTCCGAGTCTTCGTATTCGCTGACTATATCCGCAGCACCACCAACCAACCTCGATTCAATACCGGGACTACGGGTATTTGCCGCGTTATTCCGGGCGGCTGTTTGCAATACGATAAATAGTCCCGTTGCGTTTGCTCATGATGTACAAGGTGCCGTCCGGGCCCTGGCCAAACCGGATATCCGCACGCCCACTGCCGTCATAGTTCGGACTGTCGTTGACAA
>JBAUID010000097.1:0-26030 GCA_049680625.1 Burkholderiaceae bacterium | reverse complement strand
CGACGGTAGGTTTGGCCTTACCGATGACATTGGGCACCGAAAACGCCAGTGCTGCGCCGCCGGTGGCGCTGATGAAACCGCGTCGGTTAATCCTCATTAGTAGTCTCCTTGGTTGTTTACCGCTTTTGTGTTTTCTGCTTGTAATTACTTTCTCTGGCGACAAGCCTGACGGATTCATGATGTTTACCGCCGAATTCTGCCATCTGAATAAAGATGCATTTTTCGTGCCAACAGCCGCGGGTCGGATTTTGAGGCTCACAACTGAGGCGAAGTCTGCCCCCTGCTGTAAAAAACGGCCATCTGCGTAATCATTCTCTTCATGGCCCACAGCGGCGATCCCCACAGTCACGTAACCTGCGTCATGACAACTGTCAGTTTGTCATGCCAACATGACATACACAACCGACAGATTCAAATGCGCGACCGGGCCCAATGTCAAGGCTCCACTTTCAGGCTTCCCGCATCAGGCGCCAGTAGTCGATTTTCATGGTGATAGCCGCACCGGCGATAATGCTGGCCAGGGTGATGAAGGCACCAATACTCAGCGTCGACACCCCGGTCAAACCCTGGCCAATCGTGCAACCCAAGGCGGTAATGCCGCCAAAACCCATTAGTACGGCCCCAACCAGGTGGCGCTTCAGATCAGCGGCGTTCGGAAACGATTCTTCCCGAAAGCTGTTGTGCGATATCGCATACACAAACGACCCGGTCACGATACCCAGGGCGACTGCAATACCAAACGTCACATGGCGGCTGGCGTCACTCCAGAACATCAGTAGTTCGACCGTGTAAGCATACGGCGCAACCAGGGACAACGATTCCGGACGGTTTCCGGTGGTCGCAACGTAAGCCGCTTCGAGCGTCTCGGGATGCTCGGCGATATGGGCGACATGCCCTGTCAGGTACCAGCCGAGTACGACCAACACACCAGTGCCCAACCCGCCTTGCAACGCCACTGACACGCGCGATTCGGCGCTCCACAAACCGAATGCCAGGAAGCCGGTGCCAATCAACAGCGGCAACCAGACCTGAACCCCGCTGAGCCCCCATTGACCCGCCAATACCTGCGGTAACAACTGGGATGTGGACAACTCGGTGGCGATTGGATCAAGGTAGGCAACCCGCCAGACGCCAAACAAACCTTTTAAGGTCATGTAGGCGGAGATCGCCAGGACAACAAACACGACTATCGACTTCAGGTTACCGCCGCCGAGGCGAATCAGGGTTTTGCTGGTACAGCCCGAGGCCAGGGTCATGCCCACTCCAAACGCCACCCCGCCCACAATATGAGACAACCAGGGCAATCGGGCAGTGGCGTACAAAGAGTTTTGAAAATTTACTGCGCCGGTGGCTTGCAGTAAGGCCACGCCGACAATGGCCATGCCAATGGCCGCAAACCACATGCGCATGCGGGTCCAGTCGCCCATGTTGACGACGTCTGAAATAGCCCCCATTGTGCAAAAATCTGATTTATTACCGGCGTAACCAAAAAGGGCGCCGATTAAAAATGCACAACCCACGATTACCATCGGGTTGATCGGTTCTAACTCCACAATGACGGTCTCCGGCGAAAGCTGACTTGGAACAGCAGGCTAATCGAATGTCGGCCCGAATCGATAGGTGG
The DNA here is from genome assembly GCA_049680625.1 of Burkholderiaceae bacterium. Taxonomy (GTDB): domain Bacteria; phylum Pseudomonadota; class Gammaproteobacteria; order Burkholderiales; family Burkholderiaceae_E; genus JAUIAI01. The sequence continues at coordinate 24,406 of JBAUID010000097.1, read as the reverse complement.
CGCGTACATAAAAGGTAAAGGGTGCAAACGGCGCATCCGATAATTCGGAAAGCGTGGGAAGCGCAGAAGGCGCCACCAATACAATCAGCAGCTTATTGTAGACAGGCTGGGGCTGAGGCGGTTAATAACTGTTTGGCAGTTTGGTATACCTATCCGCTAATATAGTCATATGTGCACTCTGGCCGAATTGGCCGGCCAACGAAGGTAATGCCCAATGCCTAAGAATTCCGCAACAATTCCCGCTGATGACGAGGCCGCTGTCAATCAGGTGCTGGAAGGGGTTGCCCGCTATTTTGGCTTGCTGTCCGAGCCGATGCGCCTACGCATCATTCACGCAATCTGCGAGTCAGAGCAATCAGTCAGCAACATCGTCAAAGCCAGCGGCGCGAACCAGGCCAACGTGTCACGACACCTGAGTTTGCTCTATAACGCCGGGGTTCTGTCCAGACGCCGGGACGGCAATTTTATTTACTACCGTGTCAATGACCCAACCCTGATTGAAATCTGCCGTTCTGCCTGTAACCGTATCGCGATGACATTCGACACCGATAACAACGGCCAGAAAAGCGCAATCCAGCTGGCCAGTGGCTTTCAGTCTGCGGAAAAACCCAAACGTGGTCCGTCAACCAAGTCACATCACCAGCTATAGAGTGACGTATTGTGAACAAAGTTAGAGCCCTGATCGTCTTTATTTGCACTTGGTTGCTTGCACAAGCTGGTTTCGTTTTGGCTGCAAGCGATGCAGACAAGACAGCAGCGATGACAGTCTGCCTTGCCTGCCACGCCATTGGCCCGGACGCCCAACACGGTATTGGGCCACACCTCAATGGCATTGTTGGCAGACCAGCCGGCGCCGTATCCGACTTCGAGTTCAGCCCTGCGTTAGTTCAGGCTGGGAAGTCCGGCCTGATCTGGAACGCAGAATCCATTGACCAATTCCTGATCGACCCGGCGCAAATGTTGCCCGGGACGCGGATGGCCATCAAGGTGGAAGATCCGGCACAGCGTGCAGCAATTGTTGCCGTGCTCGCTCGGATCGCGGCCAGTGGTGACGGTGCCCCTCAAACTGCCATTGCCAGTGATCCGCCGGTATCGCCCGAGATACTGGCAATCAAGGGAGACCCGGAGTTTGGGGAGTATCTGGCCAGCAACTGCGTTACCTGCCATCAGGCGGACGGATCGAATAAAGGCATTCCGTCCATAACCGGATGGCCGGTCGATGACTTCGTGGCTGCGATGCATGCGTTTAAACAAAAAGCCCGTACGAATTCGGTAATGCAAAATGTTGCGGGTGCGCTTAGCAATGATGAAATCGCCGGTCTTGCCGCCTGGTTTGCGACTCAGTAAATGACTAAGCGCCCCGTTTACGGCAGCGGCTTGCGCAAATCAACAATGTTGGTATGTTGGTCCAGGTCGTGCAAGATCGCATTAAAGATCCGGGCGGGTGCACCGCCACCATAGGTATTGGTCATTGATGTTGGCCGGTCATTCCCGAGCCAGACCGCGATCACAACGTCCGCGGTATAACCAATGAACCAGGCATCGACAAAACCGTCACCAGTACCCGTTTTGCCTGCAATGCGGTCTTGCGGCTCAAATCGCAGCCGTGCCCGCGCGCCGGTGCCGTCTGACACGGCCTTCTCAAGCATGGCGTTCAGCGCGTGTATGGTCTCGCCGCGGAACACTCGTTCACCTTGCGCTGCGCCTCTTCGCCAGACACTGCGGCCGTCGTCATCGGTCACAGCCAGAAACGCATGGGGCGTTACCCGGTGGCCACCATTGGCAAAAGTCGCATAGACACCCGCCATACCGACTACCGGTACGCCGTTTTGACCAAGTGCCAGGCCCCACTGGCGATCGAAACCCGAAGTATCCAGGCCCAGGCGCTGCGCTACATCAAACAAGTGATCGAAACCCACCTGGTCGTGCAATAAATGAACCGCCGCTGTGTTGATTGAATGGACCAGGGCGTCATTCAGAGAAACCATGCCATATACCTTGCCATCATGATTGACCGGGGCATATACGCCACTGCCCGGCACGTTGATTTGTACCGGCCCGGCTGCAATAACCGAATCGGGAGATAAGCCGTTTTCCAGCGCCGCAAGGTAGACCAGCGGCTTGAAAGCTGATGCCGGCGGCCGGGCAAACAAGCCATCCGTGCGTTTTGCCCGGTTTACTCCGCGGCCACCAACGTCGTCACCAATCCCGCCGACCATGGCCAGTACCTCTCCGTTTGGTCGCATCACCACCACCGCTCCCTGACTAACTTCAACACCTTGCGCCTGCATGCTGCGAATGGTGTCGGATAAACGGCGCCGCGCATAAACCTGCACTTCTGCATTGAGAGTAGTCAACAGCTTATAGTCACCAGCCGGCACAGAGGCCATCACGTGCTCGACCCGCGGTTTTATCCATTGCCACAAGTGCCCGAGATACGGTTTTCGCAGAGGCCGGCTTCCCGGGCGGGGAACAAAATCATCGGGGAACTGCGCTGATGGTGGGGCAAAACCATAACGTCGCATGACCAGCATGATGGTTTTGGCGCGCGCAATTGCCCCGGCTTTGTCTTGCTGCAGATTCCATGTCGGGCGTTTAACCGCTGCAGCCAGCAAGGCCGACTCATGCAAATTCAACTGCAACGCCGACTTGCCAAAATAGCTGCGCGACGCCATCTCAACGCCAAAGTTTCCTTTGCCAAGATAGATCCGATTCAAATAGGCCTCGAGGATTTCCTGTTTGCTCAGGCTGAACTCCATCTTTATCGACCAGACCAGTTCCTTGAACTTGCGTAACAAGGACCGTTCTTCGGAAATAAACAGATTGCGCGCCAGTTGCTGGCCGATCGTACTGTTGCCGCGGCAACCACCCGACTGCGCAAACGGGTTGGCAGCGCGCCAGACACAACGCAGGGCCGCTTGCCCAAATTTGCTGAGCTTATAAATGACCCCGTGCTCTAAGAAGCGGTGATCTTCGCTGGCGATCACGGCATCAATAAAGTGCTGCGAGACGTTTTCGATTCCAGTATTCAGGCTGTAGTCGTAACGCGTACCCAGCAGGGTCAGCTCAAAGGGTTCACCATCGCTGCGCCGTACATGGATATGGGCGGATTGCGCCAGCATGCGTGTCTCCTGGCCAGACGGCAGAATCATCCACTGATAAGCAAATGACAAAACACTTGCTGCAATCACAATAGCCAGGCCAGCCATCCACGGGCGCATACCGAACAGCCAGTGGCGCCAGCCGCCAGCGCGGCCCGTTGTATCACCGGACGATCTTTCCTCTTCATCATCATTGGCCGGATCAACCCCGGTGTCTGTGCTCGACCTGATGTCACCGATAGCCTGGGGAAACGACTGCGGCAAACCCGGTGCCGACGTCGACCCAGGTTTCGACCATGGGTCAACTGCGCCGGCCGACTCTGCACCGAGGCCTTCGTGGTCAGTGTCGGTCGGCGCAGGGACAACGGCCAGACCGGGATGAAGAAACCGAATGCTGTGTTCGCGCAGTGAGGCAACCGCCTCGTTTCCGGCGTATCCACGGTCGAGTTGTCGCAGCCACGCTTCGTTGCGCGATTCGCCAATCAAGGTGATCACCTGGGCCAGCAAAGCCACCACTATCATTGCCACCAGCCAGGCGATCACCACGGTGGCATGCATTGCATGAGCATGAGAAGTTGCTGCAAAAGCAGCGACGGGAAAAACACCAAACGCAATCAGTCGAACCAACATCCGACTAACCGGCGCATGCTCAAACTGGTATCGATAAAAACCGTACGGGTTACGACTGCGGCCGGCGAAAATCTCGGCAATGACCAGCAAGCCAGTCCAGCCGACCAATATCGCCACCAGGTGAATTATGCCGTAGAAGATCCAGGTATCCCGGTCGGACAACTGCTGTGCAATAGACATCCAGGCCGGCACCTCGGTAGCCCCTGGCTCAAACACCAAAGGCAAAGCCCGCAACACAAGCAGCAAACCCAGCAACTGCAATATGAGCAGGCTGATAAAACGCCGGGGACGAAACTGCAGGTGACGGCGCAACGCAAGCCGGGCAAACGGATGACGCCGCGGCCCCCGAAACCGGTCAACCCGAACAGTACAAATCCACAGCGGCAACTGCACGAGCGTCCAGGCCAGCGCAACCAGTCCAAAAACTGCCATTCCGTGTAACGCACCGGGCACCGGGGCAAGCTGAGCCGAAACCAGTCGCAAACCGCCCTGGGTGAACGCAAACGCGCCCTCCCAGTGCAAGCTCAGAAACCAGACAACCCCAAAAACAACTAGTAATCGCAGTGCCGCTCGAATCACGGGGCCAACCCGAAGCGACGATCAAGCCACCACGAACTATTCAACCACGTCCACCCGGCGTCCGAAGAACGGATATTGAGGGTCGTGGTAACCGGGAGTTGACGCATGACCCGGGCGTACCAGTTCGTCAACCAGGGCTTCATCCTGGGCTGTCCACTGGTAGGCCAGTGCGCCTTCATATCCCTGCCACTGCTCCAGCGTGCGCGGCCCGGCGATGACCGAGGTAACAATGTCGTTTGCCAGTACCCAGGCGGTCGCAAACTGAGCCAGGGTGATGCCACGTTGTTGTGCATGCTCGTTCAGGCGCTGGGCAATCACCAGCGATTCTTCGCGCCATTCGGTTTGCATAATGCGCCGGTCATTGCGGGCGGCCCGGGTGCCATCGGCAGGTTTCTCACCGGGTTTGTATTTACCGGTTAACACACCGCGCGCGATGGGGCTGTATGGCACAACCCCCATTCCAAAATAATCACATGCCGGCAGAACTTCAACTTCGGGCTGGCGATTCAGCAGGTTGTAATACGGCTGCAGAACAGCCGGCCCCGGCATACCGATCGATTCAGCAATCCGGTTCATCTCGGCAATGCGCCAGCCCCGAAAATTAGAAATACCGTAATAACGAATTTTCCCCTGGGCGATTAAGTCTTGCATAGCCCGCAGTGGCTCTTCAAGTGAATCGTGTTCACGATCGATATGCATATACAAAATGTCGAGGTAATCGGTATCAAGCCGGCGCAGGCTGTCTTCAACCGACTGCAGCATCCAGCGACGAGAGTAACCGCCATCATTTGGGCCATCCGCCATCCGGTTGCCCAGCTTGCTGGCGACCACCCACCACTGACGTTCGTCCCGGATGAGCGGGGCCAGCATTTTCTCGGACGCTCCTTTGGTGTAAACATCGGCGGTATCAATAAAATTCACCCCGATGTCGCGGGCGTTGGCAACAATATTAGCCGCCGCCGGCGCCTCGGTCTGATCGCCAAACATCATTGTCCCAAGGCAAAGTGGGGATACGCGCAGATTACTTTCGCCTAAGCGGCGATACGACATTTCAGCCAAGATTTTCTCCCGTTGGCCATTGCTGGCGACGAAGGCGAGCCGGGTTTTAACTGAGTCCAGGCTCGAAACGCGAAAAGTATACGGGAGGTCGACCAAAAACCCTTTGCCCCTTTTAATACCCTTTGATACCCGTAGATTTCACCCCGGCCCCGGGTCAGAGCGGATTAGTCGATCGCGATTCCATAATGCCGGGAACAGGCGAATCCAGAGCAAGGCCACCAGGACGGTGCCACAGCCCCCCACGATGGTGGCTGGTACCGCCCCCCAAAGCGAGGCGGTCAACCCGGACTCAAATTCACCCAGCTGATTGGATGCGCCGATAAACACGGTGCTCACTGAAGAAACCCGGCCCCGCATCTCATCAGGTGTATCAAGCTGGACAATCGACTGGCGGATCACCACGTTAATCATGTCGAAGGCACCCAGGGACACCAGGAAAAATAACGACAGCGGCAGATAGGCAGACAAGCCAAAGCCGATGATCGAACATCCAAAGCCAATCGCTGAAACCGTCATCCACCGCCCTACCCGCTGGCGAATGGGCCAGCGCGAAAAAACGATGGCCATGCCAACCGCACCAACCCCCGGCGCCGCACGTAACAAGCCCAGGCCAAGGGGCCCTGTTAACAAGACCTCCCGGGCAAAAACCGGCATCAGCGCGGTTGCGCCGCCGAGCAAGACCATAAATAAATCGAGCGAAATTGCGCCAAGAATTACCGGATGCGAGCGAATGAAGGTAAACCCGCCGAACAAGCTCTCGGCATTGAGCGGCTCACGCCGCCGGCTGGGCCGCTGGTATTTGACCGCCAGGATTAATCCGGCAGCCAGCAGCTGCAGGACGAGACAGACCGAGTAAGCTGTTGTCGGCCCGGCGATATACAGCAGGCCGCCGATCGCCGGGCCGATGATCGACGCGCTTTGAAAACCAATCGAACCCCAGGCTATCGCTTTGGGCAACGCAGCCGCAGGCACCAGGCCGGGTATCATCGCCTGCGAGGTGGGCATGTGAAAAGCCTGGGCAATGCCAATGAAAAACACCACCACAAAGATCAGGTCGCGACTGATCTGACCGGTTGCCGACGCGACGACTAGTACGCTGACCGCAAGCGCCAGGAGTATCCGCGCAAAGAAGACAACCCAGCGCCGGTTCATCCGATCGGCCACCTGGCCTACCAGCAATAGCAGGATAATTGACGGAAAAAACTGAATCAGGCCAACCAGGCCAAGGTCCAGCGGGTCGCCAGTCAGTTCGTAAACCTGCCAGCCAACGGCCACAACCTGCATTTGCAGCGCCAGGCCGCCAATAACCCGGCTGGCCCAGAAGATCGCAAACGGGCGATAAGTAAAGACATGTGGTTCGCCGGCAGACGGTTCTGGGCTCAAAGACTTCTCTGTTTTAGCTGGCTTGTTGCCACACTGGCGAACGATGCTGGATAATGCCGGGTTTTTGTCAGGTCGGATTCTAGCTGACTCAGCGGTTTCCGATCAGTTTGGCGAAATACCCGGTGGCACGGTGTCGCGTGGTTACTGCGTCGCTTGGTTACTGCGTCACATAGTCACTGAACACTAAATGAGTCCACCAGTTTAATTCGATCTATCCGCGGGAAGAAAAAGACAATGAGCAAAACAACAATGAGCAAAAAGCAATGAGTAAAGCCAGGAAAGTCGTGCTGGCCTATTCCGGCGGACTGGATACTTCGGTAATTCTGAAATGGTTGCAAGACACGTACAACTGTGAGGTCATCACCTTTACCGCTGATATTGGTCAGGGCGAAGAAGTTGAACCAGCGCGCGCCAAGGCCAAAGCCGCCGGGGTTAAGAAAATTTATATCGACGACTTACGTGAAGAGTTTGTTCGTGATTTTGTTTTCCCGATGTTTCGGGCCAATACGGTTTACGAAGGTGAATACCTACTCGGTACCTCGATTGCCCGCCCGTTGATTGCCAAGCGATTGATTGAAATTGCCCGCAAGGAAAACGCAGATACCGTTTCCCACGGTGCCACTGGCAAAGGGAACGACCAGGTACGTTTTGAGCTCGGTGCCTACGCGTTAATGCCAGAAGTGAAAGTCATCGCCCCGTGGCGCGAGTGGGATTTGTTATCCCGAGAGAAACTCATGGCTTATGCGGACCAGCACGGTATTGCCGTTGACTTTAAAAAGCGACGCGGCCCGGCGCCGTTTTCGATGGATGCCAACCTTTTGCATATTTCTTACGAAGGTGGTGTACTGGAAGACCCGGCAGTCCCGCCGCCGGAAACTGGTATGTGGCGCTGGACCGTGTCACCGGAGAAAGCGCCAAACAAGGCGCAGATAGTCGAACTCGACTTTGCCGGTGGCGACCTGGTGGCCATCGACGGCAAGAAAATGAAAGCCCACGAGTTGTTGCTGAAACTTAACGAACTCGGCGGTAAACACGGCATTGGGCGGCTCGACCTAGTGGAGAACCGTTACGTTGGCATGAAGAACCGTGGCTGTTACGAAACCCCTGGTGGCACTATTTTGCTGAAAGCCCACCGTGCGATTGAGTCGATCACCCTGGATCGTGAAGTGGCGCACCTCAAAGACGACTTGATGCCGCGTTACGCCAAGCTGATCTACAACGGCTACTGGTGGTCGCCGGAACGCGAAACCCTGCAGCACTTGATTAACCAGACGCAAGCCGGGGTCAACGGTACCGTGGTGATCAAGCTCTATAAGGGCAACGTCATTGTGCTTGCCCGAAGCTCAGCGAATTCTCTGTTTGATGAGCGTATTGCCACCATGGATGATGACGGCGGCGCCTACAACCAGGCAGATGCGGACGGCTTTATCAAGCTCAACGCGTTGCGGCTACGCATCGGCAGTAAGCTCAGAGCAGCGCAGGCCGGCAAGAAGAAAAAGGCTTAAACCGTTTTTTGGATGCTCAGATAAAGACTGTTCCAAAATTGAGTACGGAACATCGAATCGAACACCCAAAAAAAGGCCCCGGAAGAACCGGGGCAAACCAGCCAGGGAGGAAACAGGTACTCGTAGGCTGGAGGAGGAGACTTGCCAGATCCGTCCGAAGACAAATCCGACAGAACGGACTGTAGTTGGGCGGCCGCGGTTTGGCTTGTTGATACGGCCTGACGGGCCGTTTATACGGACAGACGGCAGACAGACCGCGGACAAGCAGCATGGGATGAATTCGCGGCTATCGATAGCCCTGGCAGCACGAGCCACCTGGCATAAAAAAGGGCGCCGATTGGCGCCCTTTTTTTTATAAGATGAAACTCACTTACCGGTTTACATCGTGGCTTACATCGCAAGAATCCAAGCAACCAGAATTTGAGCTTCAGCCTCGGTGACCTGTGGGTTTGGCGGCATGGGCACCTGACCCCAGACCCCGACACCCCCAGCCAATACCTTTTTCACCAGTTTGGCCGGCCCACCAGCGTCGGCCTTGTATTTTTCGGCAATTGACTTAAACCCCGGGCCGATCAGTTTTTTGTCCATTGCATGGCAGGCCGTGCAATTTTTCGCCTTGGCCAGGCCCGCATCCGCATGGGCAAAACCGGCGCTCAGAGACAGGCCGGCGGCAACCACGACGGCAATCATTTTTTTTGTCATTTGTGACTCCTTGGAAACTCTGCTAATTGTAACGCAGGCCTGAGTACGGGGGTTGACCACCCGACCAGCGCTAAAACCCAGCCACCGCAATGCCGCCTGTCCGTTCTGTGCCGCCTAGTGTCCTGCGTACCCCCCGCGGGCGAATGCAAACCGCCAAACTGCGGAACTAATGACGGTTGAATACGGAGAACGTGATGTTTCTGGTCTGGCTCGGAGTTGCCCTGCTGGCAGCAAAAATCCTGGAGATTTCCCCGGTAGCACAACTTTCGTGGTTGTGGGTACTGACGCCGTTGCTACTTGCCTTTCTGTGGTTTGAAGCAATTGAAAGCGCCCTTGGTCTGGACAAGCGCAAGAAGGAAAAAGAAGCCAAAACGGATGAAGCCAAGCGCCTGCGGATTCAAAAAGCCTTTGCCGAGCCACAGCGCCCCAAGCGCTGAAAGCCCAAGCCGTTTACTGGCCTCTTAAGTATCGTCGTCGGTAACCGCACCGCGACTCGCCGAACTGGCCATGCGCGAAAACTCACCGAGTACACCCCGGGTATAACGCGGCTTGGGTGGTGACCAGGCCTTGCGCCGCGCCGCCATTTGCGCATCGTCGATATTCAGATTCAGCACCAGCTCACGAGCATCGATGGTAATTGAGTCACCTTCTTCGATCAGACCGATTGGCCCACCGGCGGCCGCTTCCGGGGCGACGTGACCAACTACCATGCCCCAGGTACCACCCGAGAAACGGCCATCGGTAATCAGACCAACCGACTCACCCAGACCGGCACCAATCAGTGCTGATGTCGGGGCCAGCATTTCAGGCATACCCGGTGCACCCTTGGGGCCCAGGTAGCGCAAAACCATGACATCGCCGGCAACAATCTTGCCGTCCATGATGGCCTTCAACGCTGATTGCTCATCGTCATAGACCCGGGCCGGGCCGGTGATCGTCGGGTTTTTCAGGCCGGTGATCTTGGCAACGCAGCCCTCGGGGGATAAATTACCTTTAAGAATGGCCAGATGCCCTGCGTCGTACAGCGCCTTGTCTTTCGGGAAAATCACTTTCTGATCGGTTGCTGGGGTCGCCGGCACCGACTCGAGTTCTTCCGCAAGCGTGCGCCCGGTAATTGTCATGCAATCGCCATGCAGCAATCCCTCGGACAACAAGACTTTCATAACCTGCGGAATACCGCCGGCCTGATGTAAGTCGGTGGCCAGGTAAGTCCCCGACGGCTTCAGGTCGCAAATCACCGGCACTTTCCGGCGAACCCGCTCGAAGTCGTCGATAGTCCATTCGATTTGCGCCGCATGGGCAATGGCAAGGTAGTGCAAAACGGCATTGGTGGAACCGCCGGTCGCCATGATTAATGCCACGGCGTTTTCAAGCGACTTGCGAGTAACGATATCCCTCGGGCGGCGGTTAGCCTTAACGGCATCAATCAGCACCCGGGCAGATTCCGCGGTTGACTGGGTTTTTTCGTCGTCAGGGTTCGCCATGGTAGATGAACCGAGCAGGCTCAGGCCCAGGGCTTCAAACGATGAAGACATGGTGTTGGCGGTGTACATGCCGCCACAAGATCCGGTGCCGGGAATGGCATTCATCTCAATGCCGTCAAAATCCTCCTGGGACATCTTTCCTTGTGAGAACTGACCAACCGCCTCGAATACCGACACGATGTTCAGATCCTGACCTTTCCACTTACCCGGTTTGATTGTGCCGCCATAAACGTAAATGGCGGGCACGTTGCAGCGCATGATGCCCATCATGCCGCCTGGCATGTTTTTGTCGCAGCCACCAATGACCATGACCCCGTCCATCCACTGGCCTTGCACGGCAGTTTCGACACAGTCAGCAATTACTTTACGGCTGATGAGAGAATACTTCATCCCCTCGGTGCCCATCGACATACCATCTGAGATGGTTGGCGTACCGAAGGTTTGCGGATTGCCGCCGGCCGCGCGAACCGCTTCAACAGCGGCATCACACAACTTTTGCAAACCGGAATTACACGGCGTAATTGTGCTGTGCCCGTTGGCGATGCCAATCATCGGATTGGAGAAATCGGACTTTTTGTACCCCATGGCGTAATACATGGAGCGGTTAGGTGCGCGTGCCACACCCTGGGTAATATTTTCTGACCGACGATTTGCCGCCATGATGCCTCCTCTCTAAGAGGCGACATTCTATAACGGGGTGGTGCACAAATGCATCACTACTGGAGCATGAAGGTCGAATATTCGAGCCGGCTGAAGCTGCGTTCCAGTGCTTTAAAGCCGATGAGCACACAAATCAACATAGCCAGCGCAAAGCCGTAGCCATAGTAAACCGGGCCAAGCATCAGCGAACCAAGGGTCAGCACGGCGTTTCCAACCACGAGCAATGCACACAAGGCCAGCACCACAACCCTTTTATCCAGGTAAAAATAAACGGTCAGAATTGACAAAAACAGGACCTGCAACGCGGCAGCAATAGTCTGTACGTACAATAGTGGCAAGTACAGATCGGAGATCTGGAACCAGCCAAACAAGCGGTCACCGACCACGAAAAGCAGCAACACGGCTATCGCCTGGATCTTGATAATTTCAAACATGCCGTTGCGCACGGTTTCAACCATTCCATTGCGATGCTTCTCCACTGCTTCGAGTGAACCACCATCGCGCACTGCCGAGTAAAAGCCATCGTAGTGTTCAACAAAATCGGTTTCGATGCGCACCAGAAAAACTGCCATCCCCGGAATAATTGACAAGTAGGCAAGAAACACCGGCAAATCGTAAATAACCGACGCCCGCAGCGGGCCAATTATTGATGTGGATGTCGGTGGGAAGTACCAGAAGATCATCTTGTCGATCCAGGCACCAAGGTTGTAGAGAAAACCAATCCACATAAGGGTCGGATAGCGCAGTTTCTTGTCGAACACTTCGAAACGCATACCAACCGGGGTGCGAAAATTGCGAATGATCAACGCATGAATCCCGGTGAATAACAGCAGCTGACCAATTAAAAACCCACCGAGCAAACCTTCGAGACCCAACGGGCGCATAAAATAGGCGCCAATCACGCTCGAACCGTAACCGAACAGATAAAGCCAGACAATTTCCCGGTATTGCTTAATACCGGACAAGAAAACGGTGGCTATCCAAATGCAGCAAACCACTACAAAGGTCGCCACCAGTAAAACTTTGTATGCAACGGATTGCTGCGGAAACATGGTCAGCGCAACAATAAAAGTCAGCCCCCCCGCCACTGCAATGATTAGCATCAATATGGCGTGATAATTGGCTGCGACAATATCGGCTTTGTTTTCGAACAAACGATCCGCAATAAAACGGGTAAAAGCCAGTTGCAACAGACCGGTCAGAATCAGGCTGTAGGCAATGACGTTGGTAATTGTTACCTGGAACTGGGTAATCAGATAGTTTGGCGCAACAACTGCAAAACTGAAAAACCCAATCATCACCATACCGATGATTGACAACACCCATGGACCCGAACTGATCACACCCGCATAAACATAGGCACGCAACAGTGACAACAGTGAGTCGCGCTGCAGCAGTTTACGCAGTTCGAAGCCGATACCTGCCATGCTTAGCCTCGCTCCTTTTGCTGATCATCCACCGGCTTGACATCATCTTGCTTCGAATCAGTATTGGACAGATATTTATCCTCGCCCAGGCCCACACCGGGGCAAACCTGTGCATCGGGCATTTCAGGCCCAACAAAAAGTGTCGACTTCAGTTGAGTCGTATGCCCGGGCGCATGGCGCGGCAACTCAGGCGGTTGGGCCGCATTGGATAAGCCGGGCAAGCGGTCCGCGCTGCTGGCCACGGCGACCTGGGCCAAGATCGCTTTATCAAGGGCGCTCGCCAGTTTTTCAGCTTCACTGGACAACGCATTGACTTGATCCGCAATCGCTTTTTCCTCGGCCCGCAGTTGCGCTTCGCGACGAGCCAATTGTTGCTCAACAGTTATGTCGCTTAAGGCAGTGTCAACCTCGTCTTTGAACGGTACTTTGGCTTCATTGACTTCCCGGGTTGCCTTACTCGCTTCACTTGTCTCGATTGTGCCCGGCGATGCATTCACTTGTTCCGGTGCGGGGTCAGCAGGCACGGCATTCGGTTTCTGGCCCTTTGCCAAAGCCAATCCGGGTACGTGGGGGCACAGCGACTTCAGAGAAAAGCGGCGCTTCTTAGATTTGGTATTGCCTACCGCCCTGCCCGCCTGCAACGATTCATCATAAATTGCCCGGTACTTGGCGAACATCATGTCCTGGGTGTAGTACTTCTCAACCCGTTCGATACCGGCCTTCTGGGCGGCATGCCATTTTTCCGGATCTTTAAGCAAGCGGGCAATTGCAAGGCCAAGAGCTTCCGGGTCAGCAATTCGGACAACATCACCCGAAGCCCCCAGCGCCTTGTCTTCATCATCCAGACCAAAAATCAACTGGGCACAAGACCCGACATCGGTGGCCACGGCAGGTACTCCGGCGGCGAAACCCTCGAGTAATACCAGGGGTAAGGCTTCACTGATCGAACTGAGCACCCCTATACCAACCGTGGGCAATAACTCATCAATTTTCTGAAACCCCAGGAACTTCACCCGATCTTCAAGACCAAGAGAAATCGCGATCGAGCGGCACTCCAGTGCGTAAGCCGGATCTTCATCTTCAGGCCCGGCTATCCAGGCTTCCGCCTCGGGGATTTCATCACAAACCGTTTTCATGCAGCGCACAAAGGTTTTAATGTCTTTAATCGGCACTACACGCCCTATCAGGCACAGGGTTGGCGGCGGCTCACCATTCGGGCCGTATTCGCGTTTGTCCCGAAGGGCGGCAAGACGCGGCAGGTTGATTCCGTTGGCCACGTTCATCGTGCGTTCCGGCGGTGCGCCGTCGGCGATTTGCCGCAAGCGGTTGTTCTCGTATAAAGCGACAATTGTGTCCGATGCGTCGTAACACATGCGACCCATTGCTTCGAAAAAGCGCAACCACATATTTCGAAAGTAGCCAAGCTGACTTGGGTCTTTTTCGAACATGCCGCGGTTGTCGCGAATCCAAGTAGACTGAAACAAATCGATCTTGCGCTCTTTGGTATAAATACCGTGCTCAGAGAGAATCAACGGCTTACCGGTTTTGTGTTTGAGCAGCGCACCCAGAAAACCTGCATAACCGGTTGAAATCGTGTGATAACAGTCGGCAGGAATCAGGTTCTCCGCAATATCCATCAACATCCAGATCGGCGAATGCATGATGCGTACTGTCCAGAAGTAATCAACAAACGAGGGATCAGTACAAAACGTCCGGTAGTTTTCGGTAATGTAGTCCCAAGATAATTCGGAATACATGAATGCTTCTTCGGACAGCGCACCACCGCTACCAAGCATCGGAATAATATCTTTGAGCAACTTGCCGGCTTTTGCAGTTGCCTCAAGCGCATTTTCGTCTTCACGGCTGGCCCGCAGCGCATCGTGTAGTTCCCGGTTGAATTTGAAAGCAGCCGGTTTTCCCTTTGCTGACGCCACCGCCGGTGGCGGGCTGGCATCGTGCATATGGTGCACTTGTAAGTGCACAAAATTATCCGGTAACTCGTAACGCATGTCACCGTAGTCATCAGCACGGCTGCCGAGAAACACCGCACCAAATGTCAACTCGGGAAAACCCCGGATCACCTGGTTCACCCAGCTGGATACGCCGCCGGACACATACGGAAATGTGCCTTCAAGCAGCAACATGACGTCAACCCGTTCAGCGGTCGGCAGTGAAGTGGTTTCACTCATGACTGTGTCCAGAACTTGTAGACAGCCGCCAGGCGGATGGCGCTCGGCACGTTGCGCAAGCGATAGAAAAACCCGGGAATTTCATCAAAGCGCGATTCGATAAACGCCAGCTCGGCCTTGTAAGGCACTAACTGATCCGCCGGAAAACCAAGGCGCTCTGTATGAACCAGGCCCTCGCGAGCCGGTTCAGCCTCACGCAACTCGACGGCAATCCGGGTAAGCAAAAACCAGATGCCGGCATCATCAGGCTGAATCTCGATTGCCTGATTTGCATGCTTGCGAGCCTGCTCACAGGCGTGACGCATCATGTCTCCCTGGACAAGCTTTTGATAAACCAGCTCCCAGTACAGCTCGGCAAGCCGTTTGTTGCACCCATAAATTGAGTCGTCGCTATTCTCACGCTCCAGCTTACTTTCTTCCGCCAGGATGCGAACACCAATGCTCTTTTCTTTGCCATCGATCATTCCGTAAGCAAGCAGACGAATATCTTCAATCGGATCGGCCAGAAGCTGACGCAACAAATCTGCGCTGACTCGCGCCGGTGCTTCCTGAATGGCGAGCAGCGCGGTCAACCGATCGGCGACCGGTACTTTTAAATTGGTCAGCTTGGTTCGGGTTCGGCCGCCGCGCGACTTCATACTTGAAGTGGCCCGATAAATTGAATACTCGGGTTCAGACACAACCGAAACCGGCGCTTCTTCATGTAGTTGGCGATATCGACTACCTATTTCCTGTCCGAGACGCATCATGACCGGTAATAAAGGTACAAAGAAATTGGCAACAAACAGCAAACAAAGAACGGGGATTTTTGGCGAGCGCATTGGCGCTGGATACAAACCCCATACAACAATGGCGACGACGACAGACGCGGCCGCATGAACCAGATAAATGGCCAGCATTGACCAGAAACCCGGCCCATTATTGGCCATCATCAACAATGCCATCCCTTCAAGGGAAAAGGCCAACATAATGAGTTTTATAAACATGTCAAATCAGACCTGCAGGGCAAAGCCGATTTGCTGATCCACGCCGCAGCGGTTCAACATGTCGTCCAGGGTCCATTCACATTCCGCCGCCGACATACCGGCGGTATGAACACCAATCTTGGCTTCCGCCAGCGATATCTCGAATTGCTCGCGGATCGCGCCGTCGATACGGGCCAGCATGCCTTCAACCGCGGCCGGGCCGGCCATTGGCATCATGACAACCAGGACGTGACGCTTGGTAGTTTCCAGTTCCCACGCAATGTCGGTAGCCCGCTTAATACGGCGCACGAAATCAAAATACATCTGACCATTATTGGCAATCGGAAACGAGAAACCAACAATTGAAGAGTCAATTGCCGCGGTGTCATACAGACGCTTCATCCGCACCAGTTCAAGGGCAAACTCTGGTGGCGTATTCGGACGCAGCGTGTGAATCGGGTGAATCGCCCGCGACTTGGCCAGGCCGTCAGCATAGTATCCAAGCAATACGGTAATGAACTGCAGGTTTTCCTCGTTCAGCGAAAAGAACGGCATTGTCCGCACCACCAGCACGCCCAGCATGTCACCGGAACTCGCGCGCACCGGCGCACACACCAGGTAACTGCTGTGATAAAGGGTTGCTTCAGCAGCCCGTACGTGAACGCATTGTTTTTGCTCCAGCGCCATCGTCACGAGCGGATCGTTGTCGTTCAGATCGAATGCTTCACCAACTACCGAAACCGGTGAGGCGTCGACAACACCGTTCGTAATGCGGTAAAGGCCGGCGTTCTCTAGCTCACAACTGCCAGCTAACATGCGCATCAAGTTGTCTGCATTGGTCAGTTTGCCGGTATCTTCAGGCGTAATGGGACGTAATTCGGTCAACAGATCACTGAGCATGACCGGGCGCACCAACAACTCTTGTTCAAGCCGCTGGTGTGACAAGCGAATCAGGTAATGAGTGCGGGTCAGCGAGACCAGACGCTCATCAAGATAAGCATTGGCAGCCCTGATACGACTGAGTCGCCCGTTCCAGACGTCGGCGAACTGGCCGGCAACCAGCACTAACACCAGGCCGCCCAGAAAGTATTCTTGCGGAAAAGTGGGTTCGTTGGGCCCACCGGTCATTCCCCACGGCGCCGGCAATAACCAGGCAGCCAACATTACCCCGGCGCCAAGCACACCATCGATAGTTCCGTAACGCAGGGCCAGCAGCACCGGAACAATCCATATCCACGGGAACTGGCTGTTGATACCGAACGGGTCCTGTGGTGATAACCAGCGACTGAATATCAGGGCCGCCGTGATCAGGATCAGGTTCTCTGCCACGATGCGAAGCAGTTCGATCGGCCGTTCCCAGTCGCGGACTATTGGCGCAAAGACCCGCGACGCAATCGGGTTGGCAGCAAGCGGTTCGGCGCGTGCCATCAGATCAGGACCCGGTGCGGGTCAGACTCCGCTCTGGCCGGCCGTGGGCTCGCGAAGCGGGAACGGCAACCGGGTTCGCTCGCGCGGAGCTGGCGTAGTATTTTTAGAGACATCCTCAGCAGGCAATGTCGACGATGCGGGCATACCCATAGCGGCCGCCGGCCTGGCCGGTGGATAGTCTCTGTCCGGGTCAAGGCTTACCCGGGGGGAGCCGGGTTGTTTGGTTACCGTTTTTTTGGGCGGGACAGTCCGGGCCGCAGATTCGGAATTCCCAGCGCCTGCTGTCAGCGGCTGGGTAAGGCGACTGATCAGTTTTTGGGCGACAGCGGACAACGCTTCGCGTGACCATCCAGTCTTACTGCCAACCGCGGTCCAGATCACCCGGCCGGTACGCATCTCGATCAGTTGCAGGGAAATGCCAACGGCTGGCTCGCCATCAACCCCAACCTTGTAACGCCACTCATCAACTGAACCGGTAATTGCGTAGTCTGCTTCGAGATTTCGTGCCCACGATAACCCGCGATCGACAGCGGCGCGTTCCGCCGGTTCGAACAAGGATTCAGAATTTATTTCAGTCGGATACTTGTGCAGATCGAAGACACCCCGCGAGCGAACCAACGTCTCAAGAATAGACTCAGCACGCAACCCGGCCTGTGGCGTTTGCGTATGATTGACGACCGGTAACAAGGCCCAGGTCGCTTGATGGTTCAGCGTGGACGGCGCGCGCTGCACATGGACGGTCGTACAACTGGCTATCAAAAGCCACGTAGACAATCCTGCGATCAACCATAGTTTACGAACCACGATTTCCAACCCTTTATTCAGAGAAAAACACGTTATCAACACTTCGACGAAAAGGAAACACTTACTAATAATGCAGGCGATAAGTCAAACCGAACTCCTGACTACCCCGGGTATTGCCGGGCGATTTACTGCTCAGCGACCCATATAACGTGAGTCGATCAGTACCAAACACCGACGTGCTAAGACCGCCGCGTAAGCTGAATCCGGTGCCACCCACCGTGCTCCAGCTCAACCCCGCCTCACCAAATAAACGCAGTGCACGGGTGTAACGGTTGCTGATCGATTCACCAACATTCAAAAAAACATCTAACTGTTTAGAGCTTGCCGGAACAAAACTGTCGACCGGATTCAAAGCGCCCAACGGTGCTAAACGGGTCATAATCGGATCAAGAACGTTGGTTTTTGTATAGTTCGATGCTGTTAGCTGGGTCCGCAAGGTGATGTCGGGATAGTCAATACGCCAGCGATGACCGTACTCAAGGCTGATGCGATTCACACGGCCAACCCGGGTGCCCAGCTGCGTCTCCAGCCGACCCAGGCCGAGCGTACCGGTCAGGTAGTCGCGACCCGTCAGGTTTAGCGTGGTCTGTGCTTCAACATAGTCTTTCTGACCACCAACAATCAGAGCGGGCAGTTCGGTTGTCGGCTGGTTCATCCCTCCGCTCAGGCTGACATCCAACATCGGGCTGACCGCTCTTTGCCACTTCGCCCGCAAAGCCGGGTTTGATTCGAGGCCCTGGCGGGTCGCGACCTCTGCCATCCAGTTGCCCTCGGGTCGGGTCCAGTTCAGGCCAACACCAATATGGCGGGTGGCGGTGTCGGCATTGCGCAGTATCGCCGGGTCGGTACTGTTAGTAGAACCGGTCTCGGCAAATGCGTAAGCCGTCGCATGCTGGTCAATCAGCAAACTGCCATCAAGCCGGTGGCGTCGGTAATCGAGCACACCCTGCTGAGCAGAGATTGTGGTCAAACCGACCGATGGCTGGTTTTCAGCCATTAGCGTGTCGACCACCCGCTGATGCGAGGTGTCATTATTTGGCTGGGCAGACAGCAACTCGAATGATTCGGTTTGCGCCTGGGCAACCCGACCCACCCGTTGCAAAGCTTCGATTCGGTCAAGCCGTGGCAACCAATCCGGCATTGTTGTCAGCAGGCGGTCAAGCTCAGTATTGTCATGATTGGCCAGGGCGATCGATAGCTGCGCCCAGGCCGGCTTGGTCAGGTCTTTCGCATAACGCGACAACAACCAGGCCCTGGCCTCATCGACATTGTTGTGACCTAACATATAAGACACGGCCAATTCGCTGGCGGCTGAACGCATGGCGATGGATTCAGCCGGACTCAGAACGGCTTTGGCATCGATGGTCGCTGGCGCACTTGCCGGACTTTGTTCAGTTGCGTCTCGCAAGACGCTGGCCAGGACAGTACCGGCACTGGCTGAGCCGGCAATTTCAGCAGTGATTGCCAGACTTCCCGGACGATAGCCCTCTTTTTGTACCCACTGTGGCGTGGCCAGATCGCGCCGGTCTTTGATCAACTGGGCAATCAGGGCACGGGCCTGATCAGCCGGCGCAAACCGCATGGCCAGGCCAACAATTCGGTTACGCTTTTCGGCCGACTCGGCCAGCTCGCCCCGTGCATCCTTACGCAATTCTGTCCATGCCCGACGCCGCAGAGTCCAGGCGGCATCCTGGCGCCCCGTCGCATCGAGGGCATCCGCATACGCCAACCACCACAGGTAGTCGTCCCGATCGCGGGCCTGCCAGACAAAAAACTTCAGCGCTTTGTCGGCTTCACCCAGGGACAACAAGGCAGCGCCAAATGGACCCCACAAGCCCGGTTCGTTACGCGCGACCCGGTCCCAGGAGCGCAATACGCGGGTCAGGCGATCCGCATCATTGGTGGCCAGCAGTGCCCAGATCAGCGCTGCGCGATTGTCCATATCACCTGGCGCTATCCGAAAAATTTCGCTCAGGTCGACGATTGACTTTTTCATGTCACCGCTGGCCTGGTAATAGGCGGCACGCTGCTGAAGATAATCCACCCGGCCGGTCAGCGACTGTTTGACCTGTGGGGCCAGCTCACTGAGAAAAGCCTCGACCAGGTCAAGTCGCCCATCCCGAAACCACAGGTTGATCGCAGACTGTGCAAACTGTGCGTCCAGATAGCGGAAGTAGCCCATGCTCATGACCTCAGCGGCCGCTGATAACGATCGTCCTTCGAGCACAGAAGCCATGACCGTCAGGTTGTCCGCGGTGAACTGGTTCAGGGCAAGCATATGGCGGTAGCCTCGGAGCGCATCATCAGTGCGCTGCAGCACCCGGGCCATTTCGGCATAGTTAGCCCAGAAGCGGCGTTCTTTTTCGGCTGCGCTATCGTGCCGTGCCGGATCGCCGGCCAGGTCTGCGGCCTCTTTCAGCGCCGCGAACGCGGCTGCCGGATCTGCTTTGATGTAGTAGGCGGAGGCCAGGCGCATCGCCCGACGAATATCCGGGCCGTACAACTCGTTCATTGTCGATAAAGTGGAGATCATTAGCTCCTGATCCCCTGCCCGCTCGGCCACGTCACCGAGTTCCTGGTACAGATCCTTGCGCCGATCCGGTTGTGCCAACCCAATACGCTTGGCGAGCCAGCGCATGGCACGCCGGGGCTCGCCCTTATTTTCATAGGTGCGGGCAACTTTCAGGATCGAGGCCGTATCCTGCGGATGGCGGGACAAATGCCAATGCAGGTACTTGAGTACGGCATCTTTGTCGCGGACACCCTCTGCGAGGCCGGCAGCCTTATTCCAGTATTCGGGAGTGTTGAATCGATTGGCCAAAAACTGCCACTGTTTCAGCGCCATCAACGGTCGCTGCGACCACTGCGCAGTTTCAGCCAGGCGAATTCGCCATTCGGTTAACTCCGGCCGCTGGTCAACCGCGGCCAGGGCCACGGCATAGGCATTGTCAATACTGCCGCGCGCCAGAAAAACCTGGTAGGCGAGCAAGTACAACTCCTGACTAAACGCCAGATGGGGACGTTCGCCCGGCTCACGATTTGAACGCACGGCATTGGTGCGATATTCGGAAGCCGGCGGCGCCCGCTCAATCAGGATGCCGGCATTCATATCCAGCGCGGCAAGTGCGTCGTCAGTACCGGCTGCCCCAACCTCAGCCTGATCGGCGCCCTGACGGCTGCCAACCTCGGTTTCATCAATCAGCCGGGCATCAGTTTCACGCTGTAAATCTGTCAGCCAACGCTGGTTTGCACCAAGGGAAGGCGTTGCCGGGAACCGACTGGCTACCGGTAACGAGAGATCCCTGCCGGTCGGCCGATTTTTAAACCGTAGCGTAAATTCCGCGGCCGCCTGTTGCCGCGCTGGTTCGGGCGACTGCCGGATGGCATAGCGCGCATCCGCCTCCCGGATTATTTGCTCCAGAGCAACTTCTTCACTGGTCTCGGGCTGGGCGGGTAGCGTAATCGGCGTTGCTGCCGGCTGTGCTTTGGCTCGCTGGCTGAGATCTGGAACCGTACCGATCTCTGCAACTTCGGCCGGGTCAGCCACATGAGGAATCGCCGGTAAGCCAGGTTCTTCAATCGACCCGGTAACGCCCGTGTTAGCAGCCGGGTCGAAAGACGGGCTGGTAGGGTCAGATGTCTGTAGCACCTGCGCACCGGACGCCTGTTGCTCTGCGGCCGAAACGGATGCACTACTGGACTCTGACGCCGTCAACTCGTCGATCGCCGTCTGCTCAGGGCTTGCTGCATGCGGGACAAACGAATCGCCCCACTCACCCTCGAAGGCCTGTTCCTCGCGATGATCGGCCGACACTGGCGAAACAACCGAACCGGCTGGTGCCGGCTGCGGACGCTCCGGCACCGAAGCCACCAGCTCCGGTTCGGCGATCACTCGCGAAATCAATGCCTCCAGGCCGGCGTGATCCAAAGGATCCGCTGCCGGCGACTCCAGATCCAACTGCACCAGCCGGAGCACGGGACGTTTTGCCAAGCTGCGCGAATTCTGTCGCAACTCGTCATCCGGTTCCACCTCCTGCGCATGCGCAGTACTGATCGGAGACAGATAACTGGCAGCACTGAATAACCAGTGCAAGCCGGTTTTAAAGATTTTTCCAACCTCAGCCAGATTAAGGCCTTCCCACCACCCGGAGAAACGCAACATCCGCTTGGCAAAGCGCTCAGCCAGATCAAGGCGGTTGGCCGCCAGTGCCAGACGGGCCAGAATCCGATAACGCTCGGTATCCAGAGTGAGACCGTCGAGCCGACTTTCAAGCGCAATGAAGAACTCCGGCAAACGGTTGCCAGCCTGCTCAGCCCGGGCAACCTGCATCAACAAGTCCAGTTGGGTCTCGTGCGTATCCGCCTGATCAAAGGCGCGCCAGTACAGGGCAGCCGCCAGACGGAAGTCGCCCAGGCTGATCGCCTGACGGGCAAATTCCGCGGCGCTGCGCTGCTGACCGGGTGGCAACGTCATCGCCGGGCCATCCTGGCCACCGACCAGACTGCCCAGTCCAACCAGCCGTGCGAGCAGCTGCGCCACCAGGGCCGGATGGTCCAAGGCCTGGGCCCGGCGCATCATGGCCTCAATTTCTACCGGATCGCTGACGTCCCGGGCAACCAGCTCGATTTCAGTTCGAACCCGCGCCAGCAAGACTTCCCGTCGGGGGTCGTTTTCCTTCAATTCATGCAGCATCCGCTCAAGAACGTTCAGGCGGAGCGCCCGGGCGGAACGGGAGATCGTGCCACCAACATTGACCAGGGCCGACAGTGATACGAGGGCCTGCGAGTTCTGCCCGATCAACGCCTGGTGCCGGGCGAGCGTGAGTTGAATCCGCAGGTCGTGCGGAGCAGCATTTAGCCAGGCATGCAGGTAGGCAACCGTCAGCAAGTCGGTTTCATGGGCCGAGGCCAGCCGTTCGTGCAGATGTTTGGACGGCAATGCGAGCCAGCCGACGACCACCATGACGAGCGCAAACAGCCCGACGATTCCGCGCGGGAATAGTCGGCGGCGGCCGCGGCTAGCAGCCGACTGATACCAGGATTCCGGCGCGTGAGTCGCTGTCATTGATCCGATAGTCATAGGTGTACAAGCCGGCCATTACGCCCCTGCCTGCGGTTGGAGCCTGCATAGGCTTAAGTTGTTTGTTGGCCACCCGAACCCGACACTGCTTTGGTTGGGCCAGGGTCAGACGGCCAGCCACATGACTGCTGAAGCGAAACTGATAACTGCCGGCTTTATCCGCAACCCGGGTCAAATCAGCAATCCGGCCATTGGCAGCTATCACGTGGGGGACAAGTTTCTGAGTGGTGGCTTCGAAAACCACGCGGGCCCGTGCACTGCCAAGGTGCAGGTACGTCCCGTCGACCCCGGATTTGCGGCCGGCAAGGCCGGTGCTAAGCGACCAGTTAATGCGGTCAGCCATGACCTCAGGTACCCGGACCGTGCGCAGATTGCCACGACCGGACAGGTGCCATACCTGTTGACCGGGCGGCGAATCTATCTCGCGGGCCAGGCCAAAGGCTTCGAAATCATGCACTTTTCGAATATATTCGCTGCTATAAACGGGATTTACGGCTTGTCGCATCGCATAGCGGTACACCTTGTGCAGGGCAGCAATTGCTGAATGTTTGCTGGCCGAGTAGGTGTGGTAGTAAATATTGATTGGCTTTAGGCGGCGCGGGGCGTTGGTCAGTTCAAAGGTCTCAATTACCCGTTCGAAGCCATAAAACGGGCCTGTCCAGTCATTTGTATAGACGTTTTCGTTCTGATTTGGCGCCATCACCTGGAGCCAGCCGTCTTTACGGATCGACATCGGGGCAACCCTCGAGAGCGTTGGATGCTCGTGGGTCATGATCGTGTCGCCGGCATTCATATTCAGCAGACCGTGGTCATAAGTTGCCTTAACTGCAGCCCCGGGCGGCACACAATCTCCGGTCCACAGAAAAACCTTGGTCTTCTTGCCAGGGGGTGCCAGGCGGCTGTTGATGTAGTCCACCGAGCCCGCAATATCCCGGTTCAGGTCGAAGTTATAGCCCGCAATGGGGAGGTGTTGCAGTGACTCTGCCTCGCTCGAGTTATTGCCGCTGGCCGCGTTTGAAACCACGCTGTGCCAGAAAAACGGATGGGAATAGGAATGGCTGGCCAGCTCGACATGATCAAGCCGGAAAATCCGCCGGGCAATGTCTTCCAGGTCTGGCGACAGCTTGGGATAAAGGCCCTTGGGGCCGGTCTCCCCCTCGATCACCGAGACCGTGTGGGGTATCTGGTATCGCTTGATGAAATCGCGGTACATGACCTCAGCAGCAAACGGGGTACCCGGTATTTCAGCCCGACTGGCAAAGCCGTCACCGTCAATATGTACCAGCAACAGGCGTCGGCCGTTTTCGGTGGTGACATCGGGAATTGGCCTGAAGTCACCGCGCCCAATGGTTTTCTCGTAAAAATCAATGGGATCAATCACCCAGCGATCCACCCCGTAATCAACCGGCA
>JBAUID010000096.1:0-5278 GCA_049680625.1 Burkholderiaceae bacterium | reverse complement strand
CGAATAGCCACAAGATCACAACTTTTGAGCGGCTTAGCCACTATCCTTTGGGGCTAACTTACCGAGGTATCCCCCCTGATGCAATCCAAGCCTGGCTCTTTAACATCCTGGTTCGCCATTGATGATGCGAATCTGCTCGAAAAACGAATCCAGAGCCTGAACGCCAATATGGTGATGAGCTGTGTGGTCGCGATTGCGCTGACCCTGGTCATCAGCATGATGGTCATGAGCCATGTCTCCAATGACTTATTGATGGGCGGCGGCGCCGCCGTTGTTCTCTTGCTTGCCGTACGCGCTTTCTTTTTGCACCGTGCCCGGCACCTGACCAGCCAGCACAAGCGCCAGTTACTGCGCACGGAATGGCAGTTTTCTGCTCTGGCCTTGTTGATTTTTGGTTATCTCGGCTACCTGATTGCCGCCGGCCCGGCCGTTTCACCGGAGATACAGGTAGCACTGATTGCGATTGGGCTGCTGGCCCCGATCGCCGCCCTGCGCACAATTGGTGCCAGCAAGCTGGCAACTCTGGCCAGCGCGCTGCCAATGCTGATCGGCGCCGCGGTGGCCCTTAGCTACCTGGAATCTGCGTTTAAGCCCGCCTTGCTGGCCGGCTTTGCCGTGGGTGCTTTTATTGTTGTCGACCAGGTATGGCGGGCGCTGAGCCGCACTGAGAAAATTCAGCAGTCTGAAGATCGTGAGAAGTCTCTGCTGTCCCAGCAGCTGGCTTTGTTCAGCACCAGCCAACTGGGTATTGCGCAAACCGTCGATAGTTCAGTTGGCCGAGCTAATGGCCGCTTTCGCCAGTGGTTCGGAGAAGGCAGCGGCGATACGCTCACTGCCGATACCGCCGCAACTATCGGCATGACCCCAGAGCGCCTGACCCGGCTGATTCGACGGGCTGACAAGCGCATCATGGCCCATGAAAGCCGAACGGTTCATATCCAGTTGAACGGATCAACCCCCCGTCACTTCAGTGTCCAGGTCCGCCGTTTTGACCCAAGCAATCCGGAACGCGGCCTGTTGTGGACGGTATCGGATCAAACCTCGGACTGGCTGCGCCGCCAGGCGGACGAGCGCGCGGCAAGCCGCGACCCGCTCACCGGCGCTCTCAACCGCCGCGCCCTGCATAAGCGGATCTCATCAATGCTGGGCCGGGACCTGCGCCGTCAGCCGTTTGGCATCTTATGCGTAGACATTAACCGCTTCGGTGAACTGAACGTGGCCAACGGTGAAGGTTTTGGCGACCAGATTCTTTGCATCGTAACCCGCCGCCTGCAACGCATGCTGCGCGAACAAGACGTCATCGCCCGTACCGGCG
Source organism: Burkholderiaceae bacterium (assembly GCA_049680625.1). Taxonomy (GTDB): domain Bacteria; phylum Pseudomonadota; class Gammaproteobacteria; order Burkholderiales; family Burkholderiaceae_E; genus JAUIAI01. The sequence goes on along the minus strand of JBAUID010000096.1, from coordinate 3,963 downwards.
GCAACGAGTTTGTGTTGGTTCTTGAGAATGTCAACAGCATGGACCGCGGCACCCAAATTGCCGAGAAAGTCATGGAGACCCTGTCGGCCCCAATTGTACTGACGAGTATGACGTGTTCAATTGCCGCGTCAGTTGGTATCGCAGTGGCACCGATGCACGGGCGCCGTACGGACGAAGTCCTTGGCAGGGCCCGCGCATCCATGTTTGCCCTGAAGCGCACCATGGTTCAGGTGCAAGCCGGGCGCATCGGCCGCCGCTCTCCATAAGCTAAGTTTCGCCAAATAAAAAAAGGCCAGGATTTCACCCCTGGCCTTTTTTTTTGCAGGCGCCTGCTACCGCCTGCGGGTACTGCAAGCTTACGAGCCTTCGAGGAAGCTCTTCAGCTTGTCCGCCCGGCTTGGGTGACGCAGCTTACGCAAGGCCTTGGCTTCAATTTGCCGAATCCGCTCGCGGGTCACATCAAACTGTTTGCCCACTTCTTCCAAGGTGTGGTCGGTGCTCATTTCAACGCCAAAACGCATCCGCAGAACCTTGGCTTCGCGCGGGGTTAACGAATCGAGCACTTCTTTCACCACGTCGCGCATCGACTCATGCAAAGCTGCTTCGGACGGCGCCAGGGTCGTCGTGTCTTCGATGAAATCACCGAGGTGTGAATCATCATCATCACCAATCGGGGTTTCCATTGAAATTGGCTCTTTGGCAATTTTCAGAATCTTGCGGATCTTGTCTTCCGGCATCTCCATTTTTTCGGCCAGGGTCTGCGGGTCGGGCTCCTGCCCGGTTTCCTGCAGAATCTGACGGGAGATCCGGTTCATCTTGTTGATTGTCTCGATCATGTGTACCGGAATACGGATCGTGCGCGCCTGATCAGCAATCGAGCGGGTAATCGCCTGTCGAATCCACCAGGTGGCATAAGTTGAAAACTTATAACCGCGCCGGTATTCAAACTTGTCGACAGCTTTCATCAGGCCAATGTTGCCTTCCTGGATCAAATCCAGAAACTGCAGGCCGCGATTGGTATATTTTTTGGCAATAGAAATAACCAGGCGCAGGTTGGCTTCGGTCATTTCACGCTTGGCACGTCGGGCCTTGGCTTCACCGGCCGCCATTTGCCGATAGATCTTTTTGAGATCAGGCAGCGGTAGCAAAGTACGCGACTCGAGGTCGATTAGTTTTTGCTGTTTGTCCATAATGGACGGCAACGCCCGGGCCAGCACTTCTGAATAAGCAAGACCGCGGTCAAGCTCACCCTGAGACCATTGCAGATTGGTTTCATTGCCTGGGTAGCTGCGAATGAAATACTCCTGGGTCATGCCAACCTTGCTAACACAAATATTGCGGATCCCGCGCTCGTACTGACGCACTTCTTCAACCTGGCCACGCAGGGTGTCGCAGAGCTTCTCAACCATTTTGGCGGTGAAGCGCACCGTCATGAAATGGTCGTGAATAATTTTCTGAGCGGCTTCGTATTGATTAGAGTCGTATCCGTGGGCATCGTAAGCCGTACGCATCTTGGCATAGGCTTTCTCAATATTGGCAAAGGTATCGAGGGCTGACTCACGCAGTTCACCAAGGCGGGCCGCGTGGGCAGCTTTCTCGGCATCAGGGTCGTCAACATTGTCCGGGCGCGGGCCAAAAATCACATCGTTGGCCTCCGCATCCAGCAAGCCATCAACAACTTCATCAACCCGCATATTGTTTTCGCGGATCTTGGCGGCATCTTCCAGGGTTTGTTCAATGGTAACCGGGCAGGCTGAAATTGCCTGCACCATATGCTTCAACCCTTCTTCGATCCGCTTGGCGATTTCGATCTCACCTTCGCGGGTCAGCAATTCAACTGAGCCCATTTCACGCATGTACATACGCACCGGATCAGTTGTACGGCCAAACTCTGAGTCAACGGTCGACAGCGCCGCTTCAGCCTGCTCTTCAGCATCATCATCAGAGCCACTGACAGCCGAGCCGTCACCGATCAGCAACTGCTCAGCATCAGGTGCCTGCTCGAACACCTGGATGCCCATGTCAGCGAATGTGCCCGTCATATTGTCGGTCGATTCGCCGTCGATAAGTTCCTGGGGCAGGTGATCATTAATTTCGGCAAAAGTCAGGAAACCCCGCTCTTTACCCATCTTTATGAGGGTGCGCAGATTTTCACGCGTTGTCTCGCGCTGTGCGTCAGTCAGACCTGGTTTGCCACCAAACTCTTTGAGCAAAGCCCGTTCTTTAGCCCGTGATGTACGGCGCCCTTTGGACGGTTTCGGCTCTTCTTCTTTTGCGGCTTTTGCCGCAGCTTTCTTGGCTTTTACTGCAGCCGCTTTCTTCGCTTTCGGATCGAGAGTTTTGGTTGTTACTGCCGCTTTGGCGACCGCACCAGCCCGCTTTTCAGCATCAGCCTTGGTTACCTTGGCATCTTTCTTTCCGGCCACGGCTTTGGGCAGCGCTTTATTAGCCGCAGCAGCAGACTTCTTAGCCTTGACCGGGGCTGGCGCAGCTTTGGTTGCAGGTGCGCTGGCCGCCGGCGACTTGACCGTCTTCGGTGCGCTTTTGGCCTTGACTGCCTTGATGTCTTTACCCGCTTTTACCGGCGCCTTGGCCGACTTAGTGCTCTTCTCCGACTTAACCGACTTGGCTGGAGTTTTGGCGGGAATCGCCGATTTAGTTGCTTTTGCAGTAGATTTCGCCGCTGACTTTGACTTCGCGGCAGGCTTTTTTGCCGCCGGTGTTTTCGAAGTGGTTTTAGTGGCCGGCTTTTTGGTAGCACTGGCGCTTTTCTTGGCAGCAGGCTTTTTAGCTGCGGTTTGTTTAGATGTAGATTTGCTCGACGACTTCTTGGTCGCGGCGACACTTTTCTTTGCCGCCGGTTTGTTAGCCGCGGCTTTTTTTGTCGCCGGTTTTTTCGTCGCGGTCGTGCGCGACGAGGACTTACCCGTCGCGGCAACCGTTTTGCTCCGACTCTTTCCGGAGCTCTGAGTTTCAGATTCTTTGTTGCTCAACCGCTTTCCCTTAGTCGCCACGATCCATTCCCTGGTTGAAGTCCCGGCCCTGCAAGCAACGCCAAAGACAGTAGTCTGGTTATTACGCCTGCACTTACGAATACAAACGATGCCAACGCTAATCCGCAGGCAATGCTGTGCACTCATGGCCCAGCCAACAGGCCATCCGACGTAACAACGGCTGCGTTCGACTTTCGCCGACGCAAAAACAAGCGCGCGTTTGCGCACAAAAAATATACTTTCTGATACCGCTGATCCCGTGCTGCGTCAGACGCTGACTGCAACGGCAAATTGCAACTGTTGGTAAAAGCCTTACAGGAGTTTCCGGGTGCCAATGCACCACGGGTGACGCCACAACGGTGGCTGCCCAAAGATTTTTACCACTTAAACTTTTGCAATGCGATGCTGCCAGCCTCAACGCTGGTACCACCCAATTCGTGTGGCCTGATAAGGCCTGCTCGATGCGCCGCGACATTTCACAATGTGCAATATTGGCAATCCTGGACTATGCCAGAGATTTCGCCATGCGGTGATGATGTGTCGTCGGTGTCGACTTCTTGTGGGTGCAGATGAGGGCAAGCCGTAGTTTATCAAGAACGCCGTTGGCTGGCCAGTAAATCCAGCAACTTCCGGCGCCCGGTTTCGTCCGTCAGTCCGACTTGCTGCAATTCATTTGCCGCACGGCGCGCGGCATCACCAGTCGCGCGGCGACGCAACTGATCCAGGGCCCCCAGAAACTCTTGAGTTGCCTCCTCTTCGTCTAGCTGGGTAACCCCACCCCAATCGGCGGCCAGATCGCGCTCCAGCCCGGCCAGATCACCTGGATTGTCAAGATCGGCGGAGCGCAGGCTGTCAAGAGTGGCTGCCAGCTGGCTGTTTACCCCTAGCCTTGACAGCGCCCCAACCCAGGGCGCCAAGGCTGGCGGCAACATCGCCGGATCCGGTAACTCAGCAGCGATTCGGTTGCTCA
>JBAUID010000095.1:0-9532 GCA_049680625.1 Burkholderiaceae bacterium | reverse complement strand
GTTGCATGGCCCCCAGCCCCCCGGTACGCGGGTCTGATGGATGCAGATGGGTTGATTGTGGCCTGGTCGATCAAGACGCACTCCGGCGGTCAGCAAGCCGTGCAGTATCCGTGTGGTCAGGCTCACTAGATGAGCCAGTCGTTGTTTTGCAACCCGCTCAGTACAAGTCGGCCGCTGCCCGCAAACGGTCGCGGATGCGATCGGCGAGTTCCTGGGGGGCAAGCACTTTGACCTGGCTACCGTGGCGCAGAATGTCCATTTCCAGCTCTGTACTCACGGAATACGGCACCTCAATCACAATGCTGCCATCGGGCTCGGATTCCAGCCGCTGACGGGGATGCCAACTCTCGTGACGTACCCATCGTGCGGCTTCCGGTGTAAAACGCAGCCGGGCCCATTGGATTTTATTGCCAGCAAAAATGCCATAGCCCGCCTCCACACTGGCTGACACCTGGTCATCATCCACCTCAGTTGCGGTGGTTTCCAGCAGCTCGACTGACTCAATCGCGTCAAGAGCAAAAACGCGTAACGCATTTCGCAAGTGGCACCACGCGTCGAGATACCAGGCGTTACGGTAGTGAACCAATCGCTGTGGCGAAATTTCACGCTCGGTTTTTTCTGTTGTGCTGCGAGAAAAGTGGGCAATTCGCAGCCGATTACGGCTAAGCAACGCATGGCCAATCACTGAAAAGTCGTTCGGGACAACCATACGGTCATGCATGCGAATAAATCGCACCCGTTCACTGAGCCGATCACCCGAGTCGAATCGCTCGCCCAGTAAATCTTGTAAGCGTTTTACCAGAGGTTTTAGTCTCGGACCAAGCAATCCACCAACGTCGAGCCCATCAAGCATCTGGTGAATACTGAGCAAAGCCATCAGTTCGGCATCATCAAACCAAAGGCCGGGCAGCTCGTGGCGCGGCCCGATGGTATCTCGATCGAGACGATAACCGCCCAGATCACGGTCGAATAAAATTGGCGAATTCAGTCGATCGCGCATAAACGCCAGGTCACGCTTAAGCGTTGCGGGCGATATTTCAAGCGCTTCCATCATCTGGGCAAAACTGACTAACCCCTGCTCGCGGAGAAGTCGATCAATAAGATATAAGCGCTCGGTCTGCTTCAAAATTGTATCCGGTAAAACGATAGTGTCTGAATCACTTACAATAGAAAGGATGATCCAACAGGATAATCGTCCCAGCGCCTGCTGAGTTCGAAACGGAATAATCTTTTAACAACCCGCTGATGCAAACACCGTCACGACTCATTCGCGCGTGTCTCATACTGACCCTGGCCGCCCTGGTAGTGGCTGTTGCGGGACTGATTCGCCTCGGAATACCCGTGAGCGCAGCGGGGATGGCCGCTAAGCAGGTTTGCTCCGGTACTTTCATTGCCGGCCGGGACCCACAAGATGTCATGCGTGACGATGTCAGGCCAACCAGTATTGTGCTTCAGCTGGCGTCGATTAAAGTGGATACCCAGCGCAAAATAGTCGTTGGCGAAATGCCCGGATCGGTTGAAAGATACGCAGTCTGGCGCGCTGGGCGCGGCTGCACGCTGCTAGCCCCTGGCGAATTGCCTGAATTGCCCGGGCAACGACAACTACTGGCCGGTCCTGCTGACCGCGCAACCAGGCCAACCTCACCATCGGCTGCGAACGGGTTGCCCGTCCCGTCACGAAACCCGGCGCAGATTCATCAAACATGGCCCCTGGGGCAACAAGCACTCACGATTGATCAATGGCCGGATTCAATTAACAAAGGGCAATTGGTGACAACAGTAGAAACGGCGTTTGCCAGCGCATCAGCTAGCAGCGTCAGCCCACTGGCCCGACCCGCCGACGGCCCAAACACGCGAGCAGTTCTGATCGCGCACCGTGGCCAACTGCTGATCGACCGCTACGGCGGTGGTTTCGACCGGGACACGCCACAACTTGGCTGGTCGATGACAAAAACCGTAATGTCAGTTCTAACCTGGAAACTCTTCCACGATAACCTGGTCGACATGCAAACCCCGGTAATCGAATTAATGCGTCGAATGCCGCGGGTCGACTGGGCAAACGAATGGCTGCGAGACGAGAGGGCCGCAATCACACTGACCGATTTGGTCACCATGAAAGACGGACTGAACCATATCGAAGGTTATTCCGCGTTGAGCAAAGTCCCTTACATGCTGTATTCGGTGCCCGATATCGGGCGGTATGCCGGCTCTGCCGGCACGGTAGCACCACCCGGAAAACAATGGCGGTATTCCAGTGCAGTTACAAACCTGCTGTCACGGGTGTTGCGCGACCAGTTTACCGCCGACAGCGCGTACTGGCAGTATCCGTCTGCACAATTATTTAAACCAATCGACGCCAAATCGGCAATCATCGAAACCGACTCTGACGGTACTTTCGTTGGATCATCTTATATGTGGGCAACCCCGCAAGACTGGTTGCGGGTTGGCCAGCTACTGGCCAATGATGGTCGATGGGCCAAACAGCAAGTATTCCCTGCTGGCTGGCTACAATGGGCCACACAACCGACAAAACAGGCTGACGGTAAACTCAGCCCCTACGGTGCTCATGTCTGGCTGACCCATGAAAACAATCGTCTGCAATGCCCGGGCAAAACTACCTTGCCTGCAAACGGTTTTGTATTAACCGGTCATATGGGCCAGGCACTCGCCGTTTTTCCTGATCAGGAACTGGTTATATTGCGCCTCGGATGGACCGTCGACTCTTCACGGTGGAATAGCTGCCAGTTTCTTGGCTCGGTGTTAGCCTCGGTACTCTCACCGTCGGTGAACTAAACCAGCACAAAGCCAGACTGTTCCCGCGACACCTACGGGAAAAAATGATTCGATACATTAATGAACCCCTGGCGCCGAAAAAACCTACATTCAATTTCCCTGGGGATGCTCAGCCTGACCGGGTGTACGTTTGGTTCCGGACCCAATCATCAAGGGATTAACGCGCCAACAGCAGCTGATGTCCGGCAACGCCTCCCCGGTAATCCGTGGGCCCTGGTCCTGAGTTCCGGTGGCCCGCGTGGATTTGTTCATGTCGGCGTTATTGAAGCCCTCGATGAAATAGGCGTCCGGCCGGACATTGTTGTCGGCGCTTCCGTCGGTGCCCTGGTTGCTACCCTTTACTGCAGCGGAATCTCAGGCAAAGCCCTGCGCGAGATAGCACTGAGCCTGGGGCCAACCCAGATGGCGCGCCTGTCAATTGGTACATCAGAAAGATTCAGCGGTGCCCCCATCGCTACCCAGGTAAATATCCGGGTAAACCGTCGCCGCTTACAGGACTTGCGGCCGGTTTGCGCGGTAGTGGCGCGTAAACAGGGAACCAACAGCATTGTCGCCTTTACCGAAGGCAACGCGGGCGTCGCCGTTCAGGCATCAACCGCTATTGAAGGCAGGTTCACACCGGTCAGTATTCATGACACCTGGTATGTCGATCCCGATCAAGTTGTCCCAATGCCGGTTCGCGAAGCGCGCCGGCTGGGCGCCGCACGGGTAATTTCAGTCGATGCCTCAGCACATGAAACACAGGCGCCAGCGGGTGCTGAAAGGTTTCGCGAATCGGATCAGCTCAAGAGACGACTGACCGAACCAGACGCCCGAGCGTCCGACTTGAACCTGCACCCCAAATTTGGCTATTGGGTCAGCCTGAGTGAAGAGTTCCGCATACGTTGTATCCGGGCCGGCTACGAACAGACCTTGCAGATGGCAGGAAAAATCCGGCAACTCGCCAACGTTTAATCCAGACAGGCAGGCCTGGTCACTAAACCCTACGGTTTACCCACGGGCGGCTTTAATGTCGGCTGCCAGTTCTTCCCCGGATTTGTAGTGCGGCACTTTAAATGTAAGGCGCTTCAGTCGTTGAAAGAATGCGTTACTACCCGCCACTTCTTCTTTCCAGTACTTGTCTGCCAGCGCCATATTTTTTTCCTGGTCAAGAAAGAAAGCATCAAATGACTGACGGCCGCCAAAAATATACAACTTGTTGTCAACAATTTTCCAGGTATCTACATCGCCACCCCATGGAATGGCATAGGCGATTCCGTTGGTGCAATAGCCACCATACTGGGGAATGTACTTGTTTGGGTCAGCATCAAACATCGCCTTGTGTTCAGCATTTGAAAACCAAAACGTGACCCCCTGAACCGTCGACTTCAGCTCAGGTTTACCAGGGCTTGGTTTCCCGTCCGTGAAATAACTGACCACATCATGACCGAACAACATCAGATGCTTGTCGTCCCCCTGGGAAACCGCATTAACCGGGCTTAAGCCTTCACCCGGGCTTTGCGTAATGAGCGGTCCACAACCGGACAAAACCATCAATGCGGCAAATCCATAGGCAAATATTCGAAGCGACGGCGTATTCATGAAAGCTCTCTAAAGTTAGTACGGCCAGCAGCCCAGTCGGGGGTGCATTTTCTGGGGACAGGCAACTGAGTCGGCACCAGGCCCAACATGCTTACAAGACAGGGTCGGCCCAAACGATTATTTGAACGCAACCTACTGGAACGCAACCTCGACAAAACTGCGCAATTTTCGGCTGTGCAAGCGATCCTGGCCCAAACTGCGGAGCTCTTCAACGGCACGCATTCCAATGGCCAGATGTTGGTTTACGCTGGCCTGGTAAAACTCGTTGGCCATGCCCGGCAGCTTTATTTCGCCATGCAGGGGTTTATCCGATACACACAACAATGTGCCATAAGGTACCCGAAAACGAAAACCATTGGCAGCAATAGTGGCGCTTTCCATATCAAGCGCAATAGCCCGGCTCTGACTGAGTCGGCGAATCGGGGTCTGGCCTTCTAATAATTCCCAGTTTCGGTTGTCTGTTGACGCCACCGTTCCGGTACGCATAATTTGCTTTAAATCGTAACCACTGAGCTGGGTCACCTCAGCAACCGCATTTTGAATTGCCATTTGCACCTCGGCCAATGGCGGAATAGGAACCCAGAGAGGCAGTTCTTCGTCCAGCACGTGATCATCCCGAACATAGGCATGGGCTAAAACGTAATCACCCAGACGCTGGGTATTACGCAAACCAGCACAGTGCCCCAGCATAATCCAGGCATGGGGACGCAAAACCGCCACATGGTCGGTAATGGTTTTCGCATTGGAGGGGCCAACACCAATATTGATCATGGTGATGCCGGCACCATCAGCGCGTGTTAAGTGATAAGCGGGCATCTGCGGCATTTTGCCGATCTGCAGATCGTCGGGGTTGACCGGCTCACCACAAAGCAGGGTTTTTCCGCCAGGCATAACAAATTTCTCATAGCCATGGTCGGCGCTCGGGCCAGACTCCATCAACCGCGCACTAAGCTTGACGAACTCATCAATATAAAACTGGTAATTGGTGAACAAGACAAAGTTTTGAAAATGCTCCGGCGCTGTACCAGTGTAGTGCCGCAAACGCCGCAACGAATAATCAACCCGCGCCGCGGTATACAGTGACAAAGGTTCTGGCTCGCCGGCACCGGCTGTCCAGGTTCCATTGGCAATAGCATCGTCCATGCCCGACAGGTCTGGTAGGTCGAATAGATCGCGTAATTCGTGCCCCTGCCTGATTCGATCACCAGACAGTTTGCCTTCGACGTGTTCATCCGCGCCAAGCGCAAAATGCAAAGGAATGGGATCTGTCCCAACACCAACCTGAATCGGAACGCCGTGATTGCGTTGAATCAGGCGAAGCTGCTCAAGGTAGTATCGGGAAAAGATATCGGGCGCGGTCACCGAAGTTTCATACACCCCAGCGTGAGCGACAAATCCGAATGCCAGCCGACTGTCAGGTCGGGCAGTTGTTTGAGTTTGAATACGCACTACCGGGTAACACGCGCGGACTTTCTCGCTGAGTTGTTCACCCGCGGCAAAGCGACGAAAGCAATCCGCAAGGTACTTGGTGTTAGTGGTATAAATTGACTTAATGCGTTCAACGGCCTGCAACGGGTCGTCAAAACTCGTTAATCCCTGGGTGGCGTTAGTTGCACCAGTGCTGACTGGTTCGGTCATTTCCTGTACGCGGTCACTGAATCAGTCAGGAGTGTTCCTCGTCTTCCGGGGTCGGATCGAGCCCAAAAAGCAGAAACCCTGCCCAAAGAATCAGCAGAGTCATTAGCATCGCAATGGTTTCGCTGCTTAACACCGCGAGGTAGCAAACCATCAGGCTAACTTGCATTAGTCGATCCACTCATTATATTTTTGCCTCTTAGTCAACTCAGGTTAACCCAAAATGCGGTTTACATACCCCGTTTCAGGGGTTTGTATGACCCATATGCAACGGCCTACACCAGTGCCACAGTAGTCTTATCCACGGAGCAGAACGCATGACGAAAGTTGAACAGCAGGTCTCACCCGACGAATGGCAGGCGCGAATTGACCTCGCCGCGTGTTACCGGCTGATGGCTCGCTACGGGATGACCGACATCATCTACAACCACATTACTGCCAGGATTCCCGGTACTGAGCATTTACTCATTAATGCGTTTGGCTATCTGTACAACGAAGTCTGTCCGTCCAACCTGATCACAATCGATTCCCAGGGTGAGGTGGTATTTGCACCGGACAATCCGCATGGCTATGAATTAAACGAAGCGGGCATCGTGATTCACACGGCTGTACACCGTGGGCGCCACGATGTTCAGTGCGTGATTCACAGCCACACCCGGGCCGGAATGGCCGTCTCAGCAATGAAAGATGGTCTGCTGCCACTAACCCAAACCGCGATGCGCTTTTACGGGCGCTGCGCCTATCACGATTATGAAAGTGTTGCAATCGATCTTGACGAGCAAGGTCGGTTGGTAGCCGACCTGGGTAACAATCCGGTAATGATTCTGCGTAATCACGGCCTGCTCGCCACCGGGGCAAGCACTGCCGAAGCATTTAACGCGCACTACTGGCTGGAAATGGCTTGCCGTGCGCAGGTCGACGCAATGTGCAGCGCCGCCCCGTTGAATTTACCGTCAGCGCAAGTTGCCGAAAAGACCGCAAAACTATACGAACCCAGTGCCCGGCGCCCTTTTGGTCTGCTCGAGTGGCCTGCAATGCTCCGCGAACTCGACCGCATGGACCCCACCTGGCGTCAATAACTTTGCAATCAACCCGCTAAGCTGAATAACATCCATGTGCACGAACTTCGTTCCAACCCGCGGCAGCATCTTGCAAGAACGTTTTGGCGTTCAGGAGCCGGAAATTGCTTTCCGTGAAGAAGCCTATCCGGGCTACCTGAGCCCTATGATTCGAACCCGCGATGACGCTCAGCCCCAATGTGATGCGGCCGTCTTTGGGCTTATCCCTTCATGGTCAAAAGACGGAAAGAACTTTCGGTTCTGTTATAACGCACGCAGTGAGACAGTCGCCGAAAAGCCGTCGTTTCGAAATGCCTGGCGCAAAAACCAATTCAGTATTGTGCCGGCTGATGCTTTCTACGAACCGTGTTACGAATCAGGAAAAGCCGTCCGATGGTCAATTGGCATGGCCACCGGTGAGCCAATGGGCTTGGCGGCAATCTGGGAAGCCTGGAAACGGCCCCCCACAGAAGCCGGCAAACCCCGTCCTGGCCCGGCGGATCTGGACTTACTCGATGATGACTGGGTTATTAGTTTTTCGCTGCTAACCGTTAATGCAACCGGGCATGGCGTCATGGCGCGATTTCATCGTCCGGAGGATGAGAAGCGGTCAGTTGTCATCCTGCCATCCAAACACTACGCGGCATGGCTGGGCGCAAACAATTCGACAGCACGTGACTTTTTGCGCACGGTTGAAACTAACCAGTTACAAGCTTTTCCCGCCCCCAAAAAGCCCACTAAAACTGCGGTTAAACGACCGGCAAAGCCGATTCGAAAACTCATATGATGTCAACAAGCCCGACAACTTTCAGCGGGTTTTCGGGTTTGTTTATGCGTTAGGATTTCAGCGTCTCTGGCTTGTCCTGCTTATCTTCGATCAGCAGCGTCTTGCGCACGCTAAACCTAAAAATCATGCCAAAAAACCAGGCGGGATATCAGGGTTGTTGCTGATCCCGGTCAGGCTGCGAGCCAATGACATCTCCTGCTATCTGTAATGAGATAAACATGGCATTTCAATTAAGCTCTACAACCTGGTGGCTCTTGCTCGGCGTTTTGGCCGGATTTGTCTGCTTCTGGCTGATCGACATATTGTTTCGACGCGACGGCCAGTTTGCTGCAGAACGCGAACGCAAAGAAATTGCTTCACTGAAGGGGCAATTGACTGAAATTCAGGCTGAGAATGCTGAGGCTCAGAAAAAGCTCACCGAACGGGGGCTCGAAACGAAAAGGCTGACCACGTTATCTGAAGATCTTCGCGATACCGTAAAGATCCAGGATCAACAGATAACCAATCTCGAAACGGCGCTGGCGGCAGCGCGTGAGCAGCAAGTCAAAGATGAACCGATTCGTGTAGAACTGGAAAGTCTGCGTGCAGAACACGACAAAGTTGTTCACGATCTTGAACAATACAACCGACGCACAACCCGGTTAGGTGACGACATCCAGCAGTCGCGACGTGCGGTCGCCGAAAAAGACGAGCGTATCCGTGCGCTGGAAGTTGATCTGAAGACTACCCAGGAAGAACTGAAGGCAACAGTCGTCCGGCAAGCCACTGAGACCCAACGCTTACAGTCCGAACTAATCGACGCAAAACAAGTGGTGCAGGCAACTGATACCGGGCTACAAGATGAGCTGACCCAACTGCGCGAAACTTTAAAACAACGCGAGCTGGAAATCACGCGTTTACGTAATCAAATAGCGTCCGCACCAGCGCCTTCGCCGGTAGCTGGTTTTGGGGCAGCGGCAGCACTTGCTGCGGCGGCTGGAACAACCGTATCTGAATCACAAGCAAACGATTCAACTGCTTCTACTGACACCACAGACGCAACGCCAGTAGAACCGACTTTGGTCCAAAAAGAACCCGATCCGCTGCCAACGTCAGCAACGGTGATGTCTGACGATGCCGATGATTCTAAGCATGCCGAACATGCCAACGTCGTTGCAGACGTTGCCAAAGTTACCGACGCTACCAAAAGTAGCGGTTCTTCACTTGCGAGTCGGCACGGCAATTCGGGCACAACCGAAGCCAATGCCGGGGGTGCAGCAGCTCCTGCCAGACCCGGGCTACTGAACCGCCTGCGTGGTGCATTGTCCGGACGTCGTCCGAACGATTCAGAGTAAGAGGCGGTTTGATGAGTCAAGTACCACGCGCCGAAATCCGGACCGAACAAGGCTGGCGATCACTGGACAGGTTGAGTTTGCTACTGGCCTTGTTACTCGCCGCAGCATTGTTCTGGCTATGGCCGGGAAGGTCAACGGTGACCAAACCAACAACGCCATCTGTTGGCACAACATCGTCAGAAACACTCGCTCGCAATAACACCAATCAACCCACAACAGTGCCGGCAGCTGCCCAAAAACCGCAGTCTCAACCCGAGCCAACTCCCGCTGTAAAGCCGCAGCCTCAAACCGAACCCGCTCCTGTTGCGAAGCCTGAACCGAAACCCGAATCAACTCCCGCTACA
>JBAUID010000094.1:0-19128 GCA_049680625.1 Burkholderiaceae bacterium | reverse complement strand
GCTATCGAAGAGTTAATGCGTTTTGTAGTTGATCGACGCAATGACATGAACTCCGCAGCAATTAGAAAAACCGACGGGTCAATAATCGCCCAGTCCGGGGCGCACGACGTGAGCTGGCAAGCAAACCGGGAAGCCCGCTCGACTGATACCGATGTTATCGTCCCACTATTCAGCGGCGGGGAAAAATGGGGGCAGGCAGAGCTCTCATTTAAACCATTCAGACAGAGCGGCTTGTTTAGTTTCTTACTGGACGACAAAATCAAGTTCACTGCCCTGCTTGGCGCACTGTGTTTCGTTGGATTTTATATATTTCTGGGCCGGATGCTCAAACACCTCGATCCCTCCAAAGCGGTTCCCGACCGAGTTCGCAGTGCACTGGACACCCTGGCAGAAAGTCTCGTGCTAGTGGACAACAAAAGCCAAATTGTCCTCGCCAATCAGTCTTTTGCCACCTTGGTTGGCGAACCGGCGGACAATTTACTTGGGCGAAACAGTGGCTTATTTAACTGGATCGACAAAGACGGAAACCCGCTTGAAAACGATCAACTGCCTTGGACTTACGCTTTAAACAGTGGCGAGCTGCAACGCAACGTTCCGCTGGGAATTATTGGCCGTGATAACAAGAAGCGCTCGTTTTTGGCCAATTGCGCTCCGATTGCGGGCAGCGAACAAACCGTCAATGGTGTACTGGTCAGTCTTGATGACGTCACTGAATTAGAAGAAAAAGAAGTTCAACTCACTCTGGCACGCGAAAAAGCCGAATCAGCCAACCAGGCCAAGACTGACTTTCTTGCCAACATGAGTCATGAAATACGCACACCAATGAATGCGGTTTTGGGTTTCACCGAACTTATGCGCCGTAATTCTTCTCGCAGCGCGAGCGAAAGCGCGCAGTACCTGGAAACAATCTCCAGAAACGGCAAACACCTCCTTGCGCTGATCAACGACATCCTGGATTTATCCAAAGTTGAATCCGGCGAATTCGAAATAGAACAAATTTCCACATCACCTCATGACATTACCCATGAGGTGATTGAAGTGCTTGCGGTCAGGGCTCGCGAGAAAGGAATTAGTCTACGCTTTGAAGCAGACTCTCCAGTTCCAGAAACAGTCAGTAGCGACCCCGCCCGGTTGCGACAAATTCTCACCAACCTTATTGGCAACGCAATAAAGTTCACTGAATCGGGCGAAGTTGTCATCACTGAAAGACTTGACACTGAAAGCGGTTCACCAATACTTAACTTGACTATTTGTGACACTGGCATTGGAATTCCGGCCGAAAAACTACCAACAATTTTTGAGCCGTTCACACAGGCAGAAAGCTCTACCACCCGCCGATACGGAGGTACGGGCCTTGGGCTCACAATCAGCCGTAAATTCGCACGCGCGATGGGCGGTGACATCATCGTCAGCAGCGAGTTCGGCAAAGGTAGTCAGTTCAATATTCGTCTGCCTCTGCAGGCAGATTCGTCGTCGCTGAACATGATCAGTGCGAAACAAGCAATGACTCGATCTGACAACGCTGAACTAAGTCCCTTGTCAAAATGGCAATTCACGGGCCAACGAATTCTGGTCGTTGACGATTCTCCGGAAAATCGCGAGTTAGTGAGTGTAGTGCTCCAGGAGGCAGGACTTAAACTTGATCTTGCCACCAACGGCCGCGAAGGGTGTGACAAGGCGCTCAAGGAAGACTACGACCTCATACTTATGGACATGCAGATGCCGGTCATGGACGGTTACGCCGCAACAGCTGAACTTCGTGCTGCCGGTATCAAGACAACGATCTACGCGTTTACTGCACATGCGCTGTCCGGTTTCGAACAGGAAATCAACGATGCCGGCTGTGATGGTTTCCTTACAAAGCCGATTGATATCGACGGCATGCTGACAACAATTGGTAATCTTCTGGACGGTTGCAAGGTAAACATTCGAACCGACGAGGCTGAACATACGCCGTTAGTTACGGCCCCCGTTGCACAACCGGAAAGTCGGCCGCAAGACTTGAACCACTCGCCAATTGAATCGCGGCTTGCCGGCAACTCACGCTTACGTGGCATTGTTGCCAGTTTTGTCGAACGGCTACCCGAAAAAATTGACGAGATGCAAGTTGCGGTTGACGACAAAGACGCGGACAGCCTGGCAAGGCTCGCCCACTGGCTTAAAGGCTCCGCCGGCTCTGTTGGTTTCGACGACTTTACAGACCCAGCCAGGTCCCTCGAAGACGACTCGAAGGCTGGTAACTGGGCTGAAATTATTCACCACTTTGCGACCGTCCAGGCGTTATCCCGGCGGATAGTTGCGCCTCAAATTGCGCCAGCGCCGGCGACCACTAAGTCCGTTGAGAAACCCCTCCAAACTGAGCTGGAATAATGACTACAACACGTGACGAGAACCAATCCCACGAGGATCGCGCTCAGGCGGAAGACAAAATACTGAAGTCAGCAATCATTCATGCCAAAGTAATGATGGTTGATGACGAGCCAATTCTCACTGAGTTAGTCCGATCTTTCCTGGACGAAGCTGGGTACCAGGATTTTGTCGGGGTCAACGATCCGGAGGCAGCGTTGAACCTACTCACTGAAAAAAGGCCTGACGTTCTGCTGCTTGACCTGATGATGCCAAAAGTGAGCGGCTTCGATATTCTCGAGCGGGTACAGTCGGATGTTGAACTACGTCATATTCCGGTGATTGTGATGACTTCAGCAAGTGATGCGGTCACCAAGCTTCGGGTGCTGGAAATGGGAGCGACCGATTTTCTCGAAAAGCCGGTCGACCCCAGTGAATTAGTCCTGAGACTTCGAAACACGCTTGCATTCAAAGCCCACCGTGACCGTACGGTCTACTTTGACGCCCTGACGAATCTTCCGAACCGGCGCTTGTTCAGCAGTCAGCTGACATCAGCGCTCCGGCGCAGTTTAAAAAACGAGTCTAAATGTGGCCTGATTCAAATTGACACAAACCGTTTAAAGCAAGTTAACGAGACGCTGGGACATCACGTCGGTGATGCCATTATTCGAACTATTGCACAGAGAATTCAGGCCAGCCTGGTTGGTATTGACGCCCTGGGTAACAATACCGATGGTGCAAATTCCTGGTCACTGGCAAGGCTTGGTGGTGCGGAATTTGTTGCCCTGATGCCAAACCTTGACCGTGCCGAGCAAGCGGCTGCGGTCGCCCGAGGCATTGTCAGCGCAATGAATCGCCCAATCATTATCGACGATCACGAACTGGTTGTTTCACCGTACATTGGTATCGCCATCGGCCCCAACGACGGTGATGATCCGAACGTCTTGCTGCAACACGCAAATTCTGCACTGTCTGCGTCAAAGCTGCAGGGCAAAAGCACTTATTGTTTTTATTCCACCGACTTGAATGCACGAGCGATGGAACGGCTGAACACGGAAACAGAACTGCGCAGAGCCGTGATAAACGATGAGTTCGAGCTGTATTACCAACCAAAAGTTGATGTCAATACCAACCGAATAGTTGGCGCAGAAGCCCTTATTCGCTGGAATCATCCGACTCGTGGCCTTATTTCGCCAAACGACTTCATTCCAATTGCGGAAGAAGTAGGTCTGATTGTCGATATTGGTTCGTGGGTCTTGAAGAAAGCCTGCGCACAAGCTGTGCGTTGGCGCAACGAGGGAATCAGCGACTGCGGCGTATCAGTGAATATTTCTCCACCGCATTTTTACGACGGCCGACTTCTCGAGGATGTCCAGGACACTATTCTCGAAACCGGGTTGAATCCGTGCATGTTAACGCTTGAAATCACCGAATCGATGATGATGCATCACTCACACGAGAATCTACTCACCCTCGAAAGTCTGAAAATGATGGGGGTCAGAACTTCGTTGGACGATTTTGGCACCGGCTTCTCATCACTGACCCACTTGAAGCGCATGCGCATTGACGAGTTGAAAATCGACAAGTCGTTTGTAGCAGGTCTGCCCGACGATACTGAAAGCGCTGGAATCGTACGCGCGGTTCTTGCAATGGCCAGGAGCCTCGGAATCGACGTCACCGCTGAAGGGGTTGAAACCGAAGAACAGCTGGCGTTCCTGAAGGGCCAGGATTTACAAGTCTACCAAGGATTTTTGTGCAGCCAGCCGATTCCAGCGGACCGATTTGCCCATTTGCTGCACGAAGAATTCACGACCGCAGGCATCACGGTTGCCGAGTCTGATTCGGTAGCCACCGTTTCCTGACACGGCCAGACGCTGCACTCGACTTAAGCCGTTAACCTGCCTGGCCGGCAAGCTTCTCTAGCACGGGTCGCAATTTGGACAAGTCAATACCGGCGGCTGCGGCCATTGAAATGGTATCGTCAACCGAATTTCCGGACACAGTAGATTGCGCCATTGCCCAGATCTGTGCAGATCTTGTTCCGGTTCGGCAATACGCAAGTACCGGTGCAGGCATCTCCTGCAGCGCCTGGCGAAAAGCGGCAATGTCGTCAAGCGTCTGCTGCCCCGAAGTGAAAGGGATACTGCGAAAAGCAATACCATGGGCCTGCGCCGCGGACTCAATATCACTACCTACCGGTTGGTCAGCCCCACCTTCAGCATCGGGGCGATTACAAATTATTGTCTTAATACCCTGACGCGCGGCCTCGGCGACATCAGCTGCACTCATTTGCGGCGAAACCGAAAAATCAGAGGTTATCTTTTTACTTTCCATCGTTGCTCCAGCCTACTCGTTGAAACTATTCCATAAAGCCGGAATGATCGCATACCACGAAGGAAAATGCTCCGATGCGTCGAATCGGGTAACCAATTCGGATATCTAAAAAAAATCCGCCACCAAACCTGGTTGCGGATTTTTCAAGCGGGTTGATAGCTCAATAGTTAGCCGGCCCCTTGCGATAAACGCGAACCCAGTCTAATTCGAACTGAGTCGGAAACTTTGCATCATCAATTCCGTAACGACCGGCCCAAGGCCCGCCAATCGCCAGGTTGATCAGCAAACTGGCAGGATTAGCTTCCTGGTATCCGTTGGTGATCCAGCGGTACTTCATGCACGAAGTTTTGAGCGAATCGATGTAAAAGCACACATGGCCGGATGTCCATTCAGCGCTGATTACAAGCCAGCGGTCTCGCAAACTCTGGCTACCTTTGTAGGTATTCCATTGCGTGTTGAAATCCGGATCGACGTCCCAGTGTCGGCTACTCCAATCCCAATCCCATTGCGCACCAGAGCCCTGGACGGTTTGCACGAGGGTTTCTTTTGTTTCTTCAACTTCGTTCAACGGGGCTTCGAGAATATCAATCTCAGGTGGCCATTGAGCAACCCCGTACGGTTCAAGTGAGGGGTTCAACCATATCGCCGGCCAGGTGCCCTTGACATTCGGCAATTTTACTCGGGCGGTCACGAAGTAGCTGGTCTGCCAGTCCGGTTTGAATACCTTCTTTCCACGTAACGCAGCTGCCTCGTATTTTGCATACCAGTTGCTGGTCAGGCTCTTGGTTGCCAGTAACTTGATGGTGCCATCACCGACAACGTGCATTGGCCAGCCCCACTCGTTGAAGTCGCGGAAGCGTTGCTCCTCAAACGCGTTTGCATAGTCAAGCACACCCATTGCATTAAACTTGGTGCACTCGCCGTCGGGTACTTGAAGCGCCGGCCCGCCGCCGTAATCGTAGCGGGTACACCACTTGGACCGATCGAGCGAATTACCATCAAACTCGTCCCCGAAAAACAAGGCATCGTATCCGCTTGGGCGATCACCCAAAGCAAATGGTGAAGCACCACTGACGGTTACCGACGGCTGCTGAGTCAGGGGTGGGGTTACCGTTTCGGAGGCATTCACCAGACTGGTTGCCATGTTTGTCGCCGCCGTAGCGCTCCAGGCGTTTTGAACCTGAAGATAAAACCCACTGACCCCAGCCGGTGCAATAAACCGCAACGGTGTTGACGACTTTGCTTTCGCCCACGCAGAGGTAATCCCAGTATTCAGATCTTTAACATCAATCAGTTGACCCCAGTTGTTGAACAGGAAAATGATTGTCGCGGCCTGGCTATCTGTTGCCGTCAGGCTCAACGAATATTCAACACCTTCTTGTAGAGCCACATCAAAGCGTCGGACCCCTGTAATCATCTGTCCCGGCCATGCCGGCGCTGGTATGAAAAGTTGATTCGACCCACCGTCGTAGTAAATACCGGTGTACTGGCCCGACCATGACGGCCAGTCGCCAGCCATCGAAATCAGGTTGGCGCTTTTTTCACCCGGACCGGAACCGCTGGATTGCAGGCCAAACGAGATTGCACCCGGTTGCGGCAGCGAGCCCTGAACAATTTGCTGTCCAGGAGCCCCTTCAGCCACTTCACTGCCGGCCGGTACAACCGGCCCGATCAGTTGTAGCCCCGTAGTGCTGTTATCGGCGGGCACACTATTGGCAAAATCAGTCGACGGATCAGAAGAAACCGGATCACCTGTTGGTGTCGTTGGGGTCAGACCACTATCGGAGCACGCGGCAGCCGAGAGCAAGGCAAACGAAATGCAGGCAAGTCGGCGGATTGGCCGGTGGCTGGCAAGGTACGGCATAGATGGATGATTCCTGGCGTATGAGGGTGAGAGATTTTTATTCTGTGATCAGGCTTTTTTGCCTAATTCGTGACCGCATTTTAGGCAGGTCGACTCTCTGACGTTGTAACCTCAGCCCCAAAAGTTTAACCAAATGTATAACTTGAATTGCCTAATTCTTTTGCAGTCGGGGCAGATGCGCCAGCCATAACGGGGGAAGTGTCCGATATTCCCATCTGACCCCAGTGTTTCGTCAGACTCTTTATTACTCTTTCGCACGTCCGGATCGTGCGCTTTGTCGTGCCAGAACATCGGATGATCAATTGGCGGGGACACGACGGCCTGGCAGGCCGGCTGGATTAAACCGGCTAGAACCATACCCCATGCCCAAAAGCCGATTACCGATTACCGATTACCGATTACCGATTGCCGATTGCCCAAGGATCAACTGCTGAGAACCTGGGCTAATCGCTGGGCCTTATTATGTTGGTTTCAAGACCTGCCGAGTTCACCGATGAATGAAACTGTTCAAGCTCCCGCTTCTGAAGCCGTTCTCTCGCCAGCTGATGGGTCAATTACCTATATGACCGGCTTTGGCGGCCATTTTGCCACCGAGGCAATAAGTGGTGCCTTGCCGATCGGGCGAAACTCCCCCCAAAAAGCCCCGCTCGGTCTGTATCCGGAGCAACTGTCGGGCTCGGCATTTACCGCACCCAGGGCAGCGAATCGGCGCAGCTGGTTTTACCGGATACTCCCCTCAGTTAAACACACCGCCAATGGCTTCAGGCCGGTGCCAACTGGATTGATTCGAACCGCTCCTTGTCGTGATGAAAATCAACAGCCGTTCAGCCAGATGCGCTGGAATCCGATTGAAATGCCCAGCAAACCAACGAGTTTTGTGCAGGGCATAACAACAATCGTCACCGCTGGTGATGCTCAAATGGGTGCCGGCATGGCAAGCCATGTTTATGCGGCAAATCGATCCATGGTTGACGAGTACTTTTTTAATGCTGACGGTGAGATGTTGCTCGTCCCACAGTCAAACCGGATCAGCGTCGCAACCGAGTGTGGTCGCCTGGACGTTGGACCGGGTGAAATCATTGTGATTCCGCGCGGCATGAAGTTTCAAGTGAATTTGCCTGACGGCGAAGCGCGCGGTTATATTTGCGAAAACTACGGTGCATCGTTTGTACTGCCCGAGCGCGGGCCAATTGGCGCCAATTGCCTCGCCAATGAAAGAGATTTCCTTGTTCCGGTCGCTGCCTACGAAGACACTGACAAGCCAGTTCAGCTGTATGCAAAATCGCTTGGGAAAATGTATCTCACCGATCTTAATCACAGCCCGCTCGATGTTGTTGCCTGGCACGGAAACCTGGCGCCCTATAAATACGATTTAGCGCGCTTTTCAACTATTGGCTCAATTGCATACGACCATCCCGACCCTTCAATTTTCACCGTCCTGACATCGCCATCAGATACCGTCGGTACAGCCAATGTCGACTTCGTTATATTTGCCGAGCGATGGCTGGTCATGGAAGACACGTTTCGTCCACCGTGGTATCACTCTAATGTGATGTCTGAATTCATGGGCATGGTGCACGGTGTATACGATGCGAAACCGGGTGGATTTTCCCCGGGGGCAATGAGCCTGCACAACATGATGATTCCCCATGGTCCGGACAGGGACGCTTTCGAACATGCATCAAATGTTGAACTGAGCCCGCAGAAACTCACGAATACTCTGGCCTTCATGTTTGAGACGCGCTATCCGCTGAATCCAACGGCCTTCGGTTCAGAACCCGCCGGGCTCGACATTAACTACGCTGACTGTTGGGCCTCCCTGGAGCGTCGGTTTACGAAGCCGTAAGGTGACCGCGCCGGGGACTGCACGTCCTGTTTCACCGCTATGGTGGCCAAACCGCACTTCCGGTTGGTTGTTCAACAACCGGCTAATCCCAGCGAACCGGCAGATTCAACGGCCCGCGAAATGCCCACCCACCAAGTTTCACAGGGTCTTCGTCACGCAAGCGCAGATGCCGCAAACGGTCGAACAAGACCGGCAGACCAACCTGGGCAACCAGGGCGCGGGAAGCGGCAGCACCTGCACAAAAATGCGGACCCGCACCAAACCCGATATGGCCCCTCGCATCTCGGTGAATGTCGAACTGGTCGGACTGTTCAAAGTGCGATTCGTCCCGGTTAGCTGAGCTGAACATCAGGAAAACCATTTGCCCTGCCGGTAGCGAAATATCGCGAATATCGTGCTGACTGGCAACCCGCCGCGGCGACATGCCAACGGGCGCAATCCACCGCACGTATTCATCGAATACCTGATTCCACGAGACATCACCGGCGCGAACCGCCGCGAGTTGCCCGGGATGTTTAAGCAGCGCCCAGGTTGCGCCCGCAATGGCATCACGCGGCTCGTTTTGCCCGCCACTAATTGCCAGCTTTATATTTGCCCGCACACTGGGCATTGCCATTCCTGCCTTCATCAGTACGCTTAACATGCTGCTATCCGGTGCTACCGTCAACGCATCAATCCGTTGATCAATTGCCGCATCAATCGCCACCGTTGCCAGATCGCAGCGTCGCCGCGGTTCATCCTCACCGGTATAGTTAGCAATTCCCGCAATCATCGCCTGCGACCATGCATCGAGATCATCAGCACCGACCTGGGTCAGACCGGTGATGACTTTCAGCGCGTGGCCGGACAGAGGCATTGCATAGTCGAAAAATAAATCTGCATGCCCCTTGGGTTCCAGCGCATCAAGCAGCCGATGCGCTTCGTACTCAAACTGGCTGACCCACTGTTCACGAACTGTCTTTGGTGATACCGACGGAAACATTGCCTGGCGCTCACGCAGATGTTCCATCCCGTCTTTACGCATCAGGTTATGGCCCATCAACTGCGTCATCAGTCCATCGGGCTGGCTGGAGCTGAACACATCGACGTTCTTTTCTGAGGTCACAATGTCGTCCCGCAGGGTTAGCCATACAGAGCCAGTTTGCGGTACAAAGGCGATTGGTGAGTGCGAACGCATATTGGCAAGTACCGGGTACGGGTCTTGCCAGAATGCCGACATATCAACATCCACAACAGGTGGCTTACTCAAGATGGGTTGCCCCCGAAAAAAACAAACCCCATTTTAGTCACGTTGATTACGACGCGCATGGTAATCTGCGGGCCCGTATTCCGACTATCGATGGAGGCAAATATGCCAGGCCTGTTACCCGAAATTGACCCCCAGGGACACCTGGAGTATTCGGTGGTTTTCACCGACCGCTCGCTTAACCACATGTCGGCGCGATTCCAGGGTGTGATGCGCGATATTTCCAGCGTCTTGAAGTCGGTATATAACGCCGAGGCCGCAGTCATTGTTCCCGGTGGTGGCACCTACGCAATGGAAGCGGTGGCCCGTCAATTCGCCACCGGTAAAAAATGCCTGGTGGTGCGAAACGGTTGGTTCAGCTACCGGTGGAGCCAGATTTTTCAGATGGGTTCGATACCGTCTGATGAGATTGTCCTGAAGGCCCGCCCGACCAGCAAAGAGCGGCAAGCGCCTTTTGCCCCTGTCAGCATCAATGAGTTAATCACGACGATAAAAACACAGAAGCCAGACTTTGTCTTTGCCCCTCATGTAGAGACCTCGGCCGGCATGATGCTGCCTGACGATTACCTGGCAGCCGCAGCCAACGCCGTTCACGAAGTCGGCGGTCTCATGGTGCTCGACTGCATTGCGTCGGGCACGGTCTGGACTGACATGAAAAAAGTCGGGGTGGACATTTTGATCAGTGCGCCCCAAAAAGGCTGGAGCGGCTCACCGGGCAGTGGCCTTGTGATGCTCGGAGAGCAAGCCCTGGATCGCATCGAATCAACAACCAGTACTAGTTTTGCCTGCGATCTGAAAAAATGGCTGCAAATCATGCAAGCTTATGAAAAAGGTGGCCATGCGTATCACGCCACGATGCCAACCGACTCGCTAACCACGCTACGTGATGTGATGCAGGAAACAGTCGACTATGGGCTGGCCAAAGTGCGGGACGAACAACTCGAGCTGGGTCGGCAAGTCAGGGCATTACTTTCCGAACACGGATTTCAAAGCGTTGCTGCAAGCGGATTTGAGGCGCCGGGGGTTGTTGTTTGTTATACCGACGATAACGATGTTCACAGTGGCAAAAAATTCCTGGCCAGCGGCCTGCAATCGGCAGCCGGAGTACCGCTGCAATGTGACGAACCGGACGACTTCAAAACATTCAGAATCGGATTGTTCGGCCTGGATAAACTGCACAATATCGAACGAACCGTCGCGAACCTTCGAGCTGCTCTGGAGTCTTTCAGTAGTCGTTCTTCAGCACAGATTTTGGATCCGATTAGCCAGCCCGATTAGCCCGGGTCGTTCAGCGCGTCTAATAGTGTCAGCAAAGTGGTGCGCGTCGGCCACGCACACCCAGTTTCGATACAACTGGTCAGCCCTGGTAGCCATGGGCCTTACTGACCCTCGTAGCCGGATTTATTGGGCGGTTGGCCTATTTGCTGTGGTCCAGGCGATGAATGGACCGATACGTTTCATCAGCATGCCACTGTAGGCCGCGGTACGGTGTTCGGTTGCGTTCAACGGCTCCCCCGCTTAACGCTTCACCCCTTTTCCAGGGGCTGGGCAATTTGGCAGAAATTATTTCTTGAAATTTTGGGGGAGCATCATTATTATTAGCACTCCAAAGAGATGAGTGCTAACAACGCTTGTTTCTTTTTCATTTCCGGTCAGGGCTGGCATCTGCCATCTGACCGTAATCTTTTATTAATCAGTAGCTTAGGAGAGCTTACGCATGAAACTGCGTCCTCTGCATGATCGCGTGATCATCAAGCGTATGGATAACGAGACCAAAACAGCGTCTGGCATTGTCCTTCCCGATTCAGCAGCCGAAAAACCAGACCAGGGCGAAGTCCTGGCCGTGGGTGACGGCAAGATCCTAGACGACGGCAAAGTTCGTCCTCTGGCTGTCAAAGTTGGCGACAAAGTCCTGTTCGGTAAGTACAGCGGCCAGGCCGTCAAAGTGGATGGCGACGAAGTTATGGTCATGCGCGAAGAAGACATCATGGCCATTGTTGAAGGCTAATTTGAGTCTTTTTACGCCAATCATTTGATATTTAAGGAGTTTTAATCATGGCAGCAAAACAGGTTCTGTTCCATGACGATGCCCGTTCGCGCATGGTTGACGGTGTCAACCTGCTGGCTAACGCCGTCAAGGTAACCCTGGGGCCCAAGGGCCGTAACGTCGTACTGGAGCGTAGCTTCGGTTCACCAACCGTCACCAAAGACGGTGTATCAGTCGCCAAAGAAGTTGAACTGGCTGACAAATTCGAGAACATGGGCGCACAAATGGTCAAGGAAGTTGCTTCCAAGACCTCCGATCTGGCTGGCGATGGCACCACCACGGCAACCGTACTGGCCCAGAGTATTGTCCGCGAAGGCATGAAGTACGTTGCCGCCGGCATGAACCCCATGGATTTAAAGCGCGGCATTGACAAAGCAGTGACTGCCCTGGTTGCTGAGCTCCAAGCTATTTCCAAGCCATGCAGTACCCACAAGGAAATTGCCCAGGTTGGCTCAATTTCAGCCAACTCGGACGCCGAAATCGGCGACATTATTTCCGAGGCCATGGAAAAAGTGGGCAAAGAAGGTGTCATTACGGTTGAAGATGGCAAGTCACTGAGCAACGAGCTCGACGTCGTAGAAGGCATGCAGTTCGACCGTGGTTATCTGTCGCCCTACTTCATTAACAACCCGGACCGCCAGGTTGCCATTCTGGACGACCCGTTCATTCTGTTACACGACAAGAAAATCAGCAATATTCGCGATCTGCTTCCTATCCTCGAAAAAGTGGCCAAGACCAGCCGTCCGCTGCTGATCATTGCCGAAGAGATCGAAGGTGAAGCACTGGCTACGCTGGTGGTCAACAACATTCGCGGCATTCTCAAGACCTGCTCGGTAAAAGCACCAGGTTTTGGCGATCGCCGTAAAGCAATGCTGGAAGACATGGCCATCCTGACCGGTGGTACCGTGGTTTCCGAAGAAACCGGTATGACCCTCGAAGGCATTGAACTGACCGACCTTGGTGAGTGCAAACGCATTGAAGTTGGCAAAGAAAACACCACCATCATTGATGGCAATGGTGAAGCCCCGGCCATCGAGAACCGGGTCAAGGCAATCCGCGCTCAAATCGAAGAGGCAACGAGCGACTACGATCGTGAGAAGCTCCAAGAGCGTGTTGCCAAGCTTGCCGGTGGTGTTGCAGTAATCAAGGTTGGTGCTGCAACTGAAGTAGAAATGAAAGAAAAGAAGGCTCGCGTTGAAGACGCATTGCACGCCACCCGTGCTGCAGTTGAAGAAGGTATTGTGGCTGGCGGCGGTGTCGCCCTGCTTCGTGCCCGCAACAACATCAAGGTCAAGGGTGACAACCCCGACCAGGATGCCGGGGTCAAGATCGTGCTGCGTGCAGTCGAAGAGCCGCTGCGCCAGATTGTCGCCAACGCTGGTGACGAGCCGAGCGTCGTGGTTGCCAAGGTGCTGGAAGGTACTGGCAACTTTGGTTACAACGCCGGTAACGGCGAATACGGTGACCTGGTTGAAATGGGTGTTGTTGACCCAGCCAAAGTCTCTCGTACAGCGCTACAAAACGCCGCATCGATTGCCAGCCTGATGCTGACAACCGACGCCATGATCGGTGAACTACCAGAAGAGAAAGGCGCTGGTGGTGGTATGCCGGATATGGGTGGCATGGGCGGAATGGGTGGCATGGGCGGCATGATGTAATTGCCCAGGTTTAGCCTGAAAGCCCTCGCGGTCCGCTGCGAGGGCTTTTTTGTTTTGACCGCGAGTAGTTGCCACGCTTTGCCAAGGCTGCGCGTAATACAATGCGGACCCTCAGCGACTAAAGAATGATGGAGTATTGACCCATGCGTAATGTGTTCAATTTTAGTGCCGGCCCGGCAACATTACCTGAACCGGTACTCGAGCGGGCGGCCGATGAAATGCTCGACTGGCACGGCTGCGGGCACTCGGTCATGGAGATGAGCCATCGCGGCAAGGAATACATGAGTATTCATGCCCAGGCGCAACAAGACCTGCGCGACCTGATGAATATTCCCGACGACTATCGCGTCTTATTTTTGCAAGGCGGCGCCAGCCTGCAGTTTTCGCTGCTACCGATGAACCTGGCCACGGTGAACAAAAAGGTTGATATCGTTCACACCGGGCAGTGGTCAAAAAAAGTCATTAGCGCGGCCAAAGACTATGCGGCGGTAAATATCGCCGCCAGTGCTCAAGACAAGAACTTTACATACATACCGCCCGAGTCATCATGGTCACTCGACCCTGATGCTGACTACGTGCATGTCTGCCTCAACGAAACCATTGGCGGCGTTGAAATGTTCTTTACCCCGGACACAGGCAAAGCCCCCCTCATTGCTGACATCTCCTCAACCTTCCTGTCCAGGCCGCTTGATGTTTCGAAATACAGCCTTCTCTACGGTGGGGCCCAGAAGAATATTGGCCCGGCAGGGCTGACCATTGTGATCGCCAGCCCGGAAATGATTAAACGGTCTGAGTCATCCGGTGTTCCATCCATTCTGAGTCTGTTTGAGCAGGCGGAAGCCGATTCGATGCTCAACACCCCGCCGTCGTATTCGATTTACATCGCCGGGCTGGTTTTCCAGTGGCTCAAGAAGCAAGGCGGCGTGTCGACGATAGAACAGAAGAATATCGAAAAATCCACGCTGTTGTATTCGTATCTGGACAAGTCTGACTACTACAGCAATCCAGTTCAGCCAGACAATCGATCGCGAATGAACATTCCATTTACCCTCGCGGACAAAGAGCACGATAAGGCTTTTCTGGCCGGTGCCGAAAAAGCCGGCTTATTGCAATTGAAAGGTCACCGGTCTGTTGGCGGAATGCGTGCATCAATTTATAACGCGATGCCTCTGGCAGGCGTTGAGACTCTGGTTGAATACATGCGCGAATTTGAGCGCACCCAGGCATAAGCCCGATACTGCAGCTTCTACAAAAACCGTCAGGAATCATGATTGCCAAACGAAAAATACAGGTACTGAACAATATCGCGGCAGTTGGGCTGGCTGAATTGCCCGACGACTTATACGAGATTACTGACAGCCCGGCTGCCGATGCGATTCTTTTGCGCTCCGCCAACCTGCATGCGATCACGATCGCGGACAGCGTACTGGCGATTGGACGTGCCGGAGCAGGCACCAATAACATTCCGGTTGACCAAATGAGTACGCGCGGGGTGCCGGTTTTCAATGCCCCCGGTGCCAACGCAAACGCAGTCAAAGAACTGGTTCTGGCGGCGATGCTCATGGCTGCCCGAAACCTGCCTGAGGCGATCGCTTATGTCAGCAGCCTGGATGCCAATGACCCGGAGCTCGAGACCAAACTCGAAAATGGTAAGAAAGCCTTTGCCGGCTTTGAACTTTCCGGAAAAACCCTTGGTGTTGTCGGCCTCGGGCGCATCGGTTGCCTGCTGGCTGATGCAGCGATTTCGCTTGGTATGAAAGTAATCGGCCACGACCCCAATATCACGGTTGATGCCGCCTGGAGTCTGCCCGCCCAGGTTCGAAAAGCAGGCGACCTGGCCAGCCTTCTCGCCCAGTGCCACTTTGTCAGCCTGCACGTACCGCTGGTTGACGGCACCCGGCGCATGATCAATACCGAAGCGCTTGAACAAACCCGCGAGGGAACGGTGCTGATGAATTTTTCCCGAGCCGGCGTTGTTGATGACGACGCTGTGCTCAATGCCCTGGATCAAGGTACGCTGGCACGATACCTGTGTGATTTTCCATCGGCAAAACTTCACGGTCACAAAAAAATCATTACCCTGCCCCATCTGGGCGCATCAACGCAGGAAGCGGAGGAAAACTGCGCGATTATGGTTGCTCGTCACCTGCGAGACTATCTAGAGAACGGCAACATCAATCATTCAGTTAATTTCCCCGCAGTTTCGATGCCCCGGGAGTCAAATTACCGAATCGCGATCGCTAATGCCAACGTACCCAATATGCTCGGTCAGATCTCAACGGTGATGGCCGCTGCCAACCTGAACATCCACAACATGTTGAATAAATCGCGTGGAGAAGTGGCGTTTACCCTGGTAGATGTTGATAGCCCACCGCAACCCGGGGTGGTCAGTGCGCTTGAGGCCATCGAAGGCGTACTAAGCGTTCGCTACCTGAAAGCCGGGGTCTAAGCTACCGAACAACTACTGATAAGGTAAACTGAGAACTCAGAGCCTATCTGGTTCTTGCCCGGATTTTCCGGACAGGAACTACCTAGCGGAGAATTGTCGATGAGTATTGGAGCACTAATCATTGGCCTGGTTATCGGCTGGTTTGCCTGCAAACTAATGGCCAACAAACCGATCAAGTCTATGGAAGATGCGCGCGCCAGTGCATCACAGATGATTGACGCGGCAGTTGAAAGTACGTCGGCAGCAGGCACTGCAGCCGCACGCGCAACTGAAGGCCTGGCCGCAAAAGCTGCGGCATCAGCCGGCTCCGCAGCGCAGAAGGCGGCCGACGTCATCAACAGCGGGGCACAAAAGCTGTCCCCGGGCGAACAACCGGCCCAGGAGACTCCGACCCAGAACAATCCAGCGGAGACAATTGCCGCCTTGCAAGCCGAGGTCGAACAATTGCGCCGACAAATCGACCAGATTCAGGACCCAACGAAGTAACTCAGGATTTCAGTAGCCCAAGTAAGAGATACCCGCCGGTCGGTGCCGGTGAGATCAAACTGACATTGGCACCAGCATACCGCTGGAACTTGCGGTTGCGACACATTCTCCTGAATCATCGAAAAGCTGACCTTCGAGAAACACAACCCGTCTGCCCTGGCGCACGATTCGACCGTGAGCGACAACTTTTCCGGGGCCAACCGGACGCATAAAGCGCACGTTGATATCCAGGCTGGCTACATTGAACTGACGGTTATTACACAAGATAACAGCGTGAGCCATGGCGCTATCCATCCACGCCGTAACAAAACCACCCTGGGCAATCTGACCACCGGAATGGCAGAAGTTTGGCAGGCACTCAAACCCGAGTGCAATTTGCCGATTATCCGGGTTGAATTCAACCAGGGTCACCCCACCGATAGACTGCATCAGTTCGGCGTTTGCCGAAATCAGTGCATCCATATCCTGCCTGCCGGCGATTTCTGAGTTCATACTGCTCCAGATTATTTTGTCGATTCGGTTAATACAGTTCAGATGAGTCAGCGCAGATTCGTTAGTCAGGCCCAATTCAAACCGTGCAAACCATCCGTTCAATTCACGTGATCAATTGTATGACGATGTAAACAGCGTGTTACCCACCCTGGGCCATTCACGGGCCGCCAACATAAACGGTCACCATTTGCAGATGGACGGCCTTCGGTTTCTGACCGTCAGTAGCTGATAATGCGTTAACACTCGCACAGGAGAATCAGCGTGAACACAAAAACACTGTTGACGACAGTCGCCATTTCTTTCAGCGTCGCGGCTTGCGCAGGTATGTCCGAAACCCAGCAGGCGTCGACAACGGGTGCCGGCATTGGCGCTCTCGTAGGCGCCGGGCTCGGCAGCGCCATGACCAAGGGTAAAGGCAAATCTACCCGCCAGGGTGCGGTTGCAGGTGCCGCCGTTGGCGCCCTCGGTGGCTACATCTGGTCAACCCGGATGCAGGCACAAAAAGAAAAGATGGAACGAGAGACCGCCGGAACTGGCATCGCGGTTTCCCAGACCACGGACAACCGCCTCAAACTGGATATCCCAAGCGACGTTTCCTTTGCTACCAATAAGTCAAATATCCGCCCCGCATTTCAGACGGTGCTGGATGGTTTCGCAAAAACGCTGACAACACATACCACCACCCGGGTTGACATTATCGGGCACACCGACAGTACGGGGACTGACAACATCAACAATCCGTTGTCCGTTGCGCGCGCAGCCAGCACCCGGGACTTTCTGGCATCCCGGGGGGTTCAGGCGCAGCGGATCACAATCGATGGCCGTGGCTCCAGCGAGCCGGTGGCCGACAATACAAGCATTAGCGGCCGGGCCATGAACCGTCGGGTTGAAATTTATGTGGCCGAACCCCAGCCGAGACAATAAGCATCTCACTCGCTGCAGACAACCGCCTGGCCCAGAGACTACCGGGCTGGGCAATCGGGCTGGGCAATCGAATTGAGCAATCACACAGGGTAAATGGTCAACAATAGTCCCAAGAACTCCGCAACTATGCCACGACGATTACCGGGCATCGACACGCCTCGCTTGCACATCACTCGGCCGCTTGTTTTTGGCAGAAAAGGCCCTTCGTGCTAGCCTGCCGTCCGAGGAGGTGGCGACGTGATTTTCCTGAGAATCCTGAGATTCGCTAGACGAACCGTACTACAGCGGTCTTATCTGGCGCTGGCCTGGCTGGGGTCGATAATCGGCCTGTGTATGTCAATGGTCCTGATGACCAGCCCGGCTCATGCGGACGAGCAGTGTTTTTCCCTGCCCAACGGCACCAAGTTTTGTCGTCCGCAGGCGGTTGACGAGCTAACCCAATGTATTCGCATCATGCAGCAATTCCCGAACCGGCCGGCGGCCGAAGCCTGTCGACAGCAACTGGTCCGCAGTTGCCGCACCATTGCCGATGATCAGTTCGAGCGCCAATACAAAGTACAGCGCCCACGTTTAATCGACGCCAGGGCGCACGAGAGAACCCCTGAATGGAATCGATATTGCCCCAGCAGCCTCGGCTATCGCTACACGCCGGTGCGCCAGCCGGCCACCCGGGGTCCGGGGAAGGCGCCAGTTGAGTCAAACCCGGACCAGAACCGGGTCGACGCGCTGCGCGAAGCGGGTGGTCACAAGTTCCTGATCGAACCATTTGATGTTTCGACAATTGCGCCCATGCCCACTGCCGGTCCCTGCCTGTGTCGCGACGGAACAAAACCGGTGTTTGGGTTTTGCACTGGTGCAGGTGGCGCGTATAAGCCTGAATGTGCACGGGAGTGACAATAATGAAAACGATGCATCAAAAACTCAGCCAGGTATTGGTTCTGGCCGGATTTATTGGTCTTCCCGGTTTGATCACGTCCCCCGTACAGGCTAAAGATTTCTCGCGAATGACGGAACGCGAAATCGACAAAGAGCTGGCTGTTGTTATTAACAAAGGGCGCCAGCTACAGGATTTAAGCCGATTACAGTCAACGGGCAATACGATTGCCCAGCCAAATCAATGTGGGCGCTTGCACGCTCAGGCAGTGCAGTCGCATAAACAACTAGTCCAATTGCAGGCCGAGAGCCGGCAGCGGGGCAACCGCCAACTGCGCCAGAGCGAGCAGCAACTACGTCAACAAAATGCGAATGCCATCAGAGAATATCGTCAGTGTTTTAACGAAGCTCTACGCGATCCGTCACTGCGCTGGCCTGAAAAAGGCATTGTCGACTATGTTTCTTTCGAACGCTTGTTCGGATCACTTGCCGTGCAGTTACGAGGCGAATCCGAAGCCAAGCTGCAAGCCGAGGCCGAACAACTTTATGCCGCTAAACAAAGC
>JBAUID010000093.1:0-17380 GCA_049680625.1 Burkholderiaceae bacterium | reverse complement strand
CTTTAGCGACGTTGAAAAGTCGATCAGACAGGCTTCATGCGTATCAATTCGTCGCTTTGTCATTGGTGTATCTCTCACAGGTATTGAACGGACCGGACCGGTCCGTATTATTGGTTATTTTGAAGTGCGAAACTTTCGCATAAGCCACCGATTCATCAAATCGCCTTTCGGTTACCGGTCCTCATTCACAATAGTAATCCGCGCGTACACCTACGGCGATCGATTAGGAATTTATCCGAATCTGGAGTCTCACTTTTGGGGGAGGCTCAAGCAATCGCATTGCCGTGGAATCCGACAGCAGATTGAACGCAAGCCGCGATTGACAAGTTATCGGTTCAATTGCACTGGAGAATTGTTTACGAAGGACCACTTCTGGCCGGCTCTTGTCTGCCAGCGAAACCGATTTCTATCATTCAAACGTCCGGTAGCGAGGTAACCGACATTCGCGCTGCGTTGCAACGATTTCTAATGGTGTGCCCAAAGTGCTCGGGAACTACATACCTAATTTCCACGCCGAACTTTGACGCCCTTCCAATGATCGGGACTCGGCGCTGAGTTTCGAACAACCGTGTTACTCATATCCGGATATTGGCGAAAAAATCCCTGCTTATCAGCGCTGAAATTGTCTGTAATTGAAGCGTGAGCATCCTTAATCCAAGGACCGAAGTCGAGCAAGCCTTTTTGAATACGTGGTGTCGCATCGATTGTGTAATGCCCTATATAAGTTGCTTCACCTGCACGGATCTCAAACGGGACCGGAGGCGCATCTAATGAGTGAAAATTGTAATAGGGACCTCCACCGCCACGTCGAGCACCGTGATACGTGGCAAACAATCTCCAGCCAAAAACTTCATACGATCCAGGTGGCAAACTCATGCCAAATACGCGACCTTTGACGCCTTTTTCGCGATTCCATACCGGTTGTGGATCGATGCCATTGGCATTCAAGGTATAGAAACCTTCCTCATCAATTCGACGGAAATTGATATAGGCACCTTCAACGAGAACATGCGTGTCCACATGGACTACCAAAATACCCGAAGTGCTATTGTCATGTGGCCGCTCAGGTGCAATTGACTCGGCAGTCCGCGCAAGCGTCGTACAACCGGATAACCAAGCAATCATTACGAAAAAAAGAACAGTCCAACTTGCGCTACTGGCCCCAATGGTTTTCATACGCCGTGATCCTGATGTTTTTTTATTGCGAAAGCCCAACGTCTCGTGGCTGTTGCGAACCCGAGTCACGCGATCTACTTGAAATTGTACTTGTTACCTTTACACCATCGCTCGCTCGTTCGATCCACACCGTTGACTCCGACTTCGTCAAGCGGCCACGCACTTTGTAGCGCGTCCAGGCTTTTGGTTCAAACTTGAGACTTCCGTCGACCTGGTAAAACGTTCCTGCTACCCGAGCCGCCATTTCGTGGATCGGAGCGCCCATCTGATGCGTCCCGATAACGCTTATAGTTAACATTCTCGCTGGTAGTTCGCGAGTCCGGGTTTGCGTTCGAAAAAATTGGAAGCCCATTCCATAATTCGCACCACTTGTGGCGCCTCGCGCATTTGGTACGGACTCGCCTTCAATCGCTGTGACCGCATACACTCTGATACGAGAGTCACTCTCGGATTCAATTGTGTCTTCGATCGTAGCAACACGATCGGCCGTCACAATCATACGAGTGTGACCAGTTTGTGCTGAATTTACCGCACCATCAAATCCAACCGGGCGTAATTCCCCTGTCACGAATGCTCGATCCGATTCAGGATAGACCACGGCGTATCGTGCCGTTGGCGGTATTCGAACCCGACCTATGAATTTGTTCTTTCCGAGCAATTTGAAACGCTGATTAAAAAGCGTCGGAGTCCTTGATTCAATTGCTACCTTTTTCTCGTTAAGAAAAAGCACCCCGGGTCTGAATACTGATGGGCTTCGAACCCAGTCCGTTTTAACCTCAGACTCAAACAACAACGACATGTCGTGACCAGGCGGCGCTATTTCGAACGCACGGTAGCGCGCATTCCGGCCCTTGAAGCGGTAGATCGGCGATACCGTATCTAAAACAATATCGACAACTGACTCAAGCGACAACACTTCATAGGCCATTTCTGTTGGCCCAGAAACAGAAACCGTTCGCTTAGTTAACGGAACCTTATCAACATTGGCTCCTGCACAAGCGGCTAGACCAAACGAAACACAGCACACTGCTGCTAACGCCCGTGGACAAGCTGAGATTTCATAGGTGAGCCTTCTACGCATAACCGTAATTTACACGGTACGTCCCAGTGGCTTTCGATTTGGGTCAAGACAACAACTGGCACTACCCAAAAAAGGGGAGCTATCGTTTCGAGCGGATACAGCCGCAAGCGAAGGACCGGTGTTGGCCGATCAGAGCCGGTCAGCGAAACCGATGGCCTGACAGTCGAATGACCGGTCAAGCGCTTGCACTCTGTTGTGGTGCAGCGCAGCGTAACCGAACGACCCGAAGGCGACAGTCGACGCGATGATCAATACATGTCTACACTGGTCCGAATCGAATAAGGTTAGCGTCGGACATATGAAACGGTGAGGGTCGAATAATGGTGTCGATGAAAGTCCAACTAAGGAGCATCGCAGAGACCGAAGCAGCCGTTGGTTGGGCTGACGGCCATACCGTCATCGTCGACCGCCCCGATGGTCGGGCAGGGGGCATGGGGCTGGGATTCAATGGTGCCCAACTGCTAGCGCTCGCCGCGGGCGGATGCTTTTGCAATGATCTGCGCTATGTAGCCCACGAAATGGGCGCCACAATGGGTGACGTGAAAGTAGATGTACAAGTTGATCTCGAAGGCGAGCCATTGCTGGCAACCAGAATCTCAATGAGCGTAACCTGCGACGTACTGGACGGGACTGATCCACGAACAATCGTCGCGAAGGCGCGGCAATCATGTATGGTGAGCAACTCGTTGGCTAAAGGCATTTTGGTTAACGTTCTGTACTCTTAATCCTTCGAAGCCTCTACGACACATGGAGCCATGAGTTAACACCTCCAACTTGTCCGCTATTGGCCGAAGGCGGCTGAAATTCGGGTCTAAAACGGGCAGAACGAATGACTGGTTTCCGACGCGGATAAAGCGCAGGCCTGACTACGACCCATCACTGTTGCAATTCCTCTCGAAGGATCTTTCGCAAAACCGCAACGGTTACAGGACGATCGTCACGCCCCTTTGACTTCGATTTACTTACCGCCTCTCTGAGCGACGAATTGATCTTGGTTTGATAACCAATACCCTCCAATTCAGCCTGCTCTCGGAAAAACTCAATCAGATCATCATCAAGCATGATCGTGATTCGCGTTTTTCCCGGAGACGCAATGACCGGCCCTTTTTTTCCCTTTGAAAAATCGTATTCTTTACGCATTGAATTGTTCCAATTCGCCTTTACTGGCCTTACGCGCTGATATCAGTCGGATGTTGTCTCCGCGCGGAGTGTGAACGATGACTAGCACGCGGCCCAATGCATCCGCACCCAATGTAATGAACCGAGGCTCACCCTCGGAATCCGGATCTTCGACGGTCATGGCGACTGGGTCGCGCAAGGCTTGTTCGGCATGTGCGAAGCTGACCTTATGCTTTCGAAGGTTGGCTTTTGCTTTATCCGGGTCAAATTACACGTCCATATATTGATCAATATGCATATTGTCAACCTTAGCGCCGTTCGTTACCCACAATCCAAGCCGCAATCTGCCCGAGACAACACCTTTTCCCCCTCGAAGGACCGGTTATGGCCGAAGGCGGCTGATACGGCTGGGCGTGGCTGGCCAATGCGAATGACGGGTCACTTGCTGGGTTCCAAACCAATCTCCGGAGCGTGCCCGAACCGGCCGGGTCAACGGCGCTCGCACCGACTCGCTTCTCTATTGCCTGTAGTCTTCTTCGCGCTGATGACGAATAGCGCCCACGACAATGTCATTGCCAACGATTTCGAAAAGAACAATATAGCCAGTGCCACCGAATGGAATGATCAATTCGCGCGAGCGACCATTGCCCAGCTGTGCCCGACGGCATGAGTAGGGAGACCAAGACAGTAGACGCATACCCTCAGGGATGGCATCTAGAGCTCGTTGAGGAGTGGCCCATTCCGGCGTCTCGCTGGCAAGCTCACGCTCGATCGCGAAATCCTCCAGACGTCGCAAGTCCACCACCGCTTCTTGCAGTAGCGTGACCGTATACTTTGCTGTCACTGGCTTGCGCGCTTGCCAGCCCTGCGCTTCGCGTCGTCGAGACGCGCCTGCAGGTCAGCCATCACCTCGTCGACTGAGTGCCCGCCGCCTTCTTGCTTCCACCGCTCAATCGCGGCCTCACCACGCGTGACAAACTCGGACTGCACACGACGCCATGCTGCGGCTGCGACGACCGCCTCCTCAATGAACTGGGTCAGCGACTCGCCTTCGCGCAAGACAGCCTCAACTTCAGCACGGACCTTGGGCTCGACTCGAATAGGTGGAAAGTTGGCTGAACGCATAGGGGCACTGTATAGCAAACGTGCCACAAAAGAAATGGCCAAAGCGATTGCCACCATCGTGCCTTCACCCGCTCCAGGAGGAGCCTGCCAAACCGATGCCATGACCGGCCCCAAAGCCGTCCGCTACGACGGGCAGGATTTGACCAGAAGGACCGAATTCTGACTACCAAGAATTGGCAGGCTGAATGACATCGCGCCTCGCCGTCAACCGGCAGTCGACAAACTGGCTACAGCGGCGCAACCAGCAAAATATCCACCCGCCGCGACTCTAAAATAACCAGGCGCTCGCGCAGCAATACTTGTTCGCCGTTCAGCGCAAAGTGATCCAGGTATTTGCCGGCTGCAAAAATCTCCATTCCGCCCGATTGCATCGTGCGGATCACGTTGAAGTTTGTCCGGCCCCGAATCGACTGACTTGCCGCGTCAACATCAAGCCGTGGCCGGCTAATCGTGTGGCAATACGTATGCGGCTCAAAGACATTCGCGGTTTGCAGGGCCAGCATCCGGTCCTGCATCATGCCGCGTCCGTCGCAATACATGACACCCAGGGGCATAGCAGCCTCGTGGTTGTCGCGGGTCAGGATTTTATAAACGCCGTCCTCGGTGAAGTAAGCGGGCCAGTCATCCCACTGGGCATCGTCAAGACAATGGCAGTATTCGGTCAGCATGGACTCGATCGCGTCGCGTTCAGAAGCATTCACTTTCACGGCGGCATCACTCATCACTCACCGTCCATTACTCATAACCCATGATCTTGCGATAGCCGTCCCAGAAGCCGCGAATACTCACTTCGGTAGCCCGTGAGCTACGACTTGATTCAACTTCGCGCCCGCCCATTTCGAGAAAAGCCTCGCGCTTGGGTGAGCCGGTTGTACCGCGTTGTACAAACTCGCTGATGCAACCGTCTTCAAGGGAAACCAGCCCGGCAGCACCGGTGAGGTTACCCTGCCGTATGCGCATTGCGTCCTGCTCCGGGGTATCGTCTTCGCAACCTAAAAACATCCAGAACAGCTCGGTCTTATCAACCCCGCGCGGTGCGAAGTAACGCACTGCAAGCGAGTTCAGCGTGTACTGAATGCCAAGTGTTGGGAAAATGGTTTGAATAGAATGGGTGATACCGTCGTCAAATTCATCCCAGGCATCGAGCAACTCAGGGCCTTTGAGTTTCGATTCGTATTGAGCGGAATGGACGTTGGCATCGCGGTACTCGACACTTTCATCCAGCGTGGCCCGCTTGGCATAACTGATGTGATGCCATTTTTCATCGGACAGGATAATGCCGCCGTCCATATCGAGGCGGTTGATCTTGAAGGTCGTGTAAAACGTGTGCAGTAGCGTCGCATGGTAAGAGTCGCGAATGTTTTCTGCGTATAACTTCCAGTTGTTGTGTATTACCTGGCTATGGGTGCCCAATAGCTTTAAGCGGCGACCCAGGTTTCGGCGGATGAAGGTGGTCATCGACTCACCAAGGAATAACTCAATATCCGGCGTATCGTCTGAAAACGTACCAAAAACCAGGCCACAGAAAGACGTAACCCGTAATGCCTCCATTCGGTGCTGGCTGACATCAAAGTCGTCAGGCATACCGCCTTTGCCTTTGATGCCGTCGCGAAACGCAATGCTTTTAAGTTGGCCATCCAAGCCGTACGACCAGGCGTGATACACACAAGTCAGTGCCTTGGTATTGCCTTTTTCCCGCGGGCAGACCATCGCGCCTTTGTGGGCGCAGCGATTAACCATGGCGTGCAAGTTGCCATCGGCATCACGGGTCGCCACCACTGGCAGATCACCAACCGTAGTCGTCTTGTAGTCGCCCGGGTTGGGCAGGTCAACCTCCAGGCACAGGAAGTTCCAGATGGGCCCGCGAAAAATTCGCTCTTGCTCGCGGGCATAAATTTGTGGATCGCTATAGAGCCTGAAGGGCACCCGGGTCAGACCGATCTCGGGCCACTTGAAAGCCTCGCTCGGCTGGGCAGCAGTATTGTGTGATGTTGTTTTCATATTTTCGGGCATAAATAGTAATTTACTAAATCACCAAGCCACAAGATCACCAAATCACGAAACCCCAGCGGCAGCACGCCGAAACTCCAGGCGAACAATCACCCGGGAAGCGGTGTTACTACTGAGCATCAGGCCAAACCAGCCTTTTCCTGGCTGTATAAACAAGGTTTGTCCGGTAACCCCCGACCATGCAAATTCGCCGGTTGCTGAGGGAATAGCCGCCGGTGCCCAGTCGTTGCGAATGGCGCCCGCCAGACCGAAACCAAAGCCGCCACCGGTAAAGTTATACGGCCCTGGAGCCCCCGGGCCTAACTGGTTTGACATGGCTTCATTAAACAACGCCTCGCTGATCAGTTGCTCTGCCTTACCGCTGGCTGCCGCTGTATTCGGATTCTTGCCACCCGCGGCAATCAACCGCGCGTAGCGGGCCACATCATCGAGTGTCGAGACCAGGCCACCACCACCACTGTGTAGTAAGCCGGTGCAAGTATTGATATTCGTCTGCTCAGCCGCAGCGCGTGCATCGGCTTCGTTAAAGCGGGCCACAAAACCATGCCATAACTTGTCCTCAGCAAACGCGGTTGGCATATCACCGTGTTCGCTCGGTTCAACCCGAAAGCTGGAATGCGTCATACCCAGCGGTTCAAACAAAAGCTCTTTTAGTGACGCCTGCAACGACTGGCCAGTGACCTGCTCGATCATTAAGCCTGCAACATCGGTTGAAAAGCCGTATTGAAATCGCGCACCAGGCCGTTCAGTCAATGGTCGGCGTGACAACCGTGACAAAAATTCGTCGCGGGTCAGTAATGCCAGGTCACCTTCGAGCGGTACCTCTGCGCAGGCCCTGCGAACCTGCGGATCGGTGATTTCGCCGAGATTGCCAAAGCCCGCGGTATGTCGCAAACAGTCACGCAAACTGGGTGGCCGCGACGGCGGCTTGCCATCCAGCAGGCGCATATCGGCCAGCTTGGGCAGAACAGAACCCACCGGCGCATCGAGATCCAGTTGCCCCGCATTAACCAGGCGCAAGGCCACCAGGCTGACCATGCCTTTGGTCAGAGAGGCAATTCGAAACCGTGCACCATCATGCATCGGGTCAGAGGGCCCATCTTGCCGATCGCCGTGTAATTGCCCAGACACCCGCCGGCATAAGACTTTTCCGTCCTGCTCAATCAGGACCAGGGCGCCGGGATAGTGGCGACTGCGCTGGTGATAATCCAGCATAGCGTCTATAGCATTGAGGTTGGCCTTGCCCATTTTTTAGTGCTCCGGAAATTTCGCGTGCCCTGGTCGGGCGAATAAGCAAGCCTAGCACCGGTTGGCAGTTGCCGAAACCGGCACCACACGATTGCCCAACGGGCTGCGAGTTGTAAACTACGCTATGTTTGAAATATTCGGCAAGCTTTTGCCTGAACCACTACTCTTATGAGCCGTCGTCTCATTGTTATCTTGCTCGGGCTAATCGTGCTGACGGCCCTGGGCAGCCTGTTGCTGCCGGCAGAACAGAAAGTCGAACGCTCGCTAGTGATAAACGAACCCGCCGACCGAATCTGGGCACTGATTGTCGACCCGCCGGCCTGGAACCGCTGGTCGCCGTGGCACGAAGACGACCCCAATATGAAAATTACCTATCAGGGTGCACCCAAGGGTGAAGGTGCGCGCTGGCGTTGGGAGTCCGCCCGCCACGGCAGTGGCGACATGCAGATTGTTCGGGCCGACGTTCCACGAGAAATGAATTACGTGATGACGCTTAACCCGATGGGGGCAACCTACGGGCGATTTGTGCTTGAACCAGCGGATGGCGGCACCCGTGTTGTATGGACTCATGCTTATGACGCCGGCTATAACCCGATTGCCCGATGGACCGGCTTGTTCATGGAAAACTGGGTAGGCCCCAGTTTCGAAAAAGGCCTGTCGAACATGGCCAAAGCGTTGAGTATCCAGGCCAAGTAATTGGCACGGCAGGTTCGGAACGTGCGCCGGTTTGCGCTGTCGTATTGACACCCTTGCTGATGACACCCGGGGCTATATCACCCATTGCCCGCCGCGCTGTATTTCATGAACCGCTTCATCAGTTATTCGAATCAGCCGCCATCTCACGTGGGTCTTGGTGGCAACATCATCAATCGCGATTTCGATGTCCAGGCGATATCGCCACTGGTTTCTTACCCGCGCCAGAACATCTGCCGGGATCTGACCGCGCAGCGACACCCTGACTGGTCCGACCCTGACCCCACGGTAGACAGATTGACCCGGCATGGGTGGTTGCCGCCATGAAAGCAGCACGGTCTCGGGTACCCGGTGACCACGCTGGGCAACTATCATCGTGCCAGCAGCAAGCTGGGGCAACGCCAGGTTTTCTTTGCCCGGGTCTTGCTCAAAAGGGCTGCCCTGGGTTGCGCCCGCGCTTCCAATCAGTAGAGCGGGTAACCGGGTAGCGCTGCTTGGTGATGTTGACGCCAGGTGGCGGGGAGGAAACTGACCCGACGGCTGCAACGCACCCGACAGCCGCGATGTTTCCAACGAGGCCGATGCGCCCGATGGGGTGACCGGGCTTTCAGAAATCAGCTGCAAGTTGCTATACAAGATGGCCCCGCTTGTTGCATCCACCAGGGTTGGCATTTCTACTGTTGCTGACGAAGCTAATGTTGCCGCCGCGGACGACAAATTGGCAACCCGGTACGCAACGTGTTCACCCAGCACCAGGGACTGCGTCGCCGGTGGCTCCAGGCTGGCGCACCCGGATATGCCAACAAGAAAAATAGCGCCAGCCGCCAACAGAGCAAGCGGTGAAAGCGGTGAAAGCGTTGTAAGCGAGCTAAGCCGTGGTGAGGACAAGCACGCGGGATTCGCCTGATGCATCGTATCGACTCCGGTAGAAAACCCGCAGACTAACCGCGCGACGGGTTGAATTACCGCTACATCCAGGCGTTCTGGACTAGACCCAAGTGCTCATCGATCGCCACCTATGTATGGAAACACGGCGGTAAGCACAGCCGTGGCCAGGCTGCCGCGCAAACGCCCGTCGAATATATTTCAACCGTTCATTGACCTGGCGCAACATGTTCTCACCAGCTGACCTTATTATTCGGAATGCGAATCATTTGTACCCAGCGCCAAACCCCCTGACCCCCGAAATTTATGACACCGTCTGCTAACCACTTGTCCGCCGGCACGCTGGATGATGCTGCCATCGGGCAGGAGCTCACGGTCGTTGACGTACAAGCACCGCCCACCATGCCGGAATGGGCGTCATGGCTCGATGAAATTGGTTTCTCCCCCGGTGAACG
Organism: Burkholderiaceae bacterium; assembly: GCA_049680625.1. Taxonomy (GTDB): domain Bacteria; phylum Pseudomonadota; class Gammaproteobacteria; order Burkholderiales; family Burkholderiaceae_E; genus JAUIAI01. The sequence continues at coordinate 7,588 of JBAUID010000093.1, read as the reverse complement.
GGTGATGTTGATGAAGCGCGCATGGCCGGGCGGTGACCCCTTAGTGGTCCGCATTGGACAGTCGACATTTGCTTTGCGGCGTGCAGAGGCCGCCTGTGTCCGGGTGAGTTTGCCGGCTACGGCATGAACAAATCTGTGATTCATCTGCATCCGACAGGCACGGTTGTTGCGCTGGTTGGCAATCCGAACTGCGGCAAAACAGCCTTGTTCAACCAGTTGACCGGCAGCCGCCAAAAGGTAGCCAACTATGCCGGGGTAACAGTCGAACGCAAGGAAGGCCGCCTGAAAACAGCGTCAGGCAAAACCCTGCGCATTCTCGATTTGCCAGGCACTTATAGCTTGTATCCACGCTCGCCCGATGAACGGGTAACTGCCGATGTTTTGTTTGGCCGTGCCGTTGGCGAAAAACGGCCCGATTTAATCGTCTGTGTTGTTGATGCAACCAACCTGCGACGCAACCTTCGCCTGGTGCTGGCGATCAAAAAACTGGGGCTGCCATGTGTCGTCGCTCTGAATATGACCGACCTGGCAAGCCGCCGCGGCATTGATGTCGACCCGCAGGCGTTATCCGGAGAGCTGGGCATGCCGGTAGTGAGCACGGTGGCCGTCAAAAACGCCGGCGCCAATGCGCTACTGGCAATCCTTGAAGATTCGAGTCAGTGGCCTGCCACCACCGGCACACGGAGTAATTCTCTAAATTCACCAGCATCACTGAAAGCAAGCATTCCCGAGCCTGACAATACGGCGGCACATGTTGCGGTTAATCAGATCCTCGAGCGGCTCGGGATCGCTCACCTGGTTCCGGATACGCCAAGTGACCGAATCGATAATGTCGCCTTGCATCCTATTGCCGGCCCTTTGCTACTGGCGGTTGTCCTGTTCCTGGTTTTCCAGGCGGTGTTTGCGTGGGCCGAAGCACCCATGGGCTTGATCGAATCTGCTATTGGTGGACTGGGCAAAACGGTGAGCTCACTACTGCCCGCGGGCTGGCTGCAAAGCCTGCTGGTTGACGGCGTGATTGCCGGTGCCGGTGGGGTGCTCGTGTTTCTTCCGCAGATCGCCATTTTGTTCTTCTTTATCCTGATACTCGAGGAAACCGGCTACCTGCCACGGGCGGCGTTTTTACTTGATCGCCTGATGGGACGGGTGGGCCTGAGCGGTCGCTCGTTTATTCCGTTGTTGTCAAGTTTTGCCTGTGCAATTCCCGGCATCATGGCCGCACGCACAATCGCCAACCCCCGCGATCGACTGGTGACCATATTAATTGCACCGTTAATGACGTGCTCGGCGCGACTGCCGGTGTACGCACTGCTGATTGCCGCCTTTATTCCGCAGCGTGATGTCGGCGGCGTATTCCAGCTGCAGGGGCTGGTTTTGTTTGGCTTGTATCTGGCAGGGATTCTGGGGGCAGTCGCCGTTGCTTTGGTTCTGAAGTTCCTGACCAGCACCGGACGCCAGGTTCGCCCGCTGATGATGGAGCTGCCCAGTTACCACCTGCCGTCGATACGCAACATTGCTCTTGGTTTATGGCAACGGGTAATGATTTTTGTGCGCCGGGTCGGCGGCATTATTCTCGCGCTGACAATTATTCTATGGTTTCTTGCCAGTTTCCCGGCGGCGCCCGCCAATGCAACTGAACCGGCAATCACTTACAGCATCGCCGGTCAGCTGGGCCGTGCCCTTGCGGTCGTATTTGAACCCATTGGCTTTAACTGGCAGATCAGTATTGCCCTGGTGCCTGGGCTGGCGGCACGCGAAGTAGCCGTTAGTGCATTGGGTACGGTGTATGCGCTGTCCAGCTCCGTGGAAAACGCGGCCACCGCACTGACCCCGCTGATTGCCAATACCTGGAGCCTGGCCACCGCCTTGTCGCTATTGGCCTGGTACGTGTTTGCCCCCCAATGCCTGGCGACCCTGGCCACCATCAAACGGGAAACGGGTGGCTGGACAATGCCGTTAATTGCAACCGTGTACTTATTCGGGCTGGCTTACATCGCGTCGTTTATCACCTATCGGATCGCGCTGGCAGCCGGGCTGGGTTAGCTGGCTGGGTTAATGGGCCGAGTTGATGGGTTGAGTTAACGGGCTGACCTAACTTAGGCAACCTGATCAAGTTGCCAAACCTGGCCACCGTCTTCGTGAGAGAAAGCGCTACCTATTCGCAGCTTGACATTGCCGTTTGACGACAATCGCCCCGTACAATTTCGAGATGAACAACGCAAAACAAAAACTGCTGCCCAAATTTGAGCCAATCGCAAGCCATCCCGGAGCCCCGGTCATACAGCGCGATGCGTCCGTTTGGACACTGCGACTGAATCGGCCCGACGCCCACAACCGCCTCGACCCACTGGACGTCGACGCCTTGCTCACGTTGTTTACCCAGCCATTTGAAACCGGCAATCCAGTTGCCCTGGTGATAACCGGCAATGAGTCGCGCTCATTCAGCTCTGGCTACACGCTGGATGCCATCATGAGCGAACTGGACGGGCGCTTCGAAAAAATGCTCGATGCGCTCGAAGCACTGCCTTTTCTGACCATCGCCGCTATCAACGGCAACATATTTGGCGGTGCAACCGACATGGCACTAAGCTGTGATATCCGTATCGGGCAAATTGGGACGCGTTTGCTCATGCCGGCTGCCGGCATCGGGCTGCATTACTACTCTGGCGGGTTGCGTCGTTACGTGACCCGGCTGGGCCTGGGTACTGCCAGCCGCCTGATGCTCACCGGCCTGCCAATGCCAGCCGAAGACTTACTCCGGGTTGGTTACCTGACTGATTTAGTCGAAGCCGACAAAATGCCAACCGCCGTGCAGGTTTACACCGAGGCAGCAAAACTCACTGCGCCCGCCGTTGTCGCGCAGATGAAAGCCAACATGCTTGCGATCGCCGACCCAATGCACACCGATGAAACGCTGGCTGACACAATCTCCGGCGCTTACCACGCCAGCGTGAAATCTGACGAGCTGGCCAGTCGGGTTAACAATATGTTGAAAAAGAATTCAAAAAAGTAATCTGCAATTTTGCACCAGCCCGACATTCGAATCTGACGACCGCAGCTCTCGGACATTCACGTTCAATCACGGTCACTTGAAACGGGCAGACACCATGGAGACAAAACAATGACAAACCCCGACCCGGCAACCGAACTGGATGCCTTATTCCGACCAAAAAGTATTGCACTGGTTGGCGCATCAAATGATGCATCGCGGATCGGCGGTATTCCACTGGACTACCTGATTCGTTACCCGTACGCCGGCAAGGTGTACCCGGTTAATCCCAAGTACGAAACCATCCAGGGCCTGAAGGCTTATCCATCCCTAAGCGCTATCGGACAACCGGTTGATCTGGCAATTTTTGCCGTCCCGGCCAAAGCGGTCAGTGCGGCTATTGATGACGCCGCTGCCGCCGGGGTTAAATGTGCAGTGATGTTCTCGTCGGGTTTCGCCGAGGTTGGTGAACACGGCGCCGACGCTCAACAAGCGTTAACCGAACAAGTGCAGCGCGCCGGTATTCGCTTGCTCGGCCCCAACTGCCTGGGTTTCCTGTCGATTCGCGAACACATTTTCTCGACCTTTACCGCCGCAATGCAACGCGCTGCCCCCCCCTCCGGCAACATCGCCATTGTCAGCCAGAGCGGAGCTTTTGGGGCTTATGCATTACAAATGGCAGTTCGCCGTGGCCTGGGCCTGTCGTACTGGGCAACCACCGGAAATGAAGGTGACATCCAGGTCGCCGACTGTATTGAATGGCTCGCCCATGACGATTCTACCCAGGTGATGTTGTGTTACCTCGAGGGCTGCCGTGATGGCGAGCGGCTTAAACGTGCGTTTGCCATCGCCCGCGACAACGGCAAACGCATTGTAATGATCAAGGTTGGCCGGACAGCAGCAGGTGGCGCGGCGGCGGCGTCTCATACGGCCGCACTAAGCGGCGAAGATGCAGTCTATGATGCGATGTTTCGCCAATACGGCGTCTATCGGGCTAACTCGATGGACGAATTCTTTGCCGTTGGCTATGCAGCATCGGTGACCAAAATGCCCGCCGGTGGTCGGTTGGGCATTATGACGGTGTCCGGCGGGGTTGGCGCGCTGATGGCGGACGAAGCGTCAACCTGCGGCCTCGAGTTACCCGCAATGCCAAGCAGCGCGCAAGCGGAACTGCGGGGCATGGTGCCGTTTTGCGGACCAAACAACCCTGTGGATATCACCGGTCACTTTCAGAATGAGCACCAGGTCTTTGACAAGGCTATTGACCTGATGGCCCAGAGCGAGTTGTTCGACGCTTTGGTTGTGTTTGCCGCGGCCACCGGTTTGTCACCGGTTTACGGGCCGCGGGTTCATGAATCAATGCAACGGGCCCGCCAAATGTACCCGGCAATGGCGATGGCCCTGGTCACGATGATGCCTGATGAGATGCGTCAGTCTTTGGATGACTCAGGTTGTTTGTTCTATGAAGAACCGTCACTTGCTGTCCGGGCAATGGCAGCACTGAGTTTTTATGCACGCAGTGCGTCACAAGCCCTGCCCGTTCAGCGACCGGCCGCCACGCAGGCGCTTGTTCCAACCGACCACAGTCTGAATGAACACGAGGCACTGCAGGTTTTGGGCCAGGCAGGGATCAGTGTCGCGCCGTCAACACTGGTCGGTGATGCACAAACCGCTGTTACGGCGGCACAGTCGATTGGCTATCCCGTGGTCATGAAAATTGCGTCAGCCGATATTGGTCACAAAAGTGACATCGGCGGGGTTCAACTCAATATCCGAAACGATGCGGGCGCCAAGAATGCCTACCAGGTACTTCTTGACAATGCGGCAACCCATCGCCCGGACGCCAATATCGACGGCGTCTTGGTTTCGCCGATGATCAGCGGCGGGGTCGAAATGATTCTTGGCATTAATCGCGACCCGGTGTTTGGCCCGGTGGTGTTGTGCGGCCTCGGCGGGATTGCTGCTGAAGCCCTGCGCGATACAGCGATTCGGGTTGCGCCAGTGGATAAAATCCAGGCGCGACAAATGATTGATGAGTTGCAGGGGCGCTCTATTCTTGACGGTTTACGCGGCGCACCACCCGCTGATGTCGACGCATTGGTTGATGCCATTGTTGCGCTATCGGAATTTGCAACAAACCAGCGTCAATATATTGCGTCGATAGACATTAACCCTTTTGTTGTGATGCCGATGGGCCAGGGTGGCATGGCCCTGGACGCCTTGATTGTGCCGGGCTAGGAGTCTGCGCGGCAGAAGCAAGCGGGCTGCGACGGCGCCACGACGGCATCTTTTGCACCCATTTTTCGGCTCATAGCCCCACTATGAACCTCAAAATAGTCACAAAATCTGCTCGCCATGCCACCGTCTCGCTGTCCACTCATTCTGCCGCGCAGACTCCTAGCCCGGGCCGTCGGCGTTGCGTCGGAATTTCCTTAATTGTCTGGAAGTTCGAAAGACCAAACTTCCGACTGTTTCAAGGCAACAGTGGCTCGAATGCGTCTGGCTTTACTCGAGAAAGAATAAGAGCTGACCCGGCTGCGGGATGAACTGAGTGAGCGGCGCCGGGCGTTGCCTTGGGTTGAGGTCATCAGAACTATCAATTCATCGATGTCGACCGCTCAAAAAGCCTGCTTGATTTGTTCGGAGAGCGTCGCCAGTTACTGGTGTATCACTTTATGTACGGGCCGTATTGGGAAACCGGTTGCAAGAGTAGTTCATTCTGGGTTGACAATTACAACGGCGTCGATGTTCACCTGGCTAACCGGGACATTACCTTGGTGGCCGTGTCAAATGCATCAATAGCAATACTTCAGGCTTTCAAAAAGTGAATGGGGTGGTCTTTTCAATGGGTGTCAAGGCTTTGGCGGCGTGATGATTTTCCATGATGGGTACGATTGAGTTTAGTTGCTCTGCACGCAATCTTGACTTGTTTATAGGCTGTACATTCAGCGCTGTACAACGCTGGCATTTTAGGGTCTGGGGGGAGGCGAGTAAGTCTTCGATGAGAGTTCAACGAAGTGCGGGTCGAAAACAGCTTGCGTCTGCACAGTAGCCAGCACGTTATCTGATTTTCAGTACATTGTCAGTACACAGTCACTATACCAACTCAAATGCTATTCGGATTTCGGATCGAAAACGCTTTGGGTTGAATCGCTTTACTCGCCTTGTTGACTCAATCTGCCATATCATGGAGACGGGTGACCAATTTATCAGGAACGATACCGCCGGAAAGTCGTTCAGGCTTTACTGGTTACATCAGCGTTTCGATTGTGGAATGTTTCATATATCTGAACCGGGAAACGAGGAACCCCGAATGCGCTCGAAAATAGTTTTGCCAGCTGGTATTACTGCGATGAGTCTCGCGCCGTACGTCGTGGCCGATACAACCGATGTGAAGACCAATACGGTTGTTGAGGTGATGACAAAAGGTGTTCATTGTGAGCAAGACCCCAATTGCTTCAATCGTTATTACCCGGCGTTCAAACCAGTGGCACGTGCCAAGTCTGCCGGGGGCCGGTTGTTCAAAACGGTTGGCTCAACGCCACTACAAGTTTTGATCGATAACGGCTCGCATCTGCTTGCCGCCCGCGAAGATCTGTCGTTGGAGCACGCTTATTTAATCGTGTCATCGCTGCTAGAGAACGCTGACACTCTGCACCTCAAAGTGCCGTTAAGTGGCCGCGCGGGCATCGCAGTTCACCTCGGCGCGCGCGCTGCCGAACTGGGTGAAAAGCTCGAGTTGTTGTCCAAGCCACAATAAATGCTGTTAGGTAGGCAGTCGCGCGTAATTGAACTGCTTTCGCGCCGCCAGCTTGGAGAACAAATTCGGTTTGTGCACTATGTCGGGATGGCTGGTCTGCGTTTTCCTGGCTCGTTATTTATTGACACCGATCTTGTTGTCGCATTTGTGGGGCTCAGTGTCAGTTTGGGTGCTTTTAGCACAAAAATCTTTTTGGCGCCCGAAATGTATAAGACCCACTCCTTGATGGATTGCTGTTGTTTGCGATGACTGTTTCCCTGCACTTCACGGCAATGGGGGCGCTGCTTGTTCATCAAAACGGTAAACTGGTGGATGCGAACGCAGCGGCAAGAAGTTTGTTCAAGCTCAAAGATAGTCTCGCTGACATCTCCATTTTCGACTGGTTCGATTCAGATCTGGTAAGCACCGTTCTAGCAGACAGCGAGGGCGCTTCCATTGGGGTGGCCGAGGTTGAACTTCGCGGCGCTGACGGACAGGCTTTCCCGGCCGAGGTATGTCGCCGGCAGATCACTTGCGAACACAGAGCGCACTGGCGAATCGTTCTCACTACTTGCAATGGATCTGGACAATATCAAGCTTGTCAATGATTTGCATGGACATACCGCCGGTGCCGACTTGATCAGAACGGTCGCTAATCGTATTTCCAGCAAATTGCACCAGGGGGATGTGATTGTCCGTCTCAGTGGCGACGAGTTTGCAATTCTGGCGCCGTCGATCGTTGAACCGTCTGAGGCCATGTCGCTTGCAGAACGTCTGCTCGAGATCTGGAAGGAGTCCGTGCGGCTGAACAATGTCGAGGTAATGATAAATGCGTCGATTGGTATCGCGCTGTTTCCGGC
>JBAUID010000092.1:0-8099 GCA_049680625.1 Burkholderiaceae bacterium | reverse complement strand
CTTCAACGACAACAGATGCCCCCCTGGCGCTGAGCTCAACGGCTTTAACCGTCAGCGAGGTCAGGCCGGCAATAGCCGTTGCGGCAGAAAGACCAACAACAGCAACAGGAATGGCAACCGACATACCACTGGCCATGCTGGCGTCATAGGTGGTGCTCTGTGCCTGGGCTGTGCTGGTTGCGGTTAGTGACGCGCTGGCCAGGGTCGCGCACAGGATGGCGGCAATCAGCCGATGATTTTTCTGCTGGGTTTGCTTCTTACTTTGGTTGTTATATTTCATCTGGTTTCTCCTTAAATTACCCGATTTAGTATTGGTACAACTGCTGATGCAGTGGTGTCACTGTGCGGGTTGACTGGTGACGCTATCAAGCGATAGCGGTGGCGTATCGCCAGGAAGGACGAGAGGGTGCAGGCGGTGCTACTTTTTGGCTAAGCCTGGCTCTGACGGCCCGTGCCACGAGTCAGTTTGCAGGCATCATTAGTGACGACAATTACTCCGGGGGAAAAAAATGTCGGCAGCAAATCCATCGAGCGTCAGCATCACTATTGACGGGCGAGTGGCGACGGTTCACTTTGATCGCGGCTTTCGAGCAAACCCACTAAGCGTTCAGGCCATGCACGAACTCACCGAGGCAGCGCGACAATTTCACGAATGCCCTGAGATCAGCGCCGTCGTGCTTGCTGGCCGCACCGACGGTTTTTCGATGGGTATGGATCTCAAAGACCCGGCCCTGTCCGCTCTTCGGCAGCAAGGGCTGGCCCAGCGTCGACTGTCCTTGCGAGCGGGGCCACAATTGTGTGAAGCCTGGGAGAAAGTTGATGCAATCACCATTTGCGCAATCGAAGGGTGGTGTGCCGGTGGTGGTGCAGCGCTGGCGGTTTCTTGCGACTTGCGCGTGATGGGGGAGTCGGCAGTGTTTTACGTGCCCGAGGTAGAGCGGGGCATGAATATGACCTGGGGCTCTGTACCGCGGATTGCTGCACTGGTTGGGCCAGCACGCGCCAAGCGCATCGCGGCGCTTTGCGAAAAAATTGACGCCCAAACCGCAATGTCGTGGGGGCTCGCCGACCAGGTGTGTGTTGACACTCAGGCGGCACAAACGGCGCTTTCGATTGCCACCCAGGCGGCACTGTTACCACCAACGGCAATGAAAATGGTTAAACACGATGTGAACCTGGCCAGCCATGCGCTGCATCGTGCGACCGCTTACAGAGACTTGGAAGGATTTGCTTTGCTCGAAAAATCAGAAGATTTTGCAGAAGGGGTTGATGCATTCCTTAATCAACGCGATGCGAGGTATACGGGAAACTAAATCCGGCCGTAACTTGAGCCTTCAATGAAGCAACCCCGGTTGATTTTTTCTTATCCAAGTCGACTGTTGTTTCCCGTATGAATTTAAGTTTTGATTGCTTTGCTTTGACCTGGCGGGCTTGGATGGTTTGTTGCAGCGCACAGCCATCGTTTTGCGTGTTTGGTTTGCTAAGTGTGTGGCCATGCGCTAACCTGACGGTATGACCAAAAGCCTATTTGATGCCTACGACAGCGGTGGTTTTTACTGCGAGATGTTTGCCGATGGCAAGCGTCCGCCGGCGCATACGCGCGCGCTGGTGACCAAGTTGTCGAAGATAAAAGAATCAACTTTGCGGCGTCGTGCCAAGGCAATTGATGCTGAATTATTCAATCTTGGTATTACCTTCACTGTATATAGTGAAAAAGAAAGAATCGACCGAATACTGCCTTTCGATGTGATCCCCCGGATTTTGTCGCGCCAGGAATGGAATCACATTGAACAAGGGTGTGTTCAGCGGGTGAACGCACTCAACGAGTTCATTTACGACGTTTATCACGGGCAGAAAATTCTGCGCGACAAAATAATTCCCGCTGAACTTGTGCTTGAGAACTCAAATTTCTGCAAGCACATGATCGGCTTTGATCCGCCGCAAAAAACCTATGTGCATATTGCCGGGGTTGACCTGGTACGCGGTGGTGATGGTGAGTTCTGCGTCCTTGAAGACAACGCCAGAACGCCATCAGGCGTTTCTTACGTGGTCGAAAACCGGCACCTGATGCGTCGCGCGTTTCCCGACCTGATGGACACACTTGATGTGATGCCGGTATCCGATTACGGCTCTCGTCTGCGAAACAAGCTGGGTCAGGTTGTGCCGAAAAACGCTAAATCAGAGTTGGTTGTTCTGTTGTCGCCGGGGGTTTTTAACTCTGCGTATTTTGAGCACGTGTTTCTAGCCCGCGAGATGGGTGCGCCACTGGTTGAAGGCAGGGACCTTGTTGTTCAGGATGACCGGGTCTATATGAGAACCACTGACGGGTTGCGCCAGGTTCATGTCATTTATCGGCGCATCGATGATGCTTTCCTGGATCCGGAGTGTTTCAACCCCGAAAGCATGTTGGGTGTGCGCGGCCTGATGAAAGCTTACCTGGCCGGTAATGTGAATATTGCCAATGCAGTTGGCACCGGTTTTGCCGACGACAAAGAAGTCTATTCCTACATGCCGGCGATTATTAAGTATTACCTCGATCAAGATCCTATCCTGCCGATTGTTCCAACCAATGCGTGCCGGGACAAAAAAATGCTCGACTATACGCTTGAGAATCTCGAGTCGCTGGTGGTTAAGCCGGTTGGTGAGTCGGGTGGTTACGGGGTGGTGGTTGGTCCCCGTGCAAGTAAGGCGGAACTGCAGGCTACCCGACGTTTACTGCGGGCAAAGCCGTCAAACTTCATCAGTCAGCCGCTGATTCAATTGTCGGTCTGCCCAACCCTGTGCGAAAACGGGATTGATGCGCGCCATGTGGATCTGCGTCCGTACGTGCTGACTGGAAAAGACAGCTGGGTATTGCCCGGCGGTCTCACACGCGTTGCCATGCGCAAGGGTTCATTTGTCGTGAACTCGTCGCAAGGTGGCGGAACAAAGGATACCTGGGTCATTGGATAGCCTGCTTTCAAGATTCGCCGAAGACAGTTACTGGCTTGCCCGTTATATCGAACGTGCCCACGATCTGGCCCGCATCCTGGATGTGACCAAGTCGTTTGGTGATGCACACGATGCCGGTGCTAACTGGGGCTCCGTGCTCGATTTGTTCGACGATCGGGCCGCATTCAAAAAGAAGTATAAGTCCATCTCGGCTCGAGACGTCATTCGCTTCTACGTGCTGGATAAAACGAATCCAAACTCAATCATCAGTTGTGTTGGGGCTGCCCATAACAATGCCCGTACCTTGCGGCACCTGATTAGCGTCGATATGTGGGTGTTGATCAATATTTTCTACAACGACTTGCTGGCCCTGCGCACTCGTGACGTAACCGAAAACCGATTGTCTGCCGTCTGCCAGATGATTAAAGACCGTTCAGAGCTAACTCAGGGGTGTGCCACCAATACACTGTATCGAGACCAGGTCTGGCAGTTCCACCAACTGGGGCTTCTGGTCGAAAGTTGCGATCAGATTACCCGTCTGGTTGATATTAAAACCAAACCCATGTTGGCCGGTAAGCGATCAGTCGCTGAGGGCATTGAATTAAGTCAGTGGAACTTGCTACTACGCGCAGCCGCCGCGTATCACGGTTATTTGCGGGCTTATCCCCACGATATTTCAGGAAAAGAAGTCACCCGCTTTATTTTGTTTGACCCCAAATTTACCGGGTCACTAACTCTGTGTCTGGCCGAGATCAAGACCGCGGTTGACGAACTGCAGCATGCCGTTGGCGAGAAGAAAACGAACCCGGTCAAGCGTCAGATTCGCCGCCTTGAAAAACTGAATAAAGCGTTTCCGGCGGATGGGGGCGCTGACGAACTGCACATTTTCCTCGACAATGTCCAGTTAGAACTGGTGAATCTGCACAAGGTGTTGTCGGCTCAGTTTTTCCCGGAACTTGAGCTTAACGCTGCGTAAAGAGATCGGCTATAAGACGCCGGTTATAAGGCGCTGGCTATAAGGCACTGGCTATAAGCTACTTAATGTCGGAAAGAGCCGCGCTTTGCGTGGACATTTCCGGAACCGGTGATACGTCAACCGATACCTCGAGCTGATGGGTGCCGCCGCCAACAATGAACCCGTTGATCGGGCTGATATCCGCGTAGTCGCGCCCCCATCCCAGCACGATGTGTTCGTTGCTTGGAATCAAATTATTGGTCGGATCAAAATCGACCCAGCCATTTTCCCGGGTCCAGACAGAAATCCATGCGTGCGATTCGTCAGCACCAACTAGCTTTTTTTCACCTGGGGCGGGATGAGTAAGCAAATAGCCGCTGACGTAGCGGCCAGGCAGTCCAAGGTAGCGCAGGCAGGCCAACTGCAAGTGGGCAAAATCCTGGCACACTCCCTGTCGGCTGGTTAAAACCTCAGACACCGGCGTCCGTATGTCGGTGACCCCGCCTTGGTAGCTAAAGTCTGAATATATGCGGGTAGTCAGTGACATGACGGCTTCAAGAATTGGCCGTCCCGGGGTAAACAAGTCGTGTGTCAGTTCGCTGACCGTGGCTGGTATGTCAATGTGGGGTGACGGGAAACAAAACTGCGCCGCGTCAACGGCGTGACCAATGTCAGGGCTGCGCATGGCGCTTCTGATTGATTCCCACGGCGCCGAGTCTGCCAGTACCGGCGGTGGCAGCGGGGCGACTCGTATAGTTGAACTCGCTTTAATCGACAGTTTGGTGTGCGGCTCTTGTACTGACGCATAATTGTTGATATTGCCGAAGTAGTCGCTGCTCCTGGTCATGACAACGGGGGCGGGTTCTACCAACAAGGTATGGGCCAACACCTGTTGAGTGTTTGTGTCCCTTGGCGTCAGCCGCATCAGTTGCTGCGACAGGCTGACGCTGGCACTGTAACTGAACCGCGTGCTGTGGGTAACCTTGTAATTAATTGGGTTCAAAACGGGATAGCCATAAGAGTTGTTTTCAAGAGTTCACAGTCCGGACAGTTGTCCGGAGGTCCGTGTCCCTTCGGCGTGGCTAAAGTATTTGATAGTCAGTCGTTCAGCGATAAAATTCATATCAACCTGGGTTTGCCGGCAGAGCCGGGTGACCAATGTCCGGTTGCCCGTGCGACTTCGACTGGTATCTAACTGCTTAATATCGAGCAGTTGCAGGTTCGAACCGAGGCGGGTCAGGGTTCGTTCGCTCGGTGAATGTAAGATGTGTTGATCGATTTCCGGCAATGCTTTGGTTAAGTCAGCAATGCCAATTACCTGGGTCAGTATCGATCGGGGGTTGGTATCATCGGCGAGGATAAGGTCTGCCACCGGGACAAACTGTGGGGTAGCACCGTAGCGGGTTCGATAGGTAATGGCGCTGTCAGAGACTTCCAGCAACAGGTTTAATGGCCCGTGCTCAAATTCTTCGGGGCGGGCGGTTAACTCGTTGAACAAGCGCGCAGTCTGTTGAACGCGTTCGATACGGCGTCCCAGGCTTAGAAAGCGCCAACCGTCAGCCCGGGTCATATTCATCGAGATACTGCCGTTAATTGCAGCCATTGTATCAAGCAGGGAATTCAGGCGGCCCTGAGTCGCCATCATGTCGAATTGATTCTCGCTTTTGTCGTGGGTCAGGTGTTCGAGTCGCTCAAGCAAGCGCCACATATCGGGTGACAGTCTTTCGCGAATTCGATCGGCCGTGCGAGCAATATTGCCGACTATTCGTTGGACGCCATCGGAACCCTCGTGGTCAAAAATGATGTTGGATATTTCAAGGGCAAAGGTCCGGCGACTGCCGGTAAGCAAGCGCCGCGCATGGCGGGTAGTCAGTTGCCCCTGTGAGACCAGCACCGCGGCCAGCCGTTCAAGACCGGTTGATTGATTGCTGTAAGTTGACTCGCCAGTAACTTGCTGAATAAGGCTGCGCAATAGTCGCGTCGCACCCTCGGCACGCTCTAGATAGGCACCCAGCCAAAATAAGTTGTCAGCCGTGCGGCTGGCCAAATGACGGTCGCTGCGTTCCAGGTCAGGCTGCTGCCGTATCAGAGAACTGACTGTTGGTTCTGCCGGTCGATCGGTAAGACTGCTGACCCAGATATCTTTGTTAATCTCGTTCGGTAAGCGGCCCGAACCCTCTGGTTGGTCACTAGTGTCGGCGCGCGCAAGCCCCCCCGGCATCAGGTAAAACCCGCTTTCGGCGGCACTGAGGTACAGGCGAATAGTGGTTTCGGCCGCTACAATCTGCCCGCTTTTTTTCCAGGCGGGTGTAACCGAAACTTTCATGCGCTCCAGGGCAACAAATTCATCAGGGAAGGCTTGAATCTCTTGCTTTAATTTGTCGCGTTCGGCCAATGAAAGCTGGGCGCCAACATATTGTTCCCGGCCTGGCGCCGGCCGATTGATGGTTTCCAGACGGCGGATAACCAGGCGTTCCAGGTTGTCGAGAACGAAATCTCTTTCGGCCGGCTGACCACACCACCACGACGCCACGCTGGGCAGCAGCAAATCTTCGCCAAGCAGGTGTTGGCATAGCCTTGGCAGAAAACTATCGAGCGACGGGTCGTCAGCAATCTCACAACCCGGCCAGTTTGCCATCGGAACTTTACCGTGGCGTACTGCGTGCATTAGTCCGGGTACCCCGTCGTTGGAATCGAAATTCAGTACCAGAGGGTCACAATCGGCCGTATCGATTCTGCGTACCAGCAGGTCGACCGGGCGCAGGCCCCGAATTGTCTTCAGGTAGACGCGGTTATCGCGTACGGTCAGGTCGCCACTGGTAACAACGCTGTGGCCGAGATAGCGCCCAAGAAATGCATGGTCAAAGTAGTCGTTCCCGCGTTGGTGCGGGGTCAGAATCAGGCTAAGTGGATTTTCTTGTCCGGCCAGGCGCTTGAGGCTGTCGCCGAAAGTACGAAAGAACTGCGCGATCCGCTCAACCTTGGCCTGGTCGAAAATATCAGGAAGGCAGCGAGATGCGATTAAGCGCGCCTCGAGCGCATAACCCAGCCCCGATGGTCGGGAGATTCGGTTACGCACCACCCACCAGTGGCCATCGGGTGCACGGGCTACGTCAAAGCCGGCAAGATACAAGTACTTACTACCAGGCGGTTTGGTGCCGTGGCAGGCCGGCAGGAAACTATTGTTCCCAAACGCGATGGCGGCTGGCAGGAGCCCGTCCCTGACCAGTGATTGGGGGCCGAGCAGATCGGCGATGATGGCCTCGAGCAGCCGCGCCCGTTGCGATAAACCTTCAGTCAGAATGTCAAAGTCTGCCTGGTTCATCACAAACGGTAGTAAGTCAAATTGCCAGGGTCGACCAGCGCCATCGGTGCCCGGTGGGTGATAGGTGACGTCGTGATCGAGCAACATACCGCGAGCATGATCTCTTACCCGCTGCTGCCGGGTGCGGTCAAAAGTACTCAGGCCTTGCATCACACTTTGCCAGTGTGGGCGGATGTTGCCATCACTGTCGAGTAGCTCGTCGTATCGACCCGCTATCGGGCGGTAAGCGTCGAGCAAACCAGTGAGACTGGTTTGCTCAGCATTTGTCTGTAGCGGGGCAGCGTTGTGTGCTGGATTGTGCGTAGTCATAGCTCACTTTCAGAATACGGGTATTGTACGAGCTTCCCGGAAAAGCGCATGCTGCCCTGCTAGACTCATCGGCAACCTGGAGCCTGAACTTGAGCCTTTGAAGCGCCTTCACGTCGGGTACCGTTTCAATCTGTTTTAGATCTGTTTTAGATCTGTTTTAGATCTGTTTTAGATCTGTTTAGATTTGTACGTTAGATTTCGGCCGTTTCAAGCCTTGTTTCGATCAGGCCACTACAAGAAGAGAGAATAAGTTATGGCAATTCTGGCCGCAATTCATCACAAGACCGAGTACCGTTACGACAGGCCAGTGACGCTGACTCCGCAAATTATCCGCTTACGACCCGCGCCCCAGGCGCGCACGCCGGTGCTGAACTATTCGCTAAAAATTTCACCGGCGCAACACTTTATTAACTGGCAACAAGACCCTTTTGGTAACTGGATGGCTCGGGTGGTGTTTCCGGAGCGGGTTACTGAATTCAAGATAGAGGTTGACCTGACGGCCGATCTGACAGTCTATAACCCGTTCGATTTCTTCCTGGAGCCCGATGCCGAGCACTGGCCGATGCAATATCCGGCTTA
>JBAUID010000091.1:0-3322 GCA_049680625.1 Burkholderiaceae bacterium | reverse complement strand
ATTCCTCCATCGGTTTTGATACGTGCCGACCGCGTGATCGAATAAGTAACGGAATCGGACGTTCTATTTCTTGGGGCGACCGTCGGGTGTTGGCCGGTTGCCACGCGTTCTCAGGGAAAATCCAACTTACTTGAACGACTGCTCTCGGTACGGCAGTCATTCAAGTTGTGCAACAGAGATACGACGGACGCAGCTTCTACCGCGAATTGCCTGAGGCGATATTCCTCAGGGCTTCGACCAACAAGCGGGTCGTTGCTGTTGAGCTTCCATCTGCCTTGTAGCAAATAGCAAATCGCCGCTCTGCCCAAAGATCAGTCAAGGGAATTAGGTTGATCCCATGACCAGATGCATAGGTTTGCACCGCTTCGCGTGGAAGCACTGCCAGTCCCAGTCCGGCGGCGACCATCCGAGTGGCTGCGTCGAGACTGGACACCTGAATGCGGTTGACGAGTATCTTCCCCAGACGGGCAGCTTCACGCCGTAGCAGCAAATCCAGCATGCCACCTGGTGCGGCGACAACTGTGACGTGTTCAAGTGCATCGGCAAAAGAGATGCGCTTGCGCTTGCCTAGTGAATGCTGCTTTGGCGTTGCAAGACATAGGCGGTCACGTCGGTACGGTATTGATGTCAGGCCGGACAAGTCAGACAAGTCCCAAAGGATGCCAATTTCGGCGGCACCTTCACGCACACCTCGCACAACTTCCGCGCTCACTCTCTCGTCAAGACTGACTCGAACATGCGGGTGGCGAAGCAGGAAGTTACCAATGTCGTCACTTAGATGCTCAGCAAGAACTGAGGAACTGGCAAGGATGCGTACGTTACCTTGCGCGCCCGTCGCAAAGTCACTGAGTTCAGCGTGCATGCGCGCCATAGACGAGAGCACCTCGCGAGACTGACGAAGTAAGGTCCGGCCGGCTTCGGTTGGCTCTATGCCACGACGGCGCCGTACGAGCAATGGGGCGCCAATTTCGGTCTCAATAGCCGAAATACGCTTGCTGACCGCTGACGCAACGATCGCCTCCCGCTCCGCAGCGCGCGCAATGCTTCGCTCCTCGCAAACAGCGACAAACAAGCGGAGGGTCACAGGATCAAAGATTTGTGCCATGCCGATAGGGAACGCTACAGATTCCAAATTACCAACAATGATGCCCTAAGTCATGGCTACATTACAGTAATGAGAGCGACATTTTCTGAGTTTCAAGCCGAGGCGATGCCCTGTGGTGGGTTGAAACCGTTCACGGAACTGCGATCACGAATCGGAGGGTGCAGTGCTTGAGTCAACGCCTTCCTGGCTTTGGATCGTCTTCACACTGCTGGCGGCCGGCGCTCAAACGGCTCGAAACGCTATGCAACGCGGCCTGACCGGCACTCTAGGAACAGCGGGCGCAACCCATGTTCGGTTTCTGTTTGGATTGCCGTTTGCACTGGTTTTTCTGTCAATCACTGGATTGGTTTTCGCGATCGAGCCATTGCAGTTCAGCAACGAGTATTTGTTGTGGCTATTCATGGGGGCGATCACGCAAATACTAGCGACAGCGGCAATGCTGCGAGCGATGCGCGAACGCTCCTTCGTCGTCACTACGGCGGTGATCAAAACTGAGCCTATACAGGCCGCGGTCTTTGCATCCATCGCGCTCAGCGAGTACCTGGGGCCACTGGCCTATCTAGCGATTCTAGTTGCCACGGCTGGCGTTTTAGTGATGTCCTGGCCTAATGCTCGAACGGGTCCGGTGGGCTGGCAGCCCGTGTTGATTGGCGTCGCAGGCGGTGGCTTATTTGCGCTTTCGGCAGTGGGGTTTCGAGGGGCGATCTTGTCGTTAGGCGACAACCCGTTCTATATTCGAGCGACCGTCACGCTGACTTGCGGTCTGTCAGTCCAGTCAGTCTTATTGTCCATCTGGCTTCGCTGGCGTCAGCCTGGCGTGCTCAGTGAAATCTTTCAAGCCTGGCGGCCGTCATTGCTTGCTGGGTTCATGGGTGCTCTCGGATCTCAATTGTGGTTCCTCGCCATCGCCATTCAATCGGTCGCAATGGTTCGCACGTTGGCGTTGGTTGAGATTCTGATGGCACAGGTAGTGTCACGAAAACTCTTTTCTCAAAACACCTCGAAAGCAGAGGCATTTGGCATCACGCTGATTGTGACTGGTGTCGTAGTGCTTCTCAATGTGTGAGAAGCACAGACACGGGCGCTCCCCGATATCTCGGCTACCCCCAGCCGAGTAGCCACTTGGACTTGAAAACTAGCCCGTGTAATCTCAAATCGAGGCAACTATGACTGACGGCTGATGGCCGGTGGGCGCCGGCCAGTGAAGCCGATCGCTGGTCGTGGAAGGACTGCTTACACGATTCACTACGATCCTCAAGCGTCTGCTTCCTTAATCGCTTCCTCGATAATGCGATCGCTCACACCGTGCCGTTTTAGACTCGCAATCAATGCAACGACTTTATCTGCTTCCACCTTACGCAAGTCTTTTCGAATTCCCTCTCCGATATAAGCTCTAATCAATGGCTGATATCCAGAAAACCCGACTAAAGGAGCTAATGCTTTTAAGTCATCGATGACGTCCTCCGGAATTCGGATGGTTACCGATGTCATCGGGCGATCCCGAACCAATCGTTTCTTAAGTTTCTCAGCTTTCATAGATCTTTCGCTCAGGTTTGGTTGCACGTCGGGCAGAGATAATTCTGAATCGATCGCCTTCAGCTTCAACATGGACGACAAAAAGTAAGTTCCAGTGTTCGTCCAGGCCGATGATCGCGTCTCTTGACTCATCATCGACACTTGCGTCGGTGACCATTAGGAACGGATCAAAGAACACCTCAGCGGCTTGTTCAAACGCAACCTTGTGTTTGCTGAGATTTGTCTGCGCCTTTTCTTGCGACCAGACAAAAACAATCCCGTTTAATTCGAACTCTTGGTCCATTCTCCGATAGTAACGATCTGTATGTACATTGTCAATACGTCGATCCGGGAAACTGAGATGCTCAAATTCCGCTATTGGCCGATTGCACCACTACCCGAGGCATGAATTTCGCCCCTTTATGGGCAAGTAACCACTTCAAAGCCGACATCCATGGTGCGGCGCAACGGATACGTGCTAAGTGCCCAAACCTGCCCTTGAAATTGGAACTGACCGACTGAGTAGAAGCGGGCGCCCTGCACTGATCAAGCGCAGCGGTGTGCTATTTTCGAACCATGGCCATCGATCAATCCTTTGCTGTAGCAACCCACGCGATGTCGGTATTGGCGTTCACTGACCCAGAAAGTGTTAGCGCCCCGTTCATTGCCGATCAAATCTCCATACATCCCGTTGTCTTAAGG
>JBAUID010000090.1:0-1624 GCA_049680625.1 Burkholderiaceae bacterium | reverse complement strand
TTCTTCCACCGGCGGCTCAGCAGCTGGATTGAGGGTGACGATTTGGTTTACTGCGGCAAGCGGTTCAGCGGGTTGTTCGGATCCGCCGCACCCGGCTACGGGAAATGCGATCACGCTTGCTATTGTCAACAACCAGAGAGTGGCTCTTGTTATTGGTTTCACGTGGATCCTAAGGTAATCGATGTACAAAGATGTCATCAGCCTTTCACATGGGCAATATGAATGAAGGCAACTGATGGAAAATGATCACCTGTTGTATTCGAAACGGATCCCAAATTAGCAGGCTACATGAGTCTCCTGCGTCGCGCAGACTCGCCACAGTACTTCCGAATGAGCAAAGCGCGAATGCATTCAGTATCATCGCATAGTCAATATCATCACTGAAGCAACATTCATCACAAAAGTCAGGGTAATCGCAGCATCCTGGTTTTCGAACGTAAAGTTTGTCGATGAATCGCGGGCTTAACGGAGCCTGGCACAATGTCAAATTGGTTATCAAAGCCCGCCAAAAATAGCGGTCGTACGTCTGCCAGATGCCAGTAATCTCCGACCAACCCGAAAACGTGCGATCCCGCAACGTAGGATGGTTTCGTGCCTGGTGTATATGACGTCCCTAGCGAAACAGACTGTTCATCCTGGCATGCAATGAATGGAATTTCGTTTACTCGCGAGTATCGGTATTGTACCGGCGCTTAATAACCTGCCAGCGCAATTTCATGAAGACGGTATACCGGCCTGTGAATAACTGGCGCCCCGGATTGACAGTGCGCAACAACAGCTGGACATCGGTACCTACGAACTGAGCTACGACCGGATCGAAAAAGCACTGGCCGGCAAACTTATTGATGCCGCCGCGCGCTGCGTCAAGGTAAAACTGTTGATTGATTCCGTCGGCAGCCTGGCACCGGGGGCGGCTGATCAATCAATTGCGCCGTAGTGGGTTGATGTTTGCCGTTTTATGCCCCTATTTCACAACCCCGTCCCTGGCCGGAGGAACCTGCGCAACCATCGGAAACTGGTCATTGCCGATAATCAACGATTGTGGAGCGACGGTCGCAATTTGCGTGATGAGAATTTTTACGACCAAGCCGGCTACCCCGCCTGGAACGACATGACTTTTGATATTGTTGGTCCTATCGCACAACAAGCCTCGGCCCAGACCAAATCGAAGATTCGGTGCGCGACCTTCTAATGGTCGCGGCCTATCAGGATCGGTCACAAATTCTTGCGGTGACGCCGTATTTTGTTCCGAATGAAGCGCTGATGATTGCTTGGTCTGCAGCGAGCCGGGCTGGGGTCCGGGTACCACTCGTGGTGCCGCCCCATCCAGAAGTAGAACTGATCGCCCAGAAAGCTGAATACAAAGGCGACGGTGATCACCGCGCCCAGATCAAGCAAGCCACGATGCGCGGCAAATCCACCCATCAATAAAAAAGTCTCGCCTTCGAGCACTGATCCAAGCGCAATTGCCCAGCAACCATACTGTGCGACCAGTTCGGATGGATCAAACATCAGATGCTCTGTCGTGGAGATTTTGGGCCCTTAAGCAGTTTTTGGGTCATTCAACATAAGAACAGGTAAAAAGGCTTATTGTTGCTCCGACACCCTGACTTGTACTTCCATT
>JBAUID010000089.1:0-4005 GCA_049680625.1 Burkholderiaceae bacterium | reverse complement strand
TGTGTTCAACAAGCTGCAATTGCGAAACAGCTACCGATAGTTGTTGATCAGTGTTTACGCGGCACCTTTATTCACTGACCAGGGTCAGCATATGCACTTTGCCGCGATCCGCTGCTTCTGAAAAATCAGGCATCTTGTCAAAGTTCAGGTACTTGTAAATTTCCGGGGCCGAGGAGTCGATCTTTTTCGCGTAGTTCATGTACTCATCAACCGTTGGCAGCTTACCCAGTACAGCCGCTACTGCCGCAAGCTCAGCAGACGACAGGTACACGTTTGCTCCCTGGCCCAGGCGGTTCGGGAAGTTCCGGGTCGAGGTTGACACAACAGTTGCACCCGCCAGCACCCGTGCCTGGTTGCCCATACACAGCGAGCAGCCCGGCATTTCGGTGCGCGCCCCAGCTGCAGCATACTTGTTGTAAAAGCCTTCTTCCATCAGCTGATGCTCGTCCATTTTGGTTGGCGGCGCCAGCCACAGACGGGTCGGAATAGTCTCGCCCGCCGCTTCGAGCAACATGCCGGCTGCGCGGAAATGCCCAATGTTTGTCATGCACGAGCCAATGAAAACCTCATCAATCTTGGTGCCAGAAACTTCAGACAGTTTTTTCACATCGTCCGGATCATTTGGACAGGCAAGCAACGGCTCCTTAATTTCAGACATGTCGATTTCGATAATCTCGGCATATTCGGCATCTTTGTCAGCCCGCAACAAGGTCGGATTTTCGAGCCATTTCTCCATCTTCTGAGCACGGCGCTCAAGCGTTCGCTTGTCGTCATAGCCTTTGTCGATCATCCAGCGCAACATCACCACGTTTGATCGCAGGTACTCAGCCACCGAGGCTTCTGACAAAGCAATTGTGCAACCACCGGCGGAACGCTCTGCCGTTGCGTCGGACAACTCAAAGGCTTGTTCAACCGTTAGGTCCGGCAAGCCTTCGATTTCGATAACGCGGCCGTTATAAACGTTTTTCTTGCCCTTTTTTTCAAGCGTGAGCAAACCGCGCTTGAGTGCTTCGTACGGAATGGCATTGACCATGTCACGCAGGGTGATTCCCGGTTGCATCTTGCCCTTGAATCGAACCAGGACAGACTCAGGCATATCCAGTGGCATCACTCCCAGGGCTGCACCAAACGCGACCAGGCCGGAACCGGCCGGAAACGAAATACCCAACGGAAAACGGGTATGGGAATCACCACCGGTACCCACTTCATCCGGCAACAGCATCCGGTTGAGCCAGCTGTGAATAATGCCGTCACCCGGGCGCAGCGTCACACCACCGCGATCACGCATAAAGTCCGGCAAGGTGTGTTGGGTTTCGATGTCCACGGGTTTGGGATAAGCCGCGGTATGACAGAACGACTGCATCACCAGATCAGCATTGAACCCAAGGCAGGCCAGTTCTTTCAGTTCATCGCGGGTCATCGGACCGGTTGTATCCTGGCTACCGACCGTGCTCATGCGCGGCTCGCAATAAGTGCCAGGCCGAATACCGGCGACGCCACAGGCTTTGCCGACCACTTTCTGGGCGAGCGTGTATCCACCTTTGGCATCAGAGGCACCCTCGGGAACCCGAAAGTCGGTACCTACGCCCAGGCCAAGGCTCTCGCGGGCTTTGGCAGTGAGGGTGCGGCCGATAATCAGGGGAATACGGCCACCAGCTTGTACTTCGTCGTACAAAACGTCTGTTTTCAATTGGAAACTGCAGATTTCTTTACCCGACTCGTCTTCTATCCTGCCAGCGTGGGGCTTGATAACAATGACGTCACCCATCGACAGATTATCGACTGGCGCTTCAATAGGCAGCGCACCAGAGTCTTCAAGCGTATTGAAAAATATTGGAGCAATTTTTCCGCCAATGACGTAACCCCCCTGGCGCTTGTTTGGCACATGCGGGATATCGTCACCGATGCCCCAGAGTATGGAGTTGGTTGCGCTCTTACGTGATGATCCGGTACCCACGACATCACCGACGTACACAATTGGATTCCCCTTGGCTTTCAGTTCTTCGAGCTGCTTGACACCATCGGTAATCCCATCGCGCGGATTTTTCAGCATCGCCAGAAAATGCAACGGAATATCAGGCCGCGACCAGGCATCTTGCGCGGGTGATAAATCATCCGTGTTGGTTTCGCCAGTCACTTTGAACACAGTCATGCGAATCGATTCAGGCAATGGATCTTTTGCCTTAAACCACTCGGCATCAGCCCACGACTGGATGACCGATTTTGCCGCGGCGTTGCCAGCGTTCGCTTTATCTTCGACATCACGAAACGCGTCAAAAACCAGTAAGGTGTGTTTTAACTGTTCAGCCGCGACTTCAGCAAGCTCCTTGTCGTCGAGCAAGTCGATCAGGGGGCCAACGTTGTACCCACCCAGCATGGTGCCAAGAATTTCGACCGCGCGTTTCGGATCAATTAACGGGCTGGTGGCAGTCCCCTTGGCAACATCAGCCAGGAAGGCCGCTTTTACATAGGCTGCCTGGTCGACACCTGGTGGCACCCGCTCGGTAAGCAGATTCATCAGGAAATCTTCTTCACCTTTCGGTGGGCTCTTCAGCAGACCAACCAGCGCCTCAACCTGGGCAGCATCCAGTGGGAGCGGCACAATACCTTGCTCGGCGCGCTCAGCAACATGTTTTCGGTAGGCATCCAGCATCAGTTTCTCCAGCGGCATCGCCGCATCAACGTTTTTCAACAGGTTTCAGGTGGAATTCACCTCCGCTTCAAGCCGGTGACCGACTCAAGATCGCGTAGTGATTCCCAGTTGGTGCAAAAGTATCAAAGACCGAGTAATGCGTAAAATGGTAATTTTGCATGTTTAATATGTTATTCTTGCATAATGGACCTAACCCTGATGCGTTCATTGCTCGCCGTGGCTGACGAAGGCGCCCTAACTGCCGCCGCGGACCGGATTGGTCTGTCGCAGCCAGCACTGACCCGCCGGATGCAACAGCTCGAAGAATATTTCGGATGCGACTTGTTTATTCGCTCAAGAAAGGGGGTCGAACTGTCTGAAATTGGGCTCTTGGTCGCAAACGAGGCCCGAGTCCTGGTTAATCGCTTCGACACACTTCGGCAACAAGTTCAAGCCCATCTGAATCTTGACGCCGGTATAGTCCGAATCGGCGGCGGCGCCACGGCGGTGTCTTTCCTGCTACCCAAAGCGATCGCCGGCTTTCAAACCGCACACCCGGAAATCCGCTTCCATCTGAAGGAGGCCGGCAGCCGCGAGATTGCCAACGACGTTGCCAGTGGACAACTCGAATTAGGGGTGGTTACCCTGCCAATTCAATCTGCCGAACTGAGCGTCTCTCGCCTGATGATCGACCGGGTAGTCCTGGTGGCCCGCAATGATCACCCCCTGGTATCAAACCAACCCATCCAGAACCCCACCCAGGCATTGTCCGACCAGGCGTATGTTGGCTTTGAAGCCGGTAGCGCGATCCGCGGCATTATCGACGCCGCACTGCGAACCAACGGCATTCAGATGAACGTGGTCATGGAGCTACGCTCAATTCCGGCAATTTTGCGCATGGTGGCCACAACTGGCTACCTGGCTTTCGTTAGTCAGGCAAGCCTTGAAGGCCAGGCTGAAGTTGCCGAAATCGGAGTGCGCGGACTGACTATTGAACGCGAACTGGGTATCGTGGCGCGCCGTGATATCCCCCTGTCGCCGGCGGCTGGCAAGTTTGCCCAGACACTGCGCAGCCTCAATCCGGTTGCAGCGGATGAGTCCGGTGAGCCCTGGGAGCGCGATGCAATCCGTTAGAGAGAATCCGCAAGATCAACGCGTTCAACAAGACTCAATACGCTTGCCGACCAGGTAAGGTCGTTAGTCAGTGCTTGCCTGGGTGAACGTCACACGGCTTCCCTGGGCCAGAGTCTCAGGCGGGTAAACGATGACTTTATCACCCACCTCTAACCCGGAAATTATCCAGACCCTCGACTGGTTGCGGGCAGCTACATCGACGCGTCGCAATTGCGCTTCGTTGTTTTCAACCACATAGA
>JBAUID010000088.1:0-19074 GCA_049680625.1 Burkholderiaceae bacterium | reverse complement strand
GCGGGTTTCGCGGTTGACGACTGCACCACTTTCTTTTCATTTTTGACCGAGGTGTTCGCTTGGGTAGGCGCGGATACCAACAATTTCTGGCCACTGCGAATCTTGCTGTCCGTCAGACCGTTCCAGGCCTTCAGATCAGAGAGACCTACATTGTGGCGGCGGGCAATTTTCCCGAGGTTGTCGCCGGCGCGGACAATGTAGCGGTCGGTTTTAGATGTCCGAGTGGCCGGCAGCTGAGTTCGGGTTGAACCGTCAGAAGTCATCACGTTGGCTGCCGGTTTCACCTGTAACAGTTGCCCGGACCGAATATGAGAACCCGACAGACCGTTCCATGCACGAAGTTCACCGATGCTAACGCCGTATTGACGCGCAATTAACCCAAGGTTTTGTCCGGCTGAAACCTTATGCATTCTGCCCGGCTGGTAGGCAACAGTTTTTGTAATGCCGCGGGCAATGATTTTACGTTCGCCGAGTGCAGTGGTGACTACCGTTTGATTGGTCGGCTGGCGGACTAACAGTTTCTGGCCGCGGTAAACCCGGTCACTTTTCAGCTGATTCCAGCTGCGCAGTCTTTTCTTGGAGACGCCCCAGCGCCGGGCGATCCGGGTCAGGTTATCACGCGATCGAACCCGGTGATAAGCGGCCGGGCGTACGACAACTTCAACCACCTTCGGGCCGTTGAATTCCGCGATGTGAGCATCGGTGGCTTTATTCGATGGCACCAGGATTCGGGTGCCGGCAATGATTTGCTGACGGGCTGACAAGCCGTTTGCCTTGAGCAGCTCAGCCGTGGTTTTTCCGGTGCGCTTCGCGACGCTTGTCACCGTCTCGCCAGCTTTCAGTGTGTAAGGGCGCCAGCTAACGAACGGTTTGCCCTCAGCCTGATGATCTTCCATAGCAGCCAGGAAACGGTCGAGGTTCTCGGTTGGCAGCTTGATCATCTTGTTTCGGCTTGCCGAAATTACCGGGCGATTGTGCGCCGGGTTCAGGTCAAGAAAGTCTTTCACCGTCATGCCGGCAAAGCTTGCCGCCAGCTCCAGATCAATTGGACGGGTTTTTTCAAGCACGACAAAATAGGGTTCGTTTGGAAGCTCGGGCAGGGTAACGTTAAGGCTGCCGGCATTTCGGATAATGTTTTTCAGCGCCAGAAGTTTCGGAACGTAGTGCCGGGTTTCCAGTGGCATGCGCAAACTTAAATAATCCGTTGGACGACCACGCGTTTTGTTCAGGCGAATTGCCCGGTTAACGGACCCTTCCCCCCAGTTGTAAGAAGCCAGCGCAAGGTACCAGTCACCTTTATGCATCTGGTGCAACATTTGAAGATAATCGAGAGCTGCGCGGGTTGATTCGACAACGTCACGGCGGTTGTCAACCCACCAGTTTTGTTTTAAGTCGTACGCGCGCCCGGTTGACGGTATAAATTGCCACAGGCCCGATGCCTTCGCATGCGACATGGCCACCGGGTTCATTGCGCTCTCGACAAAAGGCAAGAGCGCAATTTCAGTTGGCATGCCGCGTCGTTCGATTTCTTCGACGATGTGATAGAGGTAGCGTCCTCCACGTTCAAACATACGTTGCATGTACGCGGGTCTGGCCAGGTATTGCGCTTCCTTTTTCGCCACCAACTTTGTATTGAGCTCCGGCATTGCAAAGCCGTTGCGAATTCGCTCCCATAAATCGGTCGGCGCATTTTCGTTTTCCAGGCTCGACGAATGAACCGTGATTGGCGGCGCATCTTGTTCCGCGCGCTCAAGAGTTGTAATTAAATCGTCGATGTCGCGCTGAGCAATATTGACTTCGCTGGTGATTATTGGCTGCGCAAGCTGAGTCTGCTCGGTAGTTCCGCCGCGCTTGAACGTGCCGGAGTTAGCCATTTCCATTCGCGCAGCTTCGTGGGCACCAACAATTACCGGCTCTCCAGAGCGAATCTCTACTGCCGGTTGGGTTTCAACAGGCTGGCCCAGGGGAAAAGCGCTGCAACCGGCCAGTATGGTCACGGAGCAAGCGGTAAGCAGCAGTCGGGAGGAAGTCATCGGGTTGGCCCTTTTTTATTCGGTCCGGGCGCTAGCCCGCGGGAAGCCACAAATTGTTGCCCGGATCACGCGCCCCGGCTTGATTCCGGCTTTGATTCCGGTTTCAGTGGGCGATGCTCTCAATGGACTTGAATTCAGGGCTCCAAGTATTTGAATTTTATTATATAAATGCAATGCTACCAGTCCAAAGTTTTTGGTCAAGCCGGGTGATGACCCGATGACTTGTTTATGCGCTTGCCTGTTGCCCCGATGTCGGTGAGATAATGATGGAATGAATGATCCGGGGCGTATCCCTCAATTTCCTCCTGAAGATGAGGTTCCGCAGCAATCCACTGCTGATGGTGACCAGAGCGCCAGCCTACCCCTGCCACCAGAGGGCAGCGATCGGCGCCGAGCCTGGCGCGATTGGCTGGCTTCCCCGGCCGGACGGTACGTCATCGCCTGGGAGCAACAACAATTTGATGCCCTGGTACCCGATTTATTCGGTTTTGTCGGTTTGCAGCTCGGCCTGCGTGAACTGGACACCCTGGCCAGCAATCGGATGCGTTCCCGGTTGCTCGTGTCTCGCGGTAACCGGGCCGCGGGTTACGACCAGGAGATTCGATCGCCTGACATTATTATTGATTCGTACGAAGAACTGCCGTTTGGGGAGCAGTCGGTTGACCTGGTAACCCTGCCGCATGTGCTGGAGTTTGCCGGCGATCCACACCAGGTATTACGCGAAGTTGACAGAATTTTGCGACCCGAGGGGCGGGTTATTGTCACCGGGTTCAATCCGGTCAGCCTCTGGGGGGCCGCGCAGGCAGTCGGCTCGGGTATTGGCCGGCCGTTTATTCCGGCAGAAGATCACTTTATCAGCCTGCCGCGACTACGCGACTGGTATAAGTTGCTCAGTTTCCAGTTTACCCGCGGCAGTTATGGTTGTTATCGCCCGGCCTGTCGGTCCGAGCGCTGGCTGGCCCGTACCGAATTTATGGAAAAAGCGGGTGACCGGTGGTGGCCCATCTGTGGGGCAGTGTATTGCGTGACTGCCGTCAAACGGGTGCGCGGTATGCGCCTGATCGAGCCGGCCTGGAGACGCAGCCGGTCTCGCAAATCCCGGGCGGCGGTGGCTTCGCCAACTTTTGCGCCGCCCCACCCGGGTCCGACTCCTGAATCACCCACCTCATCGTCGCATGTGACGGTGCATCAGCCGCCAGAGCACAACCGGGGTTAGTTGGGATTGCGATAAATGTAATCCCGGGTCATCGGCTGCATAATTTGCTGTTGCGAGTCACCGGCGACGGGCTTGGCCGCAAGCAGCTGATAAATATTGATCCATCCGTTGTCAAACGCATAAGCGCAACCGGCCAGATAGGCCCGCCAGATTCGCACCGTTTGGTCGTTGGCCAGTTGTTGCAACTGCGGGAGTGCTTGTTCAAAACGGTCAGACCAGGCCCACAGGGTTTTACCGTAATGGCGACGCAGTGACTCTGCATCGACAAGTTCGAGGCCACTGCGCGATAACTCTTTAATCGCCAGAGACACATGGGGCAGTTCGCCGTTTGGAAAGACATACTTGCCGATGAATTCACCGGCCCCGTTTGGGGTGGCGGCACTGTCAGGATCCGCAGCCGTGATGCCGTGATTCATCACAATCGCACCGGGCTTTGCCATGTGCATGATTTTCAAAAAGTATTCAGCAAGGTGTTTGAGCCCGACGTGTTCAAACATGCCAATCGAAACGATCCGGTCAAAGTAATCGGTTTCAGGAATGTCGCGATAGTCTTGCAGGCGTAATTCAATCCTGTCGTTCAGCCCGGCATCGTGAACCCGCCTGGTGGCGAGTTCAAGTTGGTTTTCCGACAAAGTCACACCGGTTACCCGGGCCCCGTAATGCTGGGCCGCATAGATGGCCATGGCACCCCAGCCGCAGCCGATGTCCAGCAAATGGTGGTCGCTGGACAGACGTAATTTGCGACAGATTAAATCCAGTTTCGCCTGCTGGGCAGCTTTAAGGTTCATACCATCGTGCGCATAGTAAGCACATGAATAAACCATTTGTTCGTCAAGAAATTGTTCGTAAAACGCGTTGGAAACGTCGTAGTGGTAACTGATCGCCTGTCGGTCGGCACTGCGGGTGTGTTGCCGTGCCCAGGCGGGCAATCGTCCCAGTTGCGATCGGTTGGCGTTGGCATTGGTTTGCGTTTGCGCCAGGCTGGTCGCGACCCGTATCGCTTCCTCAAGTGGGCCTTCAATATCGATTGCGCCACTGACGTAGGCGTCGCCAATCGAATCGAGGCGCGGTTTCAGTAGCCGGGTGATCGCGCGCCGATTGCGCAGGCGAATGGTGACCGGGGTGGGTTCACCCAAAGGAATCTCGGTGCCGTCCCACAGCACAATCCGTGCCGGTAGTGGGGTGGTCTGCCTGATCCGGGCAAGGTAGCGACTTAAGTGTTCAGCGAGCAATTCGGTTCTCCCGTTTTGTCCACGCCTCCAGCTTAAGTTTGTCGTTTCAAATTGGCAACCCAAGTTGTAAGCCAATAGGTAGAAATTGGTCTTTGTTGCACAATGGGAAAATGAAAACGATATATACCGATGGCGCCTGTAAGGGAAACCCGGGGCCGGGCGGCTGGGGGGCACTGATTATCTGTGCGGACGCTGCCAAAGAGTTGTTTGGCGGCGAGCCGAATACAACCAATAACCGCATGGAACTGCTGGCTGTCATTCGCGCCCTGGAGTCGATCAATGACCGCACCGATCTGGCGGTTTATACCGATTCACAGTACGTGCAAAAAGGAATTACCGAGTGGATTACCGGCTGGCAGAAGCGGGGCTGGAAAACATCGGCCAATAAACCGGTAAAGAATGCCGACTTGTGGCGCGAATTACTGGCCCAGTCTGAGCGCCATAATGTGCAGTGGCACTGGGTCAAAGGCCATGCCGGGCATCCGGGCAACGAGCGGGCTGACGAGCTGGCCAATGCCGGGGTTGAACTAGCCGGCCAATAGCAGGCGGGCAGGTATCAACCCGACGGGTGGGATTTGGCCCGGTATGGATTCAACTGCAACGCTGAAAAGTAACACCACTGGCGCACGGTGGTGGGATTACAATCGCGCGTGACAGAAATCGCATGGGAAGCTGATCTTTAGCGCTACCCTGACTATCGAGTCTGTTCTGGCTTAATCGGAAGCAACGACTAGTGGGAAGCAACGTCCATTGAAAAAAGGTCTGCACTACTTTATCGCCGCAATCGCCCTGGCGGGAATTGCCTGGTTTGGCTATCACTGGCAGCGTGGGTCTGACCCGTTAGCGCGGTTTTCGCAGGTGGCGGGTCCTGACCAGATGGCTTCGTCAACCGGTACGGCGCGCCAAAAAGGCGCTGGCCCAGAGCCTGGCGGAGCGGGTAAACCGGCCGCTGGTGCCAGCGCCGAAAAACCGGGCTCCGGAAAACCCGGCCAGGTTAAACCGGGTACGGGCAAATCCGGGGGTGGTAAACCTGGGGGCGGCAGGCCTGGTGGAGGGCCGGTCGGGGTCAAAGTGGCGACGGTTGTTGCCGGTACAGTCGAAGAGCGGGTTGAAGCGGTTGGATCATTGCTCGCCGCCCAATCGGTACTGATCAAACCTGAGATCGACGGCCGCATTGCACAAATCCATGTATCCGATGGTTCAGCTGTCAAATTGGGTGAACCACTGTTTAAACTCGATTCGGTACTGGTTGATGCCGAGGTTGCCCAGGCACAGGCTGAACTGTCCCTGGCTCTCAGTAACTTACGTCGCACCAAAAATCTGGCCAGCCAGAATTTTGTCAGCCGCCGTTCGCGTGATGAGGCCCAATCGAACGTGGCCGTGTTGCGGGCCCGCATGCAGGTGGTTAAAGCCCGTCAGTCGCGCACCGAAATCAGTGCACCTTTTGATGGCCGGGTTGGCCTGGTACCGGTAAGTGTTGGCGACTACATCAAGTCGGGTACAGATCTGGTACGACTCGACGATTTGTCGACCTTGAAGATTGATATCCGTGTTCCCGAGCGCCTACTCGCCCAGGTCAAGACAGGGCAGGTTATTCGGATATCAATTGATGCTTATCCTGGTAAGAAATTCACTGCCCGGGTGCAGACCATTGATTCAGAAATTGATCAGGCCGGTCGCTCCATTGTGGTCCGTGGGCGGTTGAACAATGAAGACGGATTGTTAAGGCCGGGCATGTTCGCCCGTGCGGCGCTGGTCATGGCCAGTCGAGACAATGCGTTGTTGATTCCTGAGGCCGGCGTGATTCCTGAAGCGGACGGCAAGTACGTTTACCGGGTTCGCGATGGCCAGGCGGCGCGGGTGCTGATAACAACCGGGGTGCGCCAGGATGGCATGGTGGAAGTGCTTAGCGGCCTTAACCAGGGTGAGCAAATTGTTTCGGCCGGGCAAATTAAGCTGCGAGGCCCGCAAGCAGATGTTCGAATTTTGTCGGACTAGATAATGAAGATCTCTAATTTTTGCATCACCCGGCCGGTTTTTTCAACCGTGTTGTCTCTGCTTCTGGTGCTAATTGGGATTCTCAGCATGAAGCAGATTCAAGTTCGCGAGTATCCCAATATCGACGAACCTGTTGTCACCGTGACCACCAATTACACGGGCGCGGCTGCAGAAATTATTGAGTCGCAAGTCAGCAAACCCATTGAAGATTCGGTAGCCGGAATTGAAGGCGTCGAAATTGTCAGCTCAATTTCCCGTGCCGGACGTTCGCAGGTGTCGGTTCGTTTTGGCCTGAGTCGTGACCCGGACAGCGCAGCCGCTGACGTTCGCGACCGGGTTTCGCGAGTACGGGGGAAGTTGCCCGATACCGTAGACGAGCCGGTTGTATCGCGGGTAGAAGCCGATGCCCGCCCGGTGATCTGGCTGGCATTTTCGTCAGCCACCCGATCGGCGCTTGAAGTCTCCGACATTGCCAACCGTCTGGTTAAACCCAAGCTGCAAACCCTGCCCGGGGTCGCCGATGTTCGAATATTTGGTGACCGCAAGTATTCGATGCGGATCTGGCTAGACCCAAACCGCCTGGCCGCCTTTGGCTTGACCCCACCCGATATAGAAAGCGCATTGCGTCAGCAAAATGTTGAACTGCCCAGTGGTCGAATCGAAAGTCAGACCCGTGAATTTAACGTGATATCGCGAACCGACCTGAATTCACCCCAGGAATTTGAGCAAGTGGTTGTGCGTGTAGTCGACGGCTACCCGGTTCGAATTCGCGATGTGGCCCGAGTGGGCATTGCGCCGGAGAGCGAACAAAGCGTAGTTCGGTTTAACGGGAACAGTGCAGTTGCCATGGGCATGATCAAACAGGCGACCGCGAACCCGTTGGTTTTGTCCGAAGCACTCAGAGAACAATTGCCGCGGATCGAGCGAGAGTTGCCGGAAGGTGTCAAAGTAACAATTGCTTATGACTCATCGGTATTTATTGACCGGTCGATCAACGCCGTAATGCTAACAATCCTGGAAGCGATTATTTTTGTTGCGGTAATTATTTTTCTCTTTCTTGGTCGGGCGCGGGCATCGCTCATTCCGCTGGTGACTATTCCAATCAGTCTGGTGTCCGCGTTCACGATCATGAGCCTGGCGGGTTTTTCAATCAACACCTTAACCTTGTTGTCCATGGTGGTTGCCATTGGTCTTGTTGTTGACGATGCCATTGTGGTGATGGAAAACAGTTATCGCCATATTGAGCGGGGCATGAAGCCATTGCAGGCCGCGTTCAAAGCAATTAATGAAGTGGGCTTTGCTGTTGTCGCGATGACGCTGACCCTGGCCGCGGTGTTTGCTCCGCTGGTGTTTGTGCCGGGTCGAATAGGGCGCTTGTTTACCGAATTTGCACTGACGCTGGCTGGTGTGGTTGTTGTGTCTGGCTTCGTAGCGTTGACGTTGTCGCCGATGATGTGTTCTAAGCTATTGCGCAACGACGCTCCACCACGCTGGTTCCTGCGGTCGGTCGACCGTTTTATGCGTGCGCTGACCCGTTGGTATACCAGCTTTCTTGGCACAATCCTTAAGCTTCGATGGCTGGTGATGGTTGCCCTGGTGGCCTCGCTGCTGGGTACTGTTTACTCGTGGACGACAACCAAAAGTGAACTGGCGCCAATCGAAGATCGTGGCGTGTTCATGACTTTTATGGGCGCCCCGGAAGGTTCGTCTCTGGCCTATACCAGTGAAAGTGGACAGGCGATCGAGAAACTCGCTCTGGAGACGCCCGATGTTTTTAGGATATTCATGATTGCCGGCAACCCGACACCGAACCAGGGCCTGGCATTTATTGGCCTGAACGACTGGAATGACAGAACGCGTTCGGTTAAAGAAGTGATTGGTGAGTTCGCCGGCAAATTGGGCTCGGTTCCCGGGGTGTTCGCGTTTCCGAATCAACCGCAGTCGTTTGGTGCGTCTAGTCGTGACCGCCCGGTGACCGTGGTTATTCAAAGCTCTGACAGTTACGAAGAAATTCAACGGGTTGTTGATAAGGTTATTGCCGACTTTAATCGCAGCGGCCTGATGAGTCGGGTTGACTCTGATCTGAAACTGAACAAACCTGAAATTCGGGTAAAAGTTGATCGCGAGCGGGCAGCCGATGCCGGGGTGGCCGTCAATGAAATTGGTCGCACGCTTGAAACAATGCTGGGTGGCCGGTCGGTGACCACGTTTAAACAGAACAACGAAGAGTACAACGTTGTTTTGCAGTTGGAGGATGACGCGCGCAAGTCACCAAAAATTATCGACACCTTATTTGTTCGAGGACGATCTGGTGCGATGGTGCCGTTGTCCGCTCTCGTGACCGTAGAAGAGGGTATCGGGGCGCGTGAGCTGAATCACTTTGGCCAGCGTAGGGCAGTGACTATTTCAGCCAATCTGACCCCGGGTTCCACCCAGGGCGAAGTGCTTGAATATGTTCAGCGCGTCATGCCGGGTTTCCTGCCGGCCGGCTACGGTTTTGACTACAACGGCTCACTACGCGAATTTTCGGAGAACTCTTACGCTATGTTGCTGGCGGTCGGGATGGCATTAGGTTTTATTTTCCTGGTGCTTAGTGCGCAGTTCGAAAGCTTTGTTGATCCCCTGGTCATTCTGACAACGGTGCCTGCTGCCATTCTCGGCGGTTTGTTATTGCTGAAAACCGGCGGTGGTACGCTTAATATTTACAGTCAGATTGGGTTGATTACCTTAGTTGGATTAATTACCAAACACGGCATTCTTATTGTTGAGTTTGCCAATCAGTTGCGTGATGACGGCGCCTCGATTCGTGATGCGGTCATTGAAGCCAGCAGCCTGCGCCTGCGACCAATATTGATGACGAGTGCAGCGACCGTTATTGGTGCAATGCCGTTGGCCCTGGCCAGCGGCGCCGGCTCCGAGAGCCGGGTACAGATTGGCAGTGTGATTGTCGGCGGAATGACCATCGGAACCATAGTCACTTTGTTGGTGGTGCCGGCGGTTTACTACGTCCTGGCTCGCAGACGCGATCTGATCAAAGGCCCGGATACGTCTGTCCCCGATCCGTCGGTCGACCAACCCGGGCCGGCGAGTGGATTGAGCACTTCCGGGGCTGATTGAGTCTGGCCCAACCGCGGGATAACCGTGGCGCCGGCCCGTAGCCCTGGCCTGGCCCAGCGGTAGCCACGTTACAATCCGCTAATGACTGATCGCTACATTGTTCTGGACACCGAAACCACCGGCCTTGAAAGCAGTGACGGGCACCGTATTATTGAAATTGGCTGCGTGGAAATTGCCAACCGTCGGTTAAGTGGCCGTACCTGGCACCGTTACGTTGATCCGGAACGGGACATCGATGAAGGCGCCATCCAGGTGCACGGATTAACCCGCGACATGCTTGAGGGTAAGCCGCGCTTTGCCGATGTATCAGACGATTTCCTGGCATTTTGCGATGGCGCTGCGATCCTGATTCACAATGCGCCGTTTGATGTTGGTTTTCTGAATGCTGAATTCTCCCTGCTTGGGCAGACGAACTTCGACACCGGGGGACGCCAGATTATCGATACGCTGGCAATGGCGCGGGAATTACATCCGGGGCGTCGCAATTCACTGGATGCCTTGTGTGACCGTTACGGCATCTCCAATGCCCATCGGAAGTTACACGGGGCTTTACTCGATGCCGAATTGCTGGCCGATGTTTATCTTGCCATGACACGTGGCCAGGACAGCCTGGCAATATCTGCTGGTGAGCAAGAACGTCGCCAGCGTGATGACAGCGACGGTGAATGGCCTCCAACCGGGCTTGCTGTAGTGGCGGTTTGCGCTGAAGATTTGTCAGCCCACGAAGCCTTGCTTGATGCGATGGCCGGTGATGCGCCACCACTGTGGCGTCCAGGCTAGCGCAGGTTGGTCAGTGACTCGAACCCGTAGGCGGCTGGTGTGGGTCTGGTGCTCTTGACAGTAGTCGAGTCCGCTGATGTTGGCGGGCAGCTGCCGCTTTGCAAAAATTGCAACGCGGCCGCGGTAAGCGGTTCATCAGCTTGCCCCAGGACTCCAAGGCCGGAATCGGTTACCAGGCAGTCCGGGGTAAGGCCGTCAAAATAATCTGAGACCCCCAACGGATTCTCCAGCCGGAAGGTCACAATACTAAATACTTTGCCGTTGAATCGTTGCGGGGTAAAGCCTACCGGTTTGCCGCAGGTTGGCGCGCCAATCCGGGTAGCCTGACGGTAGGGGTCAATACCCAGGATCAGCGCTTCGGATGCTGAACAAGTGGACTCACTCGTGAGCCAGACAAGATTCGCAAATCGTCCGGCCCGAGCATCTTCGCTAAACCGGAAGGCATTGTTTGAGCCGCTGCGCTGGCTGTTGTACGTCAGGTAAGTCATTGGCTGACCAGCCAATGACTGGGTACCAAGGGCCGAGCCAATCTGGGCCGCCGTTGAGATCAGGCCACCGCCGTTAAATCGCAGGTCAACGATCAGGTCTTGTGCGCCCCGGGCCAACAAGTCATCAAGTGCGGTGCGCCAGGGGACAACCCCAGGGTCGGCGAAAGAATAAAAATTCAGGTAGCCGACTTTCCGGCTACCCAGTTCGAACAGGCCACTGGCGGGTACGTAAGACACCGAATAAGTTGCCTTGGTGATTGAGAGGCTGATCTCGGTTGGCTGACCTGACTGAGTTGGCCCCCTGGTAATAGAAAAGCTGCGTTCGATGCCGGGTTCGGAAGGCCCGAGGGCTTCGTCGATGGCGCCTTCGCTGATCCACTGCGCGGTTGGCTTGTCGTTAATAGCCGTGATCAAGTCCCCCCGCAACAAACCGGCAGCAGCTGCGGGCGCGTTGGGCTGAACTCCGTAGATTCGGATATTGTCATTTTCATACCGAAAGTTAAAACCAAACCCAGTTATCTGGCCGGCAATAAAAAACGAATCAAAGGCCTCGGTAGTCGTGATGGAGCTGTAACGGTCCTGGGAAACACGCAGACCTTCCAGCACCGTTTCGCCGCTGGTGTAAGCAGCGGGGTCGATGGAATCTGGCAGCTGATCGGTCCACAAGTAGTCGGACTTCAAATAGTTGATTGCCCACTGGACTTCTTCTTCGGCCGTGCCGGAACCACCAGCGTCAGAACTTCCACCGCAGGCGACCAGGGCAGACAGGCTAAGGCAAGCCAGTAGTCGCCCGAAACGGGGTGGGCAAGCATTATTGTGACCAGGCGGGAACGAGAACATGGCAGGCAGCTTTGATTGCAACTTTGAGGTGGACGACTGGGTTACAGTTTGAGTGGGTCGAATTTGTACCGGGGGGTTGAGCGTGGCCACAGAAATGGGTGTCGGAATCCGGTGCCGGATATTTCTGCCGAACATTCCTGTGCCCGCCAGTCGCACTAGGGTAGCAGGGCCAGACAGGGGGAACAAAGCGCCGGAGTCCGGTTTGGGCCTAACTTAATCAGATTTCATGAATCCCGTCGCATTCGGTTGTTACACTAGCCAGACCATGTCAGGAGTGCAATGAAAGAAAGCCGTCAGGCCCGGGCCGTCCGGGATCGAAAGTCTCATCTGTCCGCCGATGCCGAGAAACTGGTAGGGGGGGCTCTTGGTATGGCCAATTCGGGCAGTCGGGTTGAAGATCGCTTCTGGGATGCCCAGTTATCCGGTTATCTTGACAGCTTGCTCGCCCACGGGCATGCGCAGCCAATTTACGATGCGCTCGAGCGTCTGCACCAGACCGATCACGAAGCCTACGGCGCTTTGATCGAAGCCGTCGAGGAAAACGCAGAGTCCCTGGTCATCGAACACGAGGGAGAGTCTTGGCAGGTGCTGCTGGTGTGTGCACCGATGGTCGCCTGGACAAGGTTTCATATCCCGTCCGGGCCCCTGGATAAAAAAACATCCCAGGCGATTACTGACATCTGGCAACAGGTAATCCTGGTGCCGCAGGCTCGTTTTCATTTGTTGCCGGGGATGTTCAGCATTGATCAATTGCCGCGCGACTATGCGGGCTTGCGTACTCTTGCTCACCGCCTGGGCACTGAAGCCGTGACCGGAAAAGCACCGCCGGTTAGCGAACGAAAAATACCGGAAAGCGCTGCCATGCTTGCTGACACGCGTTTCCTGGTTGGTGCGGTTGCCGTACCTAAGGGGGGGGCGGTATTTCGATGGCAGGCTGGTGAATCGACAGTGTCAAAATCGCCGGCTGCCCAGGGGGGTCAACTTACCCGAATGTCTAGCCTGGAGAAATGGGTTGAACAAGTCCGACCCATTGCTACCGGCTTGCTGCCGGGTTGTGGTTTCGAATCTTTGTTGCCCGATGCTTATCACATCAATATGCGCGAATCGGACCGTCGGGTAAGGCCCTACGGGATTCGGGCAGCGGTTCATTTTCTCACCCACGCAGTTGCTGTTGAGGCAAGCGCGGTAAAAGCCGTGGTTGCGGCATTTGGTTATGAGCGCTGCGATGAATACCGAATCGGGCTGACTATTGATCCGGATGGCGAGGAGCTGGCCCATGGCATTGTCTGGCCTTTACTCGGTGCAGAAAGTGAGGCGGACGATCCGGCGCCGCTTGATCGGATCAAAGAGTTGCTAGGTGAGGCAGGCTTAACCGACATTGTCTTTTGGGCCGGCATGACGGAGCCTGAATATTGTGAAGATTGTGGTGCGCCGCTGTTCCCAAACGACAAAGGTGAGGTTGTGCATGCCGAGTTGCCGGTTGATATCGCACCCGAGTCAGCTAATTTTCATTAGAGTTTTTTTAACCCGAAACGCCAGACGGAGACATTAATGCAAGATAGAAAAAACTGGGATTTTGTGCATTCGGTTGCTGCTGACGCAACCTGGACGCCAGGGCTTCGTGAAATTTTCGAATACCGCGACCTTGGCGTCAGTGAGGGTACAAAAGGCGATTTTGTCGCCCATGTTATTCGCCACAATGGCAAAGAAACCAAAGACAAGGTGCAGACATGGCACTGGCATGAATGCGATTTTCAATTGGTTTACGTCATTAACGGGTGGGCAACTTTTGAATACGAGAACGAAGGTGTAAAAACCATTCGAAAAGGGGACACCATTTTGCAAAAGCCATTTATTCGGCATCGCGAAATAGACTGTTCACCAGATTTTGAAGTGCTCGAGATTGTGTCACCGGCGACATTTGCTACCCGGGAAGCTGACGGGGCGTAGTTGGGGGGCCTGGTGGTTCGCAGTGAACAGACATTCTGGAGCCGGCCGCTGCCAGCGCGGTTTTGAGTTGTCAGCCTGGGATTGTCAGTTTAGCGTTTCCCGCTTGAGGTTCTTGCTGCTATATAGGCGGCAAGCGTTTCTTTGTACTGCACCAGTTCTTCGTGCACCGCGGTAAAACTGTCGAGGCGTTGCCGCTCTTTGGTTACGGCCGTGGGCCAACGTATTTCAATTGAGAATGTCAGTGCGAGCGCATCAATCCAGCAGCAGGTTATTGGCAGGCCACAGTCGCCAAGGGTGAGGGCTGAATCTTTTTCCGGTGCGCTTTCATCGAGTATCCGTGACAATTGACCAAGCCGTTGATTGAGTCTCTCGGCCTGGGTAGCAACAAACAAGCCGTCGCGATTGTCCGGATGCAGATGCGGAAACAGGGCGCGGACCTCGGGTTCAAGGCGGGTATCGTGAAAGCGCGACCGTTGCCGGCTCAGGGCCCGGCGCGCGATATCATCGGGAAGCATCGGCGGCTCGGGGTATTTTTCGTTCAGATATTCAGCAATTGCTTCAGAGTCCCCGAGGGTCAACTCGCCGTCGATGAGTGCCGGCAAGTTGCCAGACGGGACAATTCGTCTGTATTCATCCGAACCATAGCCGCCGGGTGGCGTCAGTTCTTCCCAGTCCAGTGACTTATGCCGTAGCAATATGCGCAGCTTTGCGCAGTAGAGGCTGACCGGAACCGTGTAAATGACTAACATGTGTCATAGTCGCATGAATCGAAAGACGTAGGACAATGCATGGTCTTACGGCCCTAACTGTCCTGGCGATCTAGTCAAATATTGTTAGTAACTCTTGCCGTCAGCGCCTCTCTTTCCAGCATCAGCCGCGCGGCTCAGCGCATCGTGAATCCGTAGTCTGCAAGAAAAGACTTCATGTGGGGGCGCGACTCTTTACCCAGAAGTCCGTCCATTTGCTCGCTCCATGATTGAGACTTTGGATTGCCGGTTCGGGTGGCGTAGTACTGGCGGACAATTTCGTCGTATTGTTCGATGATTGCAGTATCTTCGTTGTCCCTGTACACATCTTGCTTCAGCACGAGCTCAACCGGTAGCCGGGGTTTCACCTCCGGGTCCTGGTCTGGTGTGCCTAAGCACAAACCAAAAACCGGGTAGACCCCCCGGGGCAGCTCGATTAAGTCGGCGGCACGTTTGGGGTCGTTTCGAATACCGCCAATATAACAAATGCCCAGGCCCATTGCCTCGGCCGCGACGACAACGTTTTGAGCAAACAAGGCCACGTCAACCGTGGCAATGATGAAATGTTCGGTCATTCCCTCGGTCGCTTCCTTGCCATGCATTGCGCAGCAATTGGATGAGCGACGCAGGTCGGCACAAAAGACCAGGAACTCAGCAGCAGTTCCGATATAAGCCTGGCCGCCGGTGAGTTCGACAAACTCCGCTTTGACTTCGGGCCGGGTTACCCGGATTACGGTTGTCCCCTGCAAAAAACTCGAAGTAGCTGCCCCCTGACCAGCGGCGATCAATTCGTGCAGGTCTTCAGTGGGAATAGGCTTGTCGGTAAATTTACGAATGGAGCGATGGGCTTTCAGAAGTTCGACTGTCGGGTTCACGGTGTGCCTGTGTGTGATTGATTTGACTGCGACTGGGCAGTATGGGCTTCAGCGCGATTGGAGCTGGCTGTTGTATATAGTGTAATCGGATATCGGTGAATTTCGCCGTTGTTGCCGCAATTGATACCCGGATTGATAGCCCAACAGTGGCCGTGGCTGGCATCATTCACCCATAGAAAACAAATAAATCAGGGGTTTGCAGCCCCGCGTAAGCTTATGCCGACATATCAGTATCGGGAATTCAATTATCAGCGGCCGCCAGAGCTGGCAACGGATGGCCCCAGCGAATCAACGGTGTATCCGGTGGCCATCATCGGCGCCGGCCCAATTGGCCTGGCGGCGGCGATTGACCTGGCGCTTCAGGGCATGCCGTCGGTTGTTCTTGACGACAACAACGTCGTTTCGGTTGGTTCGCGGGCAATCTGCTGGGCCAAACGGACTCTGGAAATTTTTGACCGCCTTGGGGTCGGCGATCGAATGCTCAACAAAGGGGTTACCTGGAAAACGGGCCGGTTGTTCCATCGCGATCAGCAGGTTTATCACTTCGATCTGCTGCCTGAAGACGGGCACAAGATGCCGGCATTCATCAACCTGCAGCAGTATTACGTTGAGCAGTTTCTGGTTGAGCGCGCGCAAGAGTTTCCTGACCTGATCGACCTGCGGTTCAAGAACAAAGTGGTTGATCATTTACTCACCGACGAGATGGTTACCCTGGATGTCGAAACCCCTGATGGTCGCTATCGGCTTCATTCGCAATACGTGTTGGCCTGTGATGGGGCCGGCTCACCGACCCGGCAGCGAATGGGGTTGCCGTTTGAAGGACAGACTTTTGAAGAACAGTTTCTGATTGTTGACATTGAAATGCCGGACAGTCCGTTCGAGACGGATACCCCAGAACGATGGTTTTGGTTTGAGCCGAGTTTTCACCAGGGACAATCGGCCTTATTGCATAAGCAGCCCGACAATATTTATCGGATCGATCTACAGCTGGGGCCGGATGCCGATCCGCTGATAGAGCGTCGCGAAGAAAACGTTGTCCGGCGCATTAAAGCCATTGTTGGTGATAAACCGTTCAGCATCGACTGGACCAGTGTTTACAAGTTTACCTGCGCCAAACTTGATCGTTTTGTTCATGGTCGGATGATTTTTACCGGCGATAGCGCTCACGTCGTTTCGCCGTTTGGGGCCCGAGGCGGCAACGGGGGTATTCAGGATGTTGATAACTTGTGCTGGAAGCTGGCGGCGGTGATTCGCGGGGAAGCACCGCCAGATTTGTTAATGACTTACGACGAAGAGCGTACCCACGGCTCGAGTGAGAACATCAGAAACTCCGCGCGGGCCACCAACTTCATGACTCCGAAGTCGCCGATCGAACGGATTTTTCGCGACGAAACGCTGCGCCTTGCTGAGCAATTTCCGTTTGCCCGCAAACTTGTTAACTCCGGTCGCCTGTCTCAGCCGTGTTCACTGCAAGGGCTCCGTTTACAAACGCCGGCAGCCGATTCTGAGCACGGTTTAATGCCAGGTCAGGCCTGTGTTGACGCACCGGTTGCCGGTGGCAAAGCGCCGTGGTTGTTGAACTATCTTGGTCCGTCGTTTGCCTTGCTTAGTGTTGGCCCGGTAGACATTCCGGATCTGCCCGCTGGCATGGTTCATATCGCCGTCAATAGTTCAGAAACAGCAGGTGACGATACATTGACCCGTGATGCGTCGCCTGGCGACGTATCAACGGTGTACTTAAGCGATGATGACGGGCGGGTAACCGAGCGTTATCAGTCTGGTAAAGCCTACCTTATCCGCCCGGATCAACATATTGCTGCGCGCTTTGATGCCAGGGTCACCGGCGCCGGTCTTGATGCGGCGTTGAGCCGGGCCACTGGGCAACGATTATGAGTGGCTACGATCCTGTCGTCGACAGCCTGGGGCGTGATCAACTGGGTGAATACGGTGATGATTTTTATTCAGCTCTGATGTTGGCCCACGAAGGACTTAGCGCTGAAGAATCTATGCGGCTTAATGCCCGCCTGGTGTTATTAATGGCCAACCAGATTGGCAACCCGGATACGCTTAGCCTGATCCTCAAGGCGGCCAGTGCCGCTTCGAAAACCCGTGCAACTGATTCCAAAAATGAACCGACTGAATGAAACGATTTAATCAACCGAATAAGTGCGACGGTGAATCAAGATGACTAACGCAGGCGAGTTTGACTACATTGTGGCCGGTGGTGGTGCTGCGGGTTGTGTGTTGGCCAATCGCTTGTCGGCTGACCCGTCAACATCGGTGTTACTCCTGGAAGCAGGCAACGACGAAAACTGGATCTGGACAAAGATCCCGGTGGGATATTTGTTTTGCATAAATAATCCACGGACCGACTGGTGTTACAAGACCCAGCCTGAACCCGGATTAAACGGGCGCTCAATTATTTACGCCCGCGGTAAAGGCCTGGGCGGCAGTACGCTGATCAACGCAATGCTTTATCTGCGAGGTCAGGCACAAGACTACGATAACTGGGCGCAGGCCACCGGAGATGACAGTTGGTCGTGGGCCAGCGTTTTGCCCGAGTTCAAAGCCGTGGAAGACTACTGGCTAGGTGCCAGTGAACAACACGGTAGTGGCGGCGAATGGCGGGTGGAGCAACAACGGCTGCGCTGGGATTTACTCGATCGCTTCGCCGAAGCTGCTGTCCAGGCTGGTATTCCAAGCACCAGCGATTTCAACCGGGGGTCCAACCTGGGGGTCAGCAACTTCGAAGTAAACCAGAAACGTGGCACCCGGTGGAGTGCACGGCGTGGGTTTCTCGATCCGGTGCGTAGTCG
This sequence comes from Burkholderiaceae bacterium, assembly GCA_049680625.1. Taxonomy (GTDB): domain Bacteria; phylum Pseudomonadota; class Gammaproteobacteria; order Burkholderiales; family Burkholderiaceae_E; genus JAUIAI01. Next base: position 983 of record JBAUID010000088.1, on the reverse strand, counting down.
CAGCAATCTCACGGTTATTACCGGCGCGATGACCGACAAAGTAATTCTCGAGGGGCGGTCAGCGCGCGGTATCGAATACATACGCTCAGGGGTGCGCTTTCGGGCTATGGCACGCTCAGAGACTATTCTTGCCGGCGGTACCATCGGTTCACCGGGGGTCTTGCAACGCTCGGGCATCGGCGACCCCGCCGAGCTGCAGCCGCTGGGGATACCGGTTGCCCATAAGCTGACCGGGGTGGGAAAAAACCTGCAAGACCACTTGCAGCTACGCACCATATTTAAGGTCAGCGGCATTAAAACGTTGAATCAAACCGCCAACTCCATTTGGGGTAAGGCAATGATGGGTCTTGAGTATGCGTTTTTCCGGCGCGGCCCGTTAACCATGGCCCCAAGTCAGCTGGGCCTATTTGCCAAGTCGGATCCATCGCTGTCAATGCCGGATCTTGAATATCACGTACAACCACTGTCGTTGGACAAGTTTGGAGATCCGCTACATGATTTTCCGGCGTTTACGGCCAGTGTCTGCGATTTGCAGCCGCAGTCACGAGGCCAGGTTGTTATTGCTGATGGTGATGCCTTCACCGACCCCAAAATTTCACCCAACTACCTGAGCCACGCCGCCGACTGTGCAAAAGCGGTACGGGCTATTCGCCTGACCCGACACATTGCCCAACAAGGGGCGTTGGCGCCGTACCAACCAGTCGAATTTTTGCCGGGGGCCGGCGTGCAGAGTGACGAAGAACTGGCTAAAGCTGCCGGGGATATCGGGACAACCATATTTCACCCGGTCGGCACATGCCAGATGGGCACAGATAGCAACCCGCAAGCGGTTACCGACAGTCGGCTGCGGGTTCACGGCATACAGGGGTTACGGGTTATCGATGCGTCAGTAATGCCGACGATCACATCGGGAAACACCAGCTCGCCGACGGTAATGATTGCCAGTCGCGGTGCCCGACTGGTGTTGGAAGATCACCGATAAA
>JBAUID010000087.1:0-3998 GCA_049680625.1 Burkholderiaceae bacterium | reverse complement strand
TTTTGTACGCCTAATGTACTAACATAAGTGCAATTCAGGAGAACATCATGGCAGCAGAAACGACCGCGACGCGCACCGCGCGTCTGGGGTTACGGGCAACCCCAGCGCAGGAATTGGTGTTGCGCCGCGCCGCGGAGATTACGAACAAATCGATGACCGACTTTGTGCTGGACAGTGCCTGCCAGGCCGCCGAGCAGACCTTGCTCGATCAGCGTCTGTTTATAGTGTCTGGTGAGCAGTCGGTGGCGTTGTTGGAGTTACTGGATCGGCCGGCTCAGGACAATGCGGCGCTGGCCGATTTGTTTTCCCGTCCCGCGCCATGGGCTGACTCAAAGGCTGACTGAGTGGCCTATGCAGCGCCCCAACTTCTGAGTGCTGAGCACGAGCTTAACGGGTTTGATTGTGGCAACCCGGTACTGAATGAATGGCTGGTGCGTCATGCGCTGCAGGCGCAGGGCAGCGGGTCGGCCCGAACCTTTGTGGTGATGACCGATGCGCGGGTGGCCGGCTACTTCAGTCTGAGCACCGGGCAGATTGAATCCATGGATGCGCCGGACCGGGTCCGGCGCGGGATGGGGCGTTTCCCGATTCCTGTTGTAGTGCTCACGCGCCTGGCGGTTGCCCAACAAGATCAGGGGCAGGGTGTTGGGGTTGGCATGTTGCAAGACGCAATCCGGCGGACGTTGGTGGTGGCGGAGCAGGCCGGGGTGCGGGCGTTATTAGTGCATCCGATTGATGCGGCGGCCGATCGCTTTTATCGGCGTTTTGGGTTCGAGGTGTCGCCGGTTCGGGAGCAGCAGTTGCTGCTGTTGCTTAAGGACGCGCGTCGGCTATTGGCCCGATGAGATGACACGCCGGTTGCCCGAATCAGAATCTGAGCTGAGCGACACTACCGTGATTTATTGAAGGAATTAGATCGGGGCCATTTCCTAATGCGCGTCCCTGGCCATCCACTTTGAAGCGCCTCAGGGAGAGAACTCTGCTTTTCCGGTAATAAGTACCAATATATGGTTTTAATACCAAAACGAAAGGTCGTTATCTATGTCTAAAAACACCAGCATCGTCTTAGGCGATCACTTCGAAAGCTTCATTGCCACGCAACTTCAGGACGGGCGCTATGGCTCCACTAGTGAGGTTGTGCGCCAGGGGCTGCGTTTGCTCGAAGAGCATGAGCAAAAAGTCGCCGCGCTGCGCCAGGCGTTGATCGATGGTGAAAACAGTGGGTCGGCGGGCAAACTCGATATGCAAGAAATTATTCGAGAAGCCAGTCAAGAAGCGGGCCTCGATGTATGAGGTCATTCAAAGCCAATTAGCAAGAAACGATCTGAAAGGGATCTTTCGCTACAGCTTTGAGAAGTGGGGCGCTGATAAAGCCGCCGAGTATTTATTGCAAATCGATGCGGGCATTCATAGCCTGACCGACAACCCCAACATTGGCCGATCCCGCGCAGAAATCCGCGACGGCTACCGCTCCATTCAGATCAATCGCCACATTGTTTTTTACCGGATACAAGGTCAATCTATTAATGTTGTGCGGGTACTGCATGGTAAGCGTCATCCCAGTACCACCCTGTACTCCTTGATGGAGTGAGTTCAGGATGGGTCCACTTCAAACGGAGGTGGACACCTTGTCTCAGAGTGAAATGGAGTCGGTTGGTGACAGTAGCGAGTTGCCGGAAGGCGTGATTGGTTTCATGCGCGACGGTCGTCGGCGATACGACCCGGCATTCCGGCGTCAGATTGCGGCCCTGTGCCGTGAGTCGGGTGAATCGGTTGCCGGCATCGCGCTGCGCTACGGCGTTAACGCCAACCTGGTGCGCAAATGGATGGATCAGTATCCACCGACAGAGGTGGCGATGCTGCCGGTGTCGTTGTCGACGTTACCGCAACGACACGAGCACAGCGACATCGATATGGCCGAAACAAGCGGCACATTGGTGATCGAGTTGCCAGGCGGTTCGGTTCGAGTAAACGGTCCAGTCGATCGATACCAGTGGTATCCCGCCGTTATTCGAGGCATTTTGGGCGCGGGCCGTGCGCAATCCGTTTTATAAACCGACCATCCTCAATTGCCGTCCCGAAACCCAAAAATATCTTCCATCTGAGAACCTGAAGAGCCATCGGCAGAGTGTTCCGGATGTCCTCGTCCCAATTCATATTGGCGTAGAGTGAACTCCAAAAACTCGGTAAGACTATTCGATAATTGATAAAACGGTGAACGCTTTTCATGATCAAAGCCAATAACTTGCCCTTGAATACCTTTTTCGCCAGGAATTTGATCGATCGCGATGTAGTTCCCGGAGTAGTCGGTCGCAAATGGTATTCGGCGGTCAACGAAGTGCTTCGCCTGAACCGTTTGATCCGGCGTGCTCCCAAATCCGCCTAGCGTCGCAATGGCCGCGTCACTCGAGTGGGTCTTAGCCATTAGCATGCCAAATTTGAACTGATCATATGCCTCCCGAAGAGGCAAAAAATGCATTCCAAAGAATAGGCCGGCCGAGTCTTCTGATTCGCCGTCATGTAGTGAATAGATGTCGCGAAGTTCACTGGGCAGTTGAAAGCCAAATTGCTTCTCTAAGTCTTCAATGTGGTTCTTCGCCAAGGGCTCGGTGAGTTGAAGCTTTTCGCATCGCTCAAACTTTTCAACGACCAGGATTAGCTTTCGAAAAGCTTCAACTGCACTCATTAACCGAGCCTCCAAATTTAGGAATCAGCAAACGTAAAGAAATGGCACCCTGAAGAGTCCAGCGTCGATGACGTTTCCAGGCCGAACAATCCCACGATTAGCCCCATGGGGATCAATGTGAGGGTGCCGGCCAGCACGGCCAGTGCCACTCCACTAATGAGCCCCAGGATAAATCCCAGTGGTGACCAGGCCAGCACCGCGAGCCGGTTGCGCCGCCACTGCGCGACAAAGGCCAGCCGGCTCTGCGGCCAGTCGATATCGGTCATGACCCCCGTTCCCAATGCAGGGTGTTGTTACCACCAAAACGGTTCGGTGACCGCCTTCAGACCCTGCCAGATCGCGGGATCAGGCACAGCGGGCTGAATCGCTAACTCTCGCAGATCGGGGTAGTCGCGATGGAACTGTGCGGTGTCTTTTCCCAGGTCGTTGGCCACGATCGCATAGGCCCCAAAAAATGGGGGCCGGGGTTGGAACGGGGAGCGGGGCTGGTTGTATGGCCCTCGCAGCGATGTGACGGCTTGAATGGTGTAATGGCCAAGATAGGTGACTTCACCTGCCCGGATTGAAAAGGGGTGGGTGGCTCTTGTGGGAGGTGGATAAAAGGCGCGCGAACCATACTGGTCGGCATAGGCAAGGAGGTACCAGTAGTGCAGCTCATATTCGCCTGGGGGTAAACCGATGGCAAATAACCGGCCCTTGATTCCTTTGACTCGGTCCCATTTGGGTAACGGATCGATGCCGTGAGCACTGATCACCAGGCTATTTTCAGCGCCAGATTTTCGTATGAAGATTGCCCCACCGGATGCATAGATGTGCGTATTGACGCGAGTTAGCAGCACACCGGATGAGTTCAATTCGATCGGACGTTCCGGCGCAATGGATTCCGCATACTTGTTTGTCCCGCATCCGGATAACAGAAAAATCAGCGCCAGTACGCTGCCCCGTAAAGCAGTTATCAATGATTGGGGCAGGGCACTCATCGGGACAGGGTTTCCATGGTTTGATCGGTTACTGAGCCTCGTTGCTGTGACCCCGCATGATCGTTAGTGGCGATCAGATCGTCAAACAACGCCTTATCGCCATCACGCGTCAAGAATCCGGGCAGGTGCTTTCTGATCCAGGCGTCATGCTCGGTGTCGTTGAGCTCGATGCGGTACAGGGACAATGCGCCGAGCAAGACTTTACGACGGGTGTCGCGCGCGCGTTCCTGGCGGGCAATGCGGGCGATCACGGATTTTTTCTCCTGGTCGAGTCGGGCCTCGCGTTCAGTGATTTTGGCCAGGCGTTCTTCGAGTGAGCGTTTGGCAGGCAT
>JBAUID010000086.1:0-42190 GCA_049680625.1 Burkholderiaceae bacterium | reverse complement strand
TGCTTGAGTTCAATGGTGGCAATCAGGCTTGAGCCAATGCCAAACACGAGGAATATTGGCACCGCGATCAACAACAAGACAGCCGACAGAATGGTGACCGGAACAATCATGCGTCGCCCTCACCTGGCAGCGGCCCGTGACCGGCTGGCAACAAACCGGTATCGTCTGCCAATAGACTAAGCTCCTGCAGTATTCGCTCCAGGGCGAAGAGCGCCAAAATTCCGAATCCAACGGGAAAGGCCGCGTACAGCCACCAAAATGGAATCCGAATTTCAGTTTCGGTTAACTCACCCAACATGCTGAAGAAGGCTACGGCCTGAACGCCGGTCCAGCAAAAATAGACGCCAGCCACCAAGCAGATCAGACTGATCAAAAGATTCAAAAAAGACAAGCCGCGCCCGGAAAGCATCGTTGGCGCTATCTCGACCGTAATATGCCGATCATTACGAAGCAACACACCCATGATTGGAAATACGCACCACGGCACCAGAAAGGGGGGGAAGTCACTCATCCAGGCATAACCCTGTCCGGTGGTGTGACGCTCCACGGCTTGCGCAAATAAAGCCAGGGCCGCAAAAGCAATAATCGCCATACCGGCGGCAACGGCCAGCTTCTCGATGATCGAGTTGACCCACCTCAATACTGTTAAGAAGCGTCGCAGAATCTGCATTGAGGTGTCTGGAGTTGTATTTCTTGTAAGTGGAAAATCGCCCTACTTTTGTCCGACAAACTTCTTCAGCGCGACAAATACCTCTTTGTCCACCTCTTCAGCCAGCGCTGGTTCAACTTTGTCGGCTTCGAGCTTGCGCATTTTTTCTAACTCAGCACCTTCAAGAACCGTGATTTTACCGCCACGTTCGACAAATTCTTTATTCATTTGTTCCGAGGCCGCCATGATCTCTTTGGTTGATGTCACGCCGGTCTTAGCACCTTCCTCAAGCAAGACAGCCTGGATATCTTTAGGAAGGCTGTCGAACCAGGGCTTATTGGCCATGATGTATGCATCGGAATAATAGTTGTACGGCAGCTGGCCAGCATTGAGAAACTCCCACCAGCTGTATGCCTTCAGCGCCGCCGGTACCGTTGATACGGTGTCGATCGTGCCGTTTTGAAGACTGGTGTAAACCTCCCGCGTTGGCAGAGAAATCATTTTTCCCACCCCAACGCCTTTCCAGCGAGCCCGGTCCGGATTGGTGAGTACCCGCGCTTTAAGCCCGGCCAGTGACTCGACGTTATCTAGGCTCTTTTTGGTCGAGTAAATAGCAACCGGTCCTACCGGGTTATGCGCAATAACCATTGAGCGGGTTTTGGCTAACAGACCGTCCCAGATGCCCTTTCCAACCGGATCTTTCGTGAAAAACTCTCGCTGTTGTTCAAAGCTGGTGAAGAAGCCAGGAAACGTTGTGACAGCATAGTTGCGATCGATCGACGGGAAACTGACAACACCAACCACCCCACCCAGCTCAACCGAACCTGCCGCAATCGCGCCCATCACCTCGCGAATGCCAAACAATTGTCCGGCAGGAAAGACATCAATACGGAATTTGCCTTTGAGGCGGGCATTGACGGCGTCGGCGTACTTCTGAGCATTGATGGCTGCCGGATGTTTGGGCGCCCAGTGATAAGACAACTTTGCTACCAGCTCTTCTGCATGGACAAGGGTGGTACTCAGTGCAATCAACGCACCAAACGCGATACGGGAAATTCGACTCTTCATTTTCTTATCTCCATTTGTCCGCATGGTCAGCAAATACCGCCGCGGTCTTTAACCAATTTAAATCAAGTCTGCCCACGAGCAGACCGCCTCGTCAAGAAACTATCGTGGCCGGTCTCCTTTGACCGTCACCCGTTGCCCTGTGCGCACCTGCGGGTAGTAGTCCCAAATCGCATGATGCATGGCGCAGCGGTTATCCCACATGGCAACAGAATTGACTTTCCATTGGAAACGACATTGAAACATTGCCTTGCAGCTGTGTTGGTATAAGAAATTCAGAATCGCATCAGATTCGTCTTCTGGAATATCGTCGATGCTTTGCGTAAACACACAGTTCACATACAACGCCTTACGACCCGTCTCGGGATGGGTGCGTACAATCGGATGAGAATTACGCGGGTATTGTTTGTGCGACATATCAATGCCGTTTCTGCGCGCACGGTCCCGGTAGTTGGGTCCGCCATCATGTGTTGCCGTCAAACCTTCGAGCATTTTTTTCATTGATGACGATAACGCATCGTAAGCTGCATACATGTTGGCGAACAATGTGTCGCCACCCTGGGGAGGCAGCGTCGTCAGGCGTAAGATGCTCGCTGCCGGTGGCTCGGGGTCACACGAGACATCAGAATGCCACTTGTCACCGGCTGTTCGCTTAGTCGTTTCATCCGCATGAATACGCAGTATTTCCGGCGGCAGGTTCTTAGTGTCCTGGTAGTCACCATTGGCCGGATGCACGTGTAAGTCGCCAAATCGCCGCCCGAAGGCAATATGCTCTTCGAGCGAAATATCCTGATCGCGGAAAAAGACGACCAGATGTTTCAAGAACGCGGTTTTTATTTGTTCAAAGGTCGGTTCATCAACACGCGACAGGTTGACACCGGAAATTGTTGCGCCAATCAGTGGCGTTAGCGGCTGGACTTCGATTGCCATATCTCGGGCACCGTTTAATTTTTTTCCTGACCGACCCAATAAACCTGAGTCGATCGCGCATTTGTCTCTGACGGCGAGTATGGCCCGACTACAGAGTTCTGTAAATACGTGGCGTTTACATAGCAAATCAGCATGAGACCTCCCCGTTTTGCTATTGCCAAAGCGCGCAATCGGTATGGTGAATTGGTATGGCTAATCGGCTAAGCTAGCCAGATCAGAAACAAATCAGGAGCCTCGCGATGCCCGTTATTGCTTATCTGAACAGCTTTCCAGCACCGGTTGGTCTTGACATCCTGCGTGATCACGGCGGCCATGAAGTTCTGCGAATTGACAGCAACGATAACGAAATACAAGCCTTCGAGAGCATTGCTCGAGCCCATGCCTGGCAATGCGTCGGCGCTCGCGACGAAGTTCCACCACACTTTTTAGTTGACTCGAAGTTTCTGAACCGCGCCCCCAAACTGTTGGTTGCCTCGGCCAGCGGCTCCGGGGTGGATGTTTTCGACCTGCCGGCCTGTACGCAAGCGGGCGTTGTTGTTGTGAATCAGGCCGGGGCGAACGCTGAATCGGTTGCTGAACACGCGCTGAGCATGATGATCAATCTGCTCAAGCAGATTAGTAACGCCGATCGCGCCTTACGCCGCGGCTGGCAGGGCGCCCGATTGGATTTTACCGGTCGGGATCTATTGGGCCGTACCGTTGGAATCATCGGATTAGGCAACATCGGTCGACGCGTTGCTCAGATTTGTCAACTTGCGTTCCGCTGCGAGGTAATCGCCTACGATCCTAATTTGACTGAAGAACAAATTGGCCAGCATTGCGCCCGTAAAGTTGAATTCGATGAACTACTGGCACAAGCAGACATTGTCACCATTCATACCCCGTTAACCCCCGACACCCGCGGTCTGATGAACGCTGCGGCGTTCGCATCGATGCGGCCTGACGCAATTTTTATTAGCACTGCCCGTGGGTCGATTCATGACGAAGAAGCGCTGGCGGACGCGCTTGTCAGCGGGCATCTCGGCGGTGCCGGCCTGGATGTGTGGGAGAAAGAACCCCCACAGTCAGCCCATCGTCTGTTGCAGCTGGATAACGTGATTGCCACCCCGCATGTGGCAGGTGCAACCACGGATAGTCTGGATAACATGGCGAGTTACGCTGCGACCCAATTGCTCGATATTCTTTCCGGAAAGCCACCTGCGCGCGTGGTAAATCCTGACGCCCTGCCAAAGTTTGAAGCTCGCAGGAACCAATTGTTGTAAGCCAATGGTAGTCATTCTCATTACTCAGACTACCGATGCCAGGTACGACCCCAGGCTGTGTGCTAGTCCATGACCGGCTTCGGTCAATGTATCCGTCGCATGGCAAACGACGGCCACCGGCAATGACAACTGTTGCTTCAATGGACGGCTAACCACACCGCCCAGCGACACCGCAACGCTCGCGCTGAACTGATCGACCAGGGCCACGGCACCGGTGAATCGCGCCAAAGATGCAACCGTCGGCATCGAATGGGATTGCAAACGGGCATTCTGTAGCAAGCTGTCCAATACCTGACTATTGTTGTTATCGGTGGCCAGATACTCGTTAGGTAATGCCACGATTTCGTCCTGATCCAAGGCCTGAATATCAATCGGCCCCCGTGCTTTGGCCATTCGGTGTCCTAGCGGCAGCAAACAAACGTAGGGGATGTTGGCACATGCAACGGTATGCAGCTCGTCAATGGCATGCAAGGTACTGACCACACCAATGTCCAGTTGCTGCAAACGCACCGCGTGAATAATGTCCTGGTTTGTGCGTACCGATACGGCAATGCGCAGCGCCGGTCGGGAGTGGTAGACATCGCGAATCGCCGCCATCATATTGCTATGGGTAAAAACGGCAATCATGCCAAGAGATAAAATGTCCTGGCCCGAAATTCGAATCGCTTCAGCGGCCTGCTGCAAACGGTCCATGCCAACATACATGCTGTCGACCGCCCGGTAAAACTGTCGCGCTTCCGGGGTTGGCACTAACCCACGTCCAGAACGAACAAAAAGCCGAAAGCCAAGCGATCGTTCCAGGTCGGCAATCAGGCGGCTGGCGCTGGGCTGAGCAATATTCAGGCTGCGGGCTGCCGCTGTGATCGAACCACTGCGCACGGTTGCCAGGAAGGCTTCGAGCTGGCGCGGATTCAAGGCCGCCCCCGACTCGCGACCCATAGCATTTGCGTATCGAAATGTGCGTTGTTCATATTTGAATCATAGCGCGAGGCCTGATAGAGTCACAGCACATGGCCGATCGCATCACAATTCACAGTGTCGAAGATGCCCGGCGCCTGGCGCGCCGACGGCTGCCCGGAATGATTTTCAATTTCTTTGACGGAGGTGCCGGTAGTGAATCGTCATTGCAACTGAATCAGACCGTACTTCAGGCGCTGAGACTGCAGCCACGCGTACTGGTTAATGTTGAGCAGCGTTCGCTGGCACGAGAATTTCTGGGGCATATTTACTCCGTTCCGTTTGGAGTTGCCCCAATGGGAATGGCGGGTCTGTCCTGGGCTGGAGCTGACCAACACCTGGCACGCGCCGCCGCCATCAACAATATTCCAGTTGGTGTTTCAACCGCATCCTCGATGTCGCTGGAGCAATACCAGGAGCGTGCTGCGGGTAACGCCTGGTTTCAACTGTATTTCTCCAGTTCTATCGCAGAGACGCTTTCCCTGGCCAAACGCGCTGCTGCCGCTGGTTATAGCAATCTGGTTTTTACGGTTGACACGCCTATTTTGTCACACCGGCCACGCGAATTAGGTGCCGGTTTCAAAGTGCCTTTCAAGCTTGGTTTTCAGCAATTTACCGACTGCGCCTTACATCCACACTGGTCGTTGTCGATGCTGGCCCACGGTGTCCCGCATATGGCCAATTTTTCGACCACATCCAAAAAGCAGGAGAGTGACTCGGGATTCAATCGCAACGTGATGCGAGGTGGCCTGGACTTTGCATTTTTAGACAAATTGCGCGCTGTATGGCCTGGCAAGCTGATTGTCAAAGGGGTGACTGCCGTCCCCGATGCCCGGCGTATCCAAGACAGTGGCGCTGACGCGATTTGGATATCAACTCATGGTGGCCGGCAACTGGACAGTGCGCCGGCTGCGATAACCACACTGACACCGATACGCGAGGCAGTCGGCCCGGCTTATCCGCTGGTCTTTGACAGTGGCGTGCGCAGTGGCGACGGTATCGTCAAAGCGCTAGCAATGGGTGCCGACTTTGTCATGCTGGGGCGACCATTTCTCTATGCATTGGCGGCAGGCGGCAAGTCTGGCCTTGCACAACTGATCAATCTGCTGACCGACGATATCAGTCGCGCCCTCGCCCAGATTGGACTCACCGACGTTAACGACTTAGACCAATCCGTTGTGGTAAAAGACCAAATTTTTCGAGACTGCAGTAATACAGCGGGCGAATAAACCGAAGAACACAGTGACAACATGACAACAAAAAATAGCGGAGACAACGATGAGATATCGCGGCGGCATGATTCTGGCGAGAGCCCTGAAAGAAAAAGGAATTGACCAGGTCTTTACCCTGAGCGGTGGTTTCTGTAATCCAGCGCTTGAAGGCCTCATGGCCTGCGGTATCCCGGTCATTAATTCACCCCACGAGCAAGTTGCCGGTCACCTCGCAGACAGTTTTACGCGGATCACGCGTAAACCGACGGTCTGCCTGGTGGGCCCGGAAGGTTTTGCCAACGCCATACCGGCAATGATGGAAGCCTTTGGTGAAAGATCACCGGTGATATTCATTACCGGTTCAAGCACCTTACGTCGCAGTGGGGCCGGCGGATTTAAAGAAATTGACGACGTGGCGATTGCGGCTCCGCTAACCAAATACAGCGCGTCAGTCACCAACGGCGAACGGATTCCCGAGTTTGTTGATCGCGCCTACAAAATCGCCATCGGCGGCTACCCCGGTCCGGTTCATCTGAGCATTCCGGTCGACATTATGTTCAGTTCGTTTGAAGAAACAGTTGGGCGCGATGAACGTCCGTTCTTCCGCGGCCCGGTCAAAGCTCCCCGTGCCTGGCCCTGCCCTGACGACCTGGAACCCGTGCTTGACCTGCTTGCTAACGCAAGCCGCCCGATGCTGATAGGCGGTCACGGCATCTGGTGGTCGGGCACTGAAGACAAGTTTGCGGAAGCCGGAGAGACACTCGGCATTCCGTTGTTTAACGTGCCGTATCACCACAAATTGCTGGGTGATGATATCCGGTCAAATTTAGGCCTTGCCGATATTCATCAATACGCACCGTCCAAATTTGCATTGCAACAAGCCGACGTGGTTGTCCTGATCGGTGGACGGCTTGATAACCAGCTCAATTTTGGCAATCCGCCCTTCTTTCCCGAGACATGCCAACTGGTGTGCGTCAATGGTTCACACGAAGAGCTGGAAATGAACCGCGCCGCCGATATCAGCCTGCTGAGCGACCCGGGCGCTTTTCTGGATGCGCTTCGCGGACTGGCCAACGCGGGGCGCTGGAAACTTGACCCGGACTGGCTCAATACCAATCTGAGTAAACGCGGCGAATGGATTGAAAAAACCCTGGTCGACCTGCAGGAATCCGAGTCCAGTGGTGAGATCACCATCCATCCGCTGCGCCTGGCCCTCGAAGTACAACAGACCCTGGGCGAAAGCGACTGGTTGGTCTTTGATGGCGGCAATACCCACTTCTGGTCAGAAATCGCCGCCAACATTACCGGTTATAACGGACGTAAACTTCGCGGCACGCTGCATCCCGGCTCCTTCAGCATGTTAGGCGTTGGCGTATCGTTGGGGGTGGCCGCCAAGCTGGCCCACCCCGACGACCACGTTGTCCTGATCAGCGGTGACGGTGCCTTCCTGTCTGGTGGGCTCAGCGTGGAAGCCGCCTTTCAGGAAAAAGCGCCGATCACCGTGGTAATCGACAACAACGGCGGGCTGGACTGTATCTCGCAACAGCAGGAGCGGATGTTCGAGAACGGTCAACACTTCGCAACCGATTTTCGCGATATCCCTTTCCATACGATGGTTGAAGGCATGGGCGGATATGGTGAGCTGGTAACTGACGTAAACCAGATTGCGCCAGCACTGGCCAGGGCGAAGGCCAGTGGTAAAACCGCCTGTCTAAATGTCAAAACAACCGGTGTCATCAGCCCAATTGTGGCCGCCACCTCCGATAAACGCGACAAAGCATCCATCGAGTAACGCTATGGCATCTCTGACATCACATGTACTCGACGCAGTTCATGGAAAATCAGCAACTGATGTTCGGGTTGTACTGACCCGCATTGCCGTTGATGGGTCCCGGCACGAAGTTGCCAACGCCCGCACCGATCAAGACGGGCGCATCAACATCCCGGTCGAAATCGACCATAACCTCACCGGCAACATCACATCACTGTTCGAAGTGGCATTCGACACCGCAGACTATTTTCGGCAACAGAACGTGCTTGCCCCTCAAGATCAGATCATGCAATCGGTTGTCGTGCGGATCGCCATGACTGAATCCGGCAAACGCTATCACATCCCCATCATGGCCTCTCCGCACTCTTACTCAATCTGGTGGTCCGCGTAAGCGGTTAAAGGCGCTTAGGCTTTACTCGTTCGCCCAGGTCACGCTGGCACGGTTTCTGGTTTACAGTGTCGAGAACCCGGTGTCACCTACTCTTTTATGCGGACAAATACCCACGTGAACAAATTCCCAGCCAAAGGTTGGTCGCGTCGTGACTTTCTCGCCTCAGCCGCGGCCAGTGGTGCCGGTTTATTCACACCGCCTGTGTTGGCCAGCCCCGACTCCGGCCATCGTGAGTTTACGCTAAGCCCCGCGCAGACTCTGTTGCGCCTGGTACCCGAGCCGCACCCAAGAACCGAAGTCTGGTCTTATAACGGCCTGGTTCCTGGCCCCGAAATCAGGATTCGTCAAGGCGAGCGGCTTCGGGTGCGGGTGCAAAACAGTCTGACGCAAAGCACAACGGTACACTGGCACGGCATCCGCGTGCCCAATGCAATGGACGGCGTACCCCATCTGACGCAGGCGCCAATCGAACCGGGCGCTTATTTCGATTATGAATTTGATGCGCTGGACGCGGGTACCTTCTGGTACCACCCACATCAGCGTAGTTTTGAGCAAGTTGCCCGAGGCTTGTACGGACCACTGATTGTTGAAGAAAAAGAGCCGCTGCGGGTCGATCGCGATATCACCTGGGTACTTGATGACTGGCGGTTAACGCCGTCTGCCGAAATTCACAACAGCTTCGGTGACCGCCGCGATATGACTCATAACGGACGGGTCGGAAACACGGTAACCATCAACGGCCAGATCCTGGAGTCGTTTGCAGTACGCGCCGGTGAACGTATCCGACTGCGTCTGATCAATGCGGCGAACGCACGTATCTTTGGTCTGCAATTTGATCAGCATGAACCGATTATTGTTGCATTCGACGGTCAACCCGTAACCCCTCATGCGCCAGGTAATGGCATGGTGGTTGTCGGCCCGGCGATGCGTGTCGACCTGGTGATCGATATGACTCAGAAGCCGGGCGCAAAATCCGTTGTTACCGATCGTTATTACCGTGGTCGCGAATACCGAATGCTCGACTTCAACTATGCTGACGCTGCACTGCGCCCCGCTCCTCCATTATGGTCTCTGTCGATGGAGCCCAATCCGCTGGCGGAACCCGATCTGATGTCAGCCAGGCGACATAAGATCACCTTTGACGGCGGCATGATGGGCAATATGGCCATGATGGACATGCGTGCCGGCAAAGCCTGGTTTATCAACGGGGTGGCTGCTCTTGGTCATCAGGTTAAGCCGATGCTGACCCTTGCACTTGGTCAAAGCTGTGTCCTGGCAATGCATAACGCGACCGCCTGGCATCATCCGATTCATCTGCACGGGCACACGTTCCGGGTAATAAGCCGGAACCAACAACCCACCCGTTACCGTGAATGGCAGGACACCGTGCTGATGGCACCCGATGAGCGGGTAGAGATTGCCTTTGTTGCTGACAACCCCGGGGACTGGATGTTCCACTGTCACATTCTCGAGCATCAGGCCAGTGGCATGATGGGGGTGATTCGGGTCAGCGGCAAAGACCCCGCGAGCAACAAGACGATCTAAGCGACACCTAAGCAACTTAAGCGACCCAAGTAGTCGACATGCCCTCAAATCTGTTTACCTGCCAAAAACAGCCCGCCAGCGGATCTCGCGGGATGGTTGTCACCAATCACCCGTTGGCGTCTTCAGCTGGTGCCCAAATACTACTGGCCGGAGGTAATGCGATTGATGCCGCAGTTGCTGCATTATTTGCGCTGACTGTTGTCGAACCGATGATGGTTGGGGTTCTCGGCGGTGGTTTGTCCCATGTCAGGCGCGCTGATGGTCAACACGTCATTATTGACGGCCTGAGTCTCGCGCCTGCGGACGCAACCCCTGACTTGTACGAAACCGTGTCAGAAAACCTGGTCAACTATCGCCAGACAAAAAACCGGGCCAACGAGTTTGGTGCCCTGGCGGTGGCTGTCCCAGGCGCACTGGCGGGTTGGTGCGATATGTTGACCAACGACGGCACGATGTCGCTTGCGCAGGTAATGGCACCGGCGATTCAGTTCGCCGCTGACGGTTTTGTCGTCACCCCATACCTGGCAACCAATGTCAGTAACTATGCAGAGCACCTGGCGCAAGACACCGGGCTGGCAAAGTTGTTCCTGCCAGGCGGTTTACCCATTTGTGCGGGCGACCGTTTAGTCCAGGGCGAGTACGCAGCGTCTTTGCGAACAATTGCACGGGATGGCGCCAGCGCGCTTTATGGCGGCCCCCTTGGTGACAACCTGGTGACGGATATTCGAGAACGCGGCGGTATTATCAACCGGGACGATCTGGCGGTTTATGCGCCGCGCAACCGTGAAGCGATTCGTGGCAACTATCGCGGCTTTGAAATTATCGGCCCGCCGCCCCCGGCTTCATCCGGAGTCCACATCACCCAGATGCTGAACATCCTCGAAGCCTTTGATATTTCGGCTATGGGCTTCGGTTCAAGTCAGTGTATTCACCTGATGGCTGAGGTCTTGTCCATAGCCTTCGCAGACCGGTCTTTCGCCACCGCCGACCCCGACTTTATCGATGTCCCGGTGCAAACACTGATTGATAAATCCTACGCCGCCGAGCGGCGGGCACAAATTGATCTTGCGCGGGCCGGTAGCTGGAAACCAGGCTTGCCCCGTGCAGAGTCTGCCGACACAACCCACGTCACGGTCGCTGATGCTGACGGCAACATTGTCGCCAGCACCCATACGATTAACGGTTTGTTCGGTGCCTGCGTACAGATTACCGGCACTGGTATGCTGGCCAACAACTACATGTATAACTTTGATCCCCACCCTGGTCACGCGTTGTCTATCGAGCCGGGTAAGCGGGTGTTTACCTCGATGGCGCCGATGATAGTGCTGGAAAACGGTAAACCCCGGTATGCACTCGGCCTGCCTGGCGGCTTGAGGATATTTCCGTCTGCATTCCAGGCAATCGTGAACCTGATCGATCACAAGATGAGCATCCAGGAAGCTGTTGAAGCGCCACGCATCTGGACAGAGGGTGGCGTGCTGGAACTTGAAGACAGCTTGCCTCAAGCCACTGCCGACTCCCTGGCTGCCATGGGCCACAAAATAGAAAGGGTACCGCGGGTAGCTGGTGGGATGAATGCGGTTGCCTTCGAAGCTGACGGGTCACTAACCGGCGCCGCTTGTTGGCGGGCTGACGGCACGCCGGTTGGCATTGGCGGGGGGTTGGCCAAAGCTGGCGTTGGATTCTCTATTGTCTGAAGCGGTGTACTCCTTCTGATTTAAAGACACCGCGCAGGCGATAGAATGGACTGGTGATATCACTCACGTCGTCGGTATCTGCAAATTTTCTTGATTATTCTTTTTATTGAGGCAATCCAATGAAGCTGTACAACTCGGTTGGTCCAAACCCGCAAGTCGTTCGTATGTTCATGGCGGAAAAAGGTATCGACATACCCACCGTGGATGTCGATATTCGCGGGGGTGAAAATCGCCGGGAACCTTACCTGAGTACGGTCAACAGCCGTGGTCAGTGCCCGGTGCTTGAAATAGATAACGGCGAGCACTTATGCGAGATTGTTCCAATTTGTGAGTACCTTGAAGAAAAGCATCCCGAACCGTCACTCATTGGCACAACCGCAGAACAACGGGCCGAAACCCGCATGTGGACCCGCCGGGTTGATCTGGCAATTGCCGAGCCGATTCTGAATGGTTATCGAGGATCTCAGGGCCTGAAGATGTTTCAGGATCGATTCCGTGTCCTTCCCGAAGCGTCCGACGGATTGAAGGCTATTGCACAAGACAACCTGGCCTGGCTGGATGCTGATATGAAATCGCGTGACTACCTGTGTGGTGACCGATTTTCGCTAGCCGATATTTTTCTGTATTGCATGGTCAGCTTCGGCGTCAAAGTCGGGCAAACCGTGAATCCGGAAATGAAAAACATTACCGCGTGGCTTGAACGTATCGGTTCGCGCCCCAGTGCCAAGGCCTGAACCTGCGGTCCGTGATAGCCGGTAAGTCGGGCTATTGTCTTTCCAGCATCAATGACTGACCCTATTCGCTACGATGCAATCGTTCTAGGGGCCGGCGGGGCCGGCCTTATGTGTGCAGCCGTTGCCGGCCAACGCGGGCGGCGGGTGTTGTTGATCGATCATAACCGAGAGCCAGGCAGAAAGATCCTGATTTCAGGTGGTGGGCGCTGCAACTTTACCAATTCAGAGGTGTCGCCAGAGCGCTTTATTTCAGCTAATCCGCACTTCGCGAAGTCTGCTCTGAAGCGTTATACCCCCGCACACTTCGTTGCGATGGTCGAACGCTACGGAATAGACTGGCATGAAAAAACCCTGGGCCAGTTGTTCTGCGATGGTTCGGCCAGGCAAATTGTGCAGATGCTACTCAGTGAATGTCCGGACAACCAGGTGGACTTTCAATTTGGACAACCGGTCACTGATCTTCATGCACAGCCCGGGCGGTTTTCTGTCAGTGTCGGTGGGCAGCAATACCAGGCACAAGCACTAGTGATTGCAACTGGTGGTCCGTCGATTCCAAAAATTGGTGCTTCGGGATTTGCCTTTGAATTGGCCAGCCAATTGGGTCTGTGCGTCGTGCCAATTCGCCCGGCACTGGTTCCCCTGACCCTGGCGGGAGACGACTTGCTGTTCCAGTCGTTGTCCGGGGTAGCTACTGAAGTCACCGCCTCTTGTGGCAAAGCGCGGTTTCGCGAAGCCGCCTTGTTTACCCATCGGGGCTTATCTGGCCCGGCAATTTTGCAAATTTCGTCTTACTGGTCAGCCAGTAAAGTGCTTGGCATTGACTTCCTGCCAGATGCACCGGCCGATTGGTTGGTAAGCGAAAAAGCCAGCAAACCAAAGGTGATGCTGCGGAACCTGCTGCGCGCAGCCCTGCCCATCCGTTTAGCCGACACCTTGTCGGACAGGCTGGCGGGCGAGGCTGACAAAAACCAGGCAATTATTCAGGACACTAACCGGGAAATCGGCAACCTTCCTGATAAAACCCTGCGCCGCTGGCAGCAACGTCTTGGCAACTGGCCGTTTGAACCCACCGGCACAGAGGGTTATGCAAAAGCTGAAGTGACTGCGGGTGGTGTTGATACCAATGAGCTGTCGTCTAAAGACATGCAGGCGAAAAAAATACCTGGTCTGTATGTCGTTGGTGAAGCCGTCGACGTCACCGGTTGGTTAGGCGGCTATAACTTCCATTGGGCCTGGGCCAGTGGCTGGGCGGCGGCCCAGACTATATAAGCACGTGGCGCGCTATAAAAATGGCTACCAAAGATGCCTACGAAAGATGCTTACGAAAGATGCTCACACAAGGGCGTACCAAAGGCAGCCATCGGCATTTCGCATGCGCATTGGTGCATAGACGTTACTGGCGCATCGATAGAGTGCGCGGACACGCCAGCCCGGTGCGATTTCCTAGACGAAATAGCGTCTGGCCAATTGTATCACTCGCGTTGCCGGCCAGTTGACGCGGTTAGACGTCGAAACGGTGTATGCTTTTTTTTCTGTGTTTTTGAGCAGCGTTCCGCAATCCAGGGAAAGCCTCAAGGCAAAGCAGATCTAAACCAGAGAGGAAAGTTCATGAAGTCTCGTTTAAAAATCAGCACACTATGCAGCACATTGGTAATGGCATCTCTTGGCGTCGCCGGTGTGATGTCCGCCACCCCGGCCCAGGCCGCCGACACGCTCAAAACAGCTGTCGATGGGACGTTTGCACCGCATGCATTTCCCGACCTGGCGGGTGGCGTTCAGGGTTTCAATATTGACCTGATCAATGCGATTGGAAAAAAACTCGGTAAAAAAATCGATATTACTTCAACCCAGTGGTCCGGTATCTTGCCAGGCCTGCAAGCTGGTACTTACGACTTTGTCGGTGCACCAACAACCGTTACTAAGGAACGTACCGAGAACCTGTTGTTTACTGAGGGTTACCTGAACACCGATTTTCAATTTGTCGTCAAAAAAGGCGCGCCAGCAGTTACTAAAATCGAAGACTTTAAAGATAAGGTAATTTCGGTCAACAAGGGTTCTGCTTACGATAAATGGGCGCGCGCCGAAGCCGGGAAGATTGGCTGGAAAGTTCAATCCTTCGGCACCCAGTCTGATGCAATCCAGGCGGTGATGTCCGGTCGTGCCTTTGCCAACGTTGCCGGAAATACAGTGAGCGCCTGGGCCGCCAAGCAGAACCCCAAT
Organism: Burkholderiaceae bacterium; assembly: GCA_049680625.1. Taxonomy (GTDB): domain Bacteria; phylum Pseudomonadota; class Gammaproteobacteria; order Burkholderiales; family Burkholderiaceae_E; genus JAUIAI01. Next base: position 27,758 of record JBAUID010000086.1, on the reverse strand, counting down.
CTGCAATTGTCGTATGTCTACTCCACAGGCAAAGTATTTGCGGCCCCAACCCGAAAAGACACACCAGAAGTTCGGGTGATGCTCGAAAACGCCATTGAGTGCCTGAAGCTGGACGGTACGATGGCCAGCTTGCATGAGAAATGGTTCGGTTTTAAACCAGCACCTGGCTCTGCAGCCGTAACTGTCTACCCTGGGTACGGCGTTCCAGGGATGGCCGGCTATGATCCGAAAGAACACGAACCCAAGTGTAGCTAAGCCTTTGCCCTGGTGATGAACTGCGGTCGCGAATTTAAGCAACAGTACGCGACCGCAGGAAAAAATGCGCGCCCTACCGCGTGTAACCCAATATCGACTGCAAGTACGCAATTTAATGCCAGAACATAATGACTGAATCGAAGGTTACCGAGGTAGTACTCGATATCCGGGGCCTGGAAAAACGATTTGGCCAGACGAAAGTCCTGCGCGGAATTGATCTACAGGTCAGTGCCCAGGAAATGGTATTTATCGTTGGGCCGTCTGGCTCGGGCAAGTCGACCCTGCTGCGCTGTTGTAACCGACTCGAAGAGCCGGACGCGGGTTCTGTCAGCGTTGACGGTATCAACCTGATGGATCGCGGTACCGATATTAATGCGGTTCGGCGGCGGATCGGCATGGTCTTTCAGTCGTTCAATCTGTATCCCCACATGAGTGCCCTCGGTAACGTCACGCTGGCCCTGCGTAAAGTCTTGAAACTAAGTCGAGACGAAGCGAACGCGCGAGGATCAACCGCGCTAAAACAAGTGGGACTGTCCGACAAGGCGGCAAATTTTCCCGGTCAGCTGTCGGGCGGGCAACAACAACGGGTCGCCATTGCCCGCTGTCTGGCACTTGAGCCGCGCATCGTGTTGTTCGATGAGCCAACCTCAGCCCTCGACCCAGAATTAGTCGGCTCGGTGCTCACCGTAATGCGCGACCTTAAAGCGATGGGCATGACAATGGTGGTTGTCAGCCACGAAATGCGTTTTGCCCGAGAAGCCGCCGATCGCATTGTTTTCATGGATGGCGGTGTCATCCTGGAACAAGGCTCGCCCGGGCAGATTTTCAACACGCCGAAGCACGAGCGCACACGAGAATTCCTGTCATTGGTCGCTAAATGACAGCATACGAACGCTTCATAGACACCTTCTTTAAGTGGTCGCTGATAAGCGAGTACTGGCCGGCAATACTCTCGGGCATGTGGATAACCGTGCAGGTCGCTATTGCGGTTGTCGTTTCCGGAATCGCCGCCGGCCTGGTATTGGCCGGCATTCGGGCATTTGGTATTAAGCCGCTGAACTTTTTTATTATTGCTGCTGTTGATGTCTTGCGCGCCCTGCCCCCGCTTGTGCTGGTGTTGCTGATCTACTTTGGCCTGCCCAATGTCGGCATTACCCTGTCGGCATTTGTTGTTCTATGGCTGGTTTTGTCAGCAATTCTCGCAGCATTTTCAGAAGAGATCTTCTGGGCAGGTATAACCTCGGTGCGTAAGGGCCAATGGGATGCTGCCCGCTCAACCGGACTTAGCTTCGGTTCAACCCTGGCCCATGTCATCTTGCCGCAGGCGGTGAGGCTGACCATCCCGCCGCTGACCAATCGGACAATTGCCATTACCAAGAATACGGCCCTTGGTACCGTCATCGGTGTGCCGGAAATTTTGAACGAAGCCACCACAGCCGTGTCGTTTGCGGGCAATGCAACGCCACTGGCGATGGGGGCTCTCGCTTACATGATCCTATTCATTCCCGTTGTCATTCTCGGCCGCTGGATTGAAACCCGGTTTCAGTGGAAGCACGCCTGATGGATCAATTAGTCGAGCAATTCTTTAACATCAGCATCATGATGCAAGCCTGGCCCTTAATGCTGCGCGGCCTGGGCATGACCTTGCTTTTGTGCGTAACGATTATTCCTGCAGGTCTGATTGGCGGTCTGCTTGTGGCTGTCGCTGGTAACAGCCAGTTTCGTCTCTTGCGCTGGGCCAGCATTGTTTACGTTGATTTTTTCCGGGCGATTCCACCGCTTGTTCTTTTGATATTCGTTTACTCGGCCCTTCCTTTTGCCGGCATCAACATTTCACCGTTTGCCGCCGTCGTTCTAGCTTTCTTTCTAAATAATTCGAGTTTCTACGGAGAGATTTACCGTGCCGGTCTGGACAGTGTCGGCACCGGTCAGTGGCACGCGGCGCGTTCTACCGGGCTGAGTCTGCTTCAGACCCTGATCTATGTCATTATTCCGCAGGCCGTGCGCAACGTGCTCCCCGATCTGGCGACCAATACACTCGAAGTGGTTAAACTGACCGCGCTGGCCAGTGTGGTGTCCTTTGCTGAGCTTTTGTACTCGGCCGACATGGCGCGTTCTGTAACTTATAACGCGTCCCCCATTACGATGGCAGCCATTATGTATTTGATTCTTATGTTGCCCCTGGTTCGAATTGTCAGCCGGATGGAACACCGGGTTGGCACATAATTTGTTCTTACTATTTTTCAGCTAACAGGAGACTCGAATGCGTAACGTACGCGTCGGCGCTGCCCAGATGGGCCCAATTCAAAAAGCAGATTCGCGTGAAGCCGTTGTCAGCCGAATGTCAAAATTGCTTGATCAGGCAATTGCACAACAATGCGATTTTGTCGTTTTCACCGAATTGACACTGACGACGTTTTTCCCTCGCTGGTATCACGAAGACCGGGTCGAAGCCGATACGTGGTTTGAAAGATCAATGCCCAATGCTGTTACCCAGCCACTTTTTGATAAAGCCAGGGAAAACAAAGTAGCTATTTCGTTGGGCTATGCTGAACTAACGCCAGACGGTGAGCATTACAACACATCAATCCTGGTCGATAAAACCGGGCAGACTGTTGGTAAATACCGAAAAGTACACTTACCGGGTCATGTTGAGTTCGATACCGAACGTGATTTTCAACACCTCGAAAAACGCTACTTTCTGCCCGGCAATCTCGGATTTCCGGTGTTCCGAACACTTGACGGCATTATTGGCATGTGCATCTGTAACGATCGGCGCTGGCCGGAAACCTACCGGGAAATGGGTTTGCAAGGGGTCGAAATGGTTGTCCTGGGATTCAATACGCCCTCTGTTAATTCCCAGCGCCCCAGCGAAGGCCCGGAAAAACGAATCTTTCACCACAAGCTGTCTCTGCAGGCAGGGGCTTATCAAAACTCGACATGGGTTGTGGCCGTAGCCAAGGCCGGTGTAGAAGATGGTCATCCATTATTTGGTAGTACCTGCATAGTTGACCCGGACGGCATGATTGTTGCTGAATCGACAACCGAAGACGATGAACTGGTCGTCGCTGATTGTGACCTCGACGCTACCCGTTTCGGAAAGGAGACAATCTTCGACTTTAAGCGCCACCGTCGCCCGGAACACTATCAACGGATCACGTCTCAGGTTGGCGTTGAAGAACCGCCGAAGGCGTGACATCAATGCCAGCAGACGAAACCTCAGTTGATATCCTGCTGTCAACTCTTGCACCGAGCGACCGATACAAAATTCTTTGTGGGGTGATTGTCCCCAGGCCTATTGCCTGGATCACCACGGTCAGCCGGCAGGGGGTCGTCAACGCCGCACCATTCAGTTTCTTCAACGTATTTTCTGAAGATCCGCCGCTGGTTGTTGTCGGCTTACAGCATCATGCCGATGGTCGTCTCAAAGACACGACCCGTAACATCCACGATACCGGTGAGTTTGTTATCAATCTGTGTGACGAACCCCTAGCCCAGTCGATGAATGACACGGCAATAGATTTTCCTGCAGAGGCAAGCGAAATCGACGCGATTGATCTGGCAACAACTCCATCAGTCAGCATTGCCCCTCCCCGGCTGAGCGATGCACCGTTTGCCTTCGAATGTACTCGGCAGGTGTCGATGGCCTTTGGCCCGGGGCGCGAATTGTTGGTTGGCGAACCTTTGCGGGTTCATGCCCGCCCTGGTTTACTGGACAGCAGCAACTTCCATGTTGACTTTAGCCGCTACCACCCGGTTGGCCGTTTGTTTGGAGACTTGTATAGTCGCCAGGGTGATATTTTTTCTATGGCACGGGAGTCTTTTGCACAATTCTCTGAACGCATGAACACCCGATGAGCTGTTAATTATTCTGCCCAACGAAACAGGACAAACATGAGTCATTTTGATGTATTGATTCAAGGTGGCGACGTTGTACGCCCGGACGGAGTCGTCAAAGCTGATATCGGCATAATTGGCGAGAAAATTGCCGTCGTTGCCAGCGGTGGCCTGCTCTCGCAAGCCAGCGCCAACCAGATTATTGACGCGACCGGCCGCATTGTGATTCCCGGTGGCATCGACCCCCATGTGCACATGCATCACCCCTGGGTGATGCCCGACGGCACCAATATGATTACCGCCGGCCCTGAGCAAGTTGGCCGTGCCGCCTTGTTTGGTGGCACAACCAGCCTGATTGACTTTGCCTACTACTGGCGCGACGGCGCATCGCTGCAACAAGCAATTGAAAACCGCGACGCCCACTTTGTTGGCCGCAGTTATTGTGATTGGGCTTATCACATCATGCTGCATAGTGATCCACCACCGGATTTTGGCCACGAAATTGCCGAAGCAATCCAGGCGGGTTATCCGAGTCTGAAAATATTCACAACAAATATACTGCCCGGGCGATCGGGGCGGATGATTGACTATGGCGATATCTGGGAAGCATTTCAGGTGCTGGCTGCGCACGGCGGCATCGGCGTTATCCACGCCGAAGACAACGACATCGTCATGCATATGTACGACAAGCTGATCCGCGAGGGCCGAACCAGTTATGAGAATCTGGCGGAGGTTCACAACTCACTGTCAGAAGACCTGAGTTTCAGGCGAATTATCCGTCTGGCCAAAAGCGTACCCGGAACCGCCTTGTACATGATGCATGTTAGCGCCGCGACTGGTGTTGCAGCGATTCGCGAAGCACGGGCACAGGGTCAGCCAGTTTACGGAGAGACCCTTCATCAGTACATGATGTACAACGCTGACGATTACAAAAAACCCAATGGTCAGATTTACCATACCTATCCGTCACTCAAAGGCCCCGAAGACCAACAAGCTTTATGGGACGGCACTGTCGACGGCAGTATCAGCAGTGTGGCTACAGACGAATTGTGTTGCACGCTACGCGAAAAAACCACAGGCAAGCGCATAGACGACACCACCGGCGGAAACTCCGGAGTGGAGCCACGCCTGGCCGTGATGTATACCGAAATGGTGACCCGGCGTGGTTATTCGTTGCCTCAATATGTAGACCTGGTCTCAACCAACGCCGCTAAACTCATGGGAATGTACCCGCGTAAAGGCGTCATTGCTCCGGACAGTGATGCCGATATCACCATCCTGGACCCATCGCGACGCGGCTTAATTCGCGCCACCGATCTGCATGAGACTGACTACACGCCCTGGGAAGGCCATGAGATAAACGCCTGGCCGGAAACCACTTTGCTCCGGGGTAAGCTGATGGTGCATCAGGGGAAATTCTTTGGCCTGCCGTCGGACGGTCAGTACCTGAAAAGAACCATCCCGGAGTCGATACGCCGCGGGCCGTCACTTGGACGCTGAGAATTCGACGTTGCAGCAAGACCTGCGTCTCGCCCTTGATCAGTTGCTACGGTTAAGCCTGAACGAATGGCAATCCAATGCAACTCTGCAACAAAATCCTGATGGTTGGCTGCTGGAGCACGAGCACACCGTCTACACAATTCAGCCCGCACCATCCGGCCTGCCATTTCGCTGGCTTATTCATGATGGCACGCGCCGGCATACGGCTGCATCGGTAACCGGCTTGTTATCAACGATTCGAGCCCGTCTGGATGACACCTTCGAGCCGGCAACCCTGCGAGTTGGCAGCCAGCCCACAGCAAAAAATTCATGACCCCGGTAACAGTATTAACCGGATTTTTAGGCAGTGGTAAAACCACGTTACTGGCCCACTGGCTAAAGACACCGGCCTTGTCGAACAGTGCGGTTATCATTAACGAGTTTGGCGATATAGGCCTGGACCATTTCCTGGTACAGGCCAGCAAAGACTCGGTTGTCCGTCTGACCACCGGCTGCTTGTGTTGCGTTGTGCGTGACGACTTGATCGACACCCTCAACCACCTGGACGCAAAACGGGCCGCAGGGGAAGTGGGTAGTTTTGAGCGAGTGATCATTGAAACCAGCGGCATGGCTGACCCGGGCGCAATTTGCCACGCCTTACTCAATCGCCAGGCGCTGCGCGGTGATTACTACCTTGAGCATATCGTGACAACGCTGGATTGCACACAACCGCACGGAGACCTGAACGCGTACCCGCAAGCGGCCCGTCAGCTGGCTCTGGCGGATCGAATCATTGTTACCAAAACTGATTTACTGGCTGACAACGACGAGACGATCGATCTCGATGCACTGCTGAGTTCTAATCTGAACCCATTTGTGACTGACCCGTCTGTACACGTGTTCAATGCGGCCAGCGTTTGGCGGGATCCCAAACCAGTATTCGCCGGGCCAGACTATAACAACGGTGCGCTTAGTGGTCGTAACAAAGGCGCCCTCGGAGTTTTTTCATCAGCCTACGCAGGAGCAAGTCGTAGGGTTAATCGCCACCATCGTGAGTTTGACTCTCTTGTCCTGCAACGCAGCCAGGCGATCAGTGCCGTCGGGCTCACCTTGTTCCTGCAGGCACTTGCCGAGCATTGCGGTGATCGATTGTTGCGCATTAAAGGCATCGTCAGCCTGCAGGAAGACAGCCACCGTCCCGCTGTCATTCATGGCATCGGCCATATCCTGTACCCACTGCAATGGCTGGATCAATGGCCAGACGAAAACCACGATACCCGCCTGGTGCTGATTGGGCGCAGGCTTTCGAAGCCATGGTTACAATTGCTACTGGACACGATCGAACTGGAAGTGCAAGGCCTCGGTACCTAAATTACGCCATCACTGCGCAAGCCGTCTAACGCGCGATTGTCCAAACCAAGAAACTCTGACAAAACATTTGTAGTGTTAGTGCCCGGCACGGGGGCCGTCCGATGATGACCAACAGCAGAACGACTCATGCGAAACGGCATATCCGGTGCAATCACCCCGGTTGCCCGACCATCAGGCATCAAGAGTGGTTTCACCATATTGCGTTTGTTGAGATGTTCTGAATTGATCGCCTGTCCCGGTGTTCTTACGGCGCTACACGCAATATCAGCGGTCCGCAGCTGTTCAATCGCGTCGTCGGTTGTATGGCTTTTGACCCAGTCACCAATCACCTGGTCGACCGCATCGTTGTTTTCGATTCGCCAGCTAACCCGTGAATAATTACTGTCATCGGCCAGGGCCGGCTGACCAATCAGTTGACAGAGCGCCGACCAGTCCTTATCCCCGACAGATCCGATAACCAGCCAACCATCAGCACTTTGATACGCATTGAACGGCGAGAAACGCATGACCCGGTTCCCGACCCGTTCGACCTGCCCGAGTTGTTCGTAACAATCGAGTGGCTCATCCATCATCATCGAAAACAGGCAGTCCTGCATAGAAACATCGATCGACTGCCCCACACCCGAAAGTTTTTTTTCGTGCAATGCAGCCAGAATGGACAAGGCCCCCCAGGTGCCGGCAATTGTGTCCGCCATTGGTGAGCCGGCTTTCATTGGCCTGCCATTAGCCTCACCGGTAATTGCCATCAGGCCCGCTGCCGCCTGGGCCATTAAGTCGTATGACTTCAATTGGGCTTCAGGCCCGGTCTGTCCATAACCGGTAATGGCACAGTAAACGATGCCGGGGTTCACAAGTTTTAATTGTGAGTAGTCGATACCCAGGCGTCTTGCGACACCGGGGCGAAAATTTTCAACAACAACATCCGCATGTTGGGCTAAATCTCGCAAAAGCTTGGCGCCTTTTGCGTGTTTCAAATCAATCGTAATTGATTCTTTACCGCGCTGGCGCTTCAGGTAGGCCAGACCCAGGGAGTCCGGGGTTTGCTGCAACGAAGGTCCATCCGGGCCAGCAAACGGTGGTGCGTTCACCGTCGGATCACCAGTAACCGGGTGATCGACCTTTATCACTCTGGCCCCCATGCCAGCCAGTTGTAATGTGCAATACGGGCCCGACAAATAACGGGTGAGGTCAAGGACCAGCAAGTCGGACAATGGCCCCCGCCCGTTGGTCATCAGCTGGTCGCAGCGGTGCGAAACCGATTAATTGCAGTGGCACCATCAAACGAATGCGGAAAGGCCAGTGGCAGGTTTTCCGCATCAATTTTGACGTTAACAAAATTGGGGCCTGGACCACTCACAATTAACGCACGCAAACTATCCACTTCGTCAGCCTTTGTGATGGTCCGCGACACTTCAAAACCACAACCGGCCGCAACTGCTTCCAGATTAGTCTTGCCCGCTGTTGCAGTCGGTTGGCTGCCGGTTTCGACGTATGACTCGTTATCGAGCACCACAATGGTCAGGTTCGGTGGTGCCTGGTTGGCAATCGTGGCCAGCGCCCCCAGTGCCATTAGAGTTTCCCCGTCACCGGCAAACAAAACAACGCGTTTCTCCGGTTGCGCTATGGCCAACCCAAGGGCAAAAGGTGCCGCCTGGCCCATAGCGCCAATGAAACAAAAATTGCGTGGATCATCACCTGATGCGGTTAAGTCCCAGGTGGGTGAGCCAAGACTCGAAACAGCCAGCAGATTAGCCGGGCGATCGGTGAGCAGTTGTTTGACCAGTGGCCGTCTTTTTAAGCGCGCCATGACTTAACCCTCCTGAAATTGTTTGGCGCCAATCATCTTCTGCGACAGCAAGACGGCGGCGGATTGCCGGGTGTTGAACGCAAGATTGGCCGCAGCTTCTACCGTCATTCCCACTTCATTCTGATAGTCGGCTCGGAACACCCGCACGTCCATTGCCTCAAGCACTTTTGGCGTGCCCTGCCCCATGGGAATCTGCCACGGAATAAATTCACCCCATTCGCCTCGCATCGACACGATCGTCAGGAAGGGGATGCGACAAATCGCCGGCAGAGCCAAGGCATTAATACAGTTGCCGACCCCGCTAGATTGCATCAACAACACACCTTTTCGGCCACCGGCCCAGGCCCCGCTTATAACGCCAACGCCATCTTGCTCGGTTGTCAGTGACACGACATCAATACTCTTGCTAGCTTCGCAACGGGTAATCAGCGGACCATGACCCGCGTCCGGCACATGGGCAACTACCGTGATATCCAGCGCAGTCAGGACATTGAAAATATCCTGATGCCAGTCAACGGCGGCTTGTGTTGGATTAGCCACTTTTTTCTTGTTCAAACTTTATCTCCGGCCAAACGTTAAAACAATTTCTTAGTTAAACAACTTCAATTAAACGCAATTATTCCAAGACTTGCTAAGCACCAGGAATGTTAGGCAATTATGGGACACGTCCCAACAAAATCGACTGACATTCAAGTGCTGCCTTCTTTGCCCGTTCCTGCAAGACTTCTGTGGATGCGCTGCTGATCGGGTGCTCTATTGTCAGGAAACGATAGCCGTCACAACCCAATACCCGTGACATTAACTGCGCCGCACTAACGAACTGAGTAGTCATAATGCCAACTGATGGCACGCCCAGCTTTTCACCGGTAATCGCGTCATGCAAACTGCACGACGAACAACTGCCTCAGTCACCCACCCCGGCGACTAGCGCATCACATTGCGCCGCCTGTGCCATTACGTCCGACTCGGCAGGTGCGCTGTAATTACTCTTGGTCAGTCGTACGACCCTGGACACCCCAAGCCTGACCAGCTCGAGCTCAAGTGCGTCGAAAAAACGGCCGGTACCTTGTTTGCCATTGGAGACAAAACCAATCGACTTGCCCGTCAGGGTTTTGAGGCGCTCGGGCAAAACAAAATCGGCCGCATCCGCCTCGTGGGTTGGATCCAATACCATTAGATTTGTCACTGATTTATTTCCTTTACGTACATTTCAGTTTTTAGCAAGCCGTATTGTTCTGCTGCCCGGCAATCATATTCAGTTGCGGGCCGAGGGCAGCGGTTCACAATCAACACAGGCACCAATGGCCATCGTGACGGCTTTGCTTTTTGGCCCCAGCCACGGTGGAATGACCGCACCAAATCCACCGGCAGGGCCACCGGCTGCGATCACCAGTAGATGATCCGGGTCGGGTAAAGCGGCATATTCCTGATCAGCCCGGTCACCAACAACCGCCCCCTTGCCACATTCCGCCCACTCGCCGCGTTTTATACGGGCATGGGCAGCCACGTAACGGCGAATGTCAGCTTTTGACCAGCCAGCCTTCTCAAAGTGAGCGCGTAACTGTGGCGGCACAACAATGGCGTAGTTACCACCCCAAATCGAATAGTGGCGCATGCTGGCGCGGATTTCCGCCACATAGGTGTCGAGTATTTGCTCTGGGTCGGTTGTCCACTCGTTCATGATCTGGCGCGGCGCCCCGGCGGACAACACCGTGACTGCTGAAACCCCAGGGGGAATACCTCGATCTTCAGCCAGAGACGCCCACGGCGTGTTGGCCTCGTCTTCGGCAATGCAATAACTGATTTTGCCAGGATGACCCAGAGTTGAACGATCAACCTGCCCCGGCCGTACGTCCAGTAAATTGCCCAGGACCAGACGCACCGCCCGGCCAATCACGGTTGTGGCCCGATCGCTGGACCCCAGAGCGTTAAAACTCCCGCTCATGCCCAGTTCGTCTCGAATGGGCCCGTTGATCACCACCAAAACGGCACAACCACCGGTACTGGCGGTGGCGCCGTGCAACAAAAACGGTTCTTGCAACATTGCGGTTATGGTTGCAACCAGCACCGGAAAATGCATCGGCAGGCATCCGGCCATGACCGCATTCACGGCCAGTTTCTCTGCGGTAATGAGGCGTTCACGTACCGGCTCAATGCCAACCAGGTGATCGGGCGGCATCAAGGCCCAGTCCAGGCAGGCTTTAACCGCATCTTCCGTCGGTGGCACGACCGGTAGACCATCAGTCCATTGGCGGCTGTGAAAAAACTCCTGCGCGGCAGCTATATCGTCCACAGGGTAAGTTTTTGAGCTAAGTTTCATATCCATCATGGGCTAAAGAGTACTCCAGTTGCGCCACCCTCGGAACTGTCTATCCGTCGACAATGCAACTATCTGCCAACTAGTACCTGAGTCCTATGCGCACTATTAACCATCCTGAAATATCTCAATCTTGCCAAGCCTGAAAACCCGTATTCATTTATGTCTGCCCGCAAAAATTCTTTTGCTGTAATTCCCTCCATAGAACATTTGCTTCGCCGCGATGATATGCAGGTGCTCGCGATACAGCACGGGCACAACACGGTCCGCGATTGCCTGCGCGATGCAACCAAGCGATTGCGGTTCGAGATTGGTAATAACGCTAACCATCACGACAAGCATTCGAAAAGTAGTAACGACCGGGACGAGACCTGGGCAACCAAATGGTTAGTCAATACAGTGACTGCGTTAGTGAATCAGCAAACCAAGTCGACACTGGCCAGTGTGTTCAATCTGACCGGTACCGTTTTACATACCAACCTTGGCCGTGCTGTTCTGCCTGAAGCTGCCATCAATGCCATGATCGATGCAGCCCGCCATCCGACAACGGTTGAATACGATTTAGCAACTGGTCAACGGGGCGATCGCGACGACCATGTTGCCGACTTGTTATGCCGTCTAACCGGAGCCGAGGCTGCCACTGTCGTGAACAACAATGCAGCGGCCGTTATGTTGTGCCTGAACTCCCTGGCGCTAAACCGGGAAATTCCAGTATCTCGCGGTGAGTTAATTGAAATTGGCGGCGCGTTTCGAATGCCAGACATTATGGAGCGCTCGGGCTGCCGCCTGGTTGAAGTGGGCACAACCAATCGAACCCATCTGTCTGACTATGCTGAAGCTATTACAGAAGCCACTGCGGCACTGATGATTGTTCATCCCAGTAACTACGACATTCGTGGATTCACCAGCAAACCCGATCGACGCGATATCGCCAGCCTGGCACACGAACACCAGCTGCCACTTATCGACGATCTGGGCAGCGGCACGTTAATTGATCTGGAACCATTAGGCTTACCCCACGAGGTAACGGTTCGGGAGGCCATTGCTGCCGGTGCTGATATCGTAAGCTTTAGTGGTGACAAGCTGCTTGGCGGGCCCCAGTCCGGTATTATTGTCGGCCGTACAGATTTAATCGAAAAGATAAAACGCAATCCGATGAAACGGGCGATGCGGGTGGACAAGCTCATTTTGGCGGCACTCGAAGCCGTCCTTCGCCTTTATCAACAACCGACCAGCCTTGCGAAGCAATTGCCGGTTATGCGCTTACTCAGCCGGCCACTCGCCGACATCGACCAGTGTGCCTGGCGCATGAGTCAAGCCATGACCGAATCAGTGAGTCAGCATGGTCAGTTCACGGTCGTCGATTGCCATAGTCAAATTGGCAGCGGCGCCCTGCCCGGTGACGCACTGCCCAGCCGTGCGGTCCAGGTGGCCCCCACCGTTTCCGGCGGTACTGGCTTGCTCCAATGGGCGACGGCCCTGCGCCAGCTTCCGAGGCCGGTAATTTGCCGGATCCAGAACGATCGGCTGCTGCTTGACATGCGCTGCCTCGAAGACGAGGCAAGTTTTGTCGGACAACTCCGCGTGCTTAGCGTAGCGCTTAATGGTGGGCTTAGCCCGTGCTGATTGCCACCGCCGGCCATGTTGACCACGGCAAAACTACCCTGGTGAACGCGCTGACCGGGGTAAACACCGACCGCCTTCCAGAAGAAAAACGTCGTGGTGTATCCATCGATATTGGCTTTGCCTACGACACCCTGGGTACCGACCAGACCCTGGGTTTCATCGACGTGCCCGGGCACGAAAAATTTGTCCGCAATATGCTGGCCGGCGTTGGAGCCGTTGATGCAGTGATGCTGGTGATCGCCGCCGACGACGGGCCCATGCCGCAAACCAGGGAACACCTGGCGATTATCGATCTGCTCGGCATACCGGCTGGTGTGGTTGTCCTGAGCCGTGCCGACCTGGTTGATGACACCCAATTGGCACAGGCTCGGCTCGAATGTGAAAACCTCCTGGCATCGACACGGCTTGCCGGGGCGCAGATTATTCCGGTTTCAGCAGTTTCCGGGCTGGGCATGGAGCAGCTCAGGAACGCGCTCAAAGAACTCACCGATCAAACAAAAAAACGCGCTGAAGCCGGTCGGTTTCGTCTTGCAATCGACCGACAATTTACGGTTGCCGGAAGTGGCCTGGTCGTCACTGGGACCGTGATATCAGGTGTCACGAATGTTGGTGAAACCCTGAACCTCAGCCCGTACGGGCTTACTGCCCGGGTACGCGCATTACATGTTCAAAACGCGGTGAGTGAAACGGCATCAGCCGGTTTACGCTGCGCAGTGAACCTGAATGCCACTGACCTGGGTCGGGTAGTCCCACAACGGGGCGACTGGCTGACGGGTAACCCGGCGCACACAACCAGCCGACGACTGGATGTCGAGTTACAAGTCCTTGCGACCGAACCCCGCGCCCTTGCTCACTGGACACCAATCCACCTGCATCACGGTGCAGGATCATTTACGGCCCGGGTTGCTTTGCTGGACAAAAGAAAAATTGAACCTGGTGACACCGGACTGGCGCAACTCGTCCTGGATACCGACACCAGCGCGGTCCATGGTGACCGACTGATCCTTCGTGACCAGTCGGCACGCCGCACAATTGGCGGCGGGGTGGTGATTGATCCGTATGGCCCGGCCCATGGACGGGCAAGAGACGGCCGCATTGCCCTGCTCAACATCATGCGCGCAACAGCGTCGGAAGACGCCTTCGCCGCGATGCTCGAGCACTCGCCAATGGGTGTTGACCCTCAGTGGCTGGCGCAGACCTGGAACCTGACTCCGACTCAATTACAAAACCAACTGTCACAAAACCAACTGACCGGGCAGGCCTCAGCCCTCGTTACGATTCGGCGCGGCCACTCGCTGTCTCGGGAAGTCCACTTAGAGCCCCGGCGCTGGCAGGCGGCAACCGACGCCGCCGTTGCACTGGTCACCGAATCACATCAGCAACAGCCCGATCAGCCTGGCCCCACCGAATTACATATCCGCCGCGCACTAAGTGAACAAGTGCCACGTGATGTGGCGTTGGCTGCTCTTACCCATCTTGTTGCCCAGGGGAAGCTGGCACGCCAGGGGCCGGTCATCAAATTGCCGGCTCACATGCCGGCACAGTCAGCCCAGCAGCAAGCACTATGGAAAAAGGTAAGCCCTCATCTGAGCCCGGAGACCACCAGACCACCTGTAGTCACTGATCTGGCTAAACAACTCAACATGAGTAAGGCTGAACTGGACCGCTTCTTGTCCGGCGCGGCCCAGCGTGGTCAACTTACCCGGTTTGCGGCCAACCGGTACTTCCACCCCAGCGCACTGGCCGGGCTGGCCGCCGTTGCCGAACGCCTCGGTAGCGAATACCCGGACGGCTTCGATGCCCGAGCCTATCGAGACGCATCCGGTATCGGGCGAAATCTGACGATCGAATTACTCGAATACTTTGACACCCGACAACTGACCCGCCGGGTCGGTGATAAACGGGTTATCGTCGGCAGTGCACGTGAAGTTTTTGGGGTTGCCGACACTGAGCAAGGCCAGTCAAAGTAAGATAGCGGCTCAGCAATCCCATTCTGCTCTGCGCGAGCTTTAGAATGGAAGAGGATCGGGTCCGGTGGCCCGCACGGCCTTCAAAGCCGATGGGATGCGTCAGGCGCGTCCGGTGAGTTCGACTCCCACCCTTTTCCGCCACCCTTTTCCGCCACCCCTTTTCGCCACCTTTTTATACCTTTGTTGATAGGTGTCTGGCGGTTCGATACCCGTGATCGTGACTTAGCCGCCGACCGGGCGAAAAGCGCTCGACGTCACTCAACCCGTATAAGTACCGCCGTTAATATACAGCGTTTGCCCGGTCATATACTTTGACGCGCTCGACAACAAGAACTCAATCGGGCCGGTGACATCATCGGGTTGAGCGATACGTTGCAGGGGAACAATGCTCTTATACCCATCGATATCAACATGCGGCTCTTCGTCTTCCAGCGACCGTCCAGTGCCGCCGCGCAGAAAAGCGGTATCGACTGCGGCCGGTGCTACCGCATTGATTCGTACATCAGGAGCTTGCTCTAATGCGAACTGACGGGTCATCGCAATAATGCCAGCTTTGGCGATACTGTACGAACCCATGCCCGGACGCGCATAAGCCCCCAGCCCGGACGCAGCGAGAACAACGGCGCTGTTTCGCCCGGCTCTTAGCAGGGGCAGGAATGCAGTCGTCGTCTGCCAGGCAGTGAGCAGGTTGACCTCAAGCGAGTTGCGCAAGACGGACTCTGGCGTATTGTCGAGTGCGAGCAACTCAGGCATAAAACCCGCCAGGTATACAAACCCGTGAACAGCCCCGGATTGATTTTGGATATCGACTACTACTTGTTTTACCGCAGATGCGTCGGTGGCATCAACGGAAAACGCTCGAACCGCTTCGGGTGGCGGATGTCGTTCAATTGACACTGGTAAATCCAGAATACTGATATCGCATTGCTGGCGCAGCAGCGAACGAATCAGTTCTCGTCCGATGCCACCGCAACCACCAACAATCACAATATGTGGCGGTAAATCCCTCCCCGCTCCAACTGACACCGCAGATTCGGTTACCGGCAATTGTTTTGACGAAAATGGCTGCGCTTTACGCGTCATTCTGCTTACCAGTTATTGCGCAATTCGCGCAGCTTAAGGAAAACGGTTTGCGGGTCTGGATTGTCGCCAATTTCCGGAAAACGCTCGCGCAAAGTTGCGATTACTGACGGGCTACTCAGCCGAAAAAACGTATTTACGTCGCGTTCCAACTCCAGGGTTGTCACTAGCGGATCATCGGTATCTTGCCCGGCAACTTGTTTGAGCAGCTCGCCCGCGGCGGCGTTGTCAGGCTCTCTGTCCAGGGTGAACTTCAGATTATTCTCAATGTAATCGTGACCTGGGTAAATCAACGTTCCTGCATCCAGGCGATACAATTGCTCCGTAAAAGTGTTGTACAACTCTTTGGGGTGGCCACCATTGTGGCAGTTGCCCGCACCTGCATTGAACATAGTGTCGCCGGCAAACAAGGCGGGTTGTTCCGTGTGTGACAGCAAACACACGTGGCACATGGTATGACCAGGTGTATCAAGGGCTTCGAGTTCGACCGTTTTACCCACTTTGATCACATCACCGGCCGCAAGCCCGCGAGACATATCAGGGATCTTCGCCCCGGCATTTTCATGGGCCAGAATTTTTGCCCCCGTGCTCGCTACCAACTTGGCATTCCCGCCGATATGGTCGTGATGTTCGTGGGTATTTACAATCTGGGTGATTTGCCAACCTTCATCTTTTGCCGCTTTCAGACACTTATCAACATCCAGCGGATCCACCGCCAATGCTTCCCCCGTTTCCGGGCAGGCGATTAAGTAATTGAAGTTTCGATAGGCATTACCTGTCCAGATTTGTTTGACCAGCATCGATTATTCCTCCAGGAATGAATTGACAACTGACAGTGAATGACACTGTCGTTGAGCGTACGGATACATGATGCAGTGCGACCGTGTATCCGGCAAATCGTACCAGTCGGGCAATTGTTTAGCCCCGATGCACGACCGTCGATCGGGGCAGCCGCTGCCCGGGCAGGTCAACAGCATAAAGTGCTGGGGTTATGCTTATTGATTCTCTCCGATGAAACCCACTGCGCTTCCCTGCCCGACGCTGATCGACACCCGCCAGGCACTGCTCGGCGCTGGATTTCACCTATTGCAGTCGTTACAGCCAACCTACTGGCTGTCGCCATTGCTCCGTCTGATGTGGCTGACGATTATGCTGGCCATGCTGAGTCTGGTGCACCGTCCGGGCCTCGCCCAGGAGTTGCCTGCGCCGGGCAGCCTGAGTTACATGGTCCAAACGGACGGCAATTTGTCACTGAAAGAGGCGGTAGCCATGCGTGACAAGTGGCAATCCGCTGATGGTGTCCGCGCATCCGCACAATTCAGCACACAACCCGTGTGGTTTAGCTGGTCATTGCCAAAAGCAAACGCCGACAGCGGGATGCGTATGCTGCAACTGGATACAGGATCCGCCCGCTTGGTAACGGCGTGGTTAATCAACGGCAACGGACAGGTTCTGCGCCGATTCGACATTGGCGCCAGCCAGCCATACCAACAACGACGCATTGATCACAATGCCATCGTCATACCCGTACTCGGCGGAAAAAGCCAATCGGTAATTGCCCGAATCGAGTCGGTTGAACCAGTGCAGTTTTCACCACAACTTTGGACGGCTGACAATTTTCGCAATGCCGCTTCGCGCACGCTGTCCAGCCATGCGATAGTGTTCGGCATCGGCATTGCCATGATGCTGTTTGGCCTGATGATGTTCTTCAGTCTTCGGGAAAAAGCCTACATCGCGTTTCTTGGCTGGATTCCTCCGTTGTTGTTACTGCAAATCTTTGAATCGGGGCTGGCATTTCAGTGGTTCTGGCCCGACAAGCCACACTGGAATAATGCTGCCGCAGTGCTTATGCCGGCAACCTTTGCCGTCTCCAGTTGTATCCTGACCATGACGGCCCTGGAAATTGGTAGCAATCCGCCCCAATGGTTGCGGGTAGTCTTTCAGGTCAGTGGCGCGGTCGCTGTTGCACTGATGGCAACGGTAACCTTAATCCCATGGAGTCTTGCAATCCAAATGGCGTGGGCTGTGACCGCTTTTGTACTGATCAGCAGCATAGTCGCCAGCGTCATTCGTCTAAGGCAGGGAGCCCGTGCCGCCGGTGGTTACCTCGTGGGCATTGTAGCGTCTGTAATTGCCGTCCCTGGTCACTGGATGGTCGAACTGGGCTGGGTAGATCAGCTGGTCAACAACAATATGCTGCTGTTGGGCGCCGGGTCGTTCAGCATTATTGCGATCTCAGTCGGATTGGCACTGCGCTTGTACAGCGAGGACAGTTTGCGCCAGCATGCCCAGTCGAATCTGATGAAGTCGCATAAGGCCGCTACGTCGCGCCTTGAAGAAAACGTCCGCGCCCGGACCTTTGAGCTCGAAATTGCCAACGAAAGACTCGCGCGGGTCAATCGTATCGATGGACTGACCGGCGTCTTTAATCGCCGGCACTTCGACGAGACCTTCAGTGCGGCGATGCTGCACGCATCCAGCCGCCAACAAGTCCTGGCCGTCATGATGATTGACCTGGACTACTTTAAACGCCTGAATGATACCTATGGGCACGCGGCTGGCGACACATGCCTGATCCAGGCCGCGAAGCTAGCCGAGTCATGCATACCGGAAACCGATGGCTTGATCGCCCGCTATGGTGGCGAAGAATTTGTCGGACTGCTCACCAGTACCACTCCGGAACAAGCCATAAAAGTGGCCGAACAGATTCGACAGAAAATCGAATCGGCGCAAATTGAACACGATGGCAAATCTATCGAGATGACGGCTAGTTTGGGGCTACAGTGCGCAATTCCCGCTGCAAAAAGTGACCCAGCGACCTTCCTGGCTTGCGCCGACGAGGCCTTGTATCGAGCTAAAGAAGGGGGGCGTAACCAGGTGGTTATCTGCGGCGATGATGATGATGCAGCGCATCCAGACTCGCCTACAAGCGCCACCGCACCGCTCGCAGCCGCACCGCTCGCAGCCGAGCACCGCTGAGAAGCCGGTGAATTTTTCCAGCCTTTGAGGCCAGGGTTTGAATCCAGCTTTTAAGTCGCAGGCACCGAGCCCAGCCAAAAAAAGGGCGCCGGAGCGCCCTTTTTATCAGCCTGCAATTTATCAGGCTGTGATCAGATCGCTGCGTCTTTCAGCTTCTTCATGGTGCGGGCCTTGAGACGAACACTGGCTGGCTTGGCATCAAACCAACGCTCTTCCTTGGTGAACGGGTCAACACCGAAGCGACGCTTCTTTGCCGGCACTTTGTTGACAACAATCTTCAACAGGCCAGGTAAGGTGAACTCTTGCTTGCCGCGCGGGTGCAGGGAAGCCATCATCGTGGCCTCCAGGCTGGCCAATACCTGCTTGACGTCTTTAACCTGAACACCAGAGTGATCAGCCAGGTGTGAAGCCAGGCTGGCTTTGGTAAAAGCGTCCTTGATTGGCTTGATTGCTGCCGGGCCTGCTTTCTTGGCCGACTTAGTCGCTTTCTTCGAGGTCTTGGATTTTTTGGTTGCCATAGTCTTTCAGTCTTCTCTTAAGTTGATATGGTTGTGAGTCCGTGCCTTTGGTGGCATCTGGCATTACTACTAAATCTACGAAATGCCAACCTACTAAATGCCAACTTTCCGTGGCTTTGACTGCGAGGTGGATTGTACATATCGTTTTCGTGAAATTTGCTCAGATCAGCGGAAAAACTGCATTTTTTTTTAGATCAATTGCGATTTACCCCTTAAAAGACGGTCTTAATACACCTTGTCCATGCTCTAATCGCGCTTACCACCACTTTTTAGCGACTCTGGATCCATGTTTGAAACCGCACTACTCACCGAAATACGAAATCTGTTTTGCCACGTCGATACCTGCCCCTATCAAGGCCCGCGCGTGTTCTTCGAAAACGCTGGCGGCGCATTGACCCTCAAATCGGTTGTTGAAGTTTCTGCACAATTCGCAGCGATTCCGGATAACCAGGGCCGCGATAACCCGGCTGCCCATGCGCTGGTGCGCATTATTGAGGCATCCAAGGCGGACACCCGACTGTTCCTGGGGGCAGCGACCGGTCAGATATTTGTTGGCGAAAGCGGCACCGAAATGCTTTTTCGGTTGGCTCGGACTGCTATTGTTGCCGCGCCTGCCGGCGGCAGAGTGCTCGGTTCCACACTGGAACACCCTGCCACCCGAAGCGCTTGCAGCCAGTGGGCAGAATTTGCCGGACGCGAGCACGTTCTGGTACCGCACAATCTCGAAACCGCCAGCGTCTCAGCCGATGATTACCGTCCGTACATCACCCCGGACACACGGGTCGCAACCATTATTCACACCAGCCCGGTGAGTGGTATGGGGGTCGATGTCGCCGCGATCGCGGCGGCTATTCGCGCGGTTGCCCCTGAGTGCTACATCATCGTCGACGGCGTTCAGCACGCGGCTCACGGGGGCCTGGATATCGATAGCTACGACATTGATGGTTATGCCATTTCACCGTACAAAGTTTTTTCCCGCCACGGCTACGGCATGGCCTGGGTTTCAGATCGGATGTCGGCCCTGTCTCACGAAAGACTTAATGGCTCCGCGGCAACTCAATGGGAATTGGGAACTCGCGATACCGGCGCTTATGCAACCTTCTCTTCCGTCGTTGCCTATTTCGAATGGCTCGGCAGTCACTTCACGAACTCAACCGACCGACGCGAAAAGATTGTGGCGGCCGGTGAGGCGATTCATGCTCACGAAGCCGCTCTCGTTAATGCGATGCTGCACGGCACTGACGGACGGCCAGGGCTGGCTGAGATACCCGGAGTCGGTATTATTGGCGGCATCGATAATCCACTGCGCGAAGGCCTGGTTGCCATGACTATCGAGGGTATGCCGTCTGCTGAAGTGGTCAGTGCGCTGTCAGCAGCCGGCGTTCGAACCCACGTGCGTAAAAATGATTATTTTTCCGGCAACATCCTCGACCCCATTGGCCTGGAATCCTGCATTCGTGTCTCCATGTGCCACTACAACTCACCAGCCGAAGTTGCCCAATTTCTCAGCGCAGTCAATGAAATTGCTGCGACCGCCAAAGCCGGAGTCCATTAATGAAACAAGAACTCAACATGGGGGTACTCGACCTGGTCGAGCGTGCGCGCTCTCGAATCGAAGAAGTCGAGCCGAAGCAGGCAATTGCAATGCTGAACCAGGAAAAAGTACTGGTGGTTGATATCCGGGACGTTCGTGAGCGTCAGCGCGACGGATTCATTCCCGGAAGCTTCCATTGCCCGCGCGGTATGGCCGAGTTCTGGGCTGACCCTAATAGCCCTTATTTCAAAACTGTTTTCGAAGAAAACGACAAATTCCTTTTCCACTGTGCGGTCGACTGGCGCTCTGCACTGACTGTTGATACCTTGACCCAAATGGGCTTTCGTGGCGCAGCCCATATCAAGGGCGGACTAAAAGCCTGGAAAGAAACCGGGGGTCCAATTCAAACCGACACACCGGATAAGGACTGATAAGGACTCTTAACGTCAGAAAAAACACCCCGTGAAGTACGGGGTGCAGATGCAAGCCGGCCGCCTGCTGGCTCAGCAGCGGTTCTTCCGGTCAGATGCTCGTGCGCCTTGCGGCCAGCAAGTGGCCGCGCCGCCATTGCCCGGATAAATCCTGGGCCAACTGCCGTTCAGTTTCGGCCAGGCTCAGATCTAACACGTCCCTTTCCTTTATGGCAACCGGGTCACCAGCGGCCGCGCTGATATTAAGCCAGGCATAGGCTAGTACGGCATCTTTTTCGACCCCGCGGCCATCCCGGTACAACTGCCCGAAGATTCGTTGCGCCCGCCGATGACCGTCAGCTGCAGCCCGTTCGATAAGCGAAACTCCGCGTACAGAATTTTGCTGCACTCCGTCACCATTGAGGTACATCAGACCAAGGTCTGTGGCGGCAAGCACGTCACCGTTGTCTGCCGCCTGCGCGTACCAATCGGCCGCTTGAGATAAGTCCCGGCTTACGCCACGACCGTTTTGATACATCCAACCCAATAAGCCCTGGGCAGCCGGCAGTCCGTTGAGCGCTGCGCTACGCGCCCAATCGGCCGCCCGCACGGGGTTTTTTTCAGTGCCGTATCCCTGCAGTAACTGTGCCGCTAACTGCAGCTGGGCCTGCGGGTTGCCACCCCTGGCTGCACGCGAAAACCAGCGTACCGCCACTACAGGGTCTTTCTCTACGCCTTTGCCACGCAGGTATAAATCGCCAAGACGATTCTGAGCCTCGGTCAGATTTCGATCAGCCGCCTTGCGATACCAGTTAACAGCCGCCGTCATGTCCTGCTCAATCCCGGCACCTCCAAACTCATAGAGCTTGCCCATATTGAAGGCACCATGATTGGAGCCGCTGACTGCAGAACGCCGGTACCATTCAACCGCAGACAGCAGGTCTTTTTCGACACCAATACCGCGGGCATACATGGTGCCAATGTTGTACTGAGCGCTGGCGACCCCATTGCCAGCTGCCCGTTGATTTAGTTTAAGCGCTTGTTCATAGTCCTGCCGGACGCCGTGACCACGCTCGTACATCACCGCCAGAATAGCGTCAGCGGCGTGATAATCATGTTCACTGGCCCTGGTGAGCCATTTTGCTGCGCTCTCGTAGTGACGAACAACCGCGGTGCCATTGTAGTAAGCAGCACCAAGCCGGTATTGCGCTTCAGGCCACCCCTGTTCCGCAGCCAGCTGAATCAAACGCAAGCCCTCTTCGGGGCGCTTGGGCGCATCAATACCAAAGAGATAACGTGATCCCAGCGCACTGAGCGCAGCCGGGCTTCCGGCGCTGACCCGGGCCATCAGAAATTCAGTTGACACCCCACGCGCCGCACCAGTCAGCAACTGGCTGCCAGCAACGGGTTCACTGGGGCCAGAGCATGCCGAAACAAGGCACAAGGCAATCGCGCTAATCAGCGCCTTGCCTGTGCGGATCGTTGCAGGGAACAATTCGGGCGGGGTCAGCGCCAAGGGGAAATTCTCACTTTCCCGCATCTGTCGGGCAATCTGTTCTACAGCCATGTCGCAGTCTCTCCTGAAACGAGGGGCTACGCAGCTGCGGATAGCTCCCGGTCGTCTGCAACAATTATCGGGGGAGTTAGTGTCAACAGGGCAACGACTTGCGCTTCTTGTTGGGTTATTGACAACTTGGCGTGACTAGGAGGCAACAGTGCATGGACAAGGCCGAGCCCCGACGTTGCGGATTCAGCCGATGGACTATGACTAAAAGAGCCTGTGTTTGTTATGCGGATCCGGGCACCGGACGCGTCACTGACAATCTCCAGTTTTACCTGACTGCCCGCCTGGGAATACTTAACAGCATTCGTGCTCAGCTCATTAAGTACCAATGCAATGGGAACCGATTCCTGCTCGGTAACCATCCAGTGCGCATCCTGCCGGGATTGATGAGTGACCTGCAAAGACACATCGTAGGTTGCCTCAACCGACGCAAAAACGGCTTTCGACAAATCATCGAGCGGTACCCGACGCGGACTATCGATAAGCAGTCCATGGACCTGCGCAATTGCCTCAACGCGGGCAATCGCCGCAGACAGCACCTGATCTGGCGTCCCATCCTGGAAGCGGCCACGCGCTAGCAATGCAGACACGCTGTGTAAGCCATTTTTTATTCGATGGTGGACCTCGTGAATCAACGCCTCACGCTGGCGTTGAGCCGCCCGCTGCAGTTGTCTGTCACGCTCAAGTCGGGTGGAAACGTCTTCCGCCAATACAAAGCGCTCGGCCACATGCCCGGTATCCACTATTCTCAGGCGTACCGACGAAACCCCACCAAACGGCCGATCGACCCGGACAATACACTCGGCACCGTCATCCACACCAATGCCGTCGAGCAAGTCGGCAACCGCCTGACGGTCGCCCGGTGCAACCTGGTTGGTGATAGTCGAGCACGGCTCACCGATCAGGGAAACGGCTTCCAGGCCAAGAACCGTTCGAACCGATTTGTTCGCCTGGGTGATTTTTCCGGTTGTTGCATCACACACGATAATGGCGTCAGTGCTGAGTGCAGAAAACGTATCAAAACGGGCCTGGGCAAACCGGGTGAGCCTCATGTGCTCGTCGAGCTTGTCTTTGGTTTCTTCCAGTTTGCTCAGATCAGTAATTGTCGCAACAAACAGCAATTCACCGTTCAAACCGTAGGTCCGGCTCAGGTCACTCCGGTATCGAATTCGACGGCCGTCGCGTCCTAACATTTCGCGCACCAAGACGAGGGAGGAGTCTACCTGCCGGTATGTCCGCTTCATATGTTGTCGATGCACAGCCAGTTCCGGAGCCAGTTCGGGTGGGTGCAGCATCTCAGCGGGGTCATGTCCGATTAACTCAGATTCCGTGTAACCGGTCAGGGCGCAATACGCTTTGTTTACCAAAACGATTTTGAAGTTCTGATCCTGAATAGAAATCGCGAGAGGAGAGTCCTGGATCGTTACCCGGTACATTTCTGCGCTGCCGAGCGGCAAAATAGAACCGGGTTTCCTCAGATCCCGATAGGTCAATATGTAAACTGGTTGACCATCTATTTTGACGGGAGCAACCGTCAGCTCCGACTCGAAAACTTCATCAAGCCGGGTGCGAGTCCTGATTTGTATCCGGTGCGACGACCTGTCTTCTAGTCGCAATACCTGTTGTTGATTCGCGACAAAGTCGCGCACTGCCGAATCGATAATTTCGAGGTGAGAGCAGCCGGACAATTCAAGGCGGGTAAAGTGGAACACTTCCTCAAACTGAGAATTAACCGACAGGAAAATAAAATCCGAATTGACTATTGCCATAGGGACACCGACGGCATCGATTAATGCCGTCGTTCCGTCCAAACCAATCGCAGACTCAATTCCCACTCTTAACCTGCTATATTTCCCCAAAGGGGATGATATCAGGTTAGAAGTACCCGCCCCCTTTCTCGACCCGCTGAATACCCACCGGCGCACGCCGAACGCCTTCGGCAATCGCGTCAGAGATTCGGAGATGATCAGCAATGTCGGCATGCTCGCGGCGGGAATACTCATCGCTACTCACCAGGCCTGCAGAGGAAAGGTAGACTAAATTCATTTCGCCCGTGTCGAACGAGACCGCATAAGCGGTTTCGGTGCTTACGTTGACACTTTGCCATCCAGCTCGCTGCATAGCACCGAAGTGAGGGGTGCCGACGGCCTGCATAGCAATTGCACTTCTGAGTCCCGCATGGCGCGCGACAGAAACGCCGACTGAAACCAGAAAAGTCATTAGACCCATTCCCCGGAATGACTTATTAGTCGCCCCGCGGCATAGGGCAACGCCGGGAAAATCTACAGCGTTTTCCGGAGGCCGCCCTTCGATAATTTTTGCACCTTCAGCCCGAGTACTGACAAATGCGAGTCGCATAGTCGCAGCGATGTCCAGACCGTCTGTCACAATGTAGCAAAACGAATTATCAGGATCCGACTTGGTTTTGACCAGCTCGGGATCGGGAATCTTGAAGTAGCCGGCCTGCGCATAAGCATCAATCCTGAGGCGGTCAATGGCTGCAAAATCGCCCGGTTCAGCAATTTTCAGTACGAATGGTCTTTTGCCAATCTTCGTTAGCCGCTCAACCCGATCAGATTGTTTTTTCGAACTGGAAAAACTTGAAGTGGATAAGTTTGATTTGACGGTAGTTTCAACTTGCATCAGCGGCCTCCCAGGGCATCGTTGTGTGAAATGAAGTTTTATAGGTGTAATTATTTGATTTAGCCAGTCGAGCGCGCGCCAGAGCGGGGGCGTCGCAATCCACCCGGATCCGTGAAGTTCGCTCTTTGATAGACAAATGATTCGGCAAAAGGGGTTGTCGGTTCGCCATCTGGGCCAAGCCCGAATCGCTCGGATTCCTGATCAATAATCGCCCACAGGTGGATCCGAGCTGCGGTATCCTTGACCTACAAAACCGGAGATAAATCATGAATACTGCCGCAACCGAATCCCTGTTGACACCAAGCTATGACGTGCCGAACGGTCAGGACCCGACCGAATGGCAAACCCGCGTTGAACTGGCCGCCTGTTATCGCATGATTGATTACTACGGCTGGACCAGTCAGGTATACAACCACATCACGGCACGAATTCCGGGAACAGACCAATTGTTGATTAACCCATTTGGGTTGAGGTATGACGAAATCACGGCGAGCAATCTGGTTAAGATCGATATAGACGGTAACAAACTTGATAAGTCTCCTTACCCTGTTAACCGCGCCGGTTACGTTATTCATTCGGCAATTCACGCCGTGCGTCACGATTTGCAGTGCACCTTGCACACCCACTCCCCTTCGGCTGAAGCATTGTCTTGTCTGGATGTCGGATTCATTCCGATGACCCAGACTGGCTGTATGTTTTACGAACGCGTTGGATACCACGACTACTGCGGCATCGCTCTCGATGAAGAAGAACGTCAAAGTCTCGTCAAAGACATGGGGACCGAAAACCACACCCTCGTTTTACGTAACCATGGTGTCCTGATCGGTGCGCCAAACATAGCTTGGGCGCTGACACGGTTGTTTCATTTTGAAAATGCCTCTGCCACGCAACTTAAGGTGATGGCTTCCGGCGGCACGATTACTCGCCTGAGCCATGAGGTGATGTCCCGCACCCGTCAGCAGTTTGAAGGTGGTGACTCACAAGCTGGTGCCCTGGTTCAGTTGCCCGAATGGCCAGCCGCACTGCGACTGCTCGACAAACGCGACCCAACCTGGCGAACCTGATGGCCCGACTGGATGTCACCGAACCCGCTGGTGCTCTGGGCGAAGAAGAGGCCGTCCAGGTGAAACACAACAATCTCCTGATCGCTTTGTGCCGGACAACTGAAGGTTTTTTTGCCGTGGATGACACCTGTCCCCACGCTACTGCCAGCCTGGCTGAGGGCTACGTGATCGACAACCTCATTGAATGCCCGTTACACCAGGCGCAGTTCGATCTGGCAACCGGCGAATACGTTGCCGGACCACAGTGCGCCAACCTGAGGTGTTATCCGGTTATTGAGGACAATGGATTGGTTTTTCTCGAATTACCCGACGGGCTTTGAATAACAATTGAAAAAA
This sequence comes from Burkholderiaceae bacterium, assembly GCA_049680625.1. Taxonomy (GTDB): domain Bacteria; phylum Pseudomonadota; class Gammaproteobacteria; order Burkholderiales; family Burkholderiaceae_E; genus JAUIAI01. The sequence goes on along the minus strand of JBAUID010000086.1, from coordinate 968 downwards.
CGAGCCGCACCCGGCAACGTCACGCACCTGCCTGTTAAAGCCAATGCATATTGATCCGTTTTACCCAATACTGCCCGATGCCAATTGGATTGCGCGCCTGGTACCCCTGGGCATTCGAATTGTGCAGTTGCGGATCAAGAATCTCAGCGAAGAACAAACCAAAGCCCAGATACTGGCTTCGAAAGCGGTCTGTGATGCCCACGGATGCCACCTTATTGTCAATGATTTCTGGCGCCTCGCCCGGGACTCGGGTTCCGCTGGGGTACATCTTGGACAGGAAGATTTCTCTGAGGCTGACGTTGACGCGATTAAGGCCGCCGGTCTGATGCTTGGCATCAGTACCCATGACAAAATCGAACTGGACAAGGCATTAGCGGCCAACCCCGATTACATTGCACTAGGCCCGGTTTTTGGTACACACAGTAAGGTAATCGACTGGGCTGCCCAAGGGCTGGAGAATGTTGCGCGCTGGCGTGAACAAGTACCCGCGGATTTACCCCTGATTGCGATTGGCGGTATCACCGTTGAACGGGCAACAGAAGTGCTGCACGCCGGTGCCAGCTCAATCGCGGTAATCGGGGATATCCTGAATGCCGCCGACCCTGAATCACAGACCCGACGGTGGCTCAGCCAAACAGAGGCTTTGCGCGCCTGACCCCTTTCACCCAACTGCCCAACTACCTACTTGTCCGACCAGACGGGCAACTCGATATAGTCAATTTTCTGATCAGCCGGCAGTGTAGCTTCTCCAACGCATTAATGGTTATTAAACCAAACAAAACAACCGGACGATGCCAGGGCCAGAAACAAGACCGGCCCTGACAATCGATATCGGTTGTCAGGGCCGGTCTTGTGTTCAACAAGCTGCAATTGCGAAACAGCTACCGATAGTTAATCAGTGTTTACCCCGCACCTTTATTCACTGACCAGGGTCAGCATATGCACTTTGCCGCGATCCGCTGCTTCTG
>JBAUID010000085.1:0-1876 GCA_049680625.1 Burkholderiaceae bacterium | reverse complement strand
CCTTTACGCGCCGCGCGCCACCTCGGGCTATCTGACCCCTGGGCGGTTCAACCCCCTGACTATGCGTTTCGCCTAAGACGGCGCGCTGAGCAAGCGCAAAAACTGCTTGAACAACAACCGGGTCCGGTTGACCCGGTTCTGACCAGGCTCGTTAACCCGTAAAGCCCAAGTCAAAGCGACCGCTAACCACAGCGACCGTCTCGGTTAATTTTGTTGGTCTTAATGCCAAACTTACGACTGGCTAACTATCCCGCGTGCGCAATAAATGCCCGACTCGTTCAGCAGCGTTGCGAACTCCAGCCTCGAGACGTTTATCGCCGGCCAACGGCCCCCATAACCCGTGATCCGCGCAGAACTCAGCAACCGGGTCATCCGCGTTGCAGATTTCATGCGCAACCGCCGGGTCCATTGCCTGATCCTGATATTCATAGGGTAGTTGGCCCTTGTGCCAACGCTGCAAGAAGGATAGAAATAGTGCGGGCAGCACCGCCACCGCATCAATTGATCGACCAGCGGCAAGACAGTCGGCCACGGTAGGAACAATGAAGCCCGGCATCTTTGCAAACCCATCGGCAGCGACCCGTTGATTACTGTCTTCAATTCCGGGGTTGGAAAACCGCTTCAGGACAACATCGCGATAAGCGGGCAAATCTAACGGCGACGGTGTCAAAGACGGGATGACATCGTTGGTCGCGTACTCGTAAGCCAGCTGCCTGATATCTGCATCGCCAACCCCCTGGTGAATAAACTGATAACCCACCAGGGTGCCGGCCCAGGCTATGCAACTGTGGGTTGCATTGAGCAAACGGATCTTGGCCTCTTCATACGGTGCCACATCGCTGACCAGTTCTGCCCCAACCTTTTCCCACTGCGGACGGCCCGCACAGAAGTTATCTTCAATCACCCACTGAATGAAACTTTCTGACATCAAGGCGGCCGGATCATCATGGCCGGTCGCCGAGAGAACCCGCTGGCGAACTTCCTCAACTGGACGTGGAGTGATCCGGTCCACCATACAATTTGGACTGGTCGAATGCTGTTCGATCCAGCTTGTCAGCGCCGGGTCATTTATCCGCTGAACAAACTGAAGTAATCCGGCACGGGATCGTTTACCGTTATGGCGCAGATTATCGCAGCTGAGCAAAGTCACCTGCCCTGCTCCACTTTGCTTGCGGGCTCGAAGTATTGCGGTTAGTGCGCCGTATATGGTGCTACCGATGGCGCCCCCAACATCACCACGCCTGGCCGCATCAATATCGGCTTGTAATTCAGCACTGGTCAGATCGAGAGAGTCGTCGGTTGCAAGGTAGTACCCGGCCTCGGTGACGGTAAAAGATATGATCGTCGTTTCCGGTGCGGCACCGCGGGCAATCAGAGATGTAAGCCCTTTTTCATAGGGGATAACCGACTTGATCGACTCGATCGACTGATAAGCGCGGGTGCCGTCAGGTGCGACCGTCTCTAATGTGTATCGGCAATTCTGCCGACGTAACAACTGGATGGTTTCATCCATGTCAGCCCGGATATTGCCGCCGACAATCGACCAGTTGTCCAGCCCCTGATCGTGCAAACCCTGAAGGTAAACAGCCTGATGGGCGCGATGAAACGACCCAAGACCCAGATGCAAAATGACACGCGAGTCACTCACAACCAATCGTGCGCGAAATCGGGGTAATGCGCTGGCGTAATGTGCTCTTTTCAAGCGTGATCCACTTGACCGTGGTGCCGGGGTCTGCCAGCTCAAAGTGTTTAGCGAGTTTTTTCATCTCGCTACTGTAATACATAAATTTCGACGAAATGCTTAGAACGACGGTTAATTGCATCGGTTGTCGCATAGGGTGAATTTTTGCCCACTAGCCCCGGCGGCAGGCCATCA
>JBAUID010000084.1:0-20439 GCA_049680625.1 Burkholderiaceae bacterium | reverse complement strand
GTAAAAAACGGATCGATAATCCTAGCCGGGAAGAGCGAGGGTGTAGTTATTCCACAAATGGCACTTCGCGGGAGCTTGAAGTCGGATAGTTTGATGAGCCATGTAGGTCTATCGCGTTCTGATAACGATATCGCCGATTTAAAAGTGAGCAATATCACGTCAAATGTCAGGACACGGATAGATCGTGTCTTGAAAGACAAAGACACCAAAATAAAAATAGAAAACATGACAATCAAAGTCGGCCTGACCGGTATTACCATCATGGGTCGCAAAAATACAATCCGAAACTCCCGAATTGAAGTCACCAACCCGCGTGCTGGCATTTACCTCTTTGGTGGCAACAACTTAATCGAAAACAATATCTTGATATTCAAAGGAGAAGCCCTGAATGAGAGTGCCGCACCGATTAAATTGCATGCCGGGGATGGTACTGTCATTCGAAACAACGTAATAATTATCGAGAGTAAAACGCCACGCCAGGCGATCTCTCTTATAGAGTCTAAAAACGTTGTGCTATCAAACAACCGTATCTACGGTGGCACAGTACTGGTGAAAGCGTTCGATACCATCAGTACATTTGAGTCACGCGGCAATAGCCTGTCAGCAGCGAATCAATCACCAGTGGTACGCGAATCAGACCGACATGCGGATCAACTCATTGTGAAATAGACGCGAGTTGACTTCTAGCGCTACTGCGAACTAATCGGTGCACCAAAATAGTTCGGGCCACAAATCGTCTGTGGCAGGATAGACTCAATTATTATCGAGCAAAAGTTTTCATCAGAGATGTTTATGAAACCGCTACAAGCTGCCGAATCAACAACGGCTTTAACCGAATGGCTAGCGACTTATCAAGACTATCAAGTTAACCCGGAGACGGCCGCACGTATTGGCGCAGTGGTTAAGCGCTTCAAAGAGGTCGAGTCGTCTCTTGGCACGGACACGCTGTTCTGGACAGAGCCGTCCGTACTGGATACCGTGCTTGCAGCGCAATCGCCCCAGGGTATCAAAAATGAATGAGTGGCTTGATGCACCGTTGGTCGATGCCGCGCGGGCCATTGCAGGTAAGCAAATATCCTCGCGCGAACTCACGCTGGCAGGCCTTGCCCGCGCCGAGAAGCTGAACCCCGGCTTGAACGCGTTTATTTCTCTGGACCCCGAAGGGGCGCTGGCACAAGCAGATGCAGCCGATAACGCACTCGCGCAAGGTAAGGGGAAAGGTAAGGGGCCCGGCCTGCTGCACGGCGTGCCGCTGGCCCATAAAGACATGTTTTACCGCGTCGGCAAAGTGTCGACCTGTGGCAGCAAAATTCTGAAAGATTTTGTGCCCGACATAACATCGACGGCTTTGTCACGTCTCGAAGATGCTGGTGCACTGCACCTGGGTGGTTTGTCGATGGCTGAGTTTGCCTTCAGTGGAACCGGTCACAATCATCACTACGGTGCCGTCCGTAACGCGTGGAATCCAGCGCATATTTCTGGTGGCTCATCGAGCGGCTCGGGGGCGAGCACCGGCGCCCGTATTGTTTTTGGGGCGCTGGGCTCTGATACCGGTGGCTCGATTCGGCTGCCGGCGGCTGCCAATGGCGTATATGGCATTAAACCGACGCAAACCCGGGTAAGTCGATACGGTGCAATGGGTTTGTCGTTTTCTCTGGATACTGTGGGCCCACTGGCGCGCACCGCTCGCGATTGCGCCCGCTTGCTAGGCGTGATTGCCGGCCACGACCCGCTTGATGGCACCAGCAGCCGGCATCCGGTGGCTGATTATGAAGCGGCCTGTGTTAACCCAGATATAAAAGGCATGCGAATAGGCGTGCCGACAAACTATTACTATGATGGCGCAGACCCTGAAGTGCGTGACAGGATGCACGATAGCCTAAAAGTTCTGGCGGATCTCGGTGCGCATATTATAGACGTCGAGGTGCCGCTTCATGACTGCCTGAGCGATCTGGCCAATGTTGTGATGGCATCAGAAGCGGCAACTCTGCACGGGGCCTGGCTACGCGAGCGACCTGACGATTACGGGCCACAAGTCAAAGCACGCATCGAGAACGGTTTTGCATTCACCGCTACCCAATACCTGTCAGCATTACAGCGTCGTCCGCAAATAACGGCTGAGTTCATAGATCAGGTTTTCAGTCGGTGTGATGTCTTGCACACGCCGACGCTTAACGTTGTATTGCCCACCATTGCCGAAACCGATGTGGGTGCCGCGCCGGGGTTTGCATCCGTTTTGGGGCGGGTTACCCATTGCTCCCGACCTGTTAACTACCTGGGTTTGCCCAGTCTGGCGGTACCGGCCGGCTTTACTATCGGGCAGCTCCCGGCCTCGTTTCAGTTGATTGGCCGGCCCTTCGATGAAGCGAGTCTGTTCCGGGTTGGTGCGGCGTATGAAGCCGCCACCACCTGGACAACACTGATGCCGTCTTTAATTGCATGAGATCACACGATGCCGCGGTCAGTTGCATCTTGTTTTTCCTGGGCTGTCAGTCCCAGTAGATCGAGTATTTCGTTGGTATGCTGGCCCAGATTTGGTGCCTGCGCATCGATAGCGCCCGGGGTTTCGGACAGGCGCGGAAACACCTGATGCATTGGTAGCGACCCGTGGTCGGAATCGTCAACGTCTACCAACACACCGCGACCTTTTATATACTCGTTGTCCAGTAGCTCAGCCGCATCGCAGATCGGCCCGGCAGTAACGCCGGCTTGCTCACATTGTTGAAGATTCTCTGCCAGCGTATGGCGCGAAAAATATTCTGCAACAATTTTGTCGAGCTCAACCCGGTTCTTCACCCGGTCTCCTGTCGTGGCGTACTTCGGATCGGTAATTAATTCGGGACGGCCAATCATCTTCGCAACCTTCTCCCACATTGATTGCATGGATGCCGACATCGCGAGGTAGCCTTGATCCGCGCATTCATAAATATTGCGTGGCGCTGATACTTCGGTCATGTTGCCTTCGCGTTGCGGCAGCTGGCCGGTTACCTGGTAAATGGCCGACCAAGGGCCAAGTATGGCGTGTAGTGGTTCGAATAACGACAAATCAATAACCTGGCCACGCACTTTGCCTTTTTCCCGCGCAAAGAGGGCTGACATCACCCCGCCAAAACCCGCCAGACCGGCCACCATGTCTGCCAGCGCGAGCGGCGGTAGCAACGGTGGTCGATCCGGGAATCCGGTCATCGACGCGAAGCCTGACATTGCTTCGATCAAGGTGCCAAACCCCGGACGGTTTGCATACGGGCCGGTTTGCCCCCAGCCAGACACGCGCACAACCAAAAGGTCGGGGTTGCGTTCGAGAAGTTTATCCGGCCCGAGACCCCATTTTTCCAGAGTGCCTGGTAAAAAGTTCTCAACCAGGACATCGGATTTGTCGAGTAAGCGCAGCAACAGATCGCGCCCGTCATCCCCGCTGATGTCCAGCGTCATGCTCTTCTTGGATCGCGCATACACCTTCCACCAGATCTCGGCATCGCCGAAGCGACGCAAATCGTCGCCGACGCCCGGGCGTTCAATTTTTATCACCTCGGCGCCGAAGTCGGCAAGCATGTGGGTGAGCATATTGCCGGCGGCAAGCCGGGTCATGTCGACAACGCGCACGTCGGTGAGCGGTTGCTTGCGGTCAGCGTCGTTAGTATTGCTTTGCATTGTATTGGTGTTTGCCGTTCCGGGAGCGGTAAAAAGAGCTCAAGTCTAGCCTGCAATGACGCAGCTGGTTACGGCAATATCAATTGATGCCTACGATGGCGTTGTGCTTTTTCGTTGAACGACAATAATTACCTGGTGGAATCGGCTTTGCGACGCCGGATAAAAGGCCAGACTGCAACCACTGTTGCAAAGACAATAGACGTCAGTGAGATGGGTCATTCGGCGATCAATGCCAGGGTCGTAAAAAGCCTGGCGGCATACTCAATTTCAGCGCCATTCAGCCTTCGTGAGCGCCAATTTCTTCGATAGTGACCTCATCGGGATAAAACGCAATTAACCCGTTTAGCTGTTTGGCGAAATTGAGTGGCTCGTCATAGGTCCAGGCAATGACTGTTCCATCCGGCACGCTGAAATAGTGCGCGTTGCCTTTCAATGGGCAATGGGTTTGCTTGTCTGGAACTGGTGAAATTGCGCCGCTTACGTCTGGCAGGGGGACGTAGGTGACTGCATCATAGACATCCCGTGCGACTTCAACCATGCGTATGGCGTTGACCGACTCAGCGATCAGTTGTCCGCTTCTTGAAATACGAACTTTTCGTTTGACCGGCAACAGGCGCATGAAATGCCGTGGGTCTGCCGGATTGTGGATGGTTTTAGTCGCCAAAGTGATCTCTGGGTGAGGCATAAGGGATTCCAGTAATTTATTTGGCGGCATCGCTCTACTATATAGAACAGCGCTTCAGGGGTTTAACAAGAATATAGCGGGCCAATAATGCCAGAGGTAAAACTGGCGTGAACAGTTTTCCTGGTATACCAGAGTGGCTGAAGAATTCCGCGCCGGTTTCGTTTGTATTGGCCCGCAAATCGTGCGCCATTGGCTGCGGTTGGCTTTCCGTTAATACTCATGACATCGCGCAAAAAGCCCTCTGATGGCCCACCGGGGGCATTGATGACGATGAAATGGCTATCAACCAGCAGGGGTGAGGCTATCGGCGTGCGCCCATTGTTGCTTCTCGGGTTGTGCCTTCGTCGAGCTCGCCGTCGGACATCGAGTTGTAAACAAAGCCTGGGTTTTATTCTGGATCAGTGCCGCGTAGTGGGCAATCGCGTAGTGGCCGTGGGATAGCAGGAAACGGTTGCTGCCTTCCCACTGCGGCTCTTCCGGGCGAATGTTTATTGCATGGCAGTCGGCAGTTGCCAGTACATCCGCCCAGCCGAGAGCCAGGCCGATATTGCCCTGGCCCTGAACTTCGCCCATGCGCAGCGCGAGATGTCGAAGTCGAGGGTCAAACGAAAGCCGTCGAGTCGGTAACGGCCTGGTAGATTCGCCAGGGTTCTCGCACACCCGGACCGGCGACTGCGACTGCCTTAATTAAATTACTGAGTTCGGTCTGTGGTGACCCAGCTGATGCAAGTCGTTCATGCCGCGGACGGTAGGATCTGACGGCGGCTTGAAAGAATCTGATCAGTCGCATCTCTTGTCCTGATGGGCAAAGGCTTGCGAGCCAACAGCCAGCTAGCCTAGGCGTACCTGCGGCCTACCGATTCGGCAACACATACGGGTTTGTCGCCGCCCTTGCGTTCGATTGTGACCAAAGTGGTCAGCTGTGCACCGTTGTCGGGTAGGGGCTCAAAGCTCATCAATTTGACCTTGGCCCTTAGTTCGCTGTTGACCGGCACCGGAGACGGGAACCGTACTTTGTTCAAACCATAGTTCACTCCCATTCTCAGCCCTTCTATTTGTACCGCATCGGCGGCCAGCATCGGCAGTAAGGACAAGGTTAGAAACCCGTGAGCGATGGTGGTGCCGAAAGGTCCGGCAGCCGCTTTTTGCGGGTCGGTGTGAATCCACTGATGATCACCAGTGGCCTGGGCAAATTGATCTATACGCGCCTGATCGACCGGTACCCAGTCGCTGACGCCAATTTCGTTGCCAACTTCTTTGGCAACCGCTTCGAGGGATTTGTATGTTTTCATATCAATATTGTAGCCACTGATTAGCGGCGAAAGAGTTTGCGTTGTGGTGCTGATGTTAGTGACTTTGCCGTGGTTGGTATGAATCACCGTATTCAATCACCCCATTCGCCTGGGCGAAGCTCAGATTGGATGTCGGTTAACAGTTTGCCATGGCAAAAGTTGTTACAGTGACTGCCTGACTGACGGAATTGAACAATGAAAGGAATTGCATAATGAGCAGCTTAACCGGCACATGGAAATTAATAAAGACGTCGTCTGTGGCGGCCGACGGCAGCGAAATGCCCGCACCCTATGGCGGTGAAGGCGCAATGGGTCTGGTGAGTTTCAGTGAAAGTGGGCGGATGGTGGCCGTTTTGTGTGACAGCCGTACCGAAGTGCCGAAGGGTTCCGCGCGCGAATATAACTCTTACTGCGGCGCATATACCTTTGACGGTAAAGAACTAGTTACCCAAGTGGATGCCTCGTCCAACGCGGCATGGTTTGATTCAGAACAAGTGCGTAGTGCGCGTTTCGAAGGTGACACGTTGATTTTGCAACCACCGCTGCGGCCTTATGGACAACAGCCAGAGCAACGCACTTTGCACTGGAAAAAAATCGACTAAGAATTGGCTTACTAATTCGGTTACAAATTAAATGGGTAGGCGCAAAGCCCGGGGTAAGCGCTAACTGGTGGGGAAGTAAATAATGTCTGAAGAACTGTGGCGCCAAAGTGCGTGTTCGGTCGTTGAGCTGTTGAAGTCTGGAGACGTGCAACCCGCTGATCTAATTGAGATTGCGGCGGCGCGCATTGAACAAACCAACCCAATTGTCAACAGCGTTGTCACTACGTGTTTCGATCGGGCGATGCGCCATGCGAGCGACATCCGTTCATGTAAGGCACCATCGGGTTTACTGCACGGTCTGCCGGTGGTGATAAAAGATCTCGATGACGTCGCGGGGGTGCGCACTACCTACGGTTCACCCATTTACGCCGACCACGTGCCAGCAGCTTCATCCGCTGCGGTGCAGGCGTTGGAAGCGCAAGGGGCGATCGTGATTGGCAAATCGAACACGCCTGAATTTGGTGCCGGTGCCAATACGTTTAACGATGTTTTTGGTACCACGGTGTCTCCCTGGGATTCGGTTAAGACTTGCGGTGGCTCATCCGGTGGCTCGGCGACAGCCCTGGCCACCGGCCAGGCCTGGCTGGCCAGCGGGTCGGATCTTGGCGGTTCGCTACGCATACCGGCTGCATTTTGTGGGGTTGTGGGGTTGCGGCCATCGCCGGGCAGGGTGCCGCGTTGGCCGACGGCCACACCGTTTGACCCGCAAAGCGTGGTCGGGCCAATGGCACGTTCGGTATCCGATTTGGGCCTGATGTTAGACGCCATGTCGGTTTTGGATGCGCGCGATCCGCTGAGCTTTAAAACGCCGGAAAACGTGTTTCGACAAGCCGCACAAACGCCGCTGGTGCCGCGACGGGTAGCCTGGACTCCAGACCTGGGCGGTTGTGCACCGGTCGACTCAGAAGTTCGTAAGATCTGCGCCGAGGCGGTTGCCAGCCTGGCAGCACTGGGCAGCGAAGTCACTTCCGAATGTCCGGACTTTTCTCGGGCCAGTGATATTTTTCAGGTGACGCGTGCGCACGGCATGGCGGTTCAACATCGCGACAATTACGCTCAGCACAAGAGCCGGCTCAAACCGGACTTGTTGTGGAACATAGAAAAAGGTCAGGGCCTGACCATGAGCGAACTCGTCAAGGCGGAAGCCGATCGTGCCAATTTATATCAGGCGATGGCGCACTTTTTTGAAAGCCACGATTTACTGATCACGCCGACAGTAATGGTGCCGCCTTTTGATGCGACCGAGCGCTATGTGACCGAAGTTGCCGGGGTCGTGTTTGATAACTATATCGATTGGGTGTTTCATACGTTTGCGATCACCCTGACCGCCTGCCCCGCAATTTCGCTACCTTGCGGTTTCACCAAAAGTGGGTTGCCGGTGGGCTTGCAACTGGTTGGTCGGCCCAGGGGAGAGGCGGAGCTGTTGAGTTTTTCCGCGGCATTTGAGGCGGCCCATGAATTCGTGGCCTCGGTGCCAATTGACCCGGTGGTACGGGCCTGAGTCCGATGCTTAGTAACCAATACTCAATTGAGAATGACTGGGTTGCAGCAGTATGCCGTCAACCCAGTCTAATGAAATCGGGTTGACGCGGCCATTGCTAAAAGAGCATGCTGTGCCTCGTATTTCTTGCCACATAAGCCAAACGAGGAGACTGACCATGAACTATCGTTCGAAGCGCGGTGTACTAAAGGCGTCATTGACCGCCGTGATTGCCGCCGCATTTGCCATACCTGCCAGTGCTGCAGACATTGAATTGCACGGCGCTGTGCAATTCAATGATGATCACGCATTCAACAAGTCGCTGCTAAAGTTCCAGGAGCTAACTGCTGCCTGTTATAAAAAGCCGCTTAAGTTTGTATTGCACCGCAACTCTGAGCTGGGTCTGGAAAAAGACTACTTCAACTTTATGAGTAAAGGCGTCTCGGTGGACTACGCGATTGTTGCACCATCGCATATGTCAACTTACTCAAAGAAAGCGCCATTGATGGATATGCCGTTTTTGTTCCGCGACCTGGCGCACTGGAACAAGGTGTTGGAATCTGACGCGCTGTCATCAATCGCCGAAGATGTTCAGAAAAAGGCCGACGTTATGCTCATCGGTTATGCTGGTGGTGGTACCCGCAACCTGATTGTCAACAAGCCGGTTCAAAACATGGACGACTTGAAAGGCTTGCCGATGCGGGTAATGGGTGCGCCTATTCAAACGCGGATCTTTGAGGCCGTTAATGCGGCGCCAACAGTGATTGCCTATGCCGAGGTGTACAACGCGATTCAAACCGGGGTAATCAAAGCCGCAGAGAACGAAGCGGCTGGCATCGAACAAATGAAGTTTTATGAAGTTGGCCCTCACATTTCGTTGACCCAACACGCGATTACCGTCCGTCCGATCGGGTTCTCCGGAAAAACTTTCCGCAAGCTACCGGAAGATTTGCAGGCCTGTATTACGAGTTCAGGCAAACAAGCCGGTGCTTACGGCCGGCAAATAGAGTCTTCACAAGACTCTGAAAAGCTCGCCAAGATGCAAAAAGAAGGCAAGCTGACCACCTACGAGTTTAAAGATCGCGATATGCTTCTTAAGCTGGCACAGCCGGTTAAAGAAAGTTACGCCAAAGAATTGGGCGCAAGTGAAGTGCTAGAGGCGATTACGCAAATTAAGTAAAGCCTGGGTGCTAACAGTCGGTCTTTTTTCTTTTCCGACAGTTGTTGTCCCGTTGCGTGGGCATTGCAATTGTAATGCCCACGCAATTTTGTTTGAATACAAAAACTATAAATTCGGAGATGCGACGGCGATGACGCGCTTGCTTAGTGGCATTAATGGGATTTTGAAAGTCGCAATGACGGCGTTGTTTGCGCTGCTTCTTGTGCCGGTTGTGTTGCAGATTCTGGCGCGTTATACCGAATTGATTCCGCGTTATATCTGGACAGAAGAAATCGCCCGATTTTGTTTTATCTGGATCATCATGCTGGGCGCCATGATTGCGGTTCGTGAAGAAACCCACTTCAGCGTAGATTTGTTGCCCCAACCTAAAACGGTGGCCGGTCAGGGCTGGGGTCAACTGGTAGTTCACATTGCAATGCTCGGGCTGGCCCTGAGCTTTATCTGGTATGGACGCGAGTTTGCCAACGAAGGCTTGTTGCAGACGTCAGAAATTGCCGATTTGCCGATGATCGCAATTTACATCGCCTGGCCCCTGTCAGGTCTGATCTGGACGCTTTTCCTGGCTGAGAAAATATCGCATGACATCAGCTTAATCCGTCGTGGCGGCGAACCAATAACCGATCCGCTTGCTGCGCCGGGTGCCGACACCACTGATGCGGCGGTCAAAGATCCGTCACTGAGTCGTTCCGCATGAGCCCAGGTCTTGTTGCGGCCATATTGTTCGGTTCGTTTGCGCTGCTGATTCTGATCCGAATTCCAGTCGCTTTTGCGCTTGGGTTAGCGTGCGTGCCAGTGTTTTTTATTTCCGACCGGCTCTCACCAACCATCTTGTTTGACCAGATGTTCGGTTCGTACAACTCGTTTATTTTGCTCGCGGTGCCGTTTTTTCTGCTGGCGGCAAACCTGATGAACAGCGCCGGGATAACGCAGCGGCTGATTGATCTGGCACGTGCGCTCGTTGGCCACCTGCCAGGTGGCCTGGGCCATGTCAATGTTGTTGTGTCGATGTTGTTCGCCGGTATATCCGGTTCATCAACTGCGGATGCGGCCGGTATTGGCTCGTTGCTAATTCCGCAGATGAAGAAACAAGGTTATGACACCAGTTTCTCGGTTGCAATTACCGCGTGCTCGTCCGTGATGGGGGTCATTATTCCACCAAGCATCCTGATGGTTGTCTGGGGTGGCTTAATGTCGGTGTCGATCGGCGGCTTGTTTCTGGCCGGAGTTGTGCCCGGCGTGCTGATTGCCGGGTCGATGATGGCTATTGTTCATATATACGCGATGCGTCGCGGATACCCCGTGTATGTACGCTCTACCTGGGGCGAGCTGGGCACTGCGATTCGTCGGGCGTTTCTAGCGTTAATGACCCCAATTATCATTGTTGGTGGCATTGTATTTGGCTTTGTGACGCCGACTGAAGCCTCGGTTATTGCCGTGGTGTACTCTCTAATTCTCGGCTTGTTTGTGTACCGGTCGATCACTTTCAAGACCTTGCCCAAGGTTTTATACGACTCGGCGCGCTTCGCGGCAATTGCCTTGTTCTGCATTGGTACTGCGTCAGCCTTTGGCTGGATCCTGGCTTTCTTTCAGATTCCGAAGTCGGTGGTGATGGTGCTTGCCGAATGGGGTACTGGCCCGGTGTCTACCGGCTTGATTATTGCGGCGGCATTTTTGCTAGTGGGTATGTTTATTGATGCCATTCCGGCCATAATTATCCTGGGTACGGTTTTGTATCCGGTGTCGCAGGCGGCAGGCATACACCCGATTCACTTTGGAATCATCGGTATAGTGTCGCTGGCTTTTGGCCTGGTGACCCCACCTTATGGTTTGTGTTTGTTGATTAGCAGTTCTATTGGCGGTATCCGGCTAAAGGATGCAATGCGCGATGTGTGCATCGTTCTGATGCCGATGCTCGGTGTTTTGATATTTATTATTCTGTTTCCCGACGTCATCCTGGCATTGCCGCGTTGGTTAATGCCTAGTTTCCTATAAGACCAATTCCGATTAATGCCGTGATTGCTATCGAAGCCATTCGTCCGGATCAACCACATTTTGCTGGTCGGGTGACCGGTGTTCGAATTGCAAACGGTATATCTGCTCAGCAGGCTGAGCAAATCGAAGCAGCGATGGATCATTACGCGGTTTTGGTTTTTCCTGATCAAAACATCACTGATGACCAACATTACGAATTCTCGCAGCACTTTGGCCCGATGGAGATGGCAACGGGTGACATTGTTTCCAAGGCCGACGAACGCCGCCTTCCGCTGAGAATGAACGATATTTCTAATCTCGACAAAGATGGCAAGATCATGGCCAGGGATGATCGCGCACGAATGTTTAATCTTGGCAACATGCTCTGGCATTCGGATAGTTCGTTTAAACCAACCCCTTCCAAGTTTTCACTACTGTCGGCAAAACAAATTCCGAACGCGGACGGCAACACAGAATTCGCCGATATGCGTGCGGCCTGGGATGGGTTGGATCAGAAGCGTCGTGATCGTTGCCTTAACCTGGTTTGCTGGCATAGCCAGTTGTTTTCGCGCGGGACGCTTGGTTTTACCGACTGGAGCGATGAAGAAGTGGCCAAAAATCGACCCGTGCCACAACGGCTGGTGCGCCGCCATCCCCGTACCGGGCGGCTATCGCTATATTTGTCCGCTCATGCCGGTGATATTAGCGATTGGCCTCGACCAGAGGCACGCATGTTTCTACGCGATCTGAACGAACACGCCACACAGCGTGACTTCGTTTATGCCCACCAGTGGCGCCAACACGACCTGGTTATGTGGGACAACCGGGTATTGATGCATCGCGCGCGGGAATACGACCATACGCAGGTTCGCGACATGCGTCGAACGACGGTGGCCGACCGCTGCCCGACCCTGGAACAAGCGCTCTGAAACTTGCCGGTTGTCCAGTGTTTGTTGCAGTGTTTTTAATGGTCAATTCAATGCATGGCTTAATCAGTCACTTTAATGTTGATATGCGAATTGGCTGGCTCAACTACATTTTTGTCGGACCGGAGCTGCATCGCTACCACCACAGCGCCAGTCGTGACGAGGCTAAGAACTACGGCGCCACCACGGCAGTTTACGATCTGCTGTTTGGCTCTTTCGTCTACCGACCTGGTTTGCCGCCCGATCATCTTGGGGTTGACGGTGGCCGGCAGCAACCAGAGTACGAAGACTTTCTACGAGTAATGAAACTACCGTTTGGTGGTCGTTTGTAGCCAGTTCATTGGCTCAAAAATGGTTCGCGCGTTGCTCATTCCAGGTCAGGCCAGGGGATGCGCGGGCGTGCAGCTTCAAATGCGGCACCTATTCGAAGGCAGATTGCTTCGTCGTTGCCCCTGGCAAGAATCTGTAAGCTGTGTGGAATGCCGTCTGCGGACAGGCTGCTGGGCAATGACAGGCCGCACATGCCAAGGTAGTTGAAAGGCCGGGTGAAGTGCCCTGGTGACACCTGCTGATCAATTTGCGCTACCGGTGGTGCAACCGATGTCATCGTTGGGGTCAGGACGGCATCAAAACCGTGCATTGCTTCGTAATACTGCGCCTTTGCTTCCTGCCGGTCCTGCAGGATTCTGATGTACTCAACAGCGCTTAGCGACTTGCCGCTGAGCATTCGGGGGCGCACGTCTTCGTCCATTGGCAACGATAAGTCGTCGTAGAGATGGCCGTTGTGTGCATAGCCTTCTACAGCGATCAGCTTGCCGTTGTCGGCGGTCATACTCGCATAGGCACGGGCGCCCGTTAACGGCTCAATAATGGCACCGAGATGGCGCAACAGTTCCAACGCTTGGTCGTACGCGCTTAAAGTGTCAGCATCACAGGCTTGCCTTTCAGCCTCGTTCAACGTGGCCAGACGCAGCCCGGCCACACCCTGGGCAAGGCCGGCAAATAAACCCGTACCCGCAGCGCGATCGCGGTCGGTAACCCATGGCTCTGCACCATCCATCACGCTGAACATGATGGTCGCATCTTCGACCGTTCTTGCCATTGGGCCGGGCGTGTCGAGGGTATGGGAAAGTGGCAGGATGCCATCAGTGGGCAGGCGGCCTTCGGTAACTTTTAGCCCGGTGAGGCCACAGTAGGCGGCAGGCAGGCGCACCGAGCCACCGGTGTCAGTGCCCACCGCGCACAATGCCATCCCTGCGGCCAGTGCAGTGGCAGAGCCGGCGGAGGAGCCACCGGGTACCCGGTGGGTTTGCATATCCCAGGGGTTCCAGGGTGTACCCATCCGCTGATTCGTGCCCCATCCACCAAACGCACATTCAACGGTTTTGGTTTTTCCCAGGACAATCCCGCCGGCCACAATCAGGCGCCGCGTTAGGCTGCCGGTTACTTTGGAAATGCGGTCTTTCATAGCCATTGAGCCACCTGTGGTGATCTTGCCTTGCAGGTCGCAAATGTCTTTCAGCCCAAACGGAATGCCGTGGAACGGGCCAATCCGATAGCCGTTTTTCAATGCTTTGTCAGCCGCATGGGCGGCAGCCAATGCGTCATCGGCATAAACCGCCTGCCAGGCGCCAATACGCGGATCGATTCGTTCGATACGCTCGAGGTGGGCGGTAACAACATCGGAGGGTTTGAGATGCCCGTCCCGATACGCGTCGGCAACCTCAGCGAGGGTCAAATAGGGGTTAGAGGGATTGATTGAATTTTTCAATGTTGGGTCGCTCGATTAATGACTTGTTGGTGACGTACTTCCGATGCGCAATACTGTTGTATGCGGTTGGTCTTTCTGCTGGCATTTATACCTCTTTTTTTAATCCTTATGAGAATAGAACAAATGAAAATTGCGTTACCACTAACCGCTGCTGTCGCGATAACCACATTGGGGCTTGTGATCAGCCCGGCTGCATTGGCTCAGGCTGACGCCAGAGTGGAGGCGGGGCTTTGGGAAGTGACAGTCGTGATCAACGCAAAAGAGCAAATGGCAGCTCAGATGAAGGAAGTCGAAGCGGCAATTGCCCAAATGCCCAAGGAGCAGCAAGAACAAATGCGGGCGATGCTTGCTCAACAAATGAAAGGAGCGCAGAAAATGACCGACGACCATTGCGTGACCCCGGAAGATGCACGCAAAGGTGTTGAACAAATTATTCGCGACGCGGCTGACGAAGGTTGTCAGCAAACCTCACAATGGCTCGGCAAAAAGACAGTTCGGATCAGCCAGGCTTGTCCAGGTGGCAGCAAAACCGAGCATCAGATCAACGTGATATCGGACAAGAAATTTCATTCGGTAATGAAAGAAATTCCAGCGGCCGGTGACGGACCGCCTATCGATATGTCCTGGACTGCGGTTTGGAAAAGCGCCAGTTGTGGTAACGCTAAATAATGAAGCGCATTTATCTCTGCCGTTTTGCCCGGTCGCTCAGAAATTCTGTAATACGGTCGGCCGCCTGAGTCAGGGTCGGATGCGACACGCCAAAACACAACCGCATCCAGCCCTCGCCACGCGGGTGAAAAGCGGCACCCGGTGCCAGCGCGACCCCGGTGGCATCAAGCAAATCGAACGCCAGCTGGCGGCTGTCAGTCAGACCGTCGAGGCCAAAAAACAAGTAAAACGCACCGTCCGGTTTTGCCAGCCGGATGTCTGGAACACCCGCCAGAGCGTCACAGACGATGTCCCGGCCAATACGGCATTGTTCGATTAACGAATCGATATGTTGTTCGCCGTTGTCCAGGGCGGCGACGGCGGCATGCTGGGCAAACGTGGTTGCCCCGGTTGAGCTGTATTGCATCAGGTTGTCGTACACCAGGCCCATTGATGGTGGTGCAACAACCCAGCCAATCCGCCATCCGGTCATCGACCAGTTCTTTGACATGGTGTTGGTAACAATTACCTGATCTTCGGGTTTGATGTACGACAGCAGTGACGGCGCAATAGCTGCTTGAGTTGTGTTTCGATCGGCCCGCGGGTAAACCAGCCGACCGTATACCTCGTCCGAAATTATCCAGATGCCGCGATCGCGACAAAGCGCTAGTAAGGCACGCATGTCGTCAGCACCCATTACCCAGCCGGTTGGGTTGGCCGGTGAGTTAATAAAAATGGCCCGGGTTGCCGGGGTGATTGCGTCGACCAGGTGATTCATATTCAGTTGCCAGCCGGCGGTCGTCGAAAACTGCATGGGCACGGCAACTGCCTGGCCACCGACGGCTTGTACTGCTTCCAGAATATTGGGCCACACCGGTACCGGGATGATCACCTGATCCCCGGGTTCCATAATGGCCAGCAGCGACTGCGAAATTGCCTGCATGCCACCAACGGTTACGGTGATGCGGTTCGCTTGAATATCAGTGTGATACGTCCGCCTCAGGTAGCGGGCAATTGCATCGCGCAGCGGTTGGATACCGCGTGACAAAACGTAGCGAGTCTCACCGCGCAGCATCGCTTCATTTGCGGCTTCAATAATAAATCGCGGGGTTGGCTGGTCAGATTCGCCGGCATAGAGCCGGATACTGTTGTCCCGGGCCAGCGCCCGTGCGGCAACTTGCAGAATCAGGCTTTCGTTTAGCCCGCTGATGCGTGCTGGCAGGGTCTGGCCGGCAAGGTGGTTGGTGTCGGGCATGGCGTTATCTGGCAGGCTGTTTGGTTTTCAGGTGAGAGTTTGCATGGGTTGTGGCAATAACCGGCTGTTCCCGGGGCTCTTCTGAGAAAGGCGGTGGGTTGTCGTGCAGGTATCCCCGAGGGTTGTATCCTATAGGGCTTATCAACAAGGAAGAGATTCGCATGGCAAAGCCTTTCGCATCATCTGCCGACATGGCAGAGAAAAAAGAGACCCTGGAAATTCTGGCCGACGGTGTCTACGCCCTGACGGCGGAAGGTGACCCGAATGTCGGTGCCATCGAAGGGGAAGATTTTGTTGTGGCAATAGAGGCCCGGGCTACGCCGCAGGCGGCCCGCGACTGGCTGGCCCAGTTGCGCAAGCACACGGATAAACCAGTGCGTTACCTGGTATTAACCCATTATCACGCGGTTCGGGTATTGGGTGCGTCGGCGTTTAATGCCCAGGAAATTATTACTTCTGAAACCACCCGTCTGTTAATCGAAGAACGTGGCAAGCAAGACTGGGATAGCGAATTTGGCCGTATGCCGCGACTGTTTAAAGACCCTGAAGAAATTCCTGGTCTGACCCGTCCGACACTCACGTTTGAAAACTCGATGCGTATAGAACTCGGTGGTGATCGTGGCCATCTCGAATTGAAGTTTTGCGGTCGCGGGCATACGGCGGGTGACATTTCGGTCTGGTATCCCAAACACAAGGTCTTGTTTGCCGGAGACCTTGTTGAGGCGGAAGCCGCCTTGTATACCGGGGATGCATTTCACATGGACTGGTCTACCCATACCCTGGACAATATCAAGGCATTTCAGGCAGAGGCGCTCATCGGCGGGCGCGGCGCGGTAGCCAAAGGACGGGCGGCTGTTGATGCATCAGTTGAACAGACCCGGGGGTTCTTAACCGGCATGCGTGAACACGTCGAAGCCGTGCACAAACGGGGCGGCACTCTGAAAGAGGCATTCGAAGCAACCCATACGGCGCTGGCACCCACTTTTGGTCAATGGCCAATATTTGAACACTGCCTGCCGTTTAACGTACAACGGCTTTGGGATGAGTATGACGGTATCGATTGGCCACGTATCTGGACCATGGAACGTGACCGCGAAGTCTGGGATCAGCTGCAGGACTAAGACGCAAAAGAACCGAAGGCAGTGACCCGGCAATGCGAACGCTTAGCCGAGCCTGCCCGGTTCTCTGGTTTTCGTGTGCTTGCAGGGCAGGCGCTTATAAGTTGTTCAGTTTGTCGAGGTTGATCTGACGTAACTGCGCTTCACTGGCGCCGTTATCATAAGCCGGTGAAATGATCAGCTCAGCTTTGCTGATATCGATGCGCACAAAGTGTGACATCTGATCAAGATATTCCCCCCAGATGCGGTTAAACGCGCCAGCCATTGCCGTATCTGGCGTGTCTTTCTTGTGAATGCTGGCGGAGCCGCGAACTCTTACCGCTTTGCGGGTCAGCACATCGAGAAAGCAGACTTCAACCGGTGGGTGGCGCCGGATATTCGCCAGGGTCAACGGCGATCGGATATTGCCGAAGGCGATGGCACGTTCGTCAACAACCACAAAGGTTGCTTTGGGCGAAACCGCTGGCGTGCCGTCAGCATTAACTGTAGCTACCATACCGGCCGTATACGTTGTGATCAGGTTTTGCATTTCGACAGATAACATGATTACTCCAATACGTCGGCGCCAGGGGCGGATTCGGTTAAAAACTGAAGCACTGTCCGAAATAACAGTATTCGATTGCGCTCCATCAGCATCGTGTGGGTTCCGCCGCTCAGTACCGACAAGCGTTTCCAGGCGGCATGTTGACACAAATTGAACAGTGTCACTGCCATGTGTGGCGGCGTATCATTATCCCATTCGCCAACAACGATTAGCAGCGGTGACCGGAGTTTTTTCGGGTCGTAGCGTGGCTTGCCCTGGTTCCAGTACTCAATAGCGTCGAGAACAACGCCGTTGGGTGCTCGAATACTCTCACCGTTGCCAAGCGGATCGGACGCCGCGGTGGATTGCCACCATTGGTCAAACCAGTCCGATGGCATCACGACACCTTTAAGTGCATCGGGCAGGCCACCGTGGCGGCGCGCCAGGGTGGCGGCGCGATCGATCGTTCGGTAGGCGCCGAGTTTGCCTTCAACATGAATGGGCGACGGGCCGGATGTTGTCCTGTCCCATACCGGGGCATACAAGACCAGGCGCTCAACCCGCCTGGGATGTTGGCTTGCAAAAAAGCTGCAGATCGCGGTTCCCCAGCTCCAGCCGATCAGGCAAACCCGTTCAACTTCTCGTTGCTTGCAAACATGTTCTATAACGCTTGCCAGGCAGTCAGATGCTTCTGGTGTTCTCATAAACGGCGGATTGTTTTCGGCCGGCTCGTCCATCGCTTCCGGACGTTCGGATTTGCCGTAGCCAGGAAGATCAAGGCAATACACGTCGAAGCCGCGCAAGGCAAGATGGTCCATCCAGCTCATCGACCCGAGCCGTGTTTCAAAAGCGCTTGAGCCGTAGGTGGCGCCGTGCTGAAGCACGACGATGCGGTCAGCAGTGAACGACGCAATGTCCGCTCGTTGTCGGTGATGGACATGTAGCTTGCGCCCGAGGTTATCCACAACTGTCAGGTCGGTGCATTTCAGTTCTTCTATTGAACATTTTTTTTGCATCATTTTTCGCTTAGTTTTTTTAATTGGCGGCACATTTTTTTTGTTAACAAACGGCAGTTCGTTTAAAAAAAATTTGGTGAATGGTGTTATCCTCGAGCTGTCGAATAAAACTCAGAAATATCTTGAGTAAGTCAGCTTGATATTGAGTAAGTCAGCTTGATACTAAGTTGATACTAAGCTCCAAAGTACGCTTGATAGAACCAGCACCAGGCGACGAGACCAAGTTACAAAATCTAAAGTAAAAAATCCAAAGCGGAAAAATCATATGGCCGACAAACTAAATTCAGGGGATGCTTTTCCAGCCGTATCACTGAACTTATTGTCCGGGGAGTCTATTAATCTCGCCGGGCCTTCTGATGCCAGCTACAGGGTCATACTTTTTTACCGGGCGCACTGGTGACCGTACTGTAACCGTCAGTTAGACGGTTTCCAGGAAAAACTCGCCGAACTTGAAGGCCTTGGTGCCCAGGTAATTGGCGCAACAGCAGAGCCCAAAGAAAAAGTTGCCGAAGGCACGGCCCATTTAACCTTCCCGGTCGCCTATGGGGTGACAAAGGCGCAGGCTGAATCTTTCGGAGCCTGGTGGGAAGATCGCCGGCAGATCATTCAGGCAACCAGTTTTGTGCTCGACAACACCGGAAAAGTACTGTCGGCAACCTACAGTACAGGGCCAGTCGGCCGGCTCGAAGCGGTTGATGCGGTCCGATTCATCCAATTTCAGGAAAAACAAAAGCAGTCAAAATAGTCTGCGAAGTTCCAGGGCTACAGAAATGTAACCCCCGTGGGCAGCAAGGCAATCGTCTTGTTGCCCTTTTTTTGTGGGGCTCCGGTGCGTCATGATGGCGCGTTTGGGCCCAAATGTGTACTCAGAAAAAAGGATTGGCGCGTGGTAAGCTTTTGACGACTTGGCTATAGCAATCACGGTGCCCATCAGGTATCACTCAGGAGAATCAAGATGAACAAATCAACCATGCCAAACATGACAGCCCTGCTCGGGCTACTCGCCATAGCCGGATACAAAAACCGGGACAAAATCAGCGCAATGCTTGCGAAGGCTCAGGAATCCCTCACCTCGGCCAGCGCCCCCGAACAAGCCGAGTCGGCCAGTCAGTTAAACGAAATGTTTGGGGGCGCAGCGGCGTCCAGCGGCACTGTGGTTGGCGGCCTTAGTGACGTTCTGGATCGGTTTAAGCAGGCTGGAGAGCGTCAGACCGCTGATTCCTGGCTTGGTGCCGGGCCAAATAAACCGGTACTACCCGAATCATTGGAGCAAATTATTGGTTCTGAAACCCTGGATGATCTGGCAGCAAAAATTGGTTTGAACAAGCAGGAGATTTTGTCGCGTTTGTCCGTTGACCTGCCCAATGTTGTCAATGACTTTACCCCTATGGGTCGGTTGCCCACCGAGCAGGAAGCGCGCGGCTTTCGGTAATAATTGACTGACTCAGGCGAGAGCAATTTCTCGCCTGGCCTGGCCTGGACTGGTTCTTAAACAACCCGCTAGCCCTTGCCTCGCCAGGGAATAGTCCGCGCGATAATCCAGCGCATCATCAAGTCGAACAGCAGGCCGAGAACGCCCATGATGATGATCGTCATCCAGATGATTTCATAGTCAGATTGTTTGCGCGCGACGTTTTCAACAAATCCGATACCGGTGGTTCCAGCCAGCATTTCCGCGGCCACCAGCGTTCCCCAGCAAACACCAATGGCAATTCGTATCCCGGTCAGAATTTCAGGCAACGAGTTTGGCAGGATGACCTGCCGCAGAATTTGCCGGTTTGAAGCGCCCAGAGAATGGGCCGCGTGGATTTTTGAAAGTTGTGTACCGGTTGCACCGGTGCGGGCCGAAATGACCATAATCGCAAAAGCAACCATAAACAGCAGGAAAATCTTGCCGTCATCCTGAATACCGAAAATAGTCAGGATCAGCGGCGCCCAGGCCAGCGGCGGAATCGGGCGGTACAGTTCGATCAGTGGGTCAAAAAAGCCCTTGGCAAAACGTGATAAACCCATGAACAAGCCGAGGGGAACGCCGAGGATTACCCCCATAAACAACCCGGCCAGTACCCGCATTAACGAATCCCAAATATGCCCGATTGGCACCGGCACCGAGAACGAATTGAAGTTTCCGGTGGCAACGTTGTACACCTTGCTTTTCAGGTTCGACGTGACCTGACCCGCTGCGTCATGGCGTGGGTAATTGCCCGGGACAAGATCGGCAATCCAGTCGGGAATAAAAAAACCAATCATGTCTGCGACAGGCTTCATTTCGTACCACAGCAAGGCAAAGCCTTTGTACCCTTGTTCCGGGTTCGCCATCC
>JBAUID010000083.1:0-3213 GCA_049680625.1 Burkholderiaceae bacterium | reverse complement strand
GGGTAATCAGGCTATGGAGTAGTCAGGCTATGGGACGTAACAGGCTACCGTTCATTATGATCTAACCTGGCAATGGCGACCGGGCACTCGAACGGCTGGTTGTGCCAATTTTGACATTGTGGCGGCATCCTGAATTATTGGGATACGCATTTGCATACTGTGGAAGGCGCGGCAAAGCTCCGCTAAGCGCCTAGAATGGCTCGAAGTCATTCGATAGATCGGTAAAGCGATCGTATGAAACCGAGGGTGTGAAATACTCAACCCATCTGTCCCAACTCAGGACTACCACCCATGACCCCAGAGATCCGATACGCCAACAGCGGTGACGTCAACATCGCCTACCAAGTTATCGGCGACGGACCCGAAGATCTTGTTGTCATCCCCGGCTGGATCTCCAACCTGGAGGTGTACTGGGAATGTCCGGAGTACGTTCGCTTTCACGAGTACCTGGCAACGTTTTGCCGGGTGATTTTGTTTGACAAGCGGGGCACTGGGTTATCTGATCGGGTGCCAGAGATGCCTTCACTCGAAGTGCGTATTGATGATGTTCGAGCGGTGCTTGACGCGGTGGGTTCTGAGTCTGCTTCACTTTTTGGCTGGTCTGAAGGCGGGCCGATGGCTTGTTTGTTCGCGGCGACGCATCCGGAGCGCATTAACCGACTGATATTGGCAGGCTCATATGCACGGCGGGCGTGGGCGCCTGATTACCCGTGGGGTATGACTGATGAAACGTTCGAGGAGGTTTATCAGGACTTAACGAACGCTTGGGGAACCGCCGTTGGTATCGAGGCACGCGCGTTTTCGATGGCCAGAGATGAGCGTTTTCGCATTTGGTGGGCGAAACTGTTGCGGATGTCGGCAAGTGCACGAGATGCCATGACTTTGAGCCGAATGAACTTCAGCATTGATATCAGCTCTATCTTGCCAACGATTACAGTGCCCACACTGGTCATTCACGCGCGGGACGATCCGATCATGCCGATTGAGGCGGGCCGCTACCTGGTGAATCATATTCCAGGTGCAAGAATCGAAGAGATCCACCATGCCGACCACGTCCCATACACAAACGGAGCCGACACCATACTGGAAGCAATCGAAACCTTCATGACCGGCACCCACCATTCCGCCGCCGTTGACCGCGTACTAGCCACCGTGATGTTCACCGACATTGTCGGCGCAACCGAGCAAGCCGCCAGCATGGGTGACAGCGCCTGGCGCCAGCTGATCTCTGCCCATCACGAAGCCGTGCGTAAAGAACTCACGTTTTTCCGTGGCCGTGAAATCGATACGGCTGGTGACGGCTTCTTTGCCGCCTTCGACGGGCCAGCCCGCGCGATTCAGTGTGCCCGCGCCATAGTCCCCCGGTTAAAGAGCCTCGGCCTGGAGGTTCGGGTGGGCATCCATACCGGTGAATGTGAAATCGTGAACGACAAACTGGGCGGTATTGCCGTGCATATCGGTGCGCGGATCTCGGCGTTAGCGCAAGCGGGGGAAGTGCTGGTCTCGGGCACTGTACGCGACCTGGTGGCGGGCTCTGGCCTGACGTTCGATGACAAAGGGCAGCATGAGTTGAAAGGGATTCCCGGGCAGTGGGCGGTTTTTGTGGTGGTTTAAGGGAGGCTGGTTTGTGATATCGGCGACAGTGGAGGTGTTTCGGTTTCTCGCCCGATGTTCTCTGGCCCAGAAACGGCAGGCGGGATGCCTGGAGAGCCACGGCCGCTCTAGTCGGCTGAGCATTAAGGGTTAGTTGGTCCGTCAGAAATGATTCGACAAGACCGGAATGGCGGCGCGACTTGTTCAGAATTTCAAAGCAGTGCCTGTCAATTTTGTCTCAACTGAAAACCCAGCCGTTGCATGACAAGAGGGTGGGCGCGACAGCACCCCAGTGGTAGCCGGTACCAATTAGTATGATGGCACCGTTGTGGTCCAGGTCATTGAGTTAGACTTAAAGAATGGCGCCCAACCGATTCAGACCGCAAGCATTCGGGAATTACATTGTTTATGTCGACGAAAGCGGGGACCATACGCTTCTTGCCAACGATCCAGACTATCCGATCTTCGTATTGGCTTTTTGCGTCTTTCACAAGAGTCACTACAGTCAATCTGTTGTGCCGGCATTAGAGAAATTCAAGTTCCGGCATTTTGGTCATGATCAAGTCGTTCTCCACGAGAATGAAATCCGGAAAGAGAAGGGCCAGTTCAATATTTTTCGCAGTGCTGAAGACAAAGCCAGTTTTCTCGACGAACTTAGCGAAATTGTTGACGATAGCAACTTCATTCTAATCGCCTGCATCATTGACAAGCGAACGTTCGCCGAAGGTGGAAAGCTGAATACGAACCCCTATCATGTCGCCTTGGCGTCGTGTATGGAGTCGCTGTACCAGCTTCTTTGCGAAAAGAGACAGCAAACTTGTCTTACGCACGTGGTGGTTGAATGCCGCGGTAAGCGAGAAGACAAGGAGCTGGAACTTGAATTTCGAAGGGTTTGCGACGGACAAAATCAGCTTGGAGTTCACTTACCTTTTGAGGTCGTGTTTTCAGACAAGAGGACTATGTCTACCGGATTGCAACTTGCCGATCTTGTGGCCCGCCCGATTGGTCTAAGTCATCTGCGCCCAAACCAAGAAAATCGAGCGTTCG
This sequence comes from Burkholderiaceae bacterium, assembly GCA_049680625.1. Lineage (GTDB taxonomy): Bacteria > Pseudomonadota > Gammaproteobacteria > Burkholderiales > Burkholderiaceae_E > JAUIAI01. Next base: position 573 of record JBAUID010000083.1, on the reverse strand, counting down.
AAATTCTCAAATCAAAGTTTTATTGCGACGGTGGTAGGGATAACGTAGGCAGTGATTTTGAAGGCGTTGGCCTCAAGGTTTTTCCATCCCCATAAAGCGAAAAGCCCCGGTGAAGCCACCGAGGCTGTGACGCCGACCGGGCACCCCCAATCCACTTACGACTACGATACCTATTTAGTTTCTGATTGGCAAGCTGTTTGGCAATCGCTGTTCGTCATTCGATTAGTCAGTTGGAAAAGGCCACTGTTTCACCAGGGTTTGGCGCAGGCCGCCAAATGCTTACCGCGCCTGCACACTGGCTCCATAGTTGTTTCCTGCCATTTTGAATATCGGCTTGAAGCCTGATCCGAATTCAATTTGAGGAACTCAACAACAATGAAAACAGTGACCCGACGGCTTATTGCCATTGCCTCGGTAGTAATGGCGACGGCGGTGGCTATTGCCGCTTGCTCCAGCGGCATCACCGACCCGATAGAAATCGACGACGCCATGGACCCGGTTGACCCCACGGACACCGGGGGCACGGCAGTAGGTTCACCAGACCCGGCCAAATTTGTAGCGGGGGCTCTCAGC
>JBAUID010000082.1:0-3671 GCA_049680625.1 Burkholderiaceae bacterium | reverse complement strand
GCCGAACCCTTACCCATTATTGATGCCCACGTACATTACAGCCACGATTCGGTTGAGATGACGCCGCCGGCTCGGGTGATTGAATTAATGCGCTCAGCCGGATTACGCCGCGCGCTGGTTTCCAGTTCTGACGACAACGGCACACAGCAATTGTCCGCCCTGGCGCCCGACTTAATCATCCCTGGTTTACGACCGTATCGGCGCCGGGGTGAAACCGGCACCTGGTATCAAGACCCCGACGCCCTGGCCTATGTTGAAAACCTGCTAAGCAAGAACCGGTACGCAAGCATCGGCGAGTTTCACTTATATGGTGACACCGCCGACCTGCCAATTCCCAAACGCATTGTCGAACTGGCGTCGCAGCACAACCTGATCCTGCATGCCCACTCCGATGCTGACGCCGTGCGGCGCTTGTTCGCCCACAATCCGAACGTAAAAATCCTGTGGGCTCACGCCGGCTTCGACGATCCGGATGCCGTCAGTGCAATGCTCGCGACCCATCCCAACCTGTGGGCGGATCTGGCGTTTCGTTCGGACATCGCTCGTGGCGCGTCGGTGAATCCGAAATTCAAATCACTATTCGAGAAATTCCCAACCCGCATCATGCTGGGTACTGATACTTATACGCCGGAACGAATCTACTTTATTCCCGAACATGCAAAATCATCACGGGCCTGGCTGACATCCCTGCCGGACGAAATCGCCCGGAATATTGCGTGGGCTAATGCCGAAGCCTTGCTTATGCCGGTCTGGGAAAAAAACCGGGTCGCCACTGAAAAAAAGGCAACGGACAAGGCAGATGAAAAAAACAAACCGCAGTCAAAAACCGAGTTAGAGCCAGCGAACAGAGCGCAAATACCGGCATCACACTTATTTTCGTGTACCCCGGCTCCGGGGCAATCCATCAAAACGGTTTCGACAGGGCTGGATACCACCAGCACCGACAGCAAGCCGCACTTTTCGCAATTGAGCGGCAAATCCGGCCACGGTTTGTTACAGACCAGTCGGCCAATTGAAGTCAGCAAAGCTTTTGATGTCACCCTGAGTCTGTGTAACCGAACCGGGCTAGACGAAGTACAGCTTGACGCCACGATGCCCCGCCACGGACACGGCATGAATTATCAACCGCAGCTGGTCCGGATCTCGAAGGCAGGTGACGAACCAGTTGTTTACCAGGCCCATGGGCTGCTCCTGCATATGCCGGGCCAATGGCAGTGGCGGGTCACGTTGAATGGCCCACAGCGCAGCGAAATGCTGGCGGCAGACTTCACCATCCGATAGTAGCCAGACACCGGGCATTCACGATGGGTCTGCTGCGATTACACCGATTGCTGCGCAAACGATTGTCGGTAGTCCGTTTTGTCAGCATTAGCAGCCTGATCGGCATTACCGGGTTGACGGCGATTGCAATAACAGCCCGGGCACAAGACAGTTTGACTGCAACATCAGCATTCGACAGATTCAAGCCAACCCAGACACAGCTTGAGCAGATACGGCGTCACGGGCCCTGGCCACCCGAGCCCGCGACAGACCCGGGTAATGAATTATCCGGTTCAGCAGATGCTGAGCGACTGGGCGAGTCGTTATTCAATAACAAGCAACTATCTGCCCGGGCAGACATATCATGCAGCAGCTGTCATCAGGCCCGCTGGGGATTCACAGACAATTTGCCGTTAGCCAGTGGCATTCAAACCCATACCCGTAACACCCAGAGCTTGTTCAACCTGGATCAACAGCGTTGGTTCGGCTGGGACGGTGGCGCAGACAGTTTATGGGCAGCAAGCCTGCGCCCCTTGTTGTCGCCGATTGAGATGGGCAGCACACCTTCGACCATTGCCGCAGCCATTCGACGGGACCCGGTCTTTATTGCCCAGGCAGCACTTGCTGCGCAGCGCGCCGGCGACAGCAATCTGATTTGCAGCAACCGACGTTCAGCCACGTCAGTGACTACTGACGAATCGCTGATGGTCTATGGGGCCAAGGCAATTGCAGCCTACGTGCGCACCCTGCGGTCCGGGCCCACCCCGTTTGACCGTTTGTATAAAGAGTTTTTCAACCCGCCCGCAAGAGGCTCAGCGACAAACGAATACCCATCGTACCCTCTGGCTGCATGGCGCGGTCTTGGTATTTTTTCTGGCAAAGGACAATGCCATTTGTGCCACTACGGGCCTAATTTCAGCAATGGCGAGTTTCACGATATCGGCCGCCCGTTTATTGTCGCCCCCGGCCAGGTTGATCCCGGTCGCTTCCGCGGTATTCAGCGGGTGCAAGCCGATCCCTACAACCAACTGGGTGTATTTAGTCAGCGACAAACAAATGCCAATGGTGAAGATGGTTGTGAAATCCGACCACCAGCGGTTGCCAGCCTCAAGCTCGGGCAGGTCAACTGGGGTCAGTGGCGCACGCCGTCACTACGTAACCTGAAAACCACCGCCCCGTATATGCACGATGGCAGCCTCGCCACACTGCGCGACGTGGTCGACTGGTACGCCGACATCGATGTCACCCGGCTGCACGCCAATGGTGAGACGATTTTGCAACCGCTTACGTTATCTGCCCGCGATCGTGACGATTTGGTTGCGTTTTTATTATCTCTGTCTCCGTGACCCAGGCAGCTGTCGTCGCCTGGGGAAATCCGGCCCTGCTTCCCTTGTTCTGTATGCGATCACTGCCTCGGTGCGTCGGCCGCGTAAATCGCACCAATACAGATCAGATCAGCGCAAAACAGCCCGATTTTGTCACTTTGAGCAGGGCCTTAGGGCAGAAAATTGCTGGCATGAGAATTGCAATTCCCTTGTTAACCCGACAACGGTCGGGGTATGAAATGACTACAGGGGAAATAATGAAATCCGTATCGAGTCTTTTGCTGTCGGCTGCTGTTACCGGCACGGCAATGGCAATTACGCCGCCCACTATCGCTCAGGAGACCAGCGCTTTTTCGGGGAACGCGGCGTTAACAACTGACTACCGCTTTCGGGGCATCAGCCAGAACAATGCTCGTCCGGCAATTCAAGGTGGCTTTGACTGGGAAAATGGCCCGCTGTCCTTTGGCACCTGGGCGTCAAATGTGAGCTGGCTGTCGGATATCGGCGGCATCAGCAACAGTATGGAATGGGACTTCTACGGTGGCTATACAGCCAAATTGGGTGGTCAGGATATCGACCTTGGTCTGATCTACTACTACTACCCCGGCAAGTTTCCCGCCGGCCTGACCAGTCCGAACACAGCGGAGTTTTCTATTGGCACCAGCGTTAATGCACTGGCGCTGAGCTACTCGATCTCAATGACGAACTTGTTCGGCTTTGACGACAGCAAAGGCTCGGGATATCTCGACGTTTCGTACGACATGCCGGTCAAGGGTTTTGATATCGGCTTTCATCTTGGCTATCAGGACATTCGCAACAACGACGATTGTCCGTATGCCGACTGGAGCATTTCGGGTAGCAAGTCAGTTCACGGATTCGATGTGTCCCTGGCCTACATTGACACCAATGCCAAAGACGCCTGCTGGGTTAACGGGTACAACCGGAATCTTGGCAAAGGAACCCTGGTTTTATCGATTGGCAAAACTCTGTAAAGTCATTCCTGTGGGTTAGTCGTTGCTAAGTTGTTCAATTAACCGCTGAAATCATTGCCAGCCTGACACGACATCGCGCCGGATCGTTCAGATT